>JAZNNG010000059.1:0-73389 GCA_045580165.1 Eubacteriales bacterium
CCCGCGCTGTTTGCCCGCGGGTGCTACCCGCAAAAAGACCTCTGCAAATTGCAGAGGTCTTTTATAGTTAAATTTCAACAGACTTCAGGGTGATGGGTGAAGATTTCGTTTTGCTCAATCTTCACGCGCGTATCGCCTGTCGGGGCGCCCCGACCGCGCATTAGAGTTCTGCGAAATACTTGATGGTTCTTACCATCTGGCTTGTGTAGGAGTTTTCGTTGTCGTACCAAGAAACTACCTGTACCTGGTATGTGTCGTCGCCTACCTTGGATACCATTGTCTGTGTTGCATCGAAGAGAGAACCGAATCTCATACCGATAACGTCGCTGGATACGATCTGGTCTTCGTTGTAGCCGTAGGACTCGCTTGCAGCAGCCTTCATTGCAGCGTTGATGCCTTCCTTAGTTACGTCAGCACCCTTAACTACTGCTGTAAGGATTGTTGTAGAACCGGTCGGTACGGGAACTCTCTGAGCAGAACCGATAAGCTTGCCGTTGAGCCCGGGAATTACAAGACCGATTGCCTTTGCAGCGCCTGTGGAGTTAGGAACGATGTTAGCAGCGCCTGCTCTTGCACGTCTGAGGTCGCCCTTTCTGTGAGGACCGTCGAGGATCATCTGGTCGCCTGTGTAAGCGTGGATGGTGCTCATAATACCACTTTCTATAGGAGCGTAGTCGTTGAGAGCCTTAGCCATAGGAGCGAGGCAGTTTGTTGTGCAGGATGCAGCGGAGATGATTGCGTCATCCTTGGAAAGTGTCTTTTCGTTAACACCGAATACGATGGTCTTGAGGTCGTTTCCTGCGGGAGCAGAGATAACTACCTTCTTAGCGCCTGCGTCGATGTGAGCCTGAGACTTGTCCTTGGAGCAGTAGAAGCCTGTGCACTCGAGAACAACGTCAACGCCGATCTCACCCCAAGGAAGATCCTTAGCGTCCTTTTCAGCGTAGATCTTGAGGGTCTTGCCGTCTACTGTGATCGTGCCTGCTTCGTCGTCTGCAGAAACAGTGTGAAGGCCTTCGCCTACTCTGCCGCAGTAGCCGCCCTGAGCTGTGTCGTACTTGAGAAGGTGAGCAAGCATTGAGGGCTTTGTGAGGTCGTTGATGGCAACGATATCGTAACCTTCTGCACCAAACATCTGTCTGAATGCAAGACGGCCGATACGTCCGAATCCGTTAATAGCAACTTTAACTGACATGTTAAAATCCTCCGTTTTATATTAATAATTTTGAAACTTGATTCGGCGGGAGCTGAGAGTGTTAAAAATTTAACAACATATACTCATACCCCAACGCTTATTATTTTACATTATTTCGGTCAAGTTTACAAGTGTTTTTTTATATTTTTTATATTTTCGTCACTTTTAATTAAAAACTCAGTACGTGCCGTTCAAAATTGGGAATTTTTACACCCTCAGCCTATAATCTGCGGCTTTTTCCACTCAATTGCCGCCTTGAACTTTTCCACGCAGTAGTCGTGCTCGCGCTCGGTCTTATTCGCGCCCTTGAGGAAAGCCATACTTGAAAGGCGTCTGATACAGAGTATTGTGTCCTCGGGAAGAGTGTAAAGTCCTTCGGTAAATCTGCCGAATTCGGTCTCGCTGAGGTATATTCCGCATTCATCGTAAAGTCCGTCGGGCGTGTAGCCGAGGATATCGGAAATCGGCATAAAGCCGTCAGCCTCTCTTACTATCGAGTAGGTGTAGGGGGAAAGCAGGCATATAATCGAGTCACCGCCGAGTATCTCCTGATTGAAGGTCTGCAGATTCTGACTCATATGCGACACGATGATCGCGTTTGCAACGCCGTCGGTCTGTCCCTCGCTATCCTCCATCGCCTTGTTTCTCTCCTCCATCTCCTCTTTGGAGAGAATGGAGAGATCACGCAGACTTACCGTCACCTTTCCGTCACCCGTAATATCGTCGGGGGTGAGGTTTTCAAAGGCTTTTTCTATGTACTTTGCGTTCTGCACGGTTATGACCTCGGGACCTGCGTACATAATATACATATCAACGTCTTCTCTGCCGACCATCTGTATTATGCTGACTATGATAAACACAGTGAAGACCACTGCCACCAAGAAGATCCATTTATAGTGATACCAGAAGTTATCAAGCCATTTGTAAAGTCTCGTTTCTTTCATATTGTTTCCTTTCGGGAATTAATCAAGTTTCATAATACGGGCAATAACGGCGCCGATCTTGTCTGCCATTCTAAAAAAGCCGAGGTCGTTCGGATGAGCGCCGTCGCTTGTGCAGGACTCACGGAATTCTCCGTCAAAAAGTGTCGAGCCGTCTATGAAATACACGTTATTATCGCCGCGGGCTACCGCTTTGTTATAGCTGCTTATAATTACTTTTTTTCTTGAATCGTCCACTTTCGAATAGATAACAGCGTCGGGCTTTGAGATCATTATGTACGGAATGTCGGGGTGAGATCTTCTTATTATCTCGTAGAAGGGGTAATGTGTTTCTTCGAGATGCTTTGCGTCGGGCGCGTTGTGGTCGTAATCGCACACGAACATACACATATCAAGGCTTGCGATATACTCTGCCATTGCGGTCTGACCCTTGGCGCCTCCCGCAAAGCCGAGATTTATATAGTCAAGATTATATTTCTGTGAAATGAAGTTTTCGTAGGTGTTGCCGGGTCTGCCCGCCGCGGCGCCGTGGGTAATGGACGAGCCGTAGAACACTATCGGCTTATCGTTACGGTATTTCGCGCCGCGCTCAAGCTTGCTTCCCTTGGCAAGACCTACGTATAGTTTCTTAACGTCTGAAAAATGCGGCATATTGATAAGAAAGCTCGTCATCTCGCCGTCCGTTTTCGTGTTCGCCTTATATTCAGCCGTTTTATAGTCAAAATCCTTGGCAGGTCTGTATGCTGCCGCGAATCTGTACTGTCCGCTTTCATCAAATTTGTAGAGATCAAATCCGTGAGTAAAAGAGTGGTTGCAGACCGTCGGTACCGCGCCGCGTCCGTACTCCACCTTGATAGCAACGAAGCTCGAATCGGTTGAGAAGTGTATTCTTCCTCCCGCACCGTAGCCGCTTTCAGCCGTTACCGTCACGCTAACCGTCTTGGCAATATCAAGCGGTATTCTGCGAGTCATAATTCCGTCCTGAGGCGGAAGGAGTCCGTAAATATCAAATTTGTCACAGGGCAGCTCGTACCAATCGACAGTACCCTCCTCTGCCACGTCATTTTTCAAGAAATTCTCGTCGTAGATCTTACCGTTCATTCCTTTCTCCAATCCAAAGCGTAATCATCATCAACCGAATTTATTTTAGCACAAAACTCCCCACAGTTCAAGAAAAAACAGATTATTTTACAAATAAATCACAACCGCAACAGCTGTGACAGAGAAACGATCAAGCATAACACGTAATATATACGGTGCTTCGCACCTTTGCCGCTTTTTGTAAAAAGCGGCGCAAAAACTTTTAGGCGCGCAGTAAGTCAACCGCAAATATTATCTCAGCCCATACCCGTTTGTCTGCGGAAAATTATGATATATACGGTGCTTCGCACCTTTGCCGCTTTTTGTAAAAAGCGGCGCAAAAACTTTTAGGCGCGCGGTAAGTCAACCGCAAATATTATCTCAGCCCATACCCGTTTGTCCGATACACAAAAAAGCCGTCGTTTCCGACGGCTTTCGTTGTGCTTGATTTATCAGTCGCTTGTGAAGGGCATAAGAGCAACTACTCTTGCGCGCTTGATGGCAACTGTAATCTGACGCTGGTGCTTTGCGCAAGCGCCCGAGATTCTTCTGGGAAGAATCTTTGCTCTTTCGCTTGTGAACTTTCTGAGTTTTGCAACGTCTTTATAATCGATGTAATCGATCTTTTCTGCACAGAACAAGCATACTTTCTTTCTCTTGCGGTTTGCGCGGAAAGGCTTCTGTGCGTCTCTTTCTCTTACGTTATCCATTTGTGAAACCTCCTGTTTTCGTTATTAGAACGGCAAATCCTCTTCGTCGGGAAGGGGCTCAAACTTTGCGTCTGACTCCTTGGACGAGGACGCATACGGAACGTCGTTTGCCAAACTGTACTGCGAATCGGATTTGCTGTCAACGAAGTAAGCTTCGTCAACCTGCACGTCAACAGACGTACGCTTCTGACCCTGTCCGTCGGTCCAGTTTCTTACCTGAACAGAGCCAACAACGCAAATCGACGATCCCTTGCGGAAATACTTGGAAATGAACTCTGCCATGCCGCGCCAAGCAACAAGATTGAAGAAATCTGTCTGCTGAGCCTGTGCGTCCTCGCGGTTTGCGAATCTTCTGTTTACGGCAAGACCAACCGACGTTACCATAACGCCTGAATTTGTCTGACGGAGCTCGGGGTCGGCTGTAAGTCTGCCGCCGAGTGTAATCTTATTGAGATTGAAGTTTGCCATTTGTCTGCTCCTTTCGTATTTTTCCTGAATTACTCTGCGTCAGCAGCTTCTGCAGCTTCTGCTACGGGAGCTTCTTCTGCCTTTGCGGCTGCTGCGGCTGCTGCGGCTGCCGCCTTTGCTGCCTTCTTAGCAAGCATCTTTTCATCGAGCTTGATTACTACGGAACGCATAATACCATCGGTAATACCGAACACACGCTCAAGCTCAGCCGGGAACTCAGGAGCACTCTTGAAGTTAACGAGCACGTAGTAGCCCTCGTTTACGTCGTTGATCGGGTAAGCAAGCTTACGGCTTCCCCACTCATTGACTTCCTCAACAGTACCGTTTTTCGCGATAAGGTCTGTGAACTTGCCGATGAGAGCCTTTACGCCTTCCTCGCCAAGAGCCAAATCAACGATAAACATAGTTTCGTAGGATGAAATGATTTTAGCCATTTTTACACCTCCTTGTGGACTTTAAGACCGCAGACCACCACTTCTAAAAAATTTGTCTGCGGTAAGGAGAGCATACCCGAGGGCATGCTATACCGATATGAGATTATAGCACAAGTTCTTCTTTTTGTCAACAAAAATTTTGAAATCGCCACTGCACGGACGAAAATCGTCGCTTTGCACACCGCGAGCCTTGATTTTTTGCGTCATATGTGATAAACTGTAAAAAAACTTTTACACGGTGCGATATGGAAAAACAAAAGATCACGGAAATTATAAATACCGCCGCAAAGGACGGCACGCTGAAGAAGATAGTCCTGTCAAAGCCCGTTGACAAGAGTGTTCTCAAGCGCGCGGTCATAATTGCAAAGGTAGGCGGAGCTCTCAAATATAAGCTCGAGACCTTTACCAAGGACAACAAGGCGTTTCACGAGCTACTGCCTCTTGACTCGGGCGCGGAGGTGATCGCCGAGTCTGCCCTCTCCGAGTTTATGCAGACCAACATCATCACCACCTCGGGCGAGTGCGAGATAAAGCGTTCAAAATCCGGAAGTATTCATATCGGCAACCGCATAAAGCCGGGCGGCGAGCGCTTCGCCGCAGAGGCACACGACAAGCTCAAGCGCCGCATTCTCGACGAATACTTAAACGAGCCGTTTCTAAAAAGCCTCGGTATCTGCGACAAAAACGGACGTATTCACGACAAGATGCAGGCAAAGTACCGTCAGATAAACCGTTTTCTCGAAACAGTCGGTGACGTTGCGGACAAGCTTCCGCGCGACAGGCGAGTTATCGTGTACGATCTGTGCTGCGGCAAGAGCTATCTTTCGTTTGCCCTGTACTTCTATCTTGAGAAGATCCTCGGTCTTGATATCGAGATGCTGGGCGCAGACCTCAAGCGGGACGTTATCGACTACTGCAGCTCGGTCGCAAGGTCAGCGGGAATGAAAAACCTACGCTTCGTGTGCGGTGACATTATGGCGCTCGGACTCAAGGAAAATCCCGATATGGTGGTGTCGCTTCACGCCTGCGATATTGCCACCGACATAGTTCTCGCCAACGCGATAAGGTCGGGTGCGAAAATAATTCTGTCAACACCCTGCTGTCACCACGAGCTTTTTGCAAGCGCAAAGCAGCTGGGTATTGCAAAGAGTCTTGACTTCGTGCTCTCCCACTCGATGACCTCGCAAAAGCTTTGCGAGAATCTGACCGATTCGCTTCGCATAAAGACGCTCGAGGCTTACGGCTACAAGGTCGACGCGATAGAGCTCGTGACTCCCGACGACACGCCGAAAAATCTTCTTATACGCGCCGTTCTCAAAAAGGCGCGTGACGGTGAGGCAGACCCGTCGCTCAAAGCGGCGAGAGATGCGGTCGGAGCAGAGCTGACGCTTGAAAAATTACTCAAATAACAAAGCTCCTATGCAGGATTTGTCCTGCATAGGAGCTTTTATTTATTCGGGATGCCTCAGACATAATCCTTCGCTGTAAAAAAACGGGAGCAGGGGCGATTCACGAATCGCCCGTCCGAATTCAAGCCGTTATAATTCCGTCATTTAAGAATATCCATCTCGCCCTTGAGAAGCACGAGCGCTTCTTCAAGCTCTTTCGCGTGGGTCCTGTCTGTTTCTGCTCTGAATTTGCGCGGCGAGGTTCCGTATATCGGGAGGTTGAGCGAGAGCTCCACCTCTCCCCTTGACTCGCTCTGTATGCACACGAGCGACCAAGAATAAAGGTCGCACATTTTCATAAGTCCCGAAACAACCCGTCTTTCGTCGCTACCCTCGTCAAAGTACTCGTCTGCCGACACTCTTTTCTCGCCAGACGCGTTATTTGCGGCAAAGCTTACCGAAATGCCTATCGCGGTCTGACTCTTGCGAAGATTTACGTGCATAGCCTTGTCGGCGGAATATTTGAGCGCGGAGACCATCAAAAGTCCCAGCACGATGGATAGGTCGTAAACGCTTTCGCGGCAGATAACGAGGTCTGCCTGCTCGGAATTAAAGCTGACTCTGTATCCGTAGTCGGCGAGATAATCTCTGTACCTGTCGACCTCGTCACGAACGAAGTTTTCGGCAAAGAAGCTCTCCACCTTGGTTCCCGACACCGAGCCCGACCTGAGCGCCCTTCTGCCTATTTCGTATATTCTGCGGTCACCGTCATAAGCGTTTGGCATCTTATGCACCTCTCCGCCGAACACGGGTATCAGGAGCTTTCCCGAATAAACCTCAAGCGCCATGTGAAGATATCCTGCAATACCAACGGGAAACACCGACGTCACGAAGCGCGAATCAACGTACGCAACGGTTTCCGCATCAAGTATTCTCGCCCCGATAGCGTCAAAGCTTCTCTTTTGAGCGCCTATCACGAGCCCTACCCTCTCGCCGCCGTTTGAGCCAAGCAGAAAATATCGGTTTTCACCGCAATAGTCCTTCATGCCCGCAAGCCTTCCTCTTAACGTGAGAGAGGCGAATGAGGGATTCTTATAAAGAAGCTTGCCCGTCTTGTCGGTCATACATACGGGTGCTCTTAATATATCAAGTCTTGTTCCTTCAAAAAATAAGCTGTCAAGTGCCAATGCCTTACCCCGTCCGTGTCTTTTTCTTATATTTTACACCAAAACGGCGGTATCGTCAAGTGCGGCGCTTGCAGACTTTTGAAAACACCATATACAAAGCACTGATAAGAAGCCCCTCCCCCACGCCGTTCAAGGCGAGGTAGACCGCAAATATCCACACCGCCGCCGTTATCACGGTGTCGGCGGCGCGTCGGGCGACGAACCTTCTTCGGTCACCGACACCGCATACGGCAAGAGTAATATCAAAGAGCTCTCCGCCGTCAAGCATACTGAGTGGGAGCAGATTGAACAGTCCGTAAGCAAGGCAGGCGGAGGACAGCTCTCCGCAGTCTGCTAATATGTGGGCACAGGCAATATTGCACGCGCTCCCCGAAAGGCTTACCGCCGCCTCCTTCAGGTATGATGCGAGTCCGTATTTTGCCTCGATTCCAATACCGAACGTGCCAAGCCTCATTCGCGCCGTTTTTATACCGAAAAGCCGCATAACGAGCAAATGCGCCGCCTCGTGAGTGAGCACGGCGAAAAGCACCGAGGCTATATACGGTATCAATTTATGTCCGATGCCGCCGCGGTCTGCGGCGGTACAAGAACGGGCGGCAGGACCTCGCAGGGCTCATTCTTGACGGGAGCCGCTTCGTGCGACAGGTTAAGTATATGCTCCGCGCTGACCGAGGTAACGGCGGACGGTGCGTCAGAGTACATATTAAACACCTCTCTCACGCTCACACCGTAATCCTCGCTCGGAAGTCCCGTGTCGCCCCCGTATTTAAATATCACCGCCGACAGTATAAACAACACCGCGCACCCGAGCGCCGATCTTACTCTTTTGTTCAAGCCAACACCTCCTTTTGCCCACTATATCTCTATTCGCACGGCAAGGTCAAATATTCCCCATATTATTGACTTTTGACGGCGGCTAATATATAATATACGGTAGAAAACTTTACGAGAGGAAGTAACCCCCTATGTCAGTAATTTTTGACTCCAAAAGCAATTCGTTCAAGCTTGACACACCAAATACAAGCTACGTCATACAGATAGCCGAGGGCGGTTATATCCTTCACCGCTATTACGGCGCGACAATAGACGACACGGACCTTTCTTATCTCGATGACAAGACGGTATACGGCTCGTTCCATCCCAAGTCTCCCGATACGGGACGTCAGCTTGAGTCATCTATGCTCGAGTACAGCGCGTACGGCATCGGCGACTTCCGCACGAGCTCACTTATGGTGCGTGCGGCAGACGGCACGGCGACAACCGACATCCGTTATGTTTCTCACAAAATATACAAGGGAAAGCCCGTGCTTGAAGGACTCCCGTCTACGTATGCAGACGAAAACGAAGCCGAAACACTCGAGCTTGTTGCACTCGATGCTCTCACGGGCGTTGAGCTCACGCTCATATACACGGCGTTTGAAAGCTACGACGCCATCACGCGCAGCGTAAGGGTCGAAAACAAGTCCGACAAGGCGGTAAGCCTTGAGAGAATTATGAGTGGCGGCGTTGACCTGCCATCCTCCGACTACGATCTTATTCATCTTTGGGGTCACTGGGCAAAGGAAAGAACTCCCGAGCGCACACACTTAAGACACGGCAAGCAGTCGATAGAAAGCCTCAGAGTTTCGTCCTCTCACATGCACAATCCCTTTGCGGCACTCGTTTCTCCGAATGCCGACGAGGAGGTCGGAGAGGCTTACGGCTTCAACCTCGTTTACAGCGGCAACTTCGTTATCGAGGCTGAGGTAGACTACCTCTCGAAAACAAGAATTATCGCGGGCATCAACCCCACCGACTTTGCGTGGAGACTTGAGCCCGAAAAAACGTTTACAGCCCCCGAGCTTGTTATGGTTTATTCCGCCGAGGGTATCGGCAAGATGAGCCGCACCTTCCACAAGCTCTACACAAACAACCTATGCAGAAAGGAATGGAAGGGCATCAAGCGCCCCATTCTCGTCAACAACTGGGAGGGCACTTATTTCGATTTTGACGACGAAAAGCTTTACAGCATCGCCAAGGATGCGGCAGAGCTCGGAATCGAGATGTTCGTGCTTGACGACGGCTGGTTCGGCGACGACAGAAACATCGATATCGGTTGGCTCGGCGATTGGTACGTTAACAAGAAGAAGTTAAAGAGGGGTCTTCCCGACCTTGTAAGCAAGGTACACGCGCTGGGTCTCAAGTTCGGTCTTTGGTTCGAGCCCGAAATGATCTCCCCCATCGGCAAGCTCTACGAGGCTCACCCCGAATGGTGTCTGCACGTTAACGGAAGAAAGAACTCACCTGCGCGCGACCAGTTTGTTCTCGACTACTCGAGAGCAGACGTGCGCGACTACATAGTTAATATAATCTCGAATCTTATTGACGAGGCGGGATTTGAGTACATCAAGTGGGACTTCAACCGCAATATGACAGAGCTCGGAAGCGACCTGCTCACACCCGAGGAAATGCCCGGTCTTTGCCACAGATACGTTCTCGGTCTTTACGAGGTGCTTGACCGCATACTCAAGAAGTATCCGAGCCTTCTCATCGAGGGCTGCTCGGGCGGCGGCGGACGCTTTGACGCAGGTATTCTCTACTACGCTCCACAGATATGGACGAGTGACGATACCGACGCCATCGAGCGTATTGACATTCAGTACGGCACCTCCTTCGTTTACCCCGCGTCTGCGATGAGCGCTCACCTTTCAGCCTCACCCAACCACCAGACTCGCAGAGACACAAGCTTCAAGACACGCGGTATTGTCGCTATGGGCGGTAACTTCGGCTACGAGCTTGACCTCAATATGCTCACACCCGAGGAAAAGGAAATGGTAAAGGCGCAGATCGCCGACTACAACAAGTACCAGAAGCTCGTACAGTACGGTGACCTTTACAGACTCGTGAGCCCGTTCAAGAACCGTTACTTCAGCGCGTGGGAATACGTGTCCGACGACAAGTCCGAGGCACTCTTCACCTTCGTGGTGATGCGCCGCGAGATCTACTCGGGCAACTATTACATAAAGCTCCGCGGTCTTGACGCAAAGAAGAAATATCTCTCAAGCGCCGACGGAAAAACATATTCCGGCTCGACTCTTATGAATGCGGGCGTTAACCTCACAAACGAGCATTTTGACGGCGAAAGCCTTATCATTCACTTCACCGAGGTGAAATAATCACCGCCGTTTGCGGCGAATTGGAGAACACAATGCAAAATCCAACAAAAAATATACTTGCTATTCACGACCTTTCCTGCTTCGGAAGATGCGCGCTGACCGTAGTGATGCCGACTCTTTCGGCTATGGGTCACCAGGTAACACCTCTGCCGACCGCTTTGCTTTCTACTCACACGGGCGGCTTTGAGGATATGGAGTTTTCCGACCTGTCGGACACCCTGAAGCCAAGCTTTGACCATATGGTCAAGTCCGGCGCACAATTTGACGCGGTCTACTCGGGCTTTCTCGGAAGCGCGGGGCAGATAGATACGGTTACATATATAATAAAGCAGAATCCTGACGCACTCATTTTAGTCGACCCCGTTATGGGTGACGACGGTGTGCTCTATCAGACCTACACCGAGGAAATGAAAAACCGTATGTGCGAGCTTTGCCACCTTGCGACAGTCATTACCCCCAATATCACCGAAGCGCATTTTCTGCTCGGTGAAGAGGACGTAAAGCCAAGCTTTGACTCGAAAAGCGAGGCGGTAGCGGCGGCGCTGGACCTGATTTCAAGATTATATAATGAGTACAAGACCCCAAGCATTGCAATAACGGGGATCGAGTACGTGGAAAACGGTAAACGATACATCTGTACGGCGACCTGTACCGATGGAGCTCATAGCTTTATCGAAAAAGAGTATGCAGGCACGGGTTATCCCGGCACGGGCGACCTTTTTGCAAGCGTTTTGCTCGGAAAGCTGCTTGACGGTCATCAGTTCAAGCAAAGCGCCGAGCTTGCCGCCGATTTCGTTCGCGAGACCGTTAACGAGACGTTTGCGGCAGGCACTCCCGTGAGAAACGGAGTTCTGCTTGAGAGAAACCTCAAAAATCTTATGTAAGCATAGCCGAGCGCATTTCGGCATACACTTTAACACTACAAAAACGCTATTGGAGACAGTCAGATGACAGAGATCACAACCGAACAGATAAACGAAAATATATTCAAGCTTATTGGTAAGGACTGGATGCTCATAACCGCAAAAAAGCCCGACGGCAGCTTCAACACAATGACTGCAAGCTGGGGCGGCGCGGGAGTTTTGTGGAACAGGAACGTTTGCTTCGTGTTCATAAGACCGCAGAGATATACATACGAATTCACCGAGGAGACAGACGAGTTTACGCTGAGCTTCTACCCCGAGGAGAAGCGCGCGGCGCTCACACTTTGCGGACGCAAAAGCGGACGCGATTTCGACAAGGTGCGTGAAGCGGGACTTATTCCGTGTGAGCTTGACGGCACCGTGTATTTTGAGGGCGCAAAGCTCGTAATGAAGGTAAGAAAGCTTTATAAGACTCAGCTTGACAAGGCAGAGTTTATTGACACCGGCATTATTCCCTCGTGTTATCCGTCGGAAGATTACCACTACGTCTATATTTGTGAAATTCAAAAGGTTATATCAGAATAATATCGGCACCCTGCGTGAAGCAGGGTGCTTTTTTGTAGCTTGAAATGTTCACAAAATCGGTGTATAATAAAGTAGCAAAAGCCATTTTATTCTCACAAAAACGGAGATTATTATGAAAAAGAACGCTATAAAACGCGAAATTATAATTATGCTTTCGGTCGCTTTGGCGGCAGCTCTGCTATCCGTTTTGATCTCGGCAGAGAGCACGGGTATCACGTTCGACACGATTGAGATAAGCCGAGAAAAGGACTCGCTGAGGCTTGACATTTCGGTAGACGCCGAGCTTGTTGACGAGTACAAGGGGCAGGACCTTTACCTCTTTGAGCTTCGTCCCGAAAATACGCCCGAGGATATAAGCTCCCTAACGCCATCGCTCATCGGGCAGATAAATAAAAAGGTTGTTGTGGCAAACCTCGATTTCACGAGAGCAAAGCTTTATTCCTCTTACGTCGTGGCGGTAAAGGCTGACGACGGCAGATTTACGGTGCTTTCCGAGCGCGGGTACATCACAAACCCCGAGGCGCTTGCGGAAAACACAAGCCCATTCCCCAAGAAAGCCACCAAGAAGGGGCTTTGCACCCATATCGGCTCGGACGCACAGTATCTCGGCGCGGCGCATACTACTATCAGCATAGACTTAAACGAGTATATGAGCGTCTCGTACACCCCAAACTCGATCACCTACATAAACGGCGGTCAGACCTTCTACTTTCTCCTTGACCGAATAAACGCACTTGACCACAAGATAAAGGTGCTTACAGAATCGGGAATGAACGTATATCTTAATATCGTTCTCGGCAAGGACAACGGAAGCGGTCTTTCGTCGGTGTTTCCTCTTTGCTCGGGCTCGGACGCCTCGTTCTACTCAATAAACACGGACACGGTATCGTCCGTTAAATACTTCACCGCGTTTTGCGAGTTTATTACCTCGCGCTATTCCAAGGACTCGACTCACGGCTTCGTCCCCGGCTACATTCTCGGCTACGAGGTGGATTCGGTAAACTGGAACTATGCAGGCGACATTTCATTCGAGGATTACGTAAAAAGCTTTGAAAACGCGTACAGAATTCTGTATAGCGCCGCAAGGTCGGTGTTCTCGGGCGCAGAGGTGTACGTTTCTGTTTCCAACGTTTTCAACACGTCGGATGATACCACATACTCGTACGGCTACAAGGCGTTCCTTGACCGCTTTGCCAAATCGGTAAGACTCCACGGCGACATAGACTGGTCTCTCGCAGTAAATCCCTACCCCTCCGACCCCACCAACACGGAGTTCTGGACGGACGAGCGCGCCACCGATTCGCTTGACACCGAGTTTGTCACTATGAAAAACCTCGGAGTATTAAGTGATTATATGAACGCCGAGGCTATGACCTTCGACGGTCGAACACGCGGTATCATAATTTCCGAATTCGGTATTAACGGAAATTATGACGATGCAAAAAACAACGACTGTCAGGCGGCGGCTTACGCTCTCGCGTATGCGATAGTTGACAAAAACCCCGACATCGACGCATTCATTTACTACCGTCAGATAGACTTCCCCACCGAAAACGCAAAGCTCGGTCTGTGGACCTCACTCCCCTCCGCCTCCCTCTCGCCCGTAAACAAAAAGGCGATATACAATATTTTCAGGAACGTTGACACGGAGGCGTATGCCGAGGGACTCGGTATGGCAAGAGCATTCTGCCCCGAGGAGATATACAACGCTTATTCCGAAAATTACTCTCCCAAGCCTAAAAGATACGTTTACGAAAGCATACCCGTGGTGAAATCCGACATCCGTCCCACCTATAAGGAGACCACACTTTTCGACCTTACTCTCGGAAGCGCAGACGGCTTTTATCCGGCAAACTCCTGCTCGTACGTGGAGCTTCGCCAGATAAGCGCAGACTCCCCCAAAACCAGCCTTTACGCAAAAATGAATCCCGTATCATATAATACTTATATGGGTATATCAAGAGTGCTTGACGATAGCAAACGCATCGACGGAAGCTTTATGAGCGTCCGCTTCACGGCGGTCACTCCGACGGACGAAACGGTCAACGTGATGCTCAGGCTTGACGGATACGAAAACGGTATTCCTGTATCCTTTGAGGGTGTCGTGCAGACCAATTCCAACACCGACACCGAGCTTACCTTCAAGATAGCGGACTTCGTCAAGAAAACCGACGGGGACATACGCACAATCAAGCTTTGGTTCAAGCCATCGTCGGCGGCCCTCTCGGACGGTGAATACGGTCTGTGGCTCGTGGGCATCACCCAGCACAAAAAGACGGGACTTGACGCTTTCTTAAACGTTTTTATCACGGTCATATCGGTACTACTCGCAGTAGCGGTCATAGTCTTGGTAATCATCGCAGCCAAGAACCGCGCGGTAAACAGCAGAATCAAGGCCTTCTTTGGCAAAAAGCGCTCGCAGCTCATTGGATTTTTGAAAAACAAGAAAATAATTTCAAGAAGACGTGCGCGCCGCAAGGGCGCAAGACAGACTCCCCCGAAGAACACGGAGCAGGTGAAAAGACCGCCGCAAAGTACACCCGCACAGCGTCAGGGAGCCGCAAAAAGGTCTCCCGTTACGCACGGTAATGCAAGTTCAGCTTCAGCAAACTTGCAAAATCGCAGACCGCCGCAAAATTCAAACGGCGGAAACTCCACAAATTTTACCGAATAATTCAACATTTTAACCGCTTTTAACAAAAACTTTCTTCCAAATTTTGAATTTTCGTGTATTTTTATCTTGCATTTTGCCAAAACTAAGAGTATAATAGTTAATAGTTTAAAAATAATGCAACGGTCAATTCAAGACCGTTGCATTATCTCTTGATTTATTATAAGGAATTTATTATGAACTACACTGCTCTTTCAAAGGACGTCGCAAAAAAGGAATACGACGCACTTCTTGCAAAATACGAGGAATACAAATCACGCGGACTTAAGCTCGATATGTCCAGAGGTAAGCCCGGACGCGACCAGCTCGACATAACTATGGATATGCTCGACGCTCTGAGCGTTGACGACTGCGTGAGCGAGGCAGGCTTCGACTGCCGCAACTACGGCCTTCTCGACGGCGTGCCCGAGGCAAAGAGACTTTTCTCCGAGCTTCTCGGAATAAAGGAAGAACGCATTCTCGTTGCAGGCAACTCAAGCCTCAATCTTATGTATGATGCCGTTTCGCGTGCAATGCTCTACGGAATCGACGGAAACACCCCGTGGTCAAAGCAGGGTGCCGTCAAGTTTCTCTGCCCTGCACCCGGTTACGACAGACATTTCGCTATATGCCAGTCGCTCGGCATTGAAATGATAACAGTTCCGATGACAGAAAACGGTCCCGATATGGACGTTGTGGAAAAGCTCGTCAGCACCGACAGCTCAGTCAAGGGTATTTGGTGCGTGCCGAAGTTCTCAAATCCCGGCGGTATCGTATATTCGGACGACACCGTAAAGCGCTTTGCCGCGCTCAAGCCCGCGGCTTCCGACTTCCGCATTTTCTGGGACAATGCGTACGCGGTTCACGATTTTGACGTCGACCGTCCCGTAAAGCTTCTCAACATTTTTGACGAGGCTGACAAGTATGGAAATACTGACCTCATATACTGCTTCGCTTCAACGTCAAAGATATCCTTCCCCGGCTCGGGCGTTGCGATAATGGCGGCAAGCGAAAAGAATCTCGCTGAAGCAAAAAAGGTTATGACGGTACAGACCATCGGCTTTGACAAGATAAATATGCTCCGTCACGTCAAGTACTTCAAGAACGCAGACGGCGTATACAGCAAAATGCGTGAGCACGCAAAAATTATAAAGCCCAAGTTCGATGCGGTTCTTGAAACGCTCGACCGTGAGCTCTCGGGGCTTGGAATCGCAAGGTGGAACTCTCCCCTCGGCGGCTACTTCATAAGTCTTGACGCGCTTCCCGGTACAGCCAAGAGAATACACGCTCTTATGAGCGCGCTCGGCGTTACCCTCACTCCCGCAGGCGCGACCTTCCCCTACGGACTTGACCCCGAGGACAAGAATCTCCGTATAGCCCCCACCTTCCCCCCGATAAACGAGCTTATCGCGGCAAGCGAGATACTTTGCCTTTGCACAAAGCTCGCGGCTCTTGAAAAGCTTTACTTCTGACCTATACAGGCAGACGGTGTTCGCCACCGTCTGCTTTTTTATAAAAACTATTGACAAAAGCCCTGCGCGGTGATATAATACAGGCAAACAGAAACCTATGATTAAGAATAGTAGTCGAGGATTTGATGCTCAAAGAGAGCCGCGGACGGTGAGATCGCGGCAGCAGATGCCACGGTGAATGGACTTATGAGGGCGACCGAAAGCAAAAGCGAGTAGCAGTCGACGGCAGGCTCCCGTTACAGAGTTATCCGTATGAACGTACGGAGTAAGCGGATGATTTTTTCATCAAGACAGGTGGCACCGCGGATAAAGTTATTTTATTCGTCCTTGACAAGCAAAGCTTTGTCAGGGATATTTTTGTTTACAGGAAGGTAAAGATAATGGTGCTGCTAACAGGACGATGGCGACTCTTATAATAATTTTTGAAGCTTAACGGATCATACATAATTATTTGGAGGAAAACACAATGATTTTTAACGGAATTGATTTTGATACTTATTTTAAGAACTACCCCGATAAGGACGGATTTTTCGGCAAATACGGCGGCTCGTACGTGTCAGACGACCTCAAGCGCGCTATGGAGGAGATAACCGAGGCTTACTTCACTATCTGCAAGTCAAGCAAGTTTATTAGCGAGCTTCGCAGAATACGCAAGGATTTCCAGGGCAGACCTACTCCTATTTCGCACCTTGAAAGACTTTCAAACAAGCTCGGTAACGTCCAGCTCTACGTTAAGCGTGAGGACCTCAATCACACGGGCGCACACAAGCTCAATCACTGTATGGGTGAAGCGCTTCTTGCAAAGTTTATGGGCAAGAAGAAGGTCATCGCCGAGACAGGCGCAGGTCAGCACGGCGTTGCTCTCGCAACCGCTGCCGCTTACTTCGGTCTTGAGTGCGACATTTATATGGGCTCGGTCGATATAAAGAAGCAGGCACCCAACGTTGCGAGAATGAAGATACTCGGCGCTAACGTTGTCGAGGTAAAGGAAGGCCTTGCGACACTTAAGGAAGCGGTTGACGCGGCTTTCGCGGCATACTGCAACGAATACAAGGATGCTATCTACTGCATAGGCTCCGTTCTCGGACCGCATCCGTTCCCGATGATGGTACGCGATTTTCAGAGCGTTGTGGGTATTGAAGCAAGAGAGCAGTTTATCGGCATGACGGGTGAGCTTCCCGACGCGGTAGTTGCCTGCGTTGGCGGCGGCTCGAACGCAATGGGTATGTTCTCGGGCTTCCTCAACGACCCCGTTGACATCTACGGTATCGAGCCTCTCGGCAGAGGTCCTAAGCTTGGCGACCACGCGGCAAGCCTCAAGTACGGCACCGAGGGTATTATGCACGGCTTCAACAGCATTATGCTCAAGGACGAAAACGGCGAGCCTGCTCCCGTTTACTCGGTAGCAAGCGGTCTTGACTACCCCTCGTCGGGTCCAGAGCACGCATTCTTGCACGACCTCGGCAGAGTTAAGTACGACGTTGTGTCTGACGACGAGACCATCGACGCATTCTTCACACTTTCAAGACTCGAGGGTATCATCCCCGCAATCGAAAGCTCACACGCAGTCGCATACGGTATGAAGCTTGCAAAGCAGATGGGCAGAGGCTCCATTCTTATCTGCCTCTCCGGACGCGGCGACAAGGATATGGACTTCATTCTTGAAAACTACGGAATAAGATAAAGCAAAAAGGAAAGACCAAATGGTCTTTCCTCTTTTTATATTCCGCAATGCTTAAAAACAAAATACGCTATTAACGGCAGGCATACGAGCAGAGCCGCCGCTATCACACTTTTCTTCATCTCTACTCCACCTCCGTCTGTGCTATATTATATCTCATTTGAATATTATTGTCAATACATTTGAATGATTTTATATTATTCAGTCGAATGATATAATATATGTAGATGAATATGCCCCTAAAAAGACATTTCAAGTGAGGTAGTTTGATGAACACAAACGAAAGAATAGTAGCGCTTATGCGCGAACGCGGTTGGACGGAATACAGACTCGCAAAGGAATCGGGACTTTCACAGTCCACTATCGCAAATCTATTCCAGCGCAACACAGTTCCGAGCATATCAACTCTCGAGTCCATTTGTGCAGGCTTCGGGATAACCCTCGCGCAATTCTTCTCAGAGGGATGTTTGGTCGAGCTGACCGATGAGCAGGTCGAATTTTTCGAGAAGTGGAAGTATCTTACTCCAGAGCAAAAGGAACTGATATTCAAGGTTATTGAAAATATGAAGTAAAAAAGACCGCGAACTTTCAAGCTTTTGAACGTTCGCGGTCTTTTTTACTATTTCTTTTTCCTGCGCTTTTTGTCTTTTTCGAGATACTTCTTTATATACTTTCCCGTGTAGGAGCCCTGTATCTCGGCGACCTCCTCGGGCGTTCCCTCGGCTACGAGTGTTCCGCCGCCGTCGCCGCCCTCGGGTCCGAGGTCGATGATATGGTCGGCACACTTTATAACGTCGAGATTATGCTCTATCACGATAACGCTGTTACCTGCGTCAACGAGTCTGTCAAGCACCTCGAGGAGCTTCTTGACGTCCGCCATGTGAAGTCCCGTTGTCGGCTCGTCGAGGATATAGACGGTTCTGCCCGTCGAGCGCTTTGAAAGCTCTGTCGAGAGCTTGACTCTTTGCGCTTCGCCTCCCGAAAGGGTGGTCGAGGACTGTCCTATCTTGATATATCCGAGTCCTACGTCCTGAAGCGTCTGAAGCTTACGCGCGAGTCGCGGCAGGCTTGAGAAAAACTCAACTCCCTCGTCGACCGTCATATCAAGCACGTCGAAGATGCTCTTGCCCTTATATTTTACTTCAAGCGTATCGTGATTATAGCGCTTGCCCTTGCAGACGTCGCAGGTTACGAAAACGTCGGGCAAGAAGTGCATTTCAATTTTCTTTACTCCATCGCCCTCGCACGCCTCGCAGCGTCCTCCCTTTACGTTGAACGAAAATCTGCCTGCCGAATAGCCGCGCATTTTTGCGTCGGGTGTATGCGCGAACAGGTCGCGTATGTCGGCAAAAAGTCCCGTATAGGTTGCAGGGTTTGAGCGCGGCGTTCTGCCTATCGGGCTCTGGTCGATGGCTATGACCTTATCGAGATGCTCAACTCCCTCTATCCTGTCATGCTTGCCGGGGAAGGTTATTGCGCGGTTAAGCTCACGCGCGAGCTTACTTAACAGTATGGAATTTATAAGCGAGGATTTTCCCGAGCCCGACACGCCCGTCACGCAGACGAACTTGCCAAGCGGAATTTTTACGTCAATATTTTTAAGGTTATTCTGTCTTGCGCCCACTATTTTAAGGTGCTTTCCGTTACCCTTACGTCTTTTGTCGGGTACGGGAATAAATTCAGCACCCGACAGGAATCTTCCCGTCACCGAGGCGGGATTTTTTCTTATCTCGTCGGGTGTTCCGACTGCCACGACCTCACCGCCGTGTATTCCCGCGGCAGGTCCGATGTCAACGATGTAGTCCGACTTCTCGATGGTCTCCTCGTCGTGTTCGACTACTATAAGACTGTTTCCGAGGTCGCGCAGACGCTTGAGGGTAGCGATAAGCTTACCGTTGTCGCGCTGGTGCAGACCGATACTGGGCTCGTCGAGAATATAGAGCACTCCCATAAGCGCCGAGCCTATCTGTGTTGCGAGTCTTATTCTCTGCGCCTCGCCGCCCGAGAGAGTTCCCGCCTTTCTCGAGAGATTGAGGTATTCAAGTCCCACGCTTTTTAAGAAGCCGAGTCTTGACTTTATTTCCTTTATAATTTCACTTGCTATCTGAAGCTCGGTGGGTGTAAACTCAAGCTTTTCAACAAAGTCGAGCGCGTTTGAGACCGAGTTCAAGCAAAATTCGTGTATGTTGAGTCCACCGACGGTTACCGAGAGAGAGTAATCGTTTAAGCGTCTGCCCTTACATTTCGGGCACTCTACGAAGTCGATGAACTCCTCGTAATACTCCTGCTTGAACATAGTGTAGCGCTGTTCCATTACATTGATAACACCGTCCCACTTGACTTCCTTGCTATGCTCAACTCCGTCGTAGTATCTAACGCAGAAGAACTTTTCCGCGCCCGTACCGTAGAGGAGCTTATCAAGCGCATCGGGCGAGTAATCCTTTATCGGAGTGTCGAGGCTAAAGCCGTACTTTTTACCGACAACTGCAATGAGAGGTCCCATCCACGAGTCCTCGTCAAGCGATTTGAAGCCGTTGACCTGAATCGCGCCCTCTCTTATGGAAAGCGCCCTGTCGGGGATTATTCTCTCCGCCGAGAACACGCGCGTTTCACCGAGACCCGCGCAGTCGGGGCAGGCTCCTGCAGGATTATTGAACGAGAACATACGGGGGGACAGCTCACCGAGGCTTATTCCGTGCTCGGGGCAGGCGTAGCTCTGTGAGAACGAAAGCTCCTCGACCTCCTCGCCGTCGCGGTCTATTACCGAGATCAGCACGTTACCGTCTGCAAGCGCGAGCGCCGACTCGACCGAATCGGCAAGACGGCTTCTCATATCCTCGCGCATCACAAGGCGGTCCACGACCACCTCGATATTATGCTTTTTGTTTTTATCAAGCTTTATTTCTTCCTCAAGCTCGTACATATTCGAGTCAACGCGGACTCTGACGTAGCCCTTTTTCTTGGCGTCGGCAAGCACCTTTTCGTGTCTGCCCTTCTCCGCCTTGACAACGGGGGCAAGCACGAGGAAACGGCTTCCCTCGTCTATCTTCAGTATGCGCTCGATTATCTCATCCGTCGTCTGCATTTTTATCTCTCTGCCGCACACGGGACAGTGAGGCACGCCGACTCTCGCGTAAAGGAGGCGGAGGTAATCGTATATCTCGGTTACCGTTCCGACGGTTGAGCGAGGGTTCTTCGACGTAGTTTTCTGGTCTATCGAAATAGCGGGAGAAAGTCCCTCGACAGAGTCAAGGTCGGGCTTATCAAGCTGACCTATGAACATTCTCGCGTACGAGGAGAGCGACTCCACGAAGCGTCTGTGTCCCTCGGCGTATATGGTATCAAAGGCAAGCGACGACTTACCCGAGCCCGACATTCCCGAGAACACGACAAGCTTGTCGCGCGGTATGGTCAGGTCTATATTTTTCAGATTGTTTACTCTTACACCCTTAAGGGACAGCTCTGCCATTGTTTTCTCTCTTTCACTGCTTTTTAAGCTCAACTATTTTGTCTCTTAAAATTGCGGCACGCTCAAAGTCAAGCGACTTTGCCGCGAGCTTCATTTCGCCCTCAAGCGCCGCGATAAGCTTTTCGCGCTCGGACTTACTCATCTTCTTGCCTGCTGACTTTGCCGCGCGAAGCTTGTCCTCGGGCGAGCTTTCAGCTTCGCTTATGCCGATCTCGATGATCTCACGAACGCTTTTCTTTATGGTCTGAGGAGTAATACCGTTCTCCTCGTTGTATTTCATTTGTATCTTTCGGCGGCGGTTAGTCTCGTCTATTGCCGCCTGCATTGAACGGGTCACCGTATCCGCGTACATTATGACCTTGCCCTCGGCGTTTCGCGCCGCGCGTCCTATCGTCTGGATAAGCGAGGTCTCGCTTCTGAGGAAGCCCTCTTTATCAGCGTCAATTATCGCAACAAGCGACACCTCGGGAATGTCAAGTCCCTCTCTGAGAAGGTTGATTCCGACTAAAACGTCGAATTTTCCGAGCCTGAGGTCGCGTATTATCTCCATTCTCTCGATGGTATCTACGTTGTGGTGGATATACTTTACCTTTATCTGATTGTCCTCTAAATATTCGGTGAGGTCCTCTGCCATTTTCTTGGTGAGGGTGGTGACGAGGACTCTCTCGCCGCGCTCCTCGCGCGCGTGGATCTCGCCGATGAGATCGTCTATCTGTCCCTTGACGGGGCGCACCTCGATCTCGGGGTCTACAAGTCCCGTAGGTCTTATTATCTGCTCGGCTATCTGCTCCGAGCGCTCTTTTTCATACTCCTGCGGTGTCGCGCTGACGTATATCGCCTGACCTATTTTCGACGTGAACTCATCAAAGAACAGGGGGCGGTTATCGTATGCCGAGGGGAGTCTGAAGCCGTATTCAACGAGGTTTTGCTTTCTCGCGCGGTCACCTGCACTCATTCCGCGCACCTGCGGAAGCGTTACGTGCGACTCGTCCACAAAAAGTAAAAAATCCTTCGGGAAATAGTCGAGAAGCGTGTACGGAGTCGAGCCCGGCTCGCGTCCCGACATTACTCTCGAATAGTTTTCGACTCCCGAACAGAAGCCTATCTCGCGGAGCATTTCTATATCGTATTTAGTGCGTTCTTCTATTCTCTGCGCCTCGATAAATTTGCCGTTTTTCTTGAAGAAGTCCACGCGCTCCTCAAGCTCTGCCTCGATCTCACGGATAGCCGACTCGCGTCTTTCGTCGGTAACTGCGTAGTGAGTTGCGGGAAAAAGCATAGTATACGACATATTGCGGAGAACCTCTCCCGTTAAAACGTTTATTTCGCTTATTCTCTCTATCTCATCGCCGAAGAACTCGACTCTTACAGCCTTTTCCGAGCTTGACGCAGGGAAAACCTCCACAACGTCGCCGCGAACGCGGAACTTGTCTCTGACAAAGTTTAAGTCGTTTCTCTCATAGCTCATTGAGATAAGCTTGCGAATAAAATCGTTTCGCTCGAGTATCATTCTGGGTCTTACCGAGAGCACCATTTCGCCGTACTGCGCGGGGTCACCGAGCGAATATATGCAGGAAACGCTCGACACTATAATAACGTCGCGGCGCTCAAACAGAGAGCTTGTGGCGCTGTGACGAAGCTTGTCTATCTCATCGTTTACCGAGCTATCCTTTTCTATATACATATCCTTGCCCGGAACGTAAGCCTCGGGCTGATAGTAATCGTAGTAGGAAACGAAGAACTCTACCGCGTTCTCGGGAAAAAATTCGCGGAACTCCGAGCAAAGCTGCGCGGCGAGAGTCTTGTTGTGGGCAAGAACGAGGGTGGGGCGGTTGACGTTCGCGATGATGTTCGCCATAGTAAAGGTCTTACCCGAGCCGGTTACACCGAGCAGGGTCTGATCCTTATAGCCGTTGTTTATGCCGTAGGTAAGCTTAGCTATCGCCTCAGGCTGATCTCCCGTCGGCTTGTAGCTTGACACAAGCTTAAAGCTATCCACTCCGATTCCTCCTCTCATCGACATATATATTCATTATATTTATACCACAAAATTATTAAAAAATAAAGAGCTTACAAAAATTTATCTCACAAAAAACGCCGAGCGCTTGGCGCCGATCATTCGCCGTCTGAGTGTCCAGAGCTTTTCCGAGAGGTCGACGTAGAAGTCCTCAAGTCAGTCGTCACAGGTGCAACACAAAGCCGTTAAAATGTAAACACCAAGGTGCATGCAAAAATTGCACACATCTTGGTGTTATAAGAAAAATTACATTTACGCTAAGAACACATGGTACCAATAAGACCAGACATAATTATCTGCCGACCCGGCACCTGACCAAAGAATACTTTCATTCACAGCAGTATGATTCCACCCATTAGGCATTTTACTGAGAATTATCTCGCCACCTACTTTGTACTCACTATCCGTATCCTTACCATATGTGTTTACATAATAAATTTTTATCGTTGACTCTGAATATGATGTTATCCTATACCAGTCAAATTCAGGGAGCGGTTCTTCAGATTCGAGAAGTTGCAAGTTTTTTATCTCCTCTTTATGAAGTGCCGTAAGTACAGCGTTTTTCGCCAATGCACCGCACCATATTAAAACAGGAATTGCTATGATCAACGCTATTGCACATACAATGATTCTTTTTGTGATTTTTTTCATTAACGGATCCTCCCTTCTGTCTGATTCAAATCCTATTTATTTTTTCGTAAAAAACACACAATTTTCGTTAATAATCCAATAAGCAACGAGAATTCAACAAATCTAAAACCGTCTACAAAACAGAGCAACAAATTACTCAAAAAAAGAGTCTCGGAAATTCCTTCAGCTATAAAACTCCATCCAACAAAAAGCAATACTAATAAAAACAGCAACAAGCAATTGGGGATAATCAACTTTTTGGTTGCAATATATGAATAATACCCATAAAAAATCATATACAAAAACAATGCAGGAACAAAAGACAATGCAAATGGGCCTCCGTATATTCGCGCATCCCGAAATTGTCGTTCCCAATTGAATCCTATTAAATATACAAGATCAAAAATCAGCGTAAAAACAAACAGTTTGATGTACTGTTTTCTCATAATATGATATTATCCTTACAAGTAGTCTATAATGTTGTTAATCACACATTCTATATTAGGAATTTTTCTATGCAACCTACTTATTTATCTAGTTTGAGTATACCAAAACCTGAGAGTAAAAGCAACAGTTTAGTCCTATTCGTTGCAAATTTCGCCATATTCGTTGAGATTTAACAAATATCTCAGAATAAAAACAGAATACAAAAGATAAAGCGGACAAATTCTGTCCGCTTTAAAAATATATTTTTGAGTTTCTTATCTCACAAAAAACGCCGAGCGCTTGGCGCCGATCATTCGCCGTCTTAAAGTCCATAGCTTTTCCGAGAGGTCGACGTAGTAGTTATCACGCGCGTCGAGGCGGCGCACGTCGGTGCAGAGCGTGTCAAGCTCGCGGGCGCAGAAGCTTCTGATATCACAAAGCTCTCTCGCAGGCGCTACCCTCTCGCCGTTTTCGATTACGGTTTCAAGCATTTCTCTGACATCGAAATTAACAAGCTCCTTTGTTTTCCAGGTTGCCGTCGGGTCAAAGACGGTGTGACGCGAGGTCGGCACTCTTTCGTCAGAAAGGCATATCTCGTCGGCTATCGCCTTGCCACTTCTCATATCATAAAAGCGCAAAAGCTTCTTTACCCCCGGCAACGTCGTCTGCCTTGAGCTCTCACCAAGCTTGATGACGGGCTTCATTACTCCCTCGTCCTCTATTGACGCGAGGCTATAAGCCGCGTCAAGATTTGACGCGGCGGACACGAGAGTATCTCCCGCGCCGAAGCAGTCAATGGGTGCGCCGTCACGCAGGAGTGAGCGTATTTTATATTCATCGAGTCCGCCCGTTGCCATTATTTTACAGCTTTCAAGTCCTGCGCGGTCAAGCTTCTCTCTTACTCTCGACGAGAGGTACGCCATATCCCCCGAGTCTATTCTCACGTTTGCGTCAGAGCTTTTACCTTTACGCGACTCAATTATGGCGCGAATGGCGTTGTCCGCGCCGCTTGATACGGTATCGTAGGTGTCGAGGGTCAGCACGGTGGGGCATCGGCTATCCTCTATCCACCGTTCAAATGCCTCGTATTCACTCCCGAAGCTCTGCACGAAGCTATGCGGCATTACCGATGCAAGCGGTATGCCGAAGCGTCTGCAGGCGCAGGTGCAGGTCGTAGCGCAGGCTCCGCCTATATACGCCCCTCTCGCACCGTATACCGCCGCGTCTGCGTTATGCGCGTATCTCGCACCCATATCAACGATCGGCAGTCCCCGCGCGGCGCTCACCGCCCTGCTCGCTCTTGTAGCTGCAAGCGACTGTCGGCTCACTATCTGCAAAAGTGCCGTTTCAATGAGTGTCGCCTCGCCGAGCGTGGCGCGCACGGTAAGTATCGGTTCGCCCGCAAAAACCACGCTGCCCTCCGCCACCGACCTGACCGTTCCTCTGAAACGAAAGCTTTTCAAGTAGTTAAGAAACCGTCCGTCAAGCTCACCCGTACTCCTTAAAAAGTCTATGTCTTCGTCGCTAAAGCTCAGATTTTCAAGATACTCGCACACCTGTTCAAGTCCTGCGAACACTGCATACCCCGCACCGTCGGGAAGCCTTTTGAAAGTGAGGTCAAGCTCTGCCGTTTTCGTGTGAACACCCTCGTTTATATAGGAATTCACCGCCTTCAATTCATAAAAATCTCCAATCGGAGCCATACTTGCCTTATCCATTACCCGTATCACGCTTTCCTTCCATAAATATATAGATTAGTATTCTTCGCCATTCTCGGTTGCATACGGACACAAAAACACAAGATATTGGGTTTGTTTATCACAAAAATCACAAGTTATCCCTTATTTTGGGAAACGTGAAGTTTGACAAAAAGGCTCGCTTTTTGCCAAAATACACAAAAACCGCGCTTTGAGAAAAGCCGATTTCCTTGATAAATCAAGTTTTTTAAAAAGTAGATTTTGCTCTCTTTCGGCATTTGTAACAAAAAATATTAATTAGTGCAAAATGCGTTGACAAAACACAAGATATGGTGTAAAATAATATTCGCCAGCACAAGATAGCGTGTTTGCTCATCCCAAAAAACGAACTCAGTGAACGGAGGCGATTGTTTCTGAAAATAGGCGGTTTAATGAAGCTTACACTTCTCGACTATCCCGGAAAAGTCGCCTGCACGGTGTTTTTACAAGGCTGCAACTTCAGGTGTCCCTTCTGTCACAACGCTTCTCTCGTCAGATGCGACGGCGACACTATGGGGACCGAAGAATTTCTTAAATTTATAAAGAGCCGCTTCGGCATACTCGACGGGGTTTGCGTGACGGGCGGCGAGCCGACTCTTTACCCGGATCTTTACGACTTTATAAAGGAAATAAAGTCGGTTGGCTATTCGGTAAAGCTCGACACCAACGGCACGAATCCCGAGATGCTTAAAAAGCTTATCGGTGATGGTCTTGTTGACTTCGTAGCGATGGATATAAAGAATTCCCCCTCAAAGTATCCGCTGACCTGCGGAGCTGACGTTGATCTTGGCAAAATACGCGAGAGCATAGAGCTTCTTATGAGCTCGGGTATCGCGTTCGAGTTCAGGACCACGGTCGTGAAGGAGCTTCACTCGGATGCAGACTTCGAGGAGATCGGAGAATTCATAAAGGGCGCACCCAGATATTTTCTTCAGTGCTTCAAGGACTCGGGCGATATAATCGCAGACGGAATGTCAGCCCCCTCGGAAAGCGATATGAAAAGATATCTTTCAATTATAAAAAAATATATACCCTCCGCTAAGTTACGCGGAATAGACTAACACAGTTAATAAATTTTAAGGAGAATAATATGTATCAGGTTCAGAAAAGAGGCGGAAAGGTTGTAGATTTCAACCTCTCCAAGATTTCCGAAGCTATCACACAAGCTTTTGAAGCTCAGGAAGTACAGTATCATCCAAGCGTTATAGATCTTCTCGCTCTTAAGGTTACGGCAGATTTCGAACCCAAGATTAAGGAAGGTCTTATAGCGGTCGAGGACATTCAGGACAGCGTTGAGTCTGTTCTTGTTCAGGCAGGCTATGCAGAAGTTGCAAAGGCTTACATCCTTTACAGAAAGCAGCACGAAAAGCTCCGTAATATGAAGTCGACCATTCTCGACTACAAGGAGATAGTTGACAACTACGTTAAGATAAACGACTGGAGAGTTAAGGAAAACTCCACCGTTACCTACTCGGTCGGCGGTCTTATCCTCTCTAACTCCGGTGCTATCACAGCGAACTACTGGCTTTCCGAGGTTTACGACGAGGAGATCGCAAACGCTCACAGAAATGCCGACATCCATATTCACGACCTCTCTATGCTCACAGGCTACTGTGCAGGTTGGTCGCTTAAGCAGCTTATCAAGGAGGGTCTCGGCGGCGTTACGGGCAAGATCACCTCTGCTCCCGCAAAGCACCTCGCTACCCTCTGTAACCAGATGGTAAACTTCCTCGGTATTATGCAGAACGAGTGGGCTGGCGCTCAGGCGTTCTCGTCATTCGACACATACCTCGCTCCCTTCGTTAAGGCTGACAACTTAAGCTACGATCAGGTGAAGAAGTGCATCGAATCCTTCATCTACGGCGTTAACACACCGTCGAGATGGGGTACTCAGGCTCCCTTCTCCAACATCACTCTCGACTGGACTGTTCCGAACGACCTTGCAGAGCTCAACGCTATCGTTGGCGGCAAGGAAATGGACTTCAAGTACAAGGATTGTAAGGCTGAAATGGACCTCGTAAACCGCGCGTTCATCGAAACAATGATCGAGGGCGACGCTCACGGACGCGGATTCCAGTATCCTATCCCCACATACTCCATCACAAGAGACTTTGACTGGTCCGAAACAGAAAACAACAAGCTCCTCTTTGAGATGACCTCAAAGTACGGAACTCCTTACTTCTCTAACTACATCAACAGCGATATGGAGCCCAGCGACATCAGAAGTATGTGCTGCCGTCTCCGTCTTGACCTCAGAGAGCTCAGAAAGAAGTCGGGCGGCTTCTTCGGAAGCGGTGAGAGCACCGGTTCTGTCGGCGTTGTTACCATCAATATGCCGCGTATTGCTTATCTTGCAGAGGACAAGGAAGACTTCTTCCGCCGTCTTGACCGTATGATGGACATCTCGGCTCGCTCGCTCAAGGTTAAGAGAACAGTTATCTCCAAGCTCCTTGACGAAGGTCTCTATCCTTACACAAAGAGATACCTCGGCACGTTTGCTAACCACTTCTCGACCATCGGTCTCGTTGGTATGAACGAGGTTGGTCTCAACGCTAAGTGGATCGGCAAGGATATGACTCACCCCGAAACTCAGGAATTCACTAAGGAAGTCCTCAACCATATGAGAGAAAAGCTCTCCGACTATCAGGAAATGTACGGCGACCTTTACAATCTCGAGGCTACTCCCGCAGAATCCACCGCTTACCGTCTTGCAAAGCACGACAGAAAGCGTTTCCCTGCTATCAAGACAGCAACAGAGGGCGACGAGACACCTTACTACACCAACTCCTCGCACCTCCCCGTTGGCTACACCGACGATATCTTCTCTGCTCTTGATATTCAGGACGATCTCCAGACACTTTACACCTCGGGTACAGTATTCCACGCATTCCTCGGTGAAAAGCTTCCCGACTGGAAGGCAGCTGCTTCGCTCGTTCGCAAGATCGCAGAAAACTACAAGCTTCCTTACTACACACTCTCTCCCACGTACTCTGTATGCCGCAACCACGGTTATATCTCGGGCGAGGTTTACGAGTGCCCGCATTGCGGAGAGGCTACCGAAGTCTACAGCCGTATCACAGGCTACTACCGTCCCGTTAAGAACTGGAACGACGGTAAGAGTCAGGAATTTAAGGACAGAGTGGTTTACAACGCAGCAAGCTCTATGGCGAAAAAGGGCTACACAATGACCTCCTTCGCTGACGCAAAGGACGCAGCTCCCGCAGAGGCTTGCAAGTGCGAGGGCGCTCCCGAGTCTCTCACCCTTTTCACCACAAAGACCTGCCCCAACTGCAGAATGGCAAAGTCATTCCTTGACAAAGCAGGTATCCCTTACGACGTGGTAATTGCGGACGAAGACGTTGAAACCGCGCAGAAGTTCGAGATCCGTCAGGCTCCCACACTCGTTGTGGAAAACGACGGCAAGCTCGAGAAGATAGTAAATCTTTCCAACATCAAGAAGTTTATCGAAGACCTGCAGAACGCATAAAAAAAAACAAAAGCGGGACGAAAAGTCCCGCTTTTGCTTAATTTTGATTTTCTCCTTTGATGGCTACGTCAATTAAAGGGGCGAACTGTGTTCGCCCGAAAATATTGAATATACTTGTTTGGGCGGGCGAACACATTTCGCCCCTACAGATGCTTTGGTTGAACCGATAATTCATTTTGAAAGGACAAAAAATGTACGACGTAACAGTAGTGGGCGCAGGCCCTGCCGGAATGACCGCCGCGATATACGCGCTCAGATTTGGCAAAAGTGTTCTTGTTATTGAAAAAAACACCTTCGGCGGTCAGATAACCTTCTCGCCCAAGGTTGAAAATTATCCCGGTTATAAAGAAATGAGCGGTAACGAATTTGCCGACAAGCTTATGGACCAGGTAATGTCGCTCGGCGGCGAGATCGAGCTTGACGAGGTAACAGAGGTAGTACCGGGTGACAGCTTTACGGTCAAGTGCGCGTCGGGCGCCGAATTTGAGTCAAAGACGGTCATCATCGCCGCAGGCTCAAAGCACCGTCAGCTCGGACTTGACAAGGAAAACAAGCTTGTAGGCAACGGTATTTCCTACTGCGCGGTATGCGACGGCGCCTTCTACAAGGGCAAGAGGGTCGCGGTTATCGGCGGCGGTAACACCGCGCTTCAGGAGGCGGTCATGCTTTCGGACATTTGCAAAAGCGTGACTATCGTGCAGAATCTCCCCACTCTCACGGGAGAAAAAAAGCTTGCCGAGATTCTTGAGGCAAAAGACAACGTGTCGATGATATTTAATTCCACCGTAACGTCTCTCGAGGGCGACTCGGAGCTGACAGGTATCAGAATCAAGGGTGCAGACGGCGCTGAGCAGACTTTGACGCTTGACGGAATTTTCGTCGCTATCGGTCAGGCTCCCGAAAACAAGCCGTTTGAGAATCTTTGTGACCTCAATGACTACGGCTACATAAACGCAGACGAGTCCTGTCTGCTCTCGACTCCCGGCGTATTCGTTGCAGGCGACTGCCGCACCAAGTCGGTGCGTCAGATAGCCACCGCCGTGGGTGACGGTGCTATTGCCGCGGTAAACGCGTGCAAGTATATTGATGCGAAGAACTGATAAAAAGAGCGTGGCTTAAAGCGTAATGTTATTATAGGAGAAATTACAAATAAATTTTTTCGTAGGGTTGAGGCTCGACTTGCGAAGCAACGTCATCTCCCGCCGCGTATAAAAATCCCCGACAGATCTTAAAAATCTGTCGGGGATTTTATTCTGCTCAGTAAAATGGGGTTTTACATTCTGATTTCGGTTTCGAAAAATCGTTCTTGAAAGTCAACTTGATGCAAAATCTCATCCTTGGAGAAATATACTCCCTCCTGCGCTACAACCCATTTTTCTTCCACGTCATCAAATCTGTGAATGATAGCAATTACTTTGCCGTAAAACTCTTTAATAGGCTCGTTTACACCGAGTATATATGCATCTTGTTCTTCGCCATCAGCGGCTATAACTCCTTCTACATAACCGTAGTTGACTGAGTAACAGATATCTTTATGCTTTGGATGATGTGTTCCTAAAGGTCGGTCAACAATCACCTTGACAACTTTTCCTAACATTTTGAACCTCGTCAAATTCTTGTTTATCGACGGTTTCGCCTTTGTATTACAAAGGGTCTATACCCCAAAATGTACGCGTATCCAAGGCTCCCTCCGGGAGGGAGCTGTCAGCGAAGCTGATTGAGGGAGAACGCGAGGCTTGGGTTTTGTCTGACAAAATCCATCACCACGAAGGCTCCTTCCGCCGCTATCGCGGTCCCCCTCCCTCTCGGAGGGAGACTAAATTATTCCTCAACACATCCGGCTTTCTTTACGTCTGCGAGGAAAAGGTCAACGCCGTTTGCGGCGTCGGCTTCGCTTACCTCGTATTCCTCGAGAAGCGCCGCTATAAGCTCTTCTCTCGTTGCGCCAAGTGTGAGCTTATCCCAGAGGAAGTTGCTCGTTTCGTTGAGCTTTATCATTCCGTTAAAGCCGTTTGCAGGATCAACGGACACCACTACGTGCGAGCCTGCTACCTCGCGCTTTACAAATCCGTTTTTGATTTTCATTTTATTACCTCTCATTTTATAAATATTTCAAGCAAAAGAACTATCGCACAGCTCGACAGCGCCACTCTGAAAAGGTCGAGTCCAAACCACGCCGCGAGTATTCCCACGATAAGCGCCGCGAGTCCCGAAATGGGGCTTTGTGTCGCTTTCACTATTGCGGGAAAGGTCATTGTTGCAAGTGTTACGTATGGGACGTAGTAGAGGAACGAGCGAAGGAATCTGCTCTTTATCTGTCCTCTGATGAGTGTCAGCGGCGTTACTCTTATCAGAAACGTGACCGCCGCCATTATAAATATGTAAATATACGTGTTCATCCCTCTGCCTCCTCACTCTCGTTTCTTGGAAACAGAAGCGCCGCCGCGGCAGCAATTATTACCGTGAGGATTATCGTTCTCGTACCGTCTGCAAGACCGCTGACGAACGGGGTCTTGGTGGCGGCAAAGCTTGCCGCAAAGCATATCGGAACTATCGCCATTATGACCTTATCTTTACGTGCGGGCGGTATTATTACTGCGAGGAACATTCCGTAAAGCGCCACGCTGAACGCGCTTACGAGTCTGACGGGCAAAAGATTTCCCGCTATTACTCCGAGTGCCGTTCCCGTTGCCCAGAACGGAATTGACGTCACCATTGCGCCGTAGGTGTAGACGGGGTTAATATACCCCGGTCGCGCTATGGTGATACCAAAGACCTCGTCGGTGATATCAAAGCCCACCACAAGTCTGTGCAAGAGCGACGTGCCCGGAGCCATTCTCTGACTCAGCGCGCAGCTCATAAGCAAATAGCGCATATTTGCAATAAACGTGGCTATCGCCATCTCAATATAGCTCGCACCTGCGGCGATTATTGTAAAGCCGACGTATTCGCCTGCCGAGGCGTTACAGAGCAGACTGACGAGAAAGCCCTGCGCGGCTGAAAGTCCTGCCGAACGCGCCGCAATTCCGAGCGAAAACGATACCGCAAGGTATCCGAGTCCTATCGGCAGACCGTTTCTCATACCTCTTATAAAGAGGGCTCTGTTTTCCCCTTCCTTCAAGCTGTATCTTATCTTTTCCATTCTTTTCCGTTTCAGACCATTGACAAATTTTATCTTTAGGATTAAAATATAACTACTTCTTATAATGTTACCACAAGCGCCGTCTTTAGTCAAGCGGATTTGCTTAAATTTGAGGTTTTATGGAAATACTGTGTAACGACAAGGACATCACCGTTGCCGTCAAGGAGCCGTCTCTTTTATCTCAGGCTGAGCCGACGGGCAACAATATATTATCTAAGCTGAACGAATACTACGCAGAGTCGGGTGAAAGCTCCGAGGCTTTTCCCATTCACAGGCTTGACCGCGGTGTCGGCGGTGTTATGGTGTTTGCAAAGAATCAGAAATCTGCCGCCGTCCTCTCGAGGGCGGTTGCCGACAGAACGCTTGACAAGGAGTATCTTGCGGTAATTATCGGCTCGCCCGAGGAGGATGTGGGAGTATACAAGGACCTTTTATTTAAGGATTCGTCAAAAAACCGTTCGTACGTTGTCCAAAGGAAGCGCGCGGGTGTTAGAGAAGCGTCGCTCGAATACAAGGTCATTGACCGCGCAGAATATGAAAACGAGAATCTGACGCTTGTTCTCATCAAGCTCCACACGGGCAGAACGCATCAGATAAGAGTTCAGTTTTCGTCACGAAAAACGCCTCTTTTCGGTGACAAAAAGTATGGAGGTCGCGGTACGGGTGGAATCGGTCTTTGGTCGTACAGGCTGACGTTCACGCACCCCGAGACAAACAAGCGCGAGATATACTCTAAGCTCCCGACGGGCGGCGTATGGGACGCATTTGACCAAAGCAAGATCAAGTAAAAAGAGAACGGAAACCGTTCTCTTTTTTCTTTTAGTTTACGAGTATCGCGAAAATATTTATAGTTTCGGTATAGAGAGTCTTTTCAGAGCATCTGATTTCAAGTGTATGCTCACCGTATTCAAGACCTGACTCAAGCATAACCTTTTCCTTAATTACAGGAGCACGAAGACTCTTTTCTATCCAGTCTCCGCCGTCAATTCTGTACTCGATTATGCCGGCTTTGCTCGAAAGCGAAGCATATATGCTTATCTCGTCTCCAACGAACTTGCAGTTGAGAGAAGCTCCCGGAGTGTTAGTTTTGATAGTACCGCTTTCCGTCCAATCGGAGCTGTACTCTGTATCCCTTGCATAAATAAGGTATGAGTCGGTTCTGTCGTGCGCCGATTTCATTTTTTCGGGAAGAAGCTTTTCGCCCGACTCTGACGCGTCAACATCACTCCAGATGTTAGAGAAGAGCTCCTTAAGCGGCGCGGTCAGTATTTCGTATCCCTTGTCCGTGGGGTGTTGTCCGTCATAAATATAGTCGGTTGATTCAAAATTGTTTTCCTTTATATAATCAAGCAGGGTAGCTCCGAAATATACCGAGTTTATGTTATAATACTTCGCAAGCTCCTCATGTACCTCTATAGAGGTTGTTGTACGGGTCATATCGGCGGTCTGTGTATAAACCATAACTATATCTGCTTCGGGATTATGCTTGTAAATTTTCCTGATTATGGTTTCATAATACTCCGTAACGGATTCTTTCGTAACCCTGTAGTCCTTGTATTTGCTACCAAAGTGGTTGTCATTCGCCGCAAACTCAATGAATACGAGGTCGGGATCGTGGGCAAGAACGTCACTATTGACTCTGTACGCGCCGTAAGACGAGCCGGTACCACCGATTCCCGCTTTTACCATCTTAATATCAGCATCGGGGTACTGCTCCTTCAGCCATGCATCTATCATCGTACGCCAGCAGTTATTTTCGTAGTTGCGTCCAAGGGTAATAGAGCCGCCGAGATATGCAACGGTAAGCTCTTTATCTTTCGTGAGCTTGTTATACGAATTAACAAGGTTTTCTCTGTAATTTATATAATCATCATATTCGTGAAGCTGATTCACCGTGTCATACACCTCTCTTGCAAACAGGGTCGCCCACGGCTTTCCCTCCCCGTCAACGTAATAATCAACAAGATATCCAAGCTTTTCAAAATCGCGTATCTTTATAAAGGTAGTTCCGTCAACGAGAATTCCCGTCATATCGATCTTATTCTCGCCGCGTACCACGTAGGCTTTACCGAGCACGGGATCCCAGTCAACAAGCTCGCCGAGGCGTTCGCATATCTTTCTCATGGGAAGATACATACTGCCGCCGATATTGTGAAAATCGTAAAGTCCGTCATCAAAATTTGATTCCGCCTCGCCAACGGGTCTTACAAAAGCCTGCGCCTGACCCGACTCGCCGTGCCAGGTTATCTTCATTGCGACGGGAGGGTTTTCAGCTCTCTCCTGTGTCATATACTCACCTGCCGCAAGCGTGCAAAGAGAAAGAAGCATAACACAGACAAGCATCGCGGCTGCAAGCTTTATATAAATTCTCATATTTTCTCCTTTTGTACGGCAGGCGGACGCCCATCGGGTGCCCGCCCTATCGTGCTGATTTAGTTTATAAGAATGGCTCTGAGGTTTACGGTGTGACCTGAAGTAAGATTTTCGGATACCTTGATTTCACACGTGTGAGTCTTGTATTCAAGTCCGTCTATAAGCGGTACTCTTTCAGAAACAGTAGGTCCGCAAAGAGTTTGCTCCATCCATTCTCCACCGTCTATTCTGAATTTAACAACGCCTGCCTTGCTGTTAACTGATGTGTATACAGCAACCTCGTCGCCCGTGAAGCTGAAGCTGAGAGTTGCGCCCGGAGTGGTTGATGAAAGACCAAATTCTTTATTTGACCATTCTTCAGAATTATAGGTCATTTCTTCTCTGTATAAAAGCGTTGCATCACTACGGTCGTGAGCTGACATAGGCTTCTTAATCACCTTGTCTGAAATTCCCGTTTCTTCAATTTCGCCCCAGTTATTTACGAACATTTCTCTTAGAGGCTTGAGCATTATTTCATAGCCCTTGTCGGTGGGGTGAATGTCATCGTAAATATAGTCCTTGGAATTGAGTGAGTTGCTATCAATATAGTCGTTAAGCACGCTTCCGAAGTATACAGAGTTGATGTTATAGTACTCTGCAAGCTCCTCCTGTGCCTCGGTCGACTCCGTCTGATTCTCTTCTGCCATCTCTCTCGTCTGAGTATATACCATTACGATGTCGATCTCGGGATCGTAATCGTAGATCTGCTGAATTATTGCTTCGTAGAACTCCTGGACCAGCTCCTTGGTCAACTTAAATTGCTTATAACTATCATCAAAGTGGTTATCGTTAGCCGCAAACTCGATAAATACGAGGTCGGGGTCCTGTTTGAGCACGTCATCTATTCTGTACGCACCGTAAGACGAGCCCGTACCGCCGATGCCTGCGTGGATCATTTTGATCTCTGCCGTCGGATAGTCCGCCTTGAGCCACGCATCAAACATCGTTCTCCAACAGTTGTTCTCGTAGCTTCTTCCGAGAGTTATCGAGCCGCCGAGATATGCGACCGTGAGCTTTTTGTCCTGTGTGAGCTTCGTATAAGAATTCTTAAGCGGCTCGCGGTATTCTATGTAACCGTTATAATCGTGCAGATAGGGGACTGTCTTATATTCGCTCCAATTTGCGAGCTTTCTTACCATAATGGTAGCATCAAGAGCGTTTATCTCGCCGTCAAGGTTGAGGTCAAGGTTTTTCGGCTTTGCCAAGGACTCATAGCCCACCCAGCCTGCAAGATGGCGCATAAAGAGCACCAAATCGAGAGTAGTTATTTCACCGTCACCGTTTGCATCTGCGTAATTCTTTTCGAGGTTCTTAAGCTCTGCCTGATAGTCGAATTCGTACGCCTGTGCTTCTTCAAGCGTCTTGAAGAAGCCGATATATTCAACGTCGAAATAATCGTCTTCGTTCACAAAGGCTACGTCAAACTGAGTTCTGCCTCCGTACAGTGCAATTCGGAAGTATGATATGGGGGACTCATAATCTGCAGTAGAATATTTACTTACAGCAGTGAGATCAACTATCATTTTTTCGTTGTGCTCAGAACCAATAAGCTCACCCGTAAATCCCGTAGGACGATTGGCTTTTCCCTCTATTGTAATTCCTACACTGGCTGCCGCAGCAACTCCCTCGGGAAGCTCTATATTTGATTTATATCCCACCGCGATATACTTATAGGTCTGCGCGTGTATCTGCTTGGGATATGAGAACTTCAAGTAGTTCTCGTTACCGTCATAAAGAACTCCGCCCTCAGGACCCGAAAAGCTTAAATACTGACTGTTGTTGTCAGAAATGATTCCGTTAGCGGTGTGTCCGATCGCTTTTCCCGTAAGCTGATTTGCCATAAAGATGTGGTAAGGTGAATCAATATCCATATTAAGCTCTGGGAGCACCTCGGGTATTCTGGATTCTGCATACGCGTCTGCAGATGCTTTATTCTTAAAGAAACCTATATATTCAACGTCAAAATATTCGTTTGCTACCTGAGTTGAGCCGTAGGTTTTATGAGGACCGACACGCAGATACTTTACGTTTGAGCTTTCGTCAATGCTTTCGTCAAACGTGGTTATATCGGCATCTCCTGCGTTGATTTCAGCAATATCCACTACAATCGCGCCGTTAGAACCGTTGAGGTCACCATTCAGTCCCCAGAAGCGCTTATATGCCGTACCGTCCTTGGGGAGAAGTCCAACGCTTACAGAAGCTGTGTCGGTAATGTTTGTTCTGTACCCTATAACCGCATAGTGATACTTGTGTGCAGGAACGTCCTCGGGCACACCGAGTGTACCGTAATAGCTTCTCGTGTACTCGTATTCTTCTTCGGGACCTGTGAAGCGGAAATATTCTACGCCGTCAACGGTGGTTAAACCGTCTGCAAAATATCCTGCGGCGCTTGCCGTAAACTCGTCCGCCTCAAAAACGTGACAGTCAACAAGGTCTACCGTGTCATCTTCCTCCTCGGGCTCCTCTCCCTCGGGTGTTGTCTTTTCCTCAAAATATTTAACAGCCGATGCCTTTTCAAACATTGCTACGTATTCGTACGCCGCGTAGTAATTGGTATAAGATTGACCCGCCTCTGTATCCAACACGGGAAGCTTCTCTCCGCCCCAAGGGCCTATGCCCAAGCCGTTAATAGTCTCAGACGTGTAATCTTCGGGTATTTCAAATACGGCTGAGACGTCATAAACGCCGTCTGCGCCTGCTTCACTCGGGAAGCCACAAGAAATAACGAGCCTGTTCTTGTCGCCAAACCCAAGCGAGCTGTCAACAGGCACGAGTCCCACACTTGTAGGCGAAGTCCTGTCCTGCGTATTGCTCTTGAATTTTGTTACCACCGCTTCGACGTCAGACGTTGCAAAAACGTCGTTTGTGTCAAACGTCCAATATAACCATACGGCGCGTCCTTCCATATTGTTATTAGGTCTTACGACATAATACTCTTCTCCGTTTTCCTCTATCGCGGCGAGAGATGCCTTGGAGTTTTTGGGAACGAGTCTGCCTGCATCATCCTCCGATATAAGGTCGGCTGCCGTGTAAAGCTTATATGCGGAAAAGCTTGCCTTTACGGTAAGGCTCTGCGTGATCTCTGCACTGTCATCAACGGCAGTTGCACCGTCAGCAGAGGTCCAGCCCGCAAACACCTTGGTTTCAGTCTTGGCAATAGCGGTCCTGACTGACGCTGCCTCTGCAGCTTCACCATTAAGCAATGTGGCTATCGTAGTCGTACCGTCAAACTCAATAGATTCGATAGTATTTCTGCTTTCGTCAAGAAATGTAACGCTGTTATCTCCTGCCGCCGACACAGTTACGGGGATCATGCCGACCACCATTACAAGCACGAGAAATAAAGCAAGAAATGATCTTTTCATACATATCCTCCAAATACCGGATTATAATTATACCAATTTTGATTTTACCACAACCTATCAATAATTTCTACTCAAATATTCCAAAAAAATTGTCACATATTACAATTTTGTATAATGTTTATTATATATTCAAAAGACCCGTTGCAACGTGCAACGGGTCTTTTGTGTTCAAATTATGTGTGCCATTACGGACAGAGTATTGCCCAAGGAGTTCCGTCTTCATCCACCTGATAATCAACGAAATATCCGAGCTTTTCAAAGTCACGTATCTTTATAAAGGTTCTTCCGTCTATAAGAACGCCTGTCATATCTATCTTGGTGTCGCCGCGTACAACGTACGCACGTCCAAGAACGGGATCCCAGTCGACCACCTCTCCAAGACGCTCGCATATTCTTCTCATGGGAAGATACATACTGCCGCCGATATTGTGAAAATCGTAAAGTCCGAGAGCTATGGGCATTTCAACGTCGGTGACCGTTCCGTAGACCTCAGCCGCGCCCTCTGTTCCGTCCCAGGTTATGAGCATAGCATCAAGCTGCCAGCTCTGGGCGGCTTCGTTATAGGAATCAAAATAGCCCAAAAGACCTTCAATTGTTGACGAGTAGCCGTAAAGCTCGGGAAAGGCGATCTCCTCCACAAAGGTTGTGGTTGAAGTTCCTTCTGCCGTTGCAAAAATAACGCCTGCGATCGCAACTGAAGCGTCGGTGTTAACCGTTATGACGTTATCCGTCTCACTGATCTTATAGCTCAAAGTGCTTCCGTCAAGCTCAGCGAGTATTTCCTCTGTTTCCACAGGATCAAAAGCCATAGCGAGCTCGTCAAGAAGCTCCTCAAGCTCGGATTTTGATTCCTCGCTCACAAACTCTGCTATTGCAAGATCTATATCCTCGTTTGTAATCTCGGGATATGCCAAAATCATATAATCGCGGTATGAATCTATTAGTTCAACCAGGAACTCTGCCACGGCATCGACGTTGCTTCTCAGATATTCGATACCGTTTCTAAGCACATCGATCATTTCCTTTGCGGTAAGGTCTATTCTGAAGCCGTTTTCGGTCTTGGAAACAACCCCCGTTTCAAATCCGGCAAAAAGCTTCTTTGCAGCTTCTACAAGCGTTTCGTAGATGGCTATTGCGTCTTCCGTTTCCATTTCGGCGCCTTCTTCCTCTGCAATCGGAATGGCTATGTAATTGATATCGGAAATTCCAAGAAGCGCGTTGTAAAGAATAAACAGGCTTTCATCCGTGGTGACCGTTTCGGCAATCAATGCATCGATATCAAGCGTTTCGGAGCTTACGTAAAAATCTCCGACATAGGCAGCCTCGGCGGTGATCGCGGAGTCGAATCCGAAATTCAAAATGCTCGGAATGTTGAAGTCTATCTCCATAAACTGGAGCATATTCTCTGTGTCGCTAACGCCGTTCATAGTAACGTATATCTGCTCCGGAATGACATCGGCAGGATAAACCGTACCGTCCCCCTCCGAGCTCAGAAGCGCAGCTATAACCTCGTTGTTAAGGGAGATCACCATCTCGCTCTTAAGTTCATACGCGCCCGATTTATTGGCGAGCTTTATAAGCATATCGAGGTAATCGGTTTCAACGCCCGAGCAGCCCGAGAACGTAGCTACTATCATAACAAGCGCGAGTACGGCTGACAAGATTCTTTTGGTCATTTTCATAATGCTTCTCCTTTTTTATAAGTGGACCGATAACGGCCCTGATGCTTTTAGTTAACGAGTACCGCGTAGATCCGGACTGTGTCCTCAGCCTTGATCTTATCGGATACTCTTATCTCAAGAGTATGCTCGGTGGGCTCAAGTCCGCTTGCGAGCAGAACTCTCTGACGTTTGCGCCGCAGAAGGCTTGCTCCTGCCACTATCATTTGATACTCAGTTTGAATAGAGCTTATAAAGCTCACTGTAAACGCCGCCGCGGTCGATAAGCTCTGAGTGACTTCCCTCCTCACAGATGCCGTTTTCGTCAAGCACGATTATGCGGTCTGCGTTTCTGATGGTAGTCAGTCTGTGTGCAATGGTGATGACCGTCCTGCCGCGAGCAAGCTTTTCGAGCGATGACTGCACGAGTCGCTCGCTTTCGTTGTCAAGAGCGCTGGTCGCCTCGTCGAGAATGAGTATAGGTGGATTTTTAAGGAACACTCTCGCAATGGAGATCCTCTGCTTTTGTCCACCCGACAGCTTTACTCCGCGCTCTCCGACGTAGGTATCGTACCCGTCGGGTAGCTTTTCGATAAACTCGTCCGCGCCCGCAAGACGCGCCGCGGCTCTTATTTCCTCATCCGTCGCGCCCGGCTTGCCGTACGCGATATTCTCCTTCACGGTGGACGAGAACAGGTAGACGTTCTGATTTACTATTCCTATATTGTTTCTTAGCGATTCGAGAGTGAGCTCGGTTATGTCCTGCCCGTCGATCCTGATAACGCCGTCGTCAAGCTCGTAGAAACGCGGGATGAGCGAGCAAAGCGTTGTCTTTCCGCCTCCCGACGGTCCGACAAGAGCAATGCTTTCGCCTTTTTTTATGTGCAGGGTAAGCCCCTTTATGACCTTTTTATCGTCATCGCCGTAGCCGAAGGTGATGTTGTCCATTAGTATCTCTCCCTCGACGTTTCCAAGAGCCTTCGCGCCCTTTTTGTCAACTATGTCGGGCTCGGTGTCCATAACCTCGGCAAAGCGCTCGATTCCCGTCATTCCTCGCTGGAACTGCTCGGCAAATTCTATTATACGTCTGACACTTGCCAAAAGAGTCGAAACGTAGAGTAAGTACGCGACGAAGTCTGCAGGGGTGATAGCGCCCCTCATAAGGAAGAGTGCGCCCGAGCAAACGACTATAATATACGCGAGACCGTCAAAGAAACGTGTCGAAGACTGGAATGCGCCGAGATATTTGTATATAACCGATTTCACGTTGAGGAAGCCCTTATTGCCGTCCTCGAATTTTTCCTTTTCTATTTCCTCGTTGGCAAAGGACTTGACCTCGTGTATTCCGAGCAAGCTGTCCTCTACCTGCGAGTTAAGTATTGCGATCTTGGCACGCGACTCCTTGAAGCCTGCCCTCATTTTTTTATTGAACGGCACCAGCACCGCAACCATTATGGGTATGATGGAGAAAACTATCAGTGTAAGCGGTACGTTGACGAAGCATAGAATGGTGAACGCACCGATTATCTTTATGCCTGCGATGAATATCTCCTCGGGACAGTGGTGCGCGAACTCGGTAACGTCCATAAGGTCGCTCGTTATACGCGACATCAGCGAGCCGACCTTGGTGTTGTCAAAGTATGAAAACGACAGCTTTTGCAGGTGAGCAAAGAAGTCTGTACGCATATCGGTCTCTATCCGCGCGCCCATCATATGTCCTACCGACGCCATATAGTTATAAGCAAGCGTGTCGATTATTCTCAGCACGAGATAGAGCGCCGTACAACCGAGTATCAGCGGCACGGTGAGCGAGGCGAGGTCATTGGTCGCGCGTTCGGTTATCATTTTCACTATAAGAGGAAGCGCAAGCTCGCACAGCGTTGTCAGCGAGGCGCACAAAAGGTCGCACGCCATTGTAAATTTGTATTTTTTGTAGTATGGCAAAAAGCGTTTGATCAGAGAGCCTGCTTTTTGCTTTTTCGGAGCTTTAGTGTTCATTGGAGATTTCCTTTTTCTTTTTGAAATAGGGCTTAAGATTATTTTTCCCACAGTTATTCAAAAAGCAGTCCCTCTTGTTTTGAGGATACCACTTTTGATTCCCAAAGTCAACACATCGTGCCTATTCGTCGATTTTTTGAGCCTATTCGTTGATTCTTTGGTGTTATTTTATGAAATGGGAAGACTTGGTGAGTATATTATATCACATATTTTAGTAATTACAAGAGGGGAAGATCGTTTTTAGCAGAAGCAAGCCCTTCCCCTCACACGCCGCTACTTGATTTTATCCTCTCTTTGTGCTAAAATTATACTAAACGACACTTTTATGTATTTTTCCACCCTTTACGGCGGTATACTTGTAATAAACAACATACGCTTGGACACAGGTCCGAAAGGAATAAAAATGGCAAGAAAAAAGATCACACTTGTTAAAATCGACAAGGGACTCGCTCCCTTTGAAGCTGACCTCAGACTCAGAATGAACAACTACGAGAGAAAAAAGAAGGAGCTACTTAAGCTCGCTCCCACCCTCTCTGATTTTGCCAACGGACACCTATACTACGGTCTGCACAAGACCGCGGACTGTTGGATATTCAGAGAATGGGCTCCTGCGGCAAGCGAGGCGGCGCTCGTCGGTGACTTCAACGGCTGGGACGAGCATTACGGTATGATGCAGAATCTCGGAAACGGAAATTTCGAGATAAAGCTCCCTCTTGACGCGTTGAAGCACGGACAAAATCTCCGTGTCAAGCTCGTGTCGGGCGGCAGAGTTCTCGACCGCGTTCCCTCGTATATGAACAGAGTCGGTCAGAGCTGGGCCGACGGCAGCTTCTGCGGTCAGGTATGGGATCCGGACGTTAAATTCAAGTGGACAGACTCACGCTTCTTCAAGAAAAAGAAGCCCGAAAATCCCCTCATCTACGAATGTCACATCGGCATCTCCAACGAGGACGAGAGCATCGGCACCTACAACGAATTCACCGAAAAGGTGCTCCCCCGCGTTAAGGATAACGGCTACAACTGCATACAGATAATGGCTGTTATGGAGCATCCGTACTACGCGTCCTTCGGCTATCAGGTATCGAGCTTTTTTGCGCCGTCCTCGCGCTTCGGCACGCCCGAGGAGCTTAAAAGCCTCATCAACACCGCCCACAAGATGGGCATCTTCGTGCTTCTCGACATCATCCACTCCCACGCGGCAATAAACGCCGTCGAGGGACTTTCCGAGTTCGACGGAACCACCTATCAGTATTTCCACGAGGGTGAGCGCGGATATCACAGCGCGTGGGGCACAAGACTCTTTAACTACGACAAGAACGAGGTGCTTCACTTCTTGCTCTCAAACGTAAAGTACTGGATCGAGGAGTTCCATTTCGACGGCTTCCGCTTCGACGGAGTCACCTCGATGCTCTACCACAACCACGGTCTTGGTGTCAGCTTCGATTCCTACGAAAAATACTTCAGCCTGAACACCGACACCGAGTCGGTGACCTATCTTCAGCTTGCAAACGAGCTTATCCACACCGTAAACCCGAACGCCATTACGGTTGCCGAGGATATGAGTGGTATGCCGGGTATGTGTATTCCCGTGTCAGACGGCGGTATCGGCTTTGACTACCGCTTATCTATGGGTGTGCCCGATATGTGGATAAAATACCTCTCCAAAATGCGTGACGAGGATTGGAGTATGGACAACCTCTGGTACGAGCTTACCACAAGACGTCCGCTTGAAAAGAATATCGGCTACGCGGAGAGTCACGATCAGGCGCTCGTCGGCGACAAGACCATAATGTTCTGGCTTGCCGACAAGGAAATGTACTACTCTATGAGCAAGAACTCCCAAAACCACATAATTGATCGCGCAATGGACTACCACAAGGAGATAAGACTCGTGACCGCTACCCTTGCAGGCGAGGGATACCTCAACTTTATGGGTAACGAATTCGGTCACCCCGAGTGGATAGATTTCCCCCGTGAGGGCAACGGCGACTCGGGCAAGTACGCGCGCCGTCAATGGAGTCTTGTCGACAATCCCGATCTCAAATATGAATATCTTAACAAGTTCGACAACGCAATGATAAAGCTTATAAAGAAGTATCCCATTTTGTCATCCGTGTCCGAGCTTATTTCAACTCACAACGATAACAAGACACTTGCGTACAAGCGCGGAGGACTCATTTTCCTCTTTAACTTTAACGGCGTATTTCCTCAGAGCTTTACTCTCCCCGCCGCCGACAACGGCTACCGTACCGTTCTCTATACCGACGCGGCGGCGTTCGGCGGCAGAAGCAAAAGCGCGCCCAGAGCGTCGGAGAGGATCACCCTGCCTCCGAGAAGCGCCGTCGTGCTTGAAGCGAAATAATCACGTTACCCGTCCCGTGCGTATAATGTTAACATCACTGTACGGAGAATTTATATGAACAACATTTCGGATTATCTTGACTGGAGAGGCGACCTCTCAATAAGCACAGACGGCTTTAACGAGGTCGACAACCTTGTTCTGTCGGTTATAGCATATATGGATTTCAACAACGTCGTCCCCGCAGAGCCGGGCGAGGGCGGAATAACCTTACGCGACGCGGTTGCGCGCCTGTGTGAATTAAAGATGGACCGTCAGAATCTCGGTGTGATGATGCCCGAGATAACAAACGATTTCGTAAAGCGCGCCTGTGAAACCCACCGTTTCGGGGAGATAAGGCTTTATTCCTACGTTGATCAGATCGACGAGCAGCTCGAAATGCAGTTTTCGGCAATCACGTTTCTTCTCCCCGACAAGAGTATTTTCGTCGCATTCCGCGGCACAGACGACACCCTTGTCGGCTGGAAGGAAAATTTCAATATGAGCTTTGCCTCCCCCGTTCCCGCGCAGGTGGCGGCGGTGGAGTACTTACTCGATATTGCGTACTCGATGAGAGGGCGTATCCGTATCGGAGGTCACTCAAAGGGCGGTAACCTCGCTATATGGGCGGCGGTAAACGCGCCCGTCAGAGTGCAGAGGCGCATTGTCGGCGCGTACAACAACGACGGTCCGGGGTTTGAGGAAAAGATCACCGAGCGTGACGAATACAAGGCAGTCGCCGACAGGCTTTTCACCCTCGTTCCCGAATCATCGGTGGTGGGTATGCTGCTTGAGCACACCGAGGACTACGAGGTGGTAAAAAGCTCGCAGACCGCGCTTTTCCAGCACGATCCGTTTTCGTGGAAGCTGCTCGGCACCGAGTTTATAAAGGCTCCCGACCGAAATAGCTTCAGCAAGCACACCGACACCGCGCTCAGAGGCTGGATAAGCTCGCTCTCCCCCGAGGAACGACAGCATTCCACGGAGGTGCTTTTCAGCGTGCTTGAGTCTACGGGCGCAAAGACTCTGTCGGACATCACCGACGGAAAGCTCAAGAGTCTCGGCACTATACTAAAGTCGCTCAACACGGTCGACAAGAAGACGAAAGACAACCTTTTCCTCTTGGTGCGTAAAATGCTCGAGCTTGACAAGATCTCATTCTGGAAATAGAAGAAGCGTAGCGATTTATACTTTTCGCTACGCTTAATTTTTTTGTACAATCATCATTTACACTAATCAGCCTTCTCCAGCGGGAGAAGGTCGAGTGACGGATGAGGTGTTTTCACAACAGTTTCAAATCACTGTATTCCAAGCCAAAATGTCTTAAAACATCTTCCGTTACCGATTTGAAGCTTTTTGTTATACGGAATCATTTGAAACTCCTCATCCACCGCTATCGCGGTCCCCCTTCTCCCTCAGGAGAAGGCTGTCCTATATTCTTGTTACACCCGTCTTTAATTCAACGGGCTCACCGTCGACGCACAGCCACACGCTTATCGCGCTCGGGTTTACAAACATTTTTCTGTTTGCGGAGATTTCAATTCTCGACAGAGCCGTGCAGTAATCGTAGAGCTCGCTACAGGTGGCAAACCATATCTTGTCGCTGTTCTCACCTGCTTTTTGGCAGAAGGCTTCCATAGTTTCCCACGAGCATTTTGGATTCTCTCCGAGATACGCCCACGAGTGTCCCCATACGAAAAGCACCATAAGCTCACGCCACTGGTTTGCAAGCATTTCGTCAAGCTTTTCCAAAATCCCATGTGCGTGCGACATAGTGGGATTCCATACCGTGAAGCGTTCGGGAAGCTTGAATTTTTGAGTAGTCGCACCTGCCCGAGCATATTTTACGTCAAGAGCCTCAAGCAGCTCAACGACCTGCTCGTTATACGTTCCGCAGGGGTATGCAAGCCCGCGTACAGGATAGCCCGCAAGCTCCTCAAGCACCTCTTTGTCGCGCTGAATCTGGTACATCACCTCGGCGCGTGGAAGAAGCTGAAGCTGAGGGTGCGAATAGGTGTGCATTGCTATCTCGTGTCCGGAGTACATCTCACGTATTTCGTCGACCTTATCTGCGTACTTTCCGCCCGGAACGTAATTATAGCCGCACAAGTTAAAAGTACCTTTTATTCCATTCTTGTTGAATATATCGATAAGCTGCTTATCGCCATCGACGTTTCCGTCGTCGTAGCTCATTATGATGACCTTTGATTTTCCGTCCTTGAAAAGATTAAGCATTGCCATTTTACTTTACCCTCACTCCTTGTCCCAATCTATGATAGTGACGCCGGGCTTCAATTCGTGCGGAACCTCGTCGATAGCCATCCATACGGATATGTTGCTGGGGTTGTAGAACATTTTTCTCTCGTAGGATATCTCAATACGCTTCATCGCCATCCAATAGTCGTAAAGCTCGATGTTAGTCGCACACCAGAGCTTGTCGCGGTATTCGTACGCCTTTTTACAGAATTCCTCCATATCCTCCCAGGAGCGCTTGGGCATAGGACTGTCAAGCTCGTAGGAATGACCCCAGACGTAGAGAATCGCGAGGTCACGGCGCTCCTTGGACTCGACCATATTCACAAGGCTGTCAAGAATGGGGCCGTGGTGATGGTAGCTCGGATGCCACTCGGTAAATCTCTCGGGGAAATAGCGCGAGTCGGTTGTCTTGCCTACTCTTGAATACTTGACGCCGAGCATATCGAGCACCTCGATAAGCTCCTCGTTATACGCGCCGAAGGTGTACGCCATTCCGCGAACGGGATAGTCGGTCATTGTTTCGAGCACCTGCTTGCACTTCTGAAGCTCGTATATCTGCTCTTCCCTCGGAAGTCTGTTGTGAAAGGGATGATGATAGCCGTGGAGCGCGATCTCGTGTCCGCGGTAGAGTTCTCTTATCTCGTCCTTCATACCGCCGTATATTCCACCCTCGTCATACTTTGCGCCGTTTAAGTTAAAGGTGCCCTTGACGCCGTATTTGTTGAAGATCTCAATGAGGTGTCTGTCGCCCTCAAGCACTCCGTCGTCATAGCTCATTGTGAGCGCGTTAATTTTTCCGTCCTTGAGAAGTCGTCTGAGTCGCATAATAATCCCCTTTCTTATTCCGCCTCGCGTGGCTTTTTTATAATTTTAACACATTTTAAGGAATTTGCAATACGGTTTTATAAACTTTTTCACTTAAGAGGGATATTGCCGCGCGTTTCGGGGAATTACTACCGTATAGATTATCGAAACGGAGATAAAAATGAATTTAAGCGACAAGGAATATAAAAAGTACGCCGAGAAAAAGGCAAAGAGATCCGACCTCGCAACAGACTGTGTAAACGCGTTCTGGGTGGGCGGTCTTATCTGTGTTATCGGCGAAATTCTGCACACGCTCTACATCCCTCTCGGACTCGGGGTCAAAAACACGTCTGGACTTGTTTCGGTGACGCTTATTTTTATCGCGGTGCTCTTAACGGGACTTAACGTGTTTGACAAGATAGCAAAATTCGCGGGTGCGGGTACGCTCGTGCCCATCACGGGCTTTGCCAACGCAGTCGCCTCCCCCGCCATTGACACCAAGGCAGAAGGGTGGATACTCGGTGTCGGCGCAAAGATGTTTACAATAGCGGGGCCTGTTATAGTGTATGGCGTGAGTGCAAGTGTGATTTATGGAGTTGTTTATTGGATAACCACTTTGCTCTAACAAAAAAGCTTGCCAAGCGGCAAGCTTTTTTGCTATATCGTTTTATAACAACTTCCATTCACTTTCTTTGCTTTCTCTAACAGCAGTTTGTCCGCATTTAAGGTTTGATACTTTGCTAACACTTGGATCAATATTGATGATCTCTTGCAGAGCGATTATTCGAGCATCTTCTGTTGTGTGATTGCCTCTGCATAGAAATTGCCAATCACCCTCATCATCGTGCTTAACATATAGAATCGGTTTGTTTTCTTCAATAATATGACAACAAGTAAAAACAGCCTGGTTTTTAGATTCCTTAAATTTGTGTTTCTTGAAAGACTTATCAAACATCAAATATCACCTCAATTTATTTCATTATAGCACTGTGCGGATTTGTTGTAAATATTTTTGCAAAATTAATGGGTCCTACTTGACCACAAGCAGAGGGATTCATCCTCGGCGTCGGTGCAAATATATTCAAAATCGCAGGGCCCGTTATCGTGTATGGCGTGAGTGCAAGTGTGGTGTACGGGGTTATTTATTGGATAACAACTTTATTCTAATACAAAAGGCTTGGCCGATTTGGTCAAGCCTTTTGGTGTTTATAGGGCATCAGCTTTTAAGCCTGTAAGTTCTTCAACCACAGGTAATTCGTAGCAAGGGATATAAATTCCCCACAAGTCGTTATTATGTTCGAATTCCAATATATGGTAGCCCTTGCAAATAATACAACCGTACTTATCTTCGCTTAACTTATATTGTTTATATATCCCTTTGTTGTATTTCTCATCTTTATTCCATCCGAGAATGCGAATGATTTTTTTGATTGATTTAATTGCTTTTATTTTGGACAACGGAATAGCATATTTTCCTTCCAGATTAGCTAAATATAAATTTTCTGAATCTGTAAAAATATGAAAAACAGGGGTGAAATACGGTGCGATTTGCAAACCTTTTTCGCAAACCTTAATATTGTCGTTCTTAATTTTGTAAAAGAAAGATAAAATATCAATTTCTTTTGAATCTTTGGGCACCTTTAAATCCGCAAAAATGGACTCACAGGTCTTTTCTAAATTATTGAGCTCTTGAGAATTTTCTTCCGTTTCCAAAACATTCTTTGCTTTATGCATACTGATAAGTTTAAGAAGCGCCCAAGCTACCAAACAAGCTCCGCCAAGCCAAAAAAGCCAAGAAGCGTTTTGATATGCTTCGCTGAGTGTAACACCGTCTTCTCCTCCCAAGGCTTTTAGTATGAAGATAGCGATAAGAGCTCCAACTGCTCCACAAATCCAATGTCCAATTCGTATGGGAAGCGGCAGTTTGCTTTTTTCAATCGTTTCCTCAACATTTTCAGAAGAAGATTCAAGAGATTGTGTTAGAAATAAAGCCGGCTTCACTACCACCAATTCTTCACCATTAATTTGTTCGTTTTTCTTATTTTTTGTAAGGTCAATTCCCAAAAATGGTTTCATTATCAAAACCTCTTTTTTTATGATTACCGTTTAATTTTTGTCTGCTGAACTCAATGCCTCGTTTATAAGGTCTACGAGTCTATCGCTCAAGATCGCCATTGATTCTATGTGTACCTTTTGGTCTGCAACGTAAAGTGTCATTGAATCGGAGTTTTTCCTCAAGCCCTTAATGTCGGTGAACGCATAGGTGTAAGTTTTTCCGAACATTGTGGTATATGTAAATTGGTTATCCGAAATTATATGAATGGTCTGGTTTTTCCAACAAAGCACCGCTGCTATTCCGAGCACTATTGCGAGCACAGCACCGACTATCGCCCATACCGAAAGGCTGATTGCAAAATAAACGCCGAGTGCAATTCCACCGACCAAAAATACGATAGCCATAGAAAGCAGACGTTCGGGCAGGTACATATCTGCACGAGGCTTACTATCATCCATAGTCACGCCAAGTAAACCTTCAATAATCTTTGCAATAATTTTAAGCTTCATAAAAAACCTCCTTGCAAGCTTGCTGCTTTAATTATAGCACAACAATTATAGCACAACAAAAACTCAAAGTAAATACTGTCGGTATATTTTTCTCCTTTATGTAAATGCTATTAAAAATATCCTTGTGTGGAGGAAAAATGAGAATTATAAAATTACTAAGCGCACCCACAATAGAGCGCGCGGTGAGCGTTGTCGGCAAGAAGGAGCACGACGGGCCTCTCGGTGCTCTCTTTGACGTCTGCGACGAGACCGACACCTTTGACGCCGACACCTGGGAAAAATCCGAGAGCGAGATGCAACGCATTGCCCTCGACACGGCTCTCACTCGCTCGGGTCTGTCGGCGTCTGACGTCGGCGCGCTTTTCGCGGGCGACCTTATGAATCAGTGCACGAGCTCGTCCTACGGGCTCGCTAATTTCGACATTCCCTACTTCGGTCTCTACGGCGCCTGCTCGACCTGCGCCGAGTCGCGTATGCTTTCGTCTATGCTCGTGGATTCGGGCAAGATCACACGTGCCGCCGCGGTATGCTCGTCGCACAACTGCAGCGCCGAGCGTCAGTTCCGTTTTCCGCTTGAATACGGCGGTCAGCGCACCCCCACGTCACAATGGACCGTGACGGGTGCAGGCGCTTTTATTCTCGGCGAGAGTAACGGCGCGAGTCCGAAAATCACCGCGGTGTTGCCCGGCAAGGTGGTCGACCGCGGCATCAGCGACGTCAACAATATGGGCGCGGCTATGGCTCCTGCCGCAATCGACACCATCGGCACATACTTTAAGGAAAGCGGTGAGTCGCCCGAGGATTTCGACGCGATAGTGACGGGCGACCTCGGCTACGAGGGCTCGTCCATTCTGGTGGATATATTAAAGTCAAGCGGGCTCGATATTTCAAAGCAGCATAAGGACTGCGGTCTTCTGATATACGACGGTGAAAAGCAGGACACCCACGCAGGCGGCTCGGGTTGCGGATGCTCTGCCGTGGTGCTTGCCTCGTATTTTCTGCCAAAGCTCAAAAGCGGCGAAATGAAGAAGATTCTTTTTACCGCCACGGGTGCGATGATGTCACCGACAAGTCTGCTCCAGGGGCTCACCATTCCGGGAATCGCTCATCTGTTGAAGATCGAATCGGCGCAAGGGGGATAAGCTTATGATGAATTATATATGGGCGTTCGTTGTCGGCGGTCTGTTCTGTGTTGTCGCGCAGATTCTCATTGACAGGACCAAGCTTACTCCTGCGCGGATACTCGTCGGCTACGTTGTTGCAGGTGTGATACTCACCGCGGTCGGCGTATATCAGCCACTCGTCGACTTCGCAGGCAGCGGTGCGACCGTGCCCCTCACGGGCTTTGGTTACGCGCTCGCCTGCGGTGTGCGCGAGGCGGTCGAAAAGGAGGGACTCTACGGCGCTCTGCGCGGCGGTCTTACCGCCACAAGCGCAGGCATCGCCGCCGCGATGTTCTTCGGGTTAGTGGCTTCGCTTGTTTTCAAGGGAAAGCCGAAGTGACGCGAGGGATTTTTCGGCTTTTTCGAGAAAAAGCCTCGGCAAAAAGCTTCAAACAGCGTGAAGACACGTCTTCGCGCGGGTATGGGGACTTGATTAGGTCTACTCTCTGAATTTTATCAGTTTTATTAGGAGCATTATCTCAACCTTTAACGGATATTCGTTCAAACTGCTCGACCACATTTTTCGCGGCGCTCTGCTTGGGGCCCACCACCGCCAAGCGCGCCTTGTCTGTAGTAAGCGTTCGGGTATGGGTCGATATTTCACTCGCCACAAAACCTCACGCGCGCCTTGCCCGTGGGGGCTACCCGCCGCGCTGTATGGGAGCCGACCCTTGTCGGCCGCGCGTTTCGCCTGTCGGGGCGCCTCAACCGCGTTTTGCCCGTGGGGGGCGTCCCCACCCGCAAAAAAAAGAACGGCTCTCGCCGTTCTTTTTTCGTTATCATTCTGATGAGATCAAACCATTTCGGAAATAAGCTTGTCAAGCCACTCGCATGCCGCGCTCATTTCCTCGGGCTTTACTCCCTTGAGGAAAGGAAGTCCTCCCTTAACGTAAAGCACGTTATCAAACACGTTTGCGCCCGCTTCCTTGATCTTGTTCTTGAGCGCCTCGGCGCCTGCCTCGGGACCGTCGATGATAAGAGCTACGTTATTTGCGCGCTCCTTTGTAAGCTCACCTGCAAAGCGCTCGAGCGTTGTGTCGAGAGTCTTTGACACGCTCGCTACTATTACCACCATTCTCTCCTTATTGCAGGAGTATGCGGGGGGAATCTTATCGTAGCTGTTTGCTACGTCGCTTGCGTACTTTCCAACTATCTCCTGTGCGAGAGTGTGGAGCTTTCCTTTACCTGAATATACAAGTGCTCTGAGTTTCATTTTTTCTCCATTCTGCCGTGGCTACGGCTGCATTTATTTTTTACTCCGACATATCGGAGAGCTTTTACCTATTCATTGTAACGAGTCTTTTCGCACCCTCAAGGAGCTTTGCAAGGAAAATATCCGCTTCCTCTACCGTGTTTTCGGGACAGAGCGACACACGGATAGTCGAGTCCGCGTCCTTATCACTAAGACCGAAGCTAATAAGCGTTCCCGAGATGTGACCCGTATTCGACGAGCACGCCGAGCCGCTTGACACGTATATTCCCTCAGACGAGAGATAGTGAAGCATAGTTTCGCTTTTAATATTCGGGAGCTTTATGCTCACGATGTGCGGCGCACGCTTTGCTTCTGGAAGATTAAGCGAAAAGCCGCTATACTCCGGAGCCTTGCCGATAACGTCGCAGATGCGGTCACGCACTGCGGTCATTTTAGCTATATCACCGTCGAGCGTTTTTGCCATTTCTGCCGCTGCGGCGCCAAATCCTGCGATGCCTACGGTATTTTCGGTGCCCGAACGGAAGCCCTTTTCCTGTCCTCCGCCGAACACGGTCGGGGATAGCTTTCTCGCCTTGAAGACCGCAGGGTCGACGTACAGAGCGCCCACTCCCTTGGGTCCGTGTATCTTATGTGCCGACAGGGTTATCATATCCGCGCCGAGTGTGGAAGGAGTGAATTTTAATTTCATAAATCCCTGCACCGCATCGGTATGCACGAGGGCCTCACGATTCTTTGATCTTACTATTTCCGACACCCGTTTTATATCGTTGACCGCGCCCGTTTCGTTATTGACGAGCATCACGCTGACTATAACGGTATTCGCGTCGGTCTCGCGCTCGAGGGTGTCATAGTCAAGCACGCCGCCGACGGTTTTGAGCCTTACCACCTTGTATCCCTGCTCCTCGAGTCTTTTTGCGGCTTCGAGGACGGCGGGGTGCTCACTGTCGGACACTATTATTTTTTTGCCGGGTGTAAACTTTTTTGCGTAGCACGCGCCAAGCAGTGCGAGGTTATCCGCCTCGGTTCCCGACGCGGTAAATATGAGTCTGTTGTCGCCGAGCGACGAGACTCCGCGCACGCCGAGCGACGTGAGTATCTCGCTTCTCGCGCGTGTCACAAGCTTTTCCGCCTCCACTCCGAGAAGATGCTTTGACGAAGGGTTTCCCCATGACGTGTCCATTGCCTCAAGCATTCTTTCTCTGGCGGTGGGGGAAAGCGCAGTGGTCGCGCTGTTATCAAAATAGATCTTACTCATTTCTCAAGAGTCATTCCGTCTGCCATATAGATGACGTCCTCAATATGCTCGTCGTATCTGTCGGCGCGAGCCGTATACGTAAACACGTATACCTCGGGCTGTGACGTAAATATCGCGGTATTCTGTACGTAGCACACTATCTGCATAAACTTGTATTCAACGCCGCCGATGCTTACCGTATAGATGTACTTTTTTGCAGGAAGTCCGCAAAGAGTTGTATCCGTGCCCTCTTCCTCGTAATTAAGCTCGCCGAGACCTGCCGTGAAGTCCTCGGAATACTTGCTCCAATACTCCTCTGCCGAATTCACGTCTGCCGAGTCAAAGCCCATCACCGACACGTTCGAGGTATCAAATTCGCTTACCTTTGCCGAGGTGATACCGCCCTGCTCCATCACTGTCCAGTCTCTTACCATATAGAAGTTATACCCTACTCCGTCTGCCGATATCTCAACGCAGCCCTCGGGCGCGTTTTCGTCTATCTCGCCGCACGAGGCGAGAGCCAGCACGGCAAATGCCGCGAGCACAAGCACAAAAAGTCTTAAAGTCCTATTCATTAAAAGCTCCTCCTGCGGCACACGCCGCACACAAATCGTACTGTTTGTATTATACTTGAAACTCGCGGCGATGTCAACTTGCTAATTGTAAATAAATATATTATATACTAAAATAATTGACATAGCGCGTGTTTTGTGCTATAATGTATATCTGTAAAACTATGTCTTATTACACGGAGGTCTGTATGGTTCGCAGTATGACGGCGTTTTCAAGATGCTTTGAAAGCACCGCTTCCAAAAACATCACGGTCGAATTAAAGTCGGTAAACAACCGCTATCTCGACTGCTCGGTCAAGGTTTCGAGAGCCTTTTCGTTCCTTGAGGACAAGATAAGAAAGTACGTAAGCGAGTGCGGTATCAGCCGCGGCAAGCTCGATATCTACGTTGGTGTTGAGGTTACCGAGGACTCGGGCGCTCTCGTCGACATTGACACGCCGTTTGCCGAAAGCTACGTAAACGCGCTCAAGAAGCTGCGCGACACCTTCGGTCTTGCTGACGATATTTCGGTTATGACAGTGGCTCAGAACCGCGAGATATTCACGGTCACGAGAAAAGAAGAGGACGTCGAGGCGGCTTGGCAGGAGCTTTTACCGATACTTGACAAGGCGGTTGCCGAGTTTATCGCGATGCGCGAGTCGGAGGGCGAAAAGCTCAAGGCTGACATTCTCGGAAAGCTTGCGGGAATAGAAAAGATAAAGGCGAAGATCGCCGAGTATTCGGAGACCGACATCAAGACCTACCGTGAGCGCTTTGAGGCAAAGCTCAAGCAGGCTCTTGCAGACTCGAAGATAGACTTAAACGAAAGCCTCGTGCTTACCGAGTGTGCGATATACGCCGACAGAGTTGCAATTGACGAGGAAATGGTAAGACTCGACTGTCACTTCGCGGCGTTCAAGGAGATACTTAATGAAAACGTACCCGTCGGCAGAAAGCTTGACTTCTTGCTTCAGGAGATAAACCGAGAGATAAACACCACGGGCTCCAAGTGCAACAATGCGGAGATCGCTTCTCTCGTTGTCGAGGTCAAGAGCGAGCTTGAAAAGATACGCGAGCAGATACAGAACATAGAGTAATTCCGGGGGTGAGAGTTTTATGAAATTTGTAAACGCAGGCTTCGGCAATATGATAGCCGTTGAAAGAATAGTAGCGCTTGCTTCTCCCGACTCCGCGCCCATCAAGCGTATAGTTCAGGACGCGAAGGACGACGGACGCGCGATAGACATAAGCTGCGGCAGACGGACGCGCTCGGTCATAATCACCGACAGCGACCACGTTATTTTGTCCGCGGTACAGCCCGAGACTCTTTCGGGAAGGCTTAACGGAAAGCCCGACACGTACGGCGACCCCGATGAGGAAAACGATTAAATCGGGCTCTCGGGGCAAATAATCAAAGTGAATTTTATAGGGCGGCTGCCCTTAAAAGAAGATATTAATTTTTTATCGCCGGGGATCCGGCACGGAGGACATTATGGTTTACCCATCTATTGACGAATTGACACAGGACAAGTTTAACAGATACACTCTCGTGGTTGCAACGGCAAAGTGCGCGAGAATGGTAACCGACGAATACGTGCGTCAGCGCGAGGTTGCCGAAAAGCTTCTCTCCTCCAACAAGGAGAGCGAAAAGAGCCTTGCGGCTATGATAAAGCGCGAGCTTCGCGACGATAAGGCGGTCAAGACCGCTATTGACCGCATCAAGTCGGGCGAATTCAAGGTAGACGAGACCAGCGTGGTTTTTGACGAATCCACTCTTGACTGACACGAAAACGGGCTCGTCCCGTTTTTCTGCATATTTTGCGCCGACTTATCGGCAATAACGGAGTAATTTATGAAAGTGACCGACGAGGCGGTTTACGCCGGTGTATACGTTCTCGATCTGCCTCTGACGGCAGATAAAATATACGACTACGCCTTACCGCACGAGCTGCGGGAAAGCGTAAGACCCGGCTCTGTCGTCAAGGTCCCTTTCTCAAAAGGAAACAGAAGTCGGCTCGCCGTTGTGGTACGGCTTGGCTCACATTGTGAATATAAAAACGTCAAGCCCGTGCTTGCGGTCGCAACCGACCGCATTTCTCTGAACGAGGAAATGCTCGGGCTATGCGCTTTTTTGAAGGAGCGCACCTTCTGCACCTTTACGGACGCAGTAAGATGCGTTGTCGGTCCCATTGACAAGATCGCCGCGGGAAAGCTTTCGGCGGTGCGCGAGTACTCGTACTTTATCACGGACGCGGGCAGGTCTGCCACGGTCAGAGGAAGTCTGAGACAAAAAATAGTCGCGGCTCTCGCAGAGCGCTCTCCTCTGTATGAAAGAGAGCTTCGCGAAAAGCACGGTGCAAACGGCACGGTCTTAAAGAAGCTCACCGAGGACGGACTTATCACAAGGCTCGAAAACGAGCGCTTCAGGAACTCGTACGACCGAAAATTCGGCACACCTGAGCCAAACGTTTTAAGCGGCAGTCAACGGGCGGCATTCGAGGACGTAGCCTCTTTATTAAGACAAGACAAGGCAAGCGCCGCGCTTCTGTACGGAGTTACGGGAAGCGGAAAGACCAGAGTCATAAAGGCGCTTATCGACGAGGCCGTAAAGCTCGGACGCTCGGTCATAGTGCTCGTGCCCGAGATCTCACTTACTCCGCAGACGGTAGACCTGTTCTGCTCCTACTTTGGCAACAGAGTCGCCGTTCTTCACTCCTCCCTCTCCCCTGCCGAGCGCTTTGACGCAAGGCGCAGGATAGAAGCAGGCGAGGTCGACGTGGTTATCGGAACGAGAAGCGCGATATTCGCGCCGCTTAAGAATCTCGGTCTGATAGTTCTCGACGAGGAGCAGGAGCATACCTACAAATCGGATATGTCTCCAAAATATCACACCAAGGATATAGCAAGATTCCGCGCGGCTCATCACAAGGCGCTTATGCTTCTGTCCTCTGCCACTCCATCGTTTGAAAGCTTCCGCAAGGCAGACGTCGGAAAATACAAAATGGTGAAGCTCACCGAGCGTTACGGCAAGGCTACTCTGCCCGAGGTAATATTCGCAGACAGGCGGCTCGACTCCGCTGAGGGCAACACCTCGGTTATCGGAGGCGTGCTTGAGGGTGAGATACAGAAGACCCTCGACGCAGGTGAGCAGGCGATCATTTTCGTAAACAGACGAGGATACAACAACTTCGTTTCCTGCGTAATGTGCGGCGAGGTCATAACCTGCCCCAACTGCAGCGTTTCACTCACGCTGCACAAGCGCAAAAACAGTTCGGGCGGCACTCTTATGTGCCACTACTGCTCACACAGGATACCCCTTCCCGACAAATGCCCCGTATGTCAGAGCAAGCACCTTAATTACAAGGGCTACGGCACTCAGCTTGCCGAAAAGGAGCTTTCGGAAAGGTTCCCGAAGGCGAGAATACTCCGAATGGACGCGGACACGGTCTCGGGTAAGACCGACACCGCCTCGGGAGAGGTGACCTTCAGGCACGAGCAGATACTCTCGGATTTCCGTGAGCACAAATACGACATTCTTATAGGAACCCAGATGGTCGCAAAGGGACACGATTTCCCGAACGTGACCCTCGTCGGTGTCGCAGACGCCGACGGCGCTCTTTACCTCGACGATTACAGAGCGACCGAGCGCGCCTTCTCACTTCTGACTCAGGTCATCGGCAGAGCAGGCAGGGGGGATAAGCCCGGACGTGCGGTCATACAGACCTATAATCCCGACAACGAGACCCTCGCGTATTCGGCAAAGCAGGACTACGAGGCGTTTTATAATAGCGCGATAAAGCTTCGCGAAAGGCTTGTTTTCCCACCGTTCTGCGACTTTGCCCTCGTTACTCTTTCGAGCGAGAGAGAAAACGAGCTTTTCAAGGCGGTCAACGAGTTTGACCTCCGTTTGCGAGAGCTTATCGGGCGCGGCGGCGAATACTCCGATATTGCCGCAACCGCATTCAGACCTATTGAGGCGCCCGTTTACAAGGTAAACAACGTCTACCGTATGCGCGTGGTCATAAAATGCAGCTTCGGTAAACGCTTCCGTGAGATGATGTCGTCGCTGATATGCGAGTTTTCGCAAAAGTACACAGACGTGTTGTTCTCACCCGACATAAATCCAACGAATATTTAGAAAGTCAGGTTAAAATATGGCTATACTCAACATACTAACAGAAGAAGACCCTACTCTGCGCCGCACGAGCCGCAAGGTAGACGAGATAACCCCCAGAATAATCACTCTGCTTGACGATATGAAGGACACGCTTCACAAGGCAAACGGCTGCGGTCTCGCAGCGCCTCAGGTAGGCGTTCTCAGGCGCGTGGTTCTGGTCGAGGTCGAGGAGGGAAAGCTTATCGAGCTTATAAACCCCGAGATAATCAAGGCAAGCGGTAAGCAGAACGAGATCGAGGGTTGTCTGTCGCTCCCTCACAAGTGGGGCGTCACAGACCGTCCGATGAAGGTCACGGTAAAGGCACTTGACAGAAACGGCAAGCCGTTTACGGTTACGGGAGAGGGGCTTTTAGCCCGTGCGTTCTGTCACGAAATAGACCATCTCGACGGCAAGCTCTTTACGGACAACGTAATTGAAATGGTCGACGAGAGCGAGCTTCAGTAAGCATTTAAGGAAAAACAATATGAGAATACTTTTTATGGGCACTCCCGAGTTTGCCGCAGAGGTGCTTGACGAAATAAACAACGGCAAAAATGAAATTATCGGCGTTCTCACTCAGCCCGACAAGCCGAGAGGCCGCGGCTACGAGCTTTCACAGTCTGCGGTAAAAAGGTACGCGCTTGAAAAGGACATCGACGTGTATCAGCCCGAAGCTCTTAAGGACAGAGCGTTTGAGGATGAGCTCAATCGTCTCGACCCCGAGCTTATCGTGGTTGCCGCTTACGGAAAAATACTCCCCTCGTACGTCCTTGACTACCCGAAGCACGGTTGTATAAACGTACACGGCTCCATTCTCCCGAAGTACAGAGGTGCCGCACCCATTCAGCGCGCTATCATCGACGGCGAAATGCTCACGGGTATCACCATTATGAAAATGGAGGCGGGACTTGATACGGGCGATATGATGCTCAAGGAGACCTGCACCATTGAGGAAAACGATAATTTCGAAACGGTTTACGACAAGCTCGTCGTATGCTCAAGACGCGGTATCACTCGCGCCATAGAGCTTATCGAAAAGGGCGAGGCGGTATACGAAAAGCAGGACGATGCCCTTGCCACCTACGCGGAGAAGATAAACAAGGAGGACTGCCTCATTGACTTCAATGCTTCGGCAAAAGAGGTCCACGACCGCGTACGCGGTCTTTCCCCCTTTCCTCTCGCGTTCACGTATCTCGACTCAAGGCTTCTTAAAATCACCGCGTCGGTGATAGTCAAGCGCGACGGAGAAAATCCCGATGAGCTTGTCGGCAGAGTCGTTGACACGGATATCAAAAATTCACTTATCACGGTTGCCTGCAAAACGGGGCTTGTCGGCTTTACCGCCGTTCTGCCCGAGGGAAAGAAGCGTATGAGCGCAGGCGAGTTCCTTCGCGGAAAGGCTATACCAAAGGACACCCTGCTCGGCACCGTGTAACAAGCTTTCATATCGGAGGTTTTTATGCCAATATACTACGGCTTCGATCTAACCTATCTCGTGCTCGTGCTGCCTGCAGTCATATTCGCACTCTGGGCGCAAAGCAACGTAAACGGCACGTTTAACAAATACAGTAAAGTTACCGTTCCCGGTATGACGGGCTACGACAGCGCGAGAGCTATTCTCGACGCAAACGGACTCGGGCACGTCAAAATAGAAAGGATCTCGGGAAATCTCACCGACCACTTCGACCCGAGAAGCAACGTTATCAGACTCTCGGATTCGGTCTACGGCGTAAGCTCTGCCGCAGCGGTGGGCGTTGCAGCGCACGAGGCGGGACACGCAGTGCAGTATGCGCTCAAATACGCGCCTATGAAATGGAGAGCCGCGATAATCCCGATAACCAACATCGGCTCAAATCTGGCGATGCCTCTCGTGCTTCTCGGAATTCTCTTTTCCTACCCAGCGCTCGCATACGTCGGCGTTGGAGCGTTCGGGCTTTCCACACTGTTCCAGCTCATAACCCTCCCCGTTGAGTTCAATGCAAGCGGACGCGCTATGGAAGCGCTTAAGTCAAGCGGCAGACTCAACTCAGAGGAAATATCCGCATCGGGCAAGGTGCTTCGTGCGGCGGCGCTCACATACGTTGCGGCGCTTGCCGTGTCGCTTGCAAACCTGCTCAGACTCATTTCGGTCGTTAACCGTTCAAGAAGACGCTAAATTTTGGAGGTATCGGCTTGTTTGGCGCAAGAGAAGCCGCCTTTCGATCACTCGAAAGGTGCGAAAGACAGAAAAAATATTCAAGCCTCGAAATAGATTCGGCGATAAAAAAGTTCTCTCTTGAGGGCGCGGAGAAGAATCTGTACGTTAGCCTGGTATACGGTGTAACCGAGAGACTTTTGACTCTCGACTTCATAATCGGCGCGCTTTCATCAAGAGGTATTGATAAAACCGATCCTGCGGTGCTTTTGCCTCTCAGGCTCGGGCTTTATCAGATAATATTTATGGATAAGATTCCGCCGAGCGCGGCAGTCGACACCAGCGTCGAGCTTACCAAGAAATTTTCAAACCGCGCGGCGGCAAACTACACAAACGCGATACTCAGAAGCTTTCTCCGAGCAGTCGGAGAGGCGCGCGGACTTGACGAGGTGCTAAAAGCCGAGCCGTTTGCAAAAAAGCTTAATACGCTCGGTGAATTTGAAAGAATATCGATCAGGTATTCCTATCCCACGTGGCTTTGCAGACACTTTGCGGAAAACTACGGCAAGGACGACGCGCGCCTTATACTCTCTGCCCTCAACGGCAAGGGCAGGCTTACTCTGCGCGTGAACACGCTTAAAATTTCACGCGACGAGCTTATAAAGAAGCTTGACTCACGCGGTGTTGAAGCAAAGAAGACCGAGCTTTCGCCGTTTGGCGTCGATATTATCGGCTCAAGCGCGGCGGCGCTATCCGACCTCATTGACGCAGGTGAAATATTCGTTCAGGACGAGGCGTCGCAAATAGCCGTGTGTGCGCTTGGTGCGATGCCCGACGACCTTATGCTCGACTCCTGCGCGTGCCCGGGGGGCAAAAGCTTTTCGTCGGCGATACTTATGGAAAACCGCGGAAAAATTGTTTCCTGCGACCTGCACAAGAGCAAGCTATCGCTTATAGAGCGCGGAGCCGCAAGGCTCGGTATCGACGTAATAGAAACCGCCGAGGCTGACTCCTCAAAGAAAAGCGAGTATATTCACAAGACTTTTCCGGGCGGCGCCGACAAAATACTTTGCGACGTTCCCTGCTCGGGACTCGGTGTCATTGCGAAAAAGCCCGAGATACGTTACAAAAACGAGGAAGATATCAGACGTCTTCCCGATATACAGCTTAAAATACTTAAAAACTGCGCCTCGTACTTAAAGCGCGGCGGAGTGTTAGTCTATTCCACCTGCACACTTAATCCCGATGAAAACGAGAATAACGTGCGTAATTTTTTAGAGGAGTTTTCCGAGTTTTCGCCCTGCGATTTTGAGCTTCGCTCAGAGTCGGGAGCTTCCCTTAAAAGCGCAGACGGAATGTTAACGCTTTTTCCGCATATAAATAAAACAGACGGATTTTTCATCGCAAAAATGGTAAAGTCCCGATAAGGACGATCGAAAGGCATTTTCAATGATTACAGATACTCTGAGACCCGACCTTATGTCGATGGAGCTTGCAGAGCTAACCGAATATCTCTCGCGAGAATTCTCGCTTCCTCGCTTCAGAGCAAAGCAGGTCTTTGAGTGGCTGACTCGAGGTCGCGGCTTCGACGAGATGACGAATCTCCCGAAGGACCTGCGCGAAAGGCTCAAAAACGAGACCTTCTGCTCACTCGTCGAGATCGAAGAAAAGTACGTGTCGAAAATAGACGGTACTGTGAAATATCTTTTTAAGCTTCACGACGGAAGCTTTATCGAAAGCGTGGTAATGGGCTACAATCACGGCAACACCATCTGCATCTCAAGCGAGGTGGGCTGTAATATGGGCTGCAAATTCTGCGCCTCCACCATCGGCGGTATGTCGAGAAGGCTCTTGCCGGGCGAAATGCTCGCCCAGGTGGCACGGGCAAATGCCGACGGCGCTGACATATCAAACATTGTTATGATGGGCATCGGTGAGCCGCTTGACAACTACGACAACGTGATGGCGTTTTTAAAGCTTGTCACAAGCCCCGACGGTCTTTGCATCGGTGCAAGGCACATATCAATATCCACCTGCGGTCTTGCGGATAAAATTCTAAAGCTTGCCGACGAGGAGCTCGGAATCACCCTCTCTATATCGCTTCACGCGTCCGACGACGAAACACGCTCGTCCATAATGCCGATAAACAAAAAATACAATATCGAAGCCCTGCTCACTGCCTGCAAGGAATATTTCATAAAAACGGGCAGGCGCATCTCCTTTGAATACACCCTTATTGCAGGCAAAAACGACTCACTCGCGCAGGCGGACAAGCTCTGCGACCTGTTCTACAAATACTTCACGGTCGACTCGCGTCTACTGCCGCTTCACGTAAACCTCATACCCGTAAACGTGGTGGAGGAAACCGGCTTTTCGTCAAGCTCAAGGCTTGCGGTAAAGGCCTTTACAGACGCACTTTTAAAAAGAAAAATTAATGCTACCGTCAGACGCAAGCTGGGTCCCGATATTGACGCGTCCTGCGGTCAGCTCCGTAAGCGCCGCGAGGACAACGCGGCAAAATCTCCCGAAAGAAAGGAATGATGAATATGTTTTATTCCGGAAAAACAGATATAGGAAGGGTAAGAAGCACAAACCAGGACAGCTTTGCGGTAAGGACCTACGAAAACGGTATGCTCGTCGCGGTAGTATGCGACGGCATGGGCGGTGTTCAGGGCGGTAACGTCGCAAGCGAGACCGCGGTTGAATTCTTCTTCAAGAGCCTTGAAAGCAAAAATATCATAAACTTTGACGACGGAGAAAAAATTCCCACCAATGCTATAACCGCCGCGCTCGGTCAAGCGGTAACCGATGCGAATACCGCAGTCTACAAGAAAGCAACGTCAGATAAGGAGCTTTCGGGAATGGGAACCACCCTCACCGCTTGCGTTATAGTCGGAAACAGACTTGTCGCCACAAACGTAGGCGACAGCCGCTTGTATATCGACGCGGGCAGAAAGCTTACACAGATAACTCAGGACCACTCGTACGTGCAATTTCTCGTAGACGTCGGCGACATTACGCCCGAGGAAGCAAAGACCCATCCCTACCGTAACAGAATAACCCGCGCTATCGGAATACAACCCGACGTTGATTGCGATATTTTCACGGAGGAGCTCGATAAGTATCAGAATCCGAAGATATTACTTTGCTCCGACGGTCTTTGCGGTCAGGTCGAGGACTCAGTCATGCACAAAAGCATAACTCTTGCGCGCCGCCGCAATGAGGACGACGCTGCAAGGCTTGACAGAGCCTGCTCTACTCTTATAGACAAGGCTCTCGCAAGCGGAGGCCCCGACAATATAACCGCCATCCTTATTTCGGTGTAGAGGATCGGGTAACGTAAAAGGCTACATAGAAAATCAAGGATGTAATGGAGTTTAACATGGATATATTTGAAAAATACGTCGGTCAGATATTTGACCATAGATATAAGATAAAAAAGGAAATAGGTACAGGCGGAATGGCGGTAGTTTTTGAAGCGTACGATATGCTCAAAAACCGCCCCGTTGCCGTAAAGATGCTCAAGGACGAGATCGCCCGTGACACTCAAGCGGTCAAGCGCTTCATCAACGAGAGCAAGGCGGTAGCTATGCTCTCTCACCCCAACATCGTAAATATTTTCGACGTTTCGGTGAAGGACAACCTAAAATATATAGTTATGGAGCTCGTCGACGGTATCACACTCAAGAACTATATGATAAAGAAGGGCGCGCTTTCCTTCAAGGAGGTCATCAGCATAACCGAGCAGATACTCCGCGCTCTTGAGCACGCTCACGCAAAGGGCATCGTTCACCGTGACATCAAGCCGCAGAATATTATGCTTCTCAAGAACGGCTCTATCAAGGTAACCGACTTCGGTATCGCTAAGCTTCCCGACGCGGAAACCGTTACTATGACCGACAAGGCGATAGGTACGGTGTTCTATATAAGTCCCGAGCAGGCAAGCGGCCGTCAGATAGACCACAGAAGCGACCTGTATTCGCTCGGCGCTACTATGTACGAAATGGCAACGGGCAAGCTTCCCTTCACCGCCGACAGTCCCGTTTCGGTGGCTCTTATGCAGGTGAAGTCAATTCCGAAAAACCCCCGCGAATTAAATTCCGCAATTCCGAGAGGTCTTGAACAGATAATCCTCATCGCTATGGAGAAAAATCCCGCACACAGATTCCAGAGCGCTACTCAGATGCTAAGACATCTCACTCACATAAAGAACAATCCCAAGGCAGTCTTTAAGGTCGCCGAGCACCAGACCGATAACGAAAACCTCGTAAGCCACTCGCAAACGGGTACCAAGAGCCGTGCGCAGAGCCGTTCAATGTTCCCCATAATTATGGGTATCGTGTCGGCGTTTATAATCGTAGCCGCTATCAGCGCGTGCGCGGTATTTTTCTCGCTTCTTGAAGCGACCTCGGGCGAGGAAGCAATAGTACTTGAGATCCCGAAGCTTGAGGGAAGCATCTACTCCGACGAGCTCAAGCGTCAGCTTGAGGGCAACTACTATGAGGTTACCATCAAGGACGTTTTCGATCCCGACTCGTCAGCCAACACCATTATAGAGCAAGACCCAAAGCCCGGCGAAAAGCGTAAGGTCATTCCGGGTGAGCAGAGCTGCGAGCTTTCCATTACGGTAAGTAAGGGAGCGCGTACCTTTACTCTTGATAACTACAAGTATCTCTACTATTACGAAGCGGAAATAGCCATGAAGAGCCTCGGTCTTATACCCGAGAGAAAATACGTCTACCACGACTATATCCCCGAAAGCTACGTTGTTTCAAGTGAGCCCGAGGCGGGTGAGACCGTCAAGTACGGCGACAAGATAGTTATCACCATCAGTAAGGGACAAAATTCCGAGGATTATATGGTGACGGTTCCCGACTTTACCGAGGGCACCGAAAACGCCGCAAAGCTTCTCCTTCTTGAAAACAATCTTAAGCTCGGCAAGGTCGAGTACGTTGAGTCCACAGAAGAAAAGGGCACTATCCTCTCACAAAGCGTTGCGTCTATGTCGTCGGTTCCCGTCGGCACCGAGATAAGCTTTAAGGTCAGCCGCGGTGACAAGGACAACGGACAAAACAACAAGAAAAACGACCGCGACATTTTTGACGATATAGGATAATCAATGGAAAAATTTATAAACGGAAAAATCGTGCGCGGTGTCGGCGGTAATTACGAGATCCTGCTTGACAACGAGGTCACTCTTTCGGACGGAAGTACCGCCGACAGAGTGCTTTGCCGCGCAAAAGGAGGATTTCGCCACGAGGGCGAAACTCCTCTCGTCGGCGATAACGTGGTTTTAAGGCTTGACAATACCGACAGCTTTGTTATCGACGAGATAAAGCCAAGACGCAATTCGCTGATAAGACCCCCTATGGCAAACCTCGATATTCTTTTCGTAATGTTTGCCGCAAGATCGCCCGAGCCCGTACTGCTCACCGTGGACAAGCTCATATCCATTGCCGAGCATAACGGTATTGTGCCCGTAGTCATCGTGACAAAAAGCGACCTTGACGCAGACGCCGCCAATGGCTACGCCGACATATACAGGCGCGCAGGCTTTGGCGTGTTCGTGTGCGGCGCGGACGGCGATACGTCAGAGCTTTCGGACTTCGTCAAGTCAAGCCTTCGCGGTAAAACGGGCGCGTTCGCAGGCGCGTCGGGTATAGGAAAGTCGACGCTGTTAAACCGTCTGTTCCCGAGCCTTAAGCTCGAAACGGGCGAGATCAGCAGAAAAATCTCGCGCGGACGCCATACCACGCGCTCGGTCGACCTGTATTCTGTCGAAACGGGCGGATTTATCGCCGATACTCCCGGCTTCAGTATGCTTGATTTCGAGCGATTTGATTTCTTTACCAACGACGAGCTTATATACACCTTCAGAGAATTTGACAGGTACATAAGCTCCTGCCGTTATACCAAGTGTACTCACACCAAGGAGGACGGCTGCGCCATTATAGAGGCGGTGCGTTCGGGAGAAGTGTCAAAGGAGCGCCACGAAAGCTTTGTCAGTATGCGTGAGGCTCTCAAGAACAAGCACGAATGGGATAAAAAATAAAACAGGGGCGTTGCTTACGTAACATAAGCAACGCCCTTTTCATATTATGGTAATGTCAAAACTATTTTTTCAAGGGAGGAGTAAACGTGAAAATTGTGGTTGTGAAATCCCCCAGGATATTCAGAGGACTTCTCAAAAAAATGTTCAAGGTGAGCAAAAAGCGTCAGCGCAGATAAGAGCTTAATTTCTCCATACGGTTCTTTTCGTAATTTATCATATCAGAGCATAAATTACGTGTTTTTTCGGGACAGTCAGTATTGCGATTGAGATGCTTGCTCATTTTAATGACGCCCATATTAGAGCCGTTTATCATCATCTCTGCGATATGGGAAGCGGAGGAATCCATCATCGTGTTCACCGCCATACCCACGTCCGACATAAGCTTTACGCCGAGTCCGGGATCCTGAGGCTTGAGTCCGTGAGAACGAAGGAGGGCTGATGACTCTCTCTCAAAGCGTTTGTAGCCGTCAAGCTCCGAGATGAGCTCTTGTCTGAGCTGTCTGTCCTCGGTTTTAGAAAGAAGCTTTGTGGTAGAGTCAACGCTCATTTTTGCGCTTTTGTGGAGGAATTGGAGCATTTCTTCGTTAGTGTTCATAAATAATTGGCTCCGGTTAAATTTATTGCGGCTTTGTGCCGCAGTAATATTGTGCGCAAAGCGAAGGGTTATATACATATTTTTTTGCACAGATATGCGGCAACATTTACCGCGTGTCTGTGTAATTTTTTCACTTAAAAGAGGGCAAAATATAAGCGTTGACGGTCGCCGTCAAAAAAATATAATTTTTTCAAAAAAGTGTTGACAAGGAAAATAGTTTGTGCTATAATATACAAGCGTTCGATTGAAACGCCCAATAAATGGCGGAATAGCTCAGCTGGCTAGAGCATTCGGTTCATACCCGTCAGGTCGTTGGTTCAAATCCGACTTCCGCTACCAGCCTTGTCCGCAACAGTTGGGCAAGGCGCATCCGGCCCGTTGGTCAAGCGGTTAAGACACGGCCCTTTCACGGCTGTAACATGGGTTCGATTCCCGTACGGGTCACCAAAAGAAAAAAGACACCTCTGGGTGTCTTTTTTCTTTTGTCGGAGGGAATCGAAAAGGAGGGAGCGAAGCGGAAGAAAACAGTCCGGTGGACTGTTTTTGCCGACGAGGGCGTGGTAGGCGCAGTAGCGCCGGAGCGATTCCCGTACGGGTCACCAAACGTAACAAATCCGAACTATTTCGTAAATCGAAATTGGTTCGGATTTGTTTTTTACTATAATTATTCGAATTGATACTGAACAACACCGCCGAGAGCAACCAAACGGTTACTCTCGGCAGTGTTTTTATTAAAATATCTTATATCCCTCTGCTGTATGCAGAATGGTTACTTCGTTGTTTTCAAACATTTCTTCAAGCTGCCTTAGATGTGACACCAATATCCAGAGGATGTTGAGTGCTGAAAAATGCTTCAACAGATGATACAGACCTTCCGCGCCCTCGGCATAGGCTGTACTCTGGAATGTTTCGTTGAGGAACACAAGCGAATTTTCCTTCAAAGTATCAACCATTGCGGCAAGCTCGCGCACCTCTTGCTCAAAACGTCCTGCGTCATTTCCTTCACAAAATTCTTTTTCCGCTTCCGAAAACTGTGTTGCAATCTGTGAGAATAATGTGATCTCTGCGGATTCACAAGGAATAGGCAAGCCCGCTTGCGCAAGAAGCTGCATTGTGCCAATCGAACGCAAATATACGGTTTTACCGCTTCCGTTGTTTCCAAACACCAACAAACCGCCATTATCTTTACCAAGCATAAAATCGTTGGGTATCACAGCGGAAGGAGTGGGCTTTGACATCAGCAGATAAAGGTCATATAGATTTCTGACTTTTATGCTTTGATCTTCCGTGAATGTGGGATAGCGAACAGGCACTTCTTTCCCCGATAAAGCTTGAATATACTTGAGCGAAACATCGTAAAAGATCAATTCACGCCCGATCAAGCCGTATTTCTCAAATATTTGCTCCGAGATTTTTGCGAACACACCCGAAAGATCGGACAAGGCGGAAACGGCAAGTCTCTCATACAAACCGTCCTTTTCAGGAGACAAGCGCTGACAGGGATACGCGGTTTCCTCTGCTTTTTTGAAAAGTGAAAAGCCTTTCTTTTTTAGCTCCGGATCTGTCACGTGAATATATCTGTGATCGATCAGTTCATAAGATTCAATACGCCCCTCATCGTTCATGGCAAACTTGAAATCCCAATATCCGCTTGCGCTGAAATTCTCATACTTGGAACAGAACGTAATCAGTTTTGAAAACTCGGGATTTTCATACAGATTCTTGCAAGCGGTGAGAAGACTTTTCAATCCATTAGATTTCAAATCGAATTTTGCCAACAGCTCACCATACGCTTTTACAAATAGCAGCGCGCGTTTGAGGCAAAGAGCCTGTGTCGCGAGAATGTTTTTGGACGCTGCAGAAGATGCAGTTCCCGTCGTATTCAAGCGGTATTCTTCCTTGCCTGCATCCTTCTGTGATACTCTTAATTCTTCAAAGCGTGTCGAGAGTGATATGATTTGATCAAGCAAATCGGGATTGTTTTCAAAATCCTTTAGTACCTCTTGACGATATAGAATCTCATTTTTATCATTGGTCAGATCTGACACAACAGACAGGAAGCAATTCCGTTTTTTGACGTCAGCACAAATATGCGCAAAGGAACGGTCAAGAGATAGGTGATACAAAATCCTTTCGGATATTGGCTCGGCTTTGGATATGCGTTCGTTCAAATACAAAATACTAATTGCCATTACCGCACCTCCTTGCCTCTAAAGAATTCTTATCAAGTCCGTATTTTTTAAGAATATCGGCAGCGTAAGATGACGCACTTCCTTTAGACCGTACAATGCGGAAGGTACGCTTGTTTTCGTCCGTTGAATCTACCTCTGCTGAGAGTACCGGATAGTCAAGAGACATCACCTCGTGAAAATGCGTCACATACAAGCCAAACTGGTGATTCTCTCCAATTTTCATAGCCGTATCCTTAAGCAACTCGAACCCTCTCTTATCATCGGTGCCGCTGAAGGTTTCGTTGAAAAGCAAAAAGGCAACCTTATCCTGTGCAGCTTTCAGCATTTCTTCCGTGCGTCTGCGCTCCTCATCGAGCCTGCCCGTATTGTCAAACCGTTCGTCCTTCGGGAAATGCGACAAGACGATATCAAACGGATATATTTCCGCTTGTTTTGCAAACACGGGACATCCCGCAAGAAATAAGATCAGATTGACACCGAGTGCGCGGAGATAAGTCGTTTTACCGCCGCCGTTTGCACCAAGCAAAAAACAGAACGGCTCATATTCGGTGAAATCTGCATCGTTTGGGACGATGTTTTCGCAGTTCTTTGCCAAAAGAGAAATGTCATAAAGCTCTTTTGCTATGTATTGAGTTTTTTGAGAAATCTTTGCAATACAGTGCGGAATACCGAGCTTGGATGCACGCTGTATCAAGCTATGTATCTCCAAATAGAATTTGATTTCGGAAATATACGCAGTAGGCTCGTAAAAATCAACGTCGGCATATTTGGCAATTTCAACTTCGATCTGTGCGACCTTATCCGAATAAAGACGGCATATCGTATCCGACAGAGAAAAATCAATTTTAGTATTCTGCGGTTTCTTTTTAGGAACGGTAAATCCAAGATTTTTGGCGCACTCGGAAATGCTGTCAATTTCACTTACGGCATCATAATCGGGCGTGAGCCAATTTTTATCAGCAAAGGACAAAAGGCCTGTACTCATTTCATGAAGCAGGCTTTTTATCATTTGTACTGATTCTTTCATATCGGAAAGGATAATCTTCTTTTCATCGGAAGAAAAATAATCTGCTACGTCTGCAAATAATGTTCCCCGGGCGTGTATAGAAGCAAGAGCTTCGCAGGAAGTCATATATGATTCGAGCACTTCCGCTTGACGATAATATTTGTCAAGCGGAGTTTTCGCATCGTTCAACAAACGCAGCTCCCGCTCGGCATCGGATAGAACAGAAAGCGCATTTTCAATACGTACGACATTCTCGTCCTTCTCAAGCAGTACAAACAACTCATTACGACGCACAATTTCACTATGCTTGCAAGGTTGCCGCAATACAGAAATCGTCTGTTCACTCAAAATCTTATCAAGCTGCAGATCCGAAAACAGTGTACCTGGCAATAATACGGTATTGCTGTTGTTAAGTAATCGCGGTATTATAGTCATATAGCACTCTCCAAATCTCCTAAAAGACGTGACAGAGAATAAATTTCCATACCGTTCACAATATCACCTGCGCCGATAATAACCTCCGTGCCGTGATGACACTGACGCCGAAATTCCATTGAAACCGGATTTACCAAAAGTATATGCCTCGGAGTTTTGATTTCCCATTCGTCCTTGTATTTATACCTGAAATCATAAGCAGGCATCGGTTTCGGCTTACTGTCGATAGGAAAACGAATCCCCTGTCCTATAGAAGAAATCAATGCGATAAAGCTGCGGATAAAGTATTCTCCGTCTTCCTTCAAAACCAATATCGAAAACCGTTTTGGCATTCCAAACAGCTTGACGGCATACACCTCGTTTGCGGTGTCGATGTAAAAGTCGCATTTCTTTGTATGCTTACTTCCAAGAAACCATAACGGATGTGTTGCGTGAATTTTATAGTTCTTGTTTCGGCACAGCTTTTTGATCTTGTTCGCGCATTTCAGTCGCTTGAAAAAGCAACGGATATACGGAAATAAGGCAATAACGGCAACAATGCCTATCAGCGCATACCAAAATTCCATTTACATATCCTTCTTTCGGTAAGCAATGTAGATCAGCGGTGTTTTGCCAACTGCCACGGGATAGGGCAAAAGCTCCTTGTTCACGATTGCGAGAAGCTGTGCTTTTACATATGCCCCCATTGCTCCTGCGTGTACGAAATATTCCGCTTCGTCCACGTGCTTGGGAACGCGGTTCTTGGTCTTTGCCCAAAGCTTGCGCAGATCGTCCGAGAGCAGCTCAAAAAGCTCCTTCTTGATAGTTTCGCAAACAGGATTCCAATGCTTTGTTACCTCAGAGTACGGCAATGCCGGAATATCCAATTTGATCTCACCGTCTGCATCTCGCTTTAATATGCAGAGCTTTTCAAATTCGGGAATCAGCTCGTAAAGAAGCTGATTGTCGGTCTTTACATCGCAAGGCAGGAAGGAAGCGTAAAAACGCAGTATGCTTTGCAGAGAGCATCTGTATTTGAACTGATTGTATGCCCAATGTGCATCTCCAAAAAGCGATTGACAATCGAACATCTGACAATCAAACTTACCGTCATTGTTTGAGCTGTAACCGACGTATACGGGACCGGAGCCATCGTATGGATTATCACGGATTTGATTATGTTCGTATACGGTAACAGTCGCAAGCCATCTGCCCGCATCAGGACGCTCGGGCGGTTGCTTGGGTGTGTTCTCCACATTAGGACGACTCTTGCGCAAAACCTCGTTAAGCATCTGATTCATAATAAATAAAACCATCGTTGCTTTTTGCTTATCGGACATATCTGCAAAGTCATCACGTTGTGTCAGAGGTTCAAGGTGTTTCCAAACAATCTCCCACACGCGAGAAGCGTATTTATCGGCAAGCTTTTCTTGGGCGGGGATATCGCCAAAAGCGTCCTCGTATCTTTGTACAAAGCATCGGGTATAGACAAGTCCACCCGCGGTTCTGCCCATAAGCTCACCTTTGATAAGAACCTCGATAATAGGCTCAATATAGGCGCTGGGCATACCCATCGTATCGGCAATACCTCGCACCGACACGGGATTTTCATATGCCAAATTCAAAATATTGGCTTCGATATCCAATCGCATGAGCGAGAACGGCTCTCCGTTGAGCCCGCCGTTGCCCCATATTCCAATGGAGGCGGTTTTCGGTTCATAACTGATCTGCGAATACTTTTCCATATTTTCAAGTCCCTCTCTGATCTGATCTCTTGCTGTGGAAAGACGGGATAGTACCGTTCCGCGCGGAATACCAAGCTCTTTTGAAATCTGTTCTACCGTTTGCCCGTGAACGTAATGGCGCACCGTCACCTCGCGATAAATACGAATAAGGCGACCGATCTCGCGGCGTACCGATTCGTATTCCTCGGTCTTGCGCTCGGCTTCTTCTTTTTCCTCGAATTCGTTGTAGGTCTCGCTGATAGCACCGTCGTTGTATTCTACGTATTCTGACTTGTACTTTTCACGAAGCCATGCATTGTGCTTGTTTTTGAGAACAGCAGACAAAAAGCCTTTTGGGTATTCGATGCTTTCGCCCTTGCTGATTTTCACGATCAAAACCGTAAGCGTGTCCTGTACCAAGTTATCAATGTCCGGGCAATCGTTATATTGCTTCTCAGCAAGACGATAGAGGTATTCCAAATATTCACCGCACTGCTTTTCGAAATCCTTATTAAATCCGATCATAGAGGTTCCCCCTTTCTGCCATCATCGGCTGTTTTCACCCTATTAGTTGCAGAAAAATATGGTTGATTCGCTGTTTTAATAAAATTATAGCATAAAATTGTGAATTGGTCTATAACGAAGCCGCCGAGAGTAACCAAACGGTTACTCTCGGCAGTGTTGTTGTTTACCACTTACTTGAAAAATAAATCTAAAAAGACTATTCAAATTTCGAGAACAGTATGGAAATATCCGAAGGAATTCTTTGAACAGAAACAGGCTGTTCTTCCCATTTCAGTGTAGTGCCCAGCCACTCGGATATTTTCTGCGATGAAAATGGC
>JAZNNG010000060.1:0-3844 GCA_045580165.1 Eubacteriales bacterium
TTTTGAATTTGCTATAATGAAATTCGCTTGACGAATTGTTTCAGATGCAATTTCTTTTGCTCGTTCTTCGGCATAGAGCCATCCGTTTTCCCGCAAAGAAAGAGATGTTCCGAGATGCATACAATTGATCATAAGGATAAGTTTGTTAGGATATTTCTTCAGTCCGTCAAGTAATACATCATAAGCATTTAAATATGTTTCGATCTCACCGTATTTTTCTATGCTGCCCGCGTGCTGAACAATTTTCCATGCTTCTTCGTTTTCTGTCGTGTCGGCAATACCAAACAATACGTCGGTACTAACTCCGAATATCGATGCAAGCGGCACGACCTGCGAAATGTCGGGCATCCCCGTATCATTCTCCCATTTTGAAACAGCTTGATAAGTTACCCCAAGACGCTCAGCGAGCTCTTCCTGTGTAAATCCGTTTTTCTTACGTAGATCTTTTATGATCTGTCCCATTGTTGATGACATGATATGACCTCCAAATAGAATATTTCGGTACCGTGAATATATTCTAACACCAATATCACATAATAAGAAGCGACTTAAAAACGAGCCCTTCTCAACTTTGCGTTGAGTTTAGTATATCATAACTTTGTGAAAAAAGATATACTTTCATCCCGATTCTCTCTGGAATTATTTGTTTTTCAGTTTATGCTTGTGTTGAGCAGCGAAAGGCAGCTCGGAAAGAATATAGATAGAGAGCTGTCTGCGATATAAAAGAACTTGCGGGACAGGGTGTAACCGCCGTGGTAGACGGCGTATCGGTTGCCGCGGGGAATGCATCACTTATGGCTTTTTCGGGAGCTGAGATCTCCTCGGACATTCCAAGGGGAAACGGGGTACACGTGGCGCTTGACGGCAAATATGCAGGATATCTCCTTGTTTCCGATACCGTAAAGGATAATTCAAAGAAAGCAATTTCCTTGTTAAAAAAAGCAGGTGTCAAAAAAGCCGTTATGCTTACAGTAGATACCGATGCAGAAGCAAATCGGGTTTCTTCGGCGGTGGGAACAGACGAATTCAAGTGCGGACTTTCGCCTCATCAAAAGGTAACCGTTCTGGAACAGTATCTTGCCCAAAAACGAAAAAACTCCGCCCTCGCCTTTGTGGGGGACGGAATTAACGATGCACCCGTGCTTTCCCGTGCGGACGTGGGTATCGCTATGGGCGGAATGGGATCGGATGCGGCGATAGAAGCCGCAGACGTGGTGCTTATGGACGATGATCCCATTCAGCTTGTAAACGCTATTAACATTTCCATAAAAAGTATAAGAATAGTATACGGAAATATTATATTTTCCTTGGCGGTGAAATTCGCCTGTCTTTTCCTTACCGCTGTGGGAATATCGGGAATGTGGCTTGCCATATTTGCCGATGTGGGCATGATGATATTGGCAGTCCTTAACGCTATGCGCGCATTCTATATTAAAAAACAATAAATATCACCCCAAGAAGCCGCAAAACTCTTGGGGTGGTTCGTTTATTTATTCTCTGTGCAACGTACTACCGTGTATTTGAGGTTATACGTGCTGCGGGCGTAAAAGGTGAGTTCGTGCTCTGCCGAGCAAAGATTTTTAGCAGAAACATCATCAGTGATCACTATGTCAGCTACTGTATATCCGAAACGGTTTCCCGCAGTATCGGTAATATATACTGCATCGCCGATGGAGATAAGCTTCATAAAATCAAACTGACCCTTGTTATCGCTTCCGCCGATAACCAGACTTCCGTCATAAGCGCTTCCGGTAAATCTGCAGGGATATTTGTTAATATCGCTTTTGCTCCAGACTCCACATACGGGCAGGCAGGTGTCATAAAGCGGGATTTCGATAATGCCAATAAAATTATCGCCGTTTATTTCCAGCATAGGCATGGTATAATTATATCTTTCGCCGGATACCGCGCTTTTTATTTCGGGCATAAGTGAACGTAAATCCGAAACTGTTTTGGCGGCGTTTTCTGTCGCTTTGGATTGATTAAGTCTTGAAACGCCTAATGTTCCGACCCCGAAAAGTATCAACGCCACGCCTAAAACAGCTATGATAAGCGTGAATTTGTTTCTTTTTTTACCGTTCATACATCAAGCTTTCTGCGGCGTGTTGCAATAAGAATGAGCGCGATTCCCGAAACAACAGCGATCAGCACGTAGTGCCAGATTACCGATGTATCGCCCAACTGCGGGGGAGGGGGATTATGCTCATAGGTGTTTGTAAGAGTAATAATGTTTCCGTTTATAGTGGTGGTTACCGTGTATTCTGCAGGAACGTTTTTCTCCACTGCCGTCCATACACTGCCGTCATCGGGTGAACTCCATGTGTAACACCAATTATTATCAGAGCTTAACGTCTGGGTAGAATAAAGCTGATTGTTTTTATATATCAAAACGTCAATGCTGTCAGGACGCTTTTCGGTGTATCCGTTGTCCTTCCATTGCTTTACTATCTTATATTCCACTTCGTCGGGCGTAGGCTCGTACGAGTATTTTTTGGGATATGCAACAACGTCATAATTGTACGAGCTTCCGTAGGTGGGGACAATAGTCAAAAAGTCCTTGAATACGGTAACACGCCCGTCGCTTTCTACCGATACGCTTAAGGTGAGATATAGTCCCAGCGGAATGTTTTTGAAGCATACCGTGCCGTTCTCGTCGGTTGTAGCCGTATAAGTCGGCGCTATATCGTCTGCTGTTATATATGCAACAAGGGTGGACGTTATCTCTATCCATTCATCGTTTGAAGTAATTGCGTTGATATTAATGGGATAATCGGCAAAATCGCCTGCAAGAGTCAAGGTTGTGTCCTTGCTGATATCCGCAACGTGATATGTGACTATCTTTAACCCTTCATACGGTTTTTCATCATAAGTATAATGGATGGTAAGCGATGCGGGAACAGAGTGGTCAACACCGTCAGCAAGAGCCGGAAACGAAAAAACACACATAGTTGATATTAATACCAAAACTATAAGGAATATAGATATTAACTTTTTCATTCGGTAAATCAACTCCTAAATCTTATCTTCTTTCTTAACGGGCTTGAAGAGAACTATCATCATCAGCACGAATAATATGGGCAGTGCAACTATCGGGGTTACGATAAGGGTATCGATCTCATAGGCATCAGCCGTTATATAAATGTTTTTGAAATTTGCGTTTTCCACACGCACTCCCCGTACCAAAAGACGTTGGGTGTTTATGCCGTACGGGGTGCAGGTAAGCAAAGTACAGTATTCTCTGCCTTCTTCAATGGCAAGCAGTGAAGTATCGTTAGGCTCAACTATTCTTATTCGTTCCACCTCATAGGTAAACGCCTTGTCAAGAACTGTAACGACGAAGGTGTCGCCAATCTCCATTTTATCAAGATCGGTAAAAAGCTTTGCAGTAGGAAGTCCTCTGTGGGCAGAAAGCACGGAATGTACCGCCTCACCGGGAATAGGCAAACTCGTTCCGGTTACGTGTCCCACTGCTATAGCCAAAACCTCAGGTGTCGTTCCGCGGTACAGCGGCAGCTCAACGGCTATTTTGTCTATAGTAACGTAGCCCATCATGCCCGTTCCGTTCAGGTCCAGCATGGTGTGGTATCCGGATATCGAATTATACTCGCGGTATGGGTTTTCAAGCTTTGCAAGCTCGGCATTGTACTTTTCGGCGGCTTCAAACATTGCGTCACGCTTGGAAGTATCAATGTTTTTAAGCGAACCCTCATAGTCAACGATCGCTTTTGACTGAACCAGCGAATTCCAATAATCACTGATAGATGGATACAGTAAAACCGCAAGTCCTATAAAAAAGACAGCCAGCAATACAAACGTCAACCATTTTCTTTTTTTCATTCTTTTG
>JAZNNG010000061.1:0-62695 GCA_045580165.1 Eubacteriales bacterium
ATACGATCGTACCGCCTGCATTTTTAACTCAACACTGTATTTCTTGTTCTTGTGTGTCCTTCTTGGCATAAATATATCCCCCTAAAGTAGTCTTGAAAACTTTTTGTTTTTTCAAGTGTCTACTCTAAGGGGATTATATCAAGACACTTTTGGGGGCATATCAATCGCAGAGCTTTTTTTATAAGGGGTTCGTTTGACAAAATCCAATAAAAGAGTATAATATACGTATATTAATATTACCTGCGGTGAGTTATGAAAAAAAGACTTATAATTAGTTTGACAGTTGCTTTAATAATTGTGCTTTTGGTAAAAGCATATTATCTTATAAGCAAGGACTCTGCTCCTTCCCAAAAAACAGAAATTACATATACAGAGCGTTTTGTGTCCGAGCTTAAGGTAACACTATCGGACGCAGATAGTGCCGAACTTGACGAGTGCATTGAAAGGTGCGAGGAACTGCTTTGTAACAACAGCAGTGCAGACGCGCTCGCTTTGACGGATACACTTGAAGCGCTTGACTCTAAATACAGATATTTTGAAGAACAGCTTGAGGCTGCAACTATTCTTTATTATTACGATCTCTCTGACAAAAAGCTTGAAGACGACTATCTTTTGGCTACTGATACGTGGGAAGACGTGCAGAAAAGGGTATGGGACTTTTACAATTCGGCTCGTGCGGATAATAAAGTGCTTGTTTCCTTGATAAGTGACTTTGTTGACAAGAACTATCCCGACAGACTGGCGTATAATGAAGAACCGAGTCAATATCTGCACGAAATGACCGATGCTCAAAGCGAGCTTATGCAGTATAACAATAACGCATCGTATGAGGAAGCAATAGATCCTTTTAACAAATTTCTGTATGCATCGCTGAGATACGCACAGGCATTCGGGTATGATAATTACTACGAATACGCAACCGATATTCTTTATAAGCGCGATTATACCAAATACGAGCGAAAGCTGTTCAGGGAATATGTAAAAGAGTACATAGTTCCGATCTATAAAAAATACAAAAAGAAATCGGACGATTCATACGCAGCTCTTTCGTCTTCAGAGAAACGTCTTTCGGACAAATACCTGTACGCATCCTTTGACGAATTTTCGGAAAATTATCTGTTTGACTATTTTGACTCTCTTCCGGATGAGGTCGGAAGGGCAATGAGGGAAGCGTTTGAAAAGGATCGTGTGCTTATAGGGGATAAGGAAAATTCATATCAGACGGCGAACGTGCGTAATATCGGCGACGTTCCGGTTTGCTATTTTTTCAAAGACAAAACGGATATTGTCACGGTCAGCCACGAGCTTGGACATTATTATGCCGCAGTTATGGGAGCAGATAATTACAACGTATCGATGGATCTGAAGGAGTTGCATTCACAAGCCAATACGATGCTGATGATAAGCTTTTTGCAAAGGGAAATCGACAATGAGGCATTTGACTCATTCTGTGATTATTTTATTCTTAATGAGATACATGGAATTATATGCAGTACAATAAAGGATGAATTTTGCGAGAGGGTATTTACGGATAAATATACTCACTACCACACGATCGATGAGCTTAACGCTGTTATGGAGCAGTTGATCGATGAGTACGGTATTTCGGAAATATCACCCGAAATGGAAAGGCAGCTTATGACGTATTGGAACCGTCAGGCGGTGTCGAATGCGGGGTATAATTTGAGCTACTCCGTATCGGAAATGGTAGCATTTCAGATATATCAGATGAGCTTGACGGATTATGAGAGCGCGGCCTTATGTTATCGGGGAATAGTTGAGAAAGCAGATAAGGACGGTGGATTTCTCATAACGGTGCTTAACAATAAGCTTTTGTCACCGTTTGACGAAAAGGCATTCAGAATATTTGAATAATAAAACGTCTCGGTGTATTGAAAACGGCGTATTTATATGCTATAATGCCCACGTGATTTAGGTTCCTTCACAATTTGGAAAGGCGGATCTTATATGAAAAAGCAATATGATATAGCGGCTTACGTTTGGCCGGCATACACGGGTGATGAGCCCAGAACGAGAATGTTCTGGCGAGAGGGCTACGGCGAATGGCAGTCTGTCAAGAACTCCGCGCCCAAGGAAAACGGATACTTTTGGAACAGAAAGCCTCTCTGGGGTTATCAGAACGAGGCGGACCCCGAGGTTATGAAATTTCAGATAAATGAGGCGACACGTCACGGAGTTAACGTGTTTATCTACGATTGGTACTGGTACGACAACCGCCCGTTTCTTGAAAACTGCTTGAGAGACGGTTTTCTTAAGGCTGAAAACAGTCAGGATATGAAGTTCTATCTTATGTGGGCAAATCACGACGTTAACAACTGCTGGAACATAGACCTCTCCGACGATTGCCCCGAGCCGATAATCTGGAAGGGCACCGCCACGCGCGACGTGTTTGAAACCGTTGTAGAGCGTGTTATAGAAAATTTCTTCAAGCAGCCGAATTATTATAAGATAAACGGATGCCCCGTGTTTGCGGTATATGATGTTGCAAATCTCGTGATGGGACTCGGCGGTATCGAAAAGACCAAGGATGCACTTGCACATTTCAGAGAAAAGACACGCGAGGCAGGCTTTTCCGACCTTCATTTTCAGATAATTATATGGGGTGAAAACAACGTAAACGTCAGCGGCTTTGACGCCAATATGCAAGGCTCTACCAAGGACATCGTACGTATTCTCGGTGCAGACAGCGTTACTCACTATCAGTTTGCACATTACGTCAATATGAACGACGATTACTTAAATATACTTGATAAGGTAAAGCGTGAATGGGTGAGAATCGAGGAGGACTATAACGTCCCCTATTTCCCTCACGTTTCGTGCGGATGGGATAACAACCCACGCTTTAGAAAATTCAGAGATTACGTAACCAAAAACAACACCCCCGAGAATCTTGAAAAGGCGCTCAGAATGGCGAAGGAATACGCAGACGAGCATTCCGACCAACCGCCGCTTGTAACCGTCAACTCGTGGAATGAGTGGACCGAAACAAGCTACCTCGAGCCCGACGACCTCTACGGCTACGGCTATCTTGAGGCGGTAAAAAGGGTGTTTATGGACGAGTAAACACAAAAAGAGTACGCGCTCGCATCGCGTGCTCTTTTTGTCACACGCAAGCAGACGTTATTTACAAAGCGTGAAAAATGTGATACAATGTAATAAAAGGGGGGGAATTGGCAGAATGATATTTGATCCCTTGGAGGAATATATTTCCAAATTAAGGGCGCTTCATCTTGAAAAGGTAAACGGTTATTTTGACAGCCTTGTAAAGAGATCGGGAGTTGATATCGAAGAAAACCGCAAGACTGTAAAGGAATATACTGAGCTTTGCAAAAGCTCGGCTAAGCTTAAACGTAAGCTTAACTGGCTCAGGTTTCTGAGGGTGGTTATGATAATTACCCTCGTGCTTATTCCGCTTGTGATACTCAAAACCACTCCGAAGATAAAGGCTCTGAGAAATGAGATAGAGAACGCAGACAAGCGAGCCGCAGAGCTTCTTGAGAATGCAAATAATCAGATGCTCCCGCTGAACGCTCTGTTTTCAAGCGGTGACGCAACGGCGCTTGTTGAGGAAACGGTTCCCGAGTTTGACTTCAAGCCGGTATTTACAGCCTCGATGGAAGAGGATATGCGGATAAATTACGATTTTGGAGCGATGGGCGGACGCGATCATTCCACGCTTGACATTCTCGCAGGACATTATAACGAAAACCCGTTTTTGTTTGAAAACAGACTCGTACATACACTCGGTACCGAAACCTATCACGGCTACAAGACCATACATTGGACCGAAACCTACCGCGACAGTAACGGAAAGCTGCGGACGAGGTCGAGGAGTCAGACTCTCCACGCAACCGTGACCAAGCCAAAGCCCTTTTATAAGACGCAGGTGGTGCTATACTACTGCGCGCAAGCGGCACCCGAGCTTTGCTTCAGCCGTGACGCGTCGCACCTTGAAACCAAGAGCGAGCGCGAGCTTGAGCGACACGTCAAACGCGGCGAAAGAAAGCTCAGGAAAAAGACCGATAAAGCCATCAGCAACAATCAAAGCTTTATGAGTATGTCGAACACCGAGTTTGAGGTACTCTTTGACGCTCTCGACAGAAATGACGAGGTGCAGTTCAGAACATTGTTCACGCCTCTCGCGCAGACCAATATGGAAAAGCTCATACTCTCAAAGGACGGCTACGGTGACGATTTTTGCTTCTTCAAAAAGAAGAGAACGAGCGAGATCGTGTCAAATCACAGTCAAAGCAGAGGACTCACGGTGCCTGCAAAGAGCTATATTTCTTATTCGTTTGACGAGATAAAGAACAATTTTATAGCTAAAAACACCGAGTATTTCAAGGCGATATATTTTGATTTCGCGCCTCTGTTGGCGATACCTGCGTATCAGGACAGACCCGTTCATTCGCTGAAGCCCATACCCGAGGGGTCGCAGCTTTATTCGCTCAAGGAAAGCGAGGCGCTTGCAAATCTTGCAGACCTGTCTACGGTTGCTCACCCGAGCACGAAGACGTGTGCCATACTGAAATCCGAATATATGGGCGCAGAAAAGGACTCCGACAGGATGGAGATAAGCGCATATTCCTACGATATACGTGAAAGAGTGGACGTAGTTTCGATGCTCGGCGGTGACGGACGTGTCCACAACGTCTCGGTTAAATGGGATGAGTATATTCCTCTTGAGGCGAAAAACAGCTTCCTCGTAACGTCGGCAGACAAAGCAAACGGACGAAGCGTTTCGGCAAAGAGAAACGGACTTTGTATGATAAATTATTAAACATAAAAGGAGAAAACAACAATGGCAAACCAACTTGACGAGCTTAACCCCGAAGTAAGAGAAGAGGGTGTTGACACGAACGTAATAGTAAAGAAGATTCCTGCGGAGGTGGGAGTCGGCTCAAAGATATTTGAAATAGCGCTCTGGGTGTGCGGAATAATTCCGGGACTCATATTCCTGTTTATGAAGATCGGTGCGCAGAAGCATTTTGACCAGCTTCAGCAGCAGATTCAGAGAAACGCATCTCAGATAGACAACTATCTTGAGCAGCGCGTAATGGTGCTTCAGAACTGTGCGCGTCTTCTTGACAAGGCTATCGACCTTGACAAGAGCACGTTTGAGAACATAGCTAAATTCAGAGCAGGCAACGCAGATGAAAGAGAGCTTGCCCGTAGTGAGATCGGCGGTCAGATCGAAACAATGTCGAGAGATATCAACGTAGCCGTTGAAAGCTACCCCGAGCTTAAGGCGCACCGTGAGATCGCGGATGCTATGCAGCAGAATATGTATCTCCAGAGAGAGATAACCGCCGCAAGAGAGCTTTACAATGATACGGTTACAAAGTGGAACAAGGATATTTTTGCTTGGCCGACAAAGATGATAGTTGCGGCTAAGAACGGCTATACCACGAGAATTCCTTTCGCGGCATCAGCTGAGATCAAGGCACAGGCAAGAAGCGTATTTTTTTGAGAGTAATTGAATATATGCTCTTATATCAACGAATAGGGCTGAATATTCAACGAATAGGTACAAGCTATTGACTTTAAGTAGGAAAAGATGTATACTTGATTTAAGGATACATCTTTTCAATATGTGTATTTAATTTTTGTCAGTTTCAAGGAGAAAGCATTATGGAATCGTCCGGTATATATATTTATTTGATACCGCTTGTTGCGTTGGCGTTGATCGGACTTGTCATATTTCTTGTGACAAAAGCATTAAAGAAATGCACTAAGTCAAAGAGAAAAGCATTGGTTACATCAATAGCGTGCTTTTTGACTGTTGCGGTATCATGGGTGTTCAATATGGGATGGTACAGATTTGGGCTTATAGTAGTCTTTCCTGTCATTCCGATCATCGGCACGGGAATGCTTTTTCTCACCAACTTAGCTGCGGCAAGCTGCTTTGAGCACTCGCGCAGGATAAAAGCTTTGAATTTATTATTTATAATAACCTATCTTGTCGGCAACCTGCTTTTCCCTGACGGCGGGGATATCGGGGGGACGTATTTCTTCTTCGGACTGCTCCACAGTAATGCTTTGGCACACGTGGCTTACGCAATTTCGGGGCTTGCGTTTGTTATACATATCGGCTTGTTTGTCTGGCAGATCGTTGAGATCAGCATTCTGAAATCTCGGCTCAAAAAGAAGGCTGAGACGGTGGACGGGGAAATAGAAAACACCGATTCGTGACTAAATTTCACAGGAGGCAGCTATGCTTGGAAAATTAGTTTTTGCAGTGCCTGTTTTGTTCTTACTTGTGGCTTTTGCGGTGATTTATATTGCATTTGGTACTGCTAAGAATTCTTCCGAGACACAGAAAAGATCGCTTTTGGTTTCTTCTGCGTGTCTTTTGACAGCTACGGCATCGTGGGTTTTTAATTTTGGAATGATCAGATTTACAATGGTGTTTGTTTTGATAATCAGCACATGTGTGTTTATTGTAACAAACTATATCTCGGCAGGATGCTTTGAACATTCGCGAAGGATAAAAGTATTAAATATCCTCTTTGTACTGACTTATTTGTTTGCAAATCTTCTTTATCCCGACACGGATTTTGTAAAATCGTATGCAGTTTTCGGTCTTATCAACAAATATGAGATTACAAAAGTGCTTGAAAAAGTTGCCGAAGCTATGATGTTTGCGCATATTGTTTTGTTTATCTGGCAGACTATTGAGGTCTGTGTGTTGAGATTCTCGCTTAAAAAGAAAGCTAAGCAGGCGCTGGAGGAAGCTGACGGCAAGACGGAGCTTTAATAGATTTAAAAACACGCTTCGGCGTGTTTTTATTTGCCTGGTTTGCGATTGACAAATATTATGCCAAGTGGTATACTTTAGAGTAGTGTTTTAAACTTTGAGGAGAATGCTGTTATGATGTATACGTTTTTGAGATTTCCCGAGGGAAAGGGTAAGGCAGTTACCTTCAGCTATGATGATGCACCGAAGGAGGACGTAAGACTTGTTGAAATTTTCAACAAGTACGGTATGAAGGCGACCTTTAACCACAACGGCGGAGGTGGCAGAGACACCAATTTCACCGCTGAGCAGATGCACGAGCTTTTCTTATCAAAGGGTCACGAAATAGCCATTCACGGGGCACTTCACAGAGCAAACGGAAGCTTAAGGCTTATAGAAGGTATCCGCGAGGTGCTCGATAACCGTCTTATGCTTGAGGAAAAATGCGGAAGAATAATAAGAGGAATGGCTTATCCCGATACGGGAATAACAAGATTTCCGAATGCTCCCGGATATGCCGAGATAAAACAGTATTTGACCGAGCTTGATATTGCTTACGCGAGAACGATCGGCCCCGTTAACGAAGAATTTCCGCTTCCCGTCGATTTCCACGCGTGGACGCCGACCGCATCTCACAATAACCCGAACATATTCCAATATATAGACAAGTTTCTTGCAATCGACCTTTCCACGAAGACTTATAAGTCGATGAGATTTCCAAGACTTATGTATATCTGGGGGCACGGCTTTGAGTTTGACAGGAAAAATAATTGGGAACAGATAGAAAAAATCTGCGAAAAACTTGCAAATAATCCTGAAATATGGTATGCTACTAATATAGAAATTTGCGATTATGTACAGGCATATAAGAGCCTTCGTCACAGTGCCGACGGTCATATGATTTACAATCCTACGGTTACAAAGGTTTGGCTTGACATTGACGGCAAGCTCTATACTGTCGAGCCCGGTGAAACCATCAGGGTTTGATCTGCTTATTTTTGTTAAAATTTAATTTTCATATAAGGAGCGAACAATGAAAACAGTTAAGGACATTCTGAATATCATTAAGGAAAATGATATTAAAATGGTAGACTTCAAGATGGTCGACATCAACGGTCAGTACCGTCACGTTACCATTCCCGCAAAGAACTTCTCCGAAGAAACAATGAAGAACGGTATCGGCTTTGACGCGTCCAACTACGGCTACGCGGTAGTAGAAAAGAGCGATATGGTGTTCATCCCCGACCCCGACACCGCAGTAATCGATCCCTTCTGCCAGATCCCCACACTTTCTATGACGGGTAACGCGATGATAATCGACAACCCCGAAAACAGACCTCTTGCTCAGTATCCGCGAAACATCGTTCTCGCGGCTGAAAACTATATGAGAGAGTGCGGTATTGCCGACACTATGAAGATACTTCCCGAATTCGAGTTCTATCTCTTTGACCAGGTAGGATGGGAGGTATCCCCGAACTCCATCGGTATGTCTCTCGACGCGGCTCAGACATATTGGAACAGTGCGGTTGAAGGTACCGGTACGGTAGTTGCAAAGCAGAAGAACTACCATATAGCAAAGCCCTTTGACGTTTCTTACGAAGCAAGAAGCGAAATGGTTATGCTTATCGAGGAAGCAGGTATTCCGCTTAACTACCATCACCCCGAGGTTGGCGCTGCGGGACAGTTTGAGATCGAGCCCGGTCTCGGCGAGATGTCCAAGATGGCAGACGCTACCATGATGATAAAGTATATTATCCACAACGTAGCAAAGAAGTACGGTATGTCTGCAACCTTTATGCCCAAGCCTGTAATGGGAGAAGCAGGAAACGGTATGCACGTTCATATGCTTCTTATGAAGGACGGCAAGCCCGTGTTCTCGGACGACAACGGTTATTCGCACCTCAGCCGTGAGGCTCACTACTTTATGGGCGGACTTCTCAAGCACATCGCGTCTCTCTGTGCGCTCACAAATCCCAGCACCAACTCCTTCAAGAGACTCGTTCCCGGCTTTGAGGCTCCCGTAACCGTAGGCTACGCAACCTCCAACAGAAGTGCGGTAATCCGTATCCCCGCATACGCAAAGGCTCCCGAGCTCAGACGCTTCGAGCTCAGAAACCCCGACGCGACCTGCAACCCCTACTTCTGCTACGCCGCAATTCTTATGGCAGGTATTGACGGTATCAAGAATAAGATCGATCCTCACGAGAACGGATGGGGCCCGTACGATATGAACCTCTTCCACTTAAGCGACGAGGAAAAGGCAAAGCTCAAGCACCTTCCCACCTCTCTCGAGGCAGCTCTCGATGCGCTTGAGGCAGACCACGATTACCTCACCGCAGGCGGAGTATTCCCCGAGGAGCTTCTTACAAACTTTATCAAGACCAAGAGAGAAGAATGCAGTCAGCTTTCAAGAATTCCTCACCCCGCAGAATTTGATAAGTACTACAATCTTTAATAAAAACAAAACGCCGAGCCTGAATGCTCGGCGTTTTGTGTATAAAGAAAACCCCGCGCGTCGTGGCATGGTTAAGTAAAGGCTATTGCCGGTGAGCAGAAAAAACGAAGGATATTGATGATGTAAATGCTATGTGAAACAAGTAATAGTATCAGACTTGCTTTTTGAAGCCTTCCCCTTGAGGAGAAGGTGGGTACGTTAGCTGACGGATGAGGTGTAACAACGAGAAATTGTAGAACACCTCATCAGTCACTTCGCGATAGCTTGTCTTGTTGCGACTCGGTCACACCTCGGGTCTGATATGCTATCGGCAGATCACTCACTGTCTCGGCGCCGCTTTGCTACTCATAAAGGGAAGCCTCAAAACGGGGGGATACTTATTTAGACTTTGGACTGACACCGAACCTTTTTCGGTAAAGCTTGCAGAAGTAGCTGATGTCACCGAAGCCGCAGGATGCGGCAACCGTCTTCAGCTTTACGTCGGGCTCGGCGAGCAGAATACTTTTTGCTTGTAAAAGTCTGGTTTCTATGATCTTCTCAAATACCGTCATATTATATTTTGCCTTGAATTCGCGGCAAAGCTTTGCCTTTGAATAGGGGTAGAGCTTCAGTATGTCGTCAAGCGAGAGCTCTGAGGCGTAGTTTGCCTCGATGTAGTAGTAGACCTCCTCGATGGAGGAGTATTCCTTTTTGCAGTTTTCCTCGAAGTAGGCGATAACTGCGTAATAGGTGACGGCGCAAAGCGTGGGTATGTCCTTTATACTGTCGAACATATCGAATATTTTATTGACGTTACGCTCAAATGCCGCACAGCTTTTGCCCGTATAAAGCTTGAAATCACCGAGCGCGTAATAGTTTCTTATACCATTTACTCCGTCACCGTCGTAAGCGATGTACGTGGTCGAAAAATCACGGCTTCCGTAATATTCGTGACATACGTTTGCCTTAATGTAAAACATATCACCCTTTTCAAGGGGGAATACCTCGTCCTCGATCTTTACAATGCCGTTCCCCCCGGTAACCAGAAATATCTGGTCACAAGGATATCCCTCGGGTCTGAATATCCTGTGTTGAGGGAAATTTATATCTGCGCTCGTTGGGTATATTGAAAATAACGTAAGCTCGTTCGTTATGGTGGTCCTGTTTTTCAAAGAATACTCCTTGATAATATAGTTATATAAAAAATACGATAATTATATTGAAAACGGCGTAAATTTATAATATAATTATAACAGAAAATATAATCGGTGTCAACGCACCGTAAAGAAAGGGAATAATTATGAAAAAATACGAGGATCTTCATCACATCAGTGAAAACCGTATGCCGCAAAGAGCCTACTATATCCCGAAGGACGGATGTATCTCATTAAACGGCGACTGGGATTTCAAATACTACGAATGTGATTTTGAGGAAAACTATACCCAAAAAGAATGGGGAACAATAGACGTTCCGTCCTGCTGGCAGCTTCGCGGCTACGGCAACCCCAACTACGCAAACGTAGCATATCCCCACCCCTACGATCCGCCCTTCGTTCCGAACGAAAACCCTATGGGTGTTTACAGAAAGAATGTTGAGATAAAGGACGCGTCGAGAAAGACCTACATAGTTTTCGAGGGTGTGTCGAGCTGCCTTGAGCTTTTCGTCAACGGCAAGTACGTAGGATACACTCAGGGAAGCCACCTTCAGGCAGAATTTGACATAAGCGATGTCGTTGTAAACGGTAACAACGAAGTTATCGCCAAGGTCCGCAAATGGTGTTCGGGAAGCTACCTCGAGGATCAGGACTTCTTCAGATTCCACGGTATCTTCAGAGACGTTTACGTTCTCTCGAGACCTGTCGGCCATATCCGCGATATCAAGATCGTAACAAATGATAACGATATCGACATAGTATTCGACGGCAAGGCAGATATCACGCTTCTTGACGCATCGGGCAAGACTCTTGCTAAAAAAAGCGCCGAGGGTGCGGCAACCTTTACCGTTGAAGATCCGACTCTTTGGAATGCGGAAAAGCCTTACCTCTACGAGCTTTTGTTCGAGTATGAGGGTGAAGTTATCTCGCAGAAGATAGGCTTCGTTACATTCAAGATAGGCAAGGACTGCGAGTTCCTCGTAAACGGAGTTGAGGTAAAGCTCAAGGGTGTAAACCACCACGATACAACACCCACCGAGGGCTGGTGTATGACGGTTGAGGATATCCGCCGCGACCTTCTCCTTATGAAGAAGCTCAACATCAACACGATAAGAACATCCCACTATCCCCCTACACCCAAGTTCCTCGAGCTTTGCGACGAGCTCGGCTTCTACGTTCTTCTTGAGACCGACCTCGAAACTCACGGTACTCATAACAGAAATATTCAGAATCCCGGTTACTACGACTTCCTCGATAATCCCGAATGGACCTGCTCGAATCCCGATTGGGAGCACGCGTACGTTGAACGTATGGAAAGAGCATACAACAGAGACAAGAACCACACGTCTATCTTCGGCTGGTCAACGGGTAACGAAAGCGGACACGGCGAAAATCACCGCGCTATGATAAGATTTATCAGAGCAAACGATCCCCGCCGACTCGTTCACGCAGAGGACGCATCAAGAGCAGCAGATATGTGTGAACATTATCACAGAGATACCAAGTACCTCGGAGATTACGTAGACCTTCACTCCAAGATGTACGATCCGCTTGAGGTTATTGAAAAGAAGCTCAATGATCCCGACTTCAAAAAGCCCTTCTTCTCTTGTGAATACGCACACGCAATGGGTAACGGTCCCGGCGACGTCTGCGATTATTGGAAGCTCACCTATAAGTACAAGAACTTTATCGGCGGATGCGTATGGGAATGGGCAGACCACACCGTAATTGTTGACGGCGTGCCGAAATACGGCGGAGACTTTGAGGGTGAGCTTACTTACGACGGCAACTTCTGCTGTGACGGTATGGTATTCCACGACAGAAGCCTCAAGGCAGGCTCGCTTGAGGTCAAAGCGGCTTATCAGTATATGGACTGCACTCTTGAGGATGATGAGGTCGTTGTTCTCAACAGATATAACTTCACAAATCTTAACGAATATAAGTTCAAGTATGAGGTAAAGGTTGACGGCGAGGTTATTTCAGGTGATACCCTTGCCCTTGACGTTGAGCCCGAAAAGACCGCAAGAGTAAAGATCGCGCTTCCCGAAAAGTGCAAGCTCGGCGCGTTCGTGAACTGCTACCTTTATGACAAAGACGAGTACTGTGTAGCGCAGAAGCAGCTTGAGCTTCCCGCAACTTATGAAAAGGAAAAGCCCTGCGACACTCCTGCAAATGCAGTCGAGGACGCAAACTTCGTAATCTTTGAGGGCGACGGATTCAAGTACACCTTCTCAAAGGACCTCGGCACCTTCGTAAGCGTTATCAAGAACGGTGCAGAGCAGCTTGTTGCCCCCATAAAGTTAACGACGATGCGCGCTCCTATCGACAACGAAAGATATGTCAAGAGTAAATGGTATTGGCAGAGTCCGTACAATGCGGAAAACCTTGACAAGACCTTTGAAAAGACATATCAGTGCAGTCTTGACGGTAACGTCATTACCGTAAAGGGCAGTCTTGCGGGCGTTTCGAGAAAGCCTTACTTCAAGTACACGGCTATCTACGCGGTAACCGCAGACGGCAGAATAAACGTAACTCTTTCGGGCGACATCAAGGAAGAGTGCCCGTGGCTCCCGAGACTCGGCTTTGAGATAAGGACTCCTCTTGAGCATACCGAGTTCAAGTACTTTGGTATGGGACCGTTTGAGAACTACAGTGATATGAATCACGCTTCTATGATAGATTTCTACGAGAGTGATGCCGACAGCGAGTACGTAAGCTACATTATGCCTCAGGAGCACGGTAACCATATTAAGACCAAGCGTCTTGAAATGAAGAACGGTCTTGTTTTTGAGTCTGAAAAGATGGAAATAAACGTGTCCCGCTACACGTCCAAAATGCTTATGGACGCACAGCATCAGGATGAGCTTGTAAAGTCTGATTTCGTTAATATCCGTATAGATTACAAGAATTCGGGACTCGGCTCGCATTCCTGCGGACCGGAGCTTGCGAAGGAATACAGACTTGACGAAAAGAAGATCTGCTTTACGTTCAGCATAAGATAAACCAAAATAACCGCTGCAGGATACACCTGCGGCGGTTATTTTTACGAAAATTTGTTTTTGTTATTGTATTTTTTACATATTTGTGTTAAAATAAATTTGTATGCGGATTTTCGGGCATACATAAGTAGCTTCAGGCAAAAATGCCTGCATTGTTGTGATATAAAACAGAGGAAAAACAATGGGAATTTTTGAAATTTTTGCTCTTATCGGCGGACTTGCGTTGTTCCTTTACGGTATGGACCTTATGGGAGACAGTCTCAAGAAGCTCGCCGGCGGTAAGCTTGAGTCAATTCTCGCAAGGCTTACTTCAAACAGAGTCAAAGGATTTTTGCTCGGATTTATAGTTACCGCTATAATTCAGTCGTCCTCAGCGACGACGGTTATGCTTGTAGGCTTCGTAAACTCGGGCATTATGAAGCTCGGACAGACCATAAGCATAATATTGGGTGCCAATATCGGTACGACGGTTACCGCGTGGCTCCTCAGTACTACCGAGATCGACGGTACGGCATCATTCGTAATGAGCCTTCTCAAGCCCGACTCGTTCACGCCTATCCTTGCGGCAATTGGCCTTCTTATGATAATGATGTCCAAGAGAGACAAGAACAAGAACGTAGGCGCTATGCTTATGGGCTTTGCTATTCTTATGTTCGGTATGGATATGATGAGTGGCGCGGTCGGAGGACTCAAGGATAACGAAGGCTTCAGAAACCTTCTTACAATGTTCTCAAATCCCGTGCTCGGTATTCTTGTCGGTACGATATTTACGGCGATCATTCAGTCGTCCTCGGCATCGGTCGGTGTGCTTCAGGCATTGTCGCTCTCCTGCGCGATTCCGTTCTCGACGGCTCTCCCCGTAATTCTCGGAATGAACATCGGCACTACCATTACTCCTATTATCTCATCCGTCAACGGAAACACGGACTCGAAGAGAGTTGCTTTTACCTGCCTTTACGTCAAGATGGTAGGCGTAATAATTATCTCAAGTATTTTCTATGCGATAAGCGCGGTGTTCCCGTTTGAATTTCTCGCATCCAATGCGAGCCCGTCAACCATCGCTATCGTACACACTCTGTTTAATGTGTTCTCTACTATAATTCTCCTTCCGTTCTGCTCGCTCTTTGAAAAGCTTGCGATAAAGACGGTAAAGGGCAAGAAGGATGAAAAGGAAGCAGACGTATTTGCTACTCTTGACGAGAGATTCCTTGAAATCCCCGGCTTTGCCGTTGAAAAGTGCCGCGACCTCGTTGGCGATATGGCGCGCATCTCGACCGACGCGTTTGCGAAGGCGACAAAGCTTCTCGACAATTTCGACGAAGGAGAATTTGCCGAGGTCGACAGACTCGAATCCCTTATCGATAAGTACGAGGATAAGACCAGCTCGTATCTTGTAAAGATCGCAGCGACCAATCTTTCATCGAAGGACAGTAAGGTCGTGTCAGAGCTTTTACACTGTATCGGTGACATAGAGAGAATTTCCGACCACGCGCTCAATATCGCAGAGGTTGCAAAGGAAGTATACGATAAGAAGATATCCTTCTCCCAAAAGGCTAAGGATGACATAGCGGTTATTACTGCCGCAGCAAGTGAGATACTCGACCTTGCGACCGCAGTTCTCGTTAACGATGACCTTGATATGGCAAAGAAGGTAGAGCCTCTTGAGCAGGTTATAGACAGACTCAAGAGAAAGATAAAGGCGGGACACATAACAAGACTCCAGCAGGGCGACTGCACGATGGAGCTTGGCTTTATTCTCTCAGACCTTCTCACAAACTACGAGAGAATTTCCGACCACTGCTCGAATATCGCGGTATGCTTTATCGAGATAGCAAACGACTCCTTTGAGGCTCACGAATATCTTAATCAGATCAAATCCGGTGAGGAAGAATTCGTTTCAATGTACGAGTCCTACAAGCAGAAATATTATATGGCTTGATTTTACGGCAGACACTCTTTTGGAGTGTCTGCTTTTTCTTTGTATTCCGTTGACTTTGTGAGTCTTGTGTGATATACTAACGGTAACACCTTTTTGGGGAGGATATTTCAAATGGATATTAATGATTTTTACGTCGGCGAAAACGAAAAGCCACTCGATAAGCTTGTAACTGACGGTGGATTCTGCGGAATTTTCAGAAGCATTACCTGTGTTGGTGACAGCCTTTCTTCAGGTGAGTTCGAGGGAACAAATCAGGAAACGGGAGCTACTACGTGGCACGATATGTACGATTATTCGTGGGGGCAGTTTCTTGCGCGTATGGCAGGTACGACCGTGCAGAATTTTTCTCAAGGCGGTATGAGCGCGGTAGGCTACACCGTGAACTTTGCTTACCAGAAAAGACTATGGGATGCAGACAAGGCTACACAGGCGTACATAATTGCCCTTGGGGTCAATGATATCAGCCAGATGATCGGCGGTCAGATAGAGTTTGGAGATGTATCCGACATCAATATTGACAATTACGTTTTCAACAAAAAGACTTTCGTTGGATGCTACGCCGAAATAATACAGAGATACAAGACGATACAGCCGAAAGCCAAGTTTTTCCTTATGACCATTCCCGAAACTCCCGGTGAAGATGAGAAGAGACGCGAGCTTTCAGAAAAGCATTCGGAGCTTCTTTATAAGCTTGCTGAGATGTTTGATAACATTTACGTTCTTGATATGAGGAAATACTCACCCAAGTGGGATGCAGAATTCAAGAAGAACTATATGCTTGGCGGACATATGAATCCGCTGGGATATGCACTTGCCGCAAAAATGGTTGCGTCATATATTGACTATATTATCAGAAAAAATCCTAAAGACTTCAAGCAGGTCGGATTTATAGGAACTCCATATAAGAACACGAAAAGTGTATAAATAAAATCGGTGCGCTTACAAGGTGCACCGATTTTTATTTTTTATTCTGCAAAATGATATATACCGAAATTAAGTATTTCAGTGCGTCCCGACGGCAGAGTAAGGTGTGCCGTGACCCCTTCGGGAATGTCAAATTCGTAATAAACTACGTCGCCCTTGTAATACCAGTATGAACGGATAAGACCGTTTCTCGAGTCAATTGACGCTTCTGCCGAGCCGAGCAGCTTGCTCGGATGAGGCTTGATGGCGATCTCCTTGTAGCCGGGAGCCTCCATTAACGGCTTGATACCGACTGCAACGCCGAATATCCAATCGTAGACTGCACCGTATGCGTAATGGTTAAAAGAGTTCATCGAGTCGCTCCAGAAGCTTCCGTCCTCCTTTATGCTGTTCCAATGCTCCCACATCGTAGTTGCACCGCGGTTGACGGAGAATAGCCACGACGGATTCTTTTCCTGCAAAAGGAGAGTGTACGCGAGCTCGGCGTATCCGTTTTCGGAAAGCGCGTGGAGCAGGTGGGGAGTACCCACGAAGCCGGTGCTCATACACTCGCCGTTCTCGCAGATAAGCTCTGCAAGCTTTGCGGCGAGCGCAGGTCTTTCCCTGTCGGTGCACAGACCAAAGCGGAGAATGAGCGTGATGGCGGTTTGCGTAATACCGCGGCAGGGGTCGTTGCATTTTCCACCCGTGCGGTAAAGATGTCCCGTCATGGGAAGGATTTCCTTCGGCATTCCGTTTTCCATAAAGTAGGAACGGAATCTTTTCACAATATTCTTGTGAAGCTTTACGTACTCGCTCATATCCTTTCCGAGAGCGTTTCCCGCAAGAATGAGCTTTTCGGTGGAATTAGCAAAAAATGCGCTCGCAATAAGGTCGTGCGAGGTTGCACCGAAGAATGAATCGTCGCCGCCGTCAAGCGCGAGCCAGTCGCCGAAGTGAAGCTCGCCGAGCCACAGATATTCCTCTGGACCGTAGCCTCTTACGTAGTCGACCCACCTTTTCATAGCATCGAAATTGTCATTTAAAATATCGGGATTTCCGTAAGCGAGGTATAATTCCCACGGTATGATGCAGACGGCGTCAGACCACGCCGCAGACGGATGTGAATTCCACGTTTTCGGTACAATGATATTGACGACTCCGTTTTTCTCTTGCTCAAGCCTCATATCACGGAGCCATTTTTTGAAGAATTTTTCAACGTCAAAGTTGATAGCGCCCGTACGGCAGAATACCTGCGCGTCACCCGTCCAGCCGAGGCGCTCATCGCGCTGAGGACAGTCGGTGGGAAGGTCTAAGTAGTTGCTCTTCTGACCCCAGATTACGTTGTGATAAAGTTGATTTATTTTTTCATTTCCGGAGTGGAAGAGACCCGTGCGGCGTATGTCAGAATGAACGACTATCGCGCAAAAGCAGCTCAGATCTACCGTGTCAAACGGGTATTCGGTGAGCCTTATGTAGCGGAAGCCCTGGAAGGTGTATATTGGCTTGAAGGTGTCGTCCTTTCCGCTTAAAATATAGATGTTTTCGTTTTTTGCGTGTCTGTAATTGTCGGTATAAAAATTGCCGTCGGCATCGAGCACCTCGGCGTGATGCATAACTATTCTGTCGCCGTGCTTGCCCTTTATCTTCACCTCGACGTAGCCTGTCATATTCTGACCGAAGTCAATGACTGCTTCGCCCTTTGGAGTGCGGATAAGCTTTATCGGAGCTATTCGCTCCACCTCGACGATATCCTCGCCGTCCTGAGCCTCAAGCCTTGCTTTTGGCTTTGCCGTAACCGCGGCGCCGATACGCTTTATTTTGGCGGTTTTGTCAATTGTTTCACCGTGATAAAGGGCGGTCCTTGTGACCTCCGAAGTGTAAACGTCCCAGTCGGTGTCGGTGATTATTCTATCGCTTGTACCATCGGTAAAGGTAACGTCAAGCCATGCGATGACCGTGGGATTTACGGCTTTTCCGTCGTAATGTCTGCCTGCCCAGCCCTGGCCTGCGCCTATCTCAAGCTTATTCTTTTTTTCAAGCATTTCGGTGACGTCATAGGTCTGATACAGAACGCGGTTATCGTATGAGGTCCAACCGGGAGCTAGAATGCTTTTACCCACGCGCTTACCGTTTATATAAGCGGCGTAATTGCCGATTGCCGACACCTTGAGTTTGGCCTTTTTTACGGGCTTTTCAAAGGTGGCGTCTTTTCTGAAGGTAACTGCGGCAGGGTAGAGGTTTTCAGGGGATATTATCCATTTTGCGCTTTTCTTCATAAATTTTCTCCTTTGGTCGGAAACTTATAAAAAACTATTGAAATCAATATAGCATATATGATAAAATAAATCAATAGATTTGTGTCGAATTCTGACTTTTTCGGTCGGATTTCTGCACAGTGGCATTTCGGCAAAATACAGGAGGACAACAAAGTATGCAGCTCGTGCTTCTGACTGCTCTCGGAGTAGGCGGTGCGACCGTCTTCGGAGCGCTCATAGGTTTTATTTTCAAAAGTGTTTCACATAAGTTTTCGGACATAATTCTGTCCTTTGCCTCGGGCATAATGCTCGCGGCGGCAGTGCTCGGACTTATTATTCCGTCGATTGAATACGGCGGCAAATACGGTGTTTTTGTAACTGTTTTCGGCATTTTTATGGGAGCCGTTGGTCTTAACCTGCTTGATAAGGTGGTGCCTCACCTTCATAAGCTTGCGGGCGTTGACATTGAGCCTCACAAAAACTCAAGCCTCGGAAAGGTGCTTTTGTTCGTCCTTGCAATCGCTATACACAATCTTCCCGAGGGAATAGCCGCAGGTGTCGGATTTGGCTCGGGTAACGATATTCAGGCTCTCGTAATTGCAGGCGGTATCGCCCTCCAGAACATTCCCGAGGGTATGGTCATAATCGGACCTATGCTTGCGGAGGGAGTAAAGCCGGGACGTGCGTTTGTGCTTGCTCTTTCGACCGGACTTATTGAGGTGCTCGGTACGTTTATAGGCTTCCTCGCGGTCACCGTATCACAGGCTATACTTCCGTTCGCTCTCGCTTTCGCGGGCGGTACTATGCTTTACGTTATAAGTGACGAAATGATTCCCGAAACACACTCGCACGGACACGAGAGAGGCGCGACCTTTGCTCTTATGGTAGGCTTTTGCATAATGCTTCTTGCCGACCACTTCTTCGGCTGATTAAAAGAGCTCTTACGGTGGCATAATGAAAAAGACGGCGTTTATTTATATAATCCTTGCAGGTATCTGCTGGGGAACCTCGGGTATCTTTCTTAAAAATCTTGTTGCACTTGGCTTCACACCGATACAGACTACAACTGTCAGGGCTGTAGTGGCGGCGGTGGGCTTTGCTCTCTATGCGCTTTTAACCGATAGAAAAAGCTTTGCGGTAAGCTTTAAGGATCTTGTTGTCTTTGCTCTCGGAGGCGCGGCGATATACGGAACGGCGGCGTTCTATTTTTCTGCAATCGAGGCGTCATCCGCATCAACCGCGGTGGTGCTTATGTATACTGCGCCCGTTATCGTAATGATATTTTCGGTGGCGTTTCTCGGAGAAAAATTCAACTTTTCCAAGCTTGTTTCAGTCGCGCTCGTAACGGTAGGCTGTGCGCTTGTGTCGGGTATTATAGGCGGGCTTAAATTCAGCGCTTTCGGCATAATACTGGGACTTCTTGCAGGTATTGCCTACAGCTCGTACAATCTTGTGACGAGGATACAGATGATGCGCGGTATGAGCTCCACGTCATCGACCCTTTACGGCTTTATTTTTATGGCGGTGATCTCGCTTTTTGTAACAAATCCCACAAAAGTGCTTGACGTTACCCTCAAAGCACCGCCAACGGCTTTGCCTCTGATAATCGGCATAGGAGTTGTGACCTGTGTTTTGCCGTATCTTTTTTACACACTCGCGCTTAAGTATATTCCCGCGGGTACTGCTTCGTCGCTTGCGGTCATAGAACCCGTCGCGGCGACCCTTTTCAGTGTGCTTATATTCGGAGAAAGGCTTGACGTCACGTCGATCATCGGTATCGTGATGATACTTTCCGCCGTGCTCATACTCAGCAAAAGCAAAGAATAAATTTGAAAACAAAGACAAGATTGGGAGAAAACAATATGACAGAGATAGTATTTCCGTACGGAAAAGGAAGGCTTACGCATACTTTTGACGAAGCGGAGCTTGTAGGGGTCCTTACCTCGTCAATAGAGGAATACAAGACAGACAAAACGGGAGAGGAGCTGGTGCGCGAAGCGCTTGCAAGCCCCACCGATTCAGAGCCTCTTTCAGAGCTTGCAAAGGGCAAAAACAAGGTTGTTATTATTGCAAGTGACCACACAAGACCCGTGCCGAGCAAGGTCATAATTCCACCTATGCTCGAGGAGATAAGACGCGGAAATCCCGACGCCGATATCACTATCCTTATAGCTACGGGATGCCACCGAGGCACCACTCGTGACGAGCTTGTAAACAAGTTCGGAGAGGATATCGTAGCAAAGGAAAAAATATATATCCACGATTGCCTTGACAATAATATGCTCGTTAATATCGGAACCCTTCCGTCGGGCGGAAAATGCGAGATAAATAAGCTCGCGTATGAAGCTGATCTGCTTGTTTCCGAGGGCTTTATCGAGCCTCACTTTTTCGCAGGATTTTCGGGTGGAAGAAAGAGCGTTTTGCCCGGAGTTGCGGGCAGAACGACTGTGCTTGCCAACCATTGCTCGGCGTTTATTGCGAGCCCCTATTCGCGCGCCGGAGTTCTTGATAATAACCCCATTCACAGAGATATGGTGTGGGCGGCGAGACAGGCAAAGCTTGCGTTCATCGTGAACGTAGTTCTGAACGCAGAAAAAGAGGTCATATTTGCAACTGCGGGCGAGCTTGAGGCGGCGCACAAAAAGGGAACGGACTTTCTCTCGGGACTTTGCGCGGTAAAGGCTAAGGAATGTGACATCGCAATTACTACAAACGGCGGCTATCCGCTTGACCAGAACATATATCAGGCGGTGAAGGGAATGACCGCCGCGGAAGCGACCGTAAAGCAGGGCGGTGTTATCATAATGCTTGCCGCGTCGGTGGACGGAACGGGAGGAGAGGACCTATACCATCACCTTGCCGACGAGCCCGATATCACCAAGACGATGGAAATATTTATGAAACGCGACGGAGAGCATACAGACCCCGACCAGTGGGAGTCGCAGATACTTTTGCGTATCCTTATGCACGCAAGAGTAATATACGTTTCCGAGCTTGACGACAAGCTTATAACAGATATGCACATGATCCCTGCGCATTCAATAGACGAGGCGCTTGAAAAGGCTAAGGAGATAGTCGGAAAGCGTGACCCGAAAATAGTTGCAATTCCCGACGGAATCGCCGTAATGATAAGGAAATAAAAGAAAAAAGAGCATCGTCAGATGCTCTTTTTTCTTTGCGATTATATTTACGCGGGGATGCGGAAAAGATTGAAGTTTTCGGGCGTGTAAACGTCGTTTAAGTAGTTTTCGACTCTTGCGTCCACCGAGGCGTTGTTCATACCGACAACAATACCGTCGTAGCCGTCGGGCTTCTGTACCGAAACCTTGAAGGTAAAGGTAACGCTGTCATTGTCAAAATCTCCGATGAAATTTCCGGACTGTCTCATATAAACGTCTGCGTCGGCGCCGTTATAGCTTACGGTGTATTTTGATATCATAGGATCGGAGTGATCGGCTTCATCCTTGAATTTTTTGATGTCGTAGTAGTCGCTTACGGTGTAGTCAACGCGGAAACCGTTATACACGGCTTCGATGTCGTTTACGGTAGCAACAAAGGTTACGTTATGCCATTTGTAGCCATCTCGTGCGACACGCTCCTCGCCGTCCGAAACGACAACGTCATAGTTGGTTATTTCTAAAGTGCCCTTTATTGTCTTTGTATCGTCCGTAGTCACAGTCGTGTACTCGTATATCTTGCCGACCTCCATATCGGCATTGATGCCGTATTTGACAAAGTCAGGAGTAAGCGGCTCGCCTGCTGTTTCGGAGCATACGGTACATGCGGCGGCAGACTGATAGTTTGCCTCTGTGAGAGTGTGGCCGAGCGCTTCGCCCTCGGTTTCGCCGCACACGGTGCAGGTCTTGGGGGTTGTGCAATCGGCATCCTTGAAGCTGTGACCGAGTGCCTCGCCCTGTGTTTCGCCGCACACGGTGCAGGTCGCGGGAGTTACACAGTCTGCGGGTGTCCATACGTGCTCGTGTCCGCAGCCCGTGAGGATAACGATGAGCGTGAGTAAGGTCAGAATAATTTTTGCTTTCATAGTTGAGTTTCCTCCGTTTTGTACGTCGCATTTTCAGACAAAAAACGCGAGGTCCAGATGATTATTTATATTCTAACCCTGTTCGTAAAAAAAGTCAAGGATAATTCTGACAGTCGTACAGTAGTTCGCCCTGTGATGTTGACAATACTAATTTTATGTGTTATTATATTGTATATTATTATGGGATAGTTATGCCTTTTCGCCGCGCGCGCGTGCGAGGCATTTTGCATAGATAGAAAATTACGTAAAGGATAGGGTAAGCTCAATATGAAAATAGCATTTTCTCCTCCGGACATTTCGGAGCTCGAGGTAAAAGAGGTTTCCGATGCGCTTCGCTCGGGTTGGATAACCACGGGACCGCGTACCAAGAAGCTTGAAGCTGATATAGCAGAGTACGTCGGTACGGCAAAATGCGTTTGCCTTAATTCGCAGACTGCCTGTGCTGAGATGGCACTCAGAGTTTTGGGTGTCGGAGAGGGAGATGAGGTCATAACCTCAGCTTATACCTACACGGCGTCCGCGTCGGTTGTGTGCCATACGGGTGCTAAGCTTGTTTTGGTGGATACCGCACCCGACAGCTTCGAGATGGATTATGATAAGCTCGAAGCGGCGATAAACGAAAAGACCAAGGCTATAATCCCCGTTGATATCGGCGGCGTTCCCTGTGACTATGACAGGATTTTTGAGATAGTCGAAAGAAAAAGAAACGTATTTAAGCCAAATAGCGATATTCAACGTGCGCTCGGCAGGGTAGCCGTTATGGCGGATACGGCGCATTCGTTCGGTGCTGCGTACCGCGGAAGAATGATAGGTAACGTTGCAGACTTTTCCTCGTTCTCGTTCCACGCGGTCAAGAATCTTACGACCGCAGAGGGCGGCGCACTTACCTGGAGAACGATCGACGGAATTGACAACGATGAAATATACCGTCAGCTCCAGCTCCTCTCGCTTCACGGTCAGTCCAAGGACGCGCTTGCAAAAACCAAGCTCGGTGCGTGGGAATACGATATCGTCGGTCCGTGGTATAAATGCAATATGACCGATATAATGGCGGCGATGGGACTTGCGCAGATGCATAGATACCCGGGAATGCTTGCAAGACGTAAGGAGCTTATTGCTCGCTATGACTCGGCGCTCAAGCCGCTCGGTGTTCAGGTGCTTGACCATTACAACGACGTTCACACGTCATCGGGACATCTTTACTTGACGCGCATTCCCGAAATAAGCGCTGAGCAGAGAAATGAGATAATCATAAAAATGGCAGAGAGAGAGATTTCGTGCAATGTTCACTACAAGCCTCTCCCGATGCACACCGCGTATAAGAACCTCGGCTTTGACATAAAGGATTATCCGAATGCGTATAATCTTTTTGCAAACGAGATATCCCTTCCGCTTCATACCTGTCTTACCGACGAGGAAGCGAAGTACGTGATTGACAATTACGTTGAGATAGTGAAGGAATACGTTTAAGCCCGACGGAGAAAGAGATATGTATAAAAAGTTTTTCAAAAGATTTATTGATATTGTGCTGAGTCTGATAGGACTTCCGCTTTTTGCGCTGGTATTTATAGTTGCAGCCCCCTTGATTTGGCTTACCGATAAAGGTCCTGTCTTCTACAATGCCGAAAGACTCGGCAAGGACGGTAAGGTTTTCAAGATGTATAAGTTCCGTTCCATGAAGGTCAATTCCCCGAATTTGCTCAATGCAGACGGGTCTACATATAACGGCGACAATGATCCCCGTGTGACGAAAATCGGAAGAATACTCAGAAAGACCAGCCTTGACGAAGCACCTCAGCTTCTCAACGTGCTCAAGGGCGATATGAGCGTTATCGGTCCCCGTGCACATCTTACCACAAACTACAAGGGCTATGACGCGCTTGACGAAAAGCGCAAGCGCAGAATATCCGTAAGGCCCGGTATAACGGGTTACAGCCAGGCGTACTTCCGCAACTCTATAACCTCTGAGCAGAAAATTGAAAACGACGTATATTACGTCAATAACATTTCGTTCCTTTTTGACCTCAAGATATTTTTCAGAACTGCGTATTCGGTGCTTGCCCGTAAGAACGTGTACGTAAATCAGGAAAAGCCGGTTGAACCCGTTAAGGCAGAGGAGAAGACCGAGGTCATTGACAAATGAAAAGAATACTCATAATAGGTGCGTCCGTGCTTCAGCTTCCTGCAATAAAGAAAGCAAAGGATGCGGGACACTACGTAGGAGTTGTGGATTATAACCCCGAGGCTATAGGTGTTCCTCTGGCAGATGAATTTTTCTGTGTTAGCACTATTGACATAGACGGTGTGGTAGAGGTTGCCGAAAAGTTCAAGCCCGACGGAATAATGACACTTGCAACAGATATGCCGATGCGTTCGATAGCCGCGGCGTGCGAGAAACTCGGACTTTGTGGAATAGACAGAGAGACCGCACTTAAATCCACCGATAAAGGCGAGATGATAAAGGCGTTTGAGGAGCACGGCGTAGAACACCCGTGGTACTATATCCTATCAAAGCCCGATGAGCTTGATGCGGTTGTCGATAAAATTACGTTCCCGTGCATAAGCAAGCCTACCGATAATTCGGGAAGCCGCGGAGTAATGCTTATAAACAATATTGACGAGCTTAAAGAAGCGGTTAGCTACAGCTCGTCACAGGGAAGAGCGGGCGGAGTAATAATCGAGGAGTACCTGCAGGGAAGTGAAGTCAGTGTTGAAATAATGGTAACTGACGGTAATGTGCACGTGCTTCAGGTTACGGACAAGCTCACAACAGGTGCGCCGCACTTTGTTGAAATGGGACATAGCCAGCCGTCGGCACTTCCGACGAAAGATGTTGATGCAATCAAAGACGTAGCTACAAGAGCTGTCCTTGCAGTGGGTATTAAAAACGGCCCCGCACACGTAGAAATAATGCTGACGAAGAATGGTCCGAGAATGATAGAGCTCGGAGCGAGAATGGGCGGCGACTGTATAACTACTCATCTTGTGCCGCTGTCAACCGGAATAGATATGGTGATGGCGACAATGGATACTGCGTGCGGACAGAAGCCTGATGTTGAGGCTAAATTCAACAAGGGAAGCGCAATAAGATACTTCGAAGTGCCGTGCGGAACGATTACCGGAATCACGGGAGTTGAAGAAGCGAAAAAAATTCCCGGAGTTAAGGAAATAACGTTTGTGAAGAACGTTGGAGACACGGCGGGAGAAATCGGAAGCAGCACGGACCGTGTCGGATTTGTAATAGCGCAGGCGGACACGGCAGAGGATGCCGTGGCGGTGTGCGAAAAAGCGATTGAAAGTATAAAAATAGAAATTGCGAGGGTATGATATGAATCTTGAGGGAAAGACATTGTTACTGATGGGCGGCGGAGCATATGCTACCGGTATTAAAAAGTACAAAGACGAAAAGAATTTCAGAGTTGTTGCTCTTGGAAGAGATGCCGGAACTCCCATTGCGAAAATTGCGGATGCTTTCTATCAGATCGACACACAAAATGTTGATGCTGTCTGTGAAGTGGTTGAAAAAGAAAATGTTGACGGCATTTTTGTTGGTTCTTCTGAGGTTAATATTGATCCGGCTATCACGGTAAGCGAAAGAACCGGTTGCCATTTTTATGCGAATCGAGAACAGTGGGATATTATCTCCGATAAATCCGAGTTCAAAAAATTAGCACGCAAATTTGGAGTTCCTGTTCCGTGCGATTTTCACGTAACAGAAGAATTTTTGCGTGAAGATCTAGACAAGGTCGTATATCCGGTAATCGCCAAGCCTGTTGACTCTAGCGGAGCCAGGGGAATGAATGTATGCTACAACGAGGAAGAGTTGAAAAAATACTACCTCGAAGCACTTGAATGGTCCAAAAGCAAAAAAATAGTTGTAGAGGAACTCATAACAGGTGGAAGAGAGGTGTTCTTCCATTATACCATTCAAGATGGTAACTACTCTTTGTCAATGGGATTTACCAAATTTAAGGTAATCAGCAAGGAAAGAGATTATGTAAGTCTTCCGATCTTCCATATGTACCCATCGTCTCATATTGATGCTTACATTCAGAGAGTAGATGAAGCAGCTAAAAAAATGTTTAAGTCCATTGGATTGCAAAATGGTATTGTAATGCTGCAAGGATTTGATATAGACGGAGAATTCAAATTCTTTGAATCGGGTTACCGTATGGGCGGTGAGCAGATGTACGTGTTTACCGGTCATCAAAACAATGTCAATTCCTTGGAGCTTATGATAAATTATGCACTCACAGGAAAAATGGCAGACTTTAACGTAAGCGAAAGAGATAATGCGCGTTTTAAATGGCCATGCTGCAATTACTATATTCCTTTGAAAGCCGGTGTAATTACCGAAGTCAAGGGACTTGATGAGGTTGAAGCTATGGAAAACGTTTTGAACGTAACAAAAATGTTTGAAATAGGCGATGAAATTCTCGATACCAATGCATTGGAACGTGTATGTATGAGGTTGCACGTTTACGGGAAAACGGCTGACGAACTCGCAAAAGCTTTGGTTAAAGTAAGTGCTACGCTTAAGATACTTGATCAAAACGGAAACGAAATGCAGATAGAGCATTTGGAATATGACAGATGTATGGAAGCGATAACTGACGGCTGTCTGCTCGGCTGACAAGACAAAACGAAAGGAACAGCAATGAAAATATTGTTTATAGTGAGCACTCTCAGAAAGCCAAATCCTTCATGGCATCTTATGAAGGCTTTGATGGAGGATGCTCTTGATAGCGGTATTAAAATCCATGCTATTCAACGGGGATATGAGGCATTCGGACTTCCGCCTTTTCCGGAAACTATACTTAATCATGAGGGCTTTACATACTCGGAAGTGTCTTGTAAGCCGGTTGAAAAAAAGAAGTTTGTCAAGCGTTACCTTGAGTCGGTACTTTATTCGTGGAAGTTGTGTAAACATATAAAGAAAAACAACGATTACGATATGATTTTCATTCAGTCTTCAATCACATCGTTTTTCAACATTTGCTTTGCAAGGCATTTTGCGAAGAAGCGTCCTGTTATCTTCAACAGCCAGGATATGTTCCCTGGCAGTGCGATAGCAAACGGCTCAATGCCGAAAAAATGGATGCAGAAGATTTTTTACGCTATGCAGAAATATGCGTATAAGAAGATAACGGTGTTTACTGCCATTTCTGAGGATATGAAAGTAAAGCTTATTGAGCAGGGAGTGCCTGCTGAGAAGATAAGAGTTATTGTCAACTGGTATGATGATACTGCTGTAAAAGAGATTCCGTGGGAGGACAACCGCTTTGTAAAGCAGGAGAATATGTCAAGGGACAAATTTTACGTTCAGTACGCGGGTACTATGGGAACAAATTTTAACCCTGATATTATTTTGCAAGTTGCTGAAATTTTGAAGGACAATGAAAATATAGTCTTTCAGATGATAGGTGATGGTGTTCGACGCAAGAAATTTGAAGACAATGCACGCGAGATGGGACTTCACAATATTGTTTTCCTTCCGCTTCAGCCGCAGGATATGGTTGCTGACGTATACAGTGCTTGCTCGGTTTGTTTGATACCGCTGAAGCGCGGAGTTATTGGTAACTCGGTTCCAAGTAAAGCAGGACTTCTTATGGCATGCAGAAGAGTAATAGTTAATTCTGTTGATGCGGGTTCTGATTACGGAGATATGTTTGAACGTGAAAAAATCGGATTTTCCGCGGACATAGACGGGGCTGAAAAGATAGCAAAAGACATACTTTATCTTTATGAAAATCCGCAGGTGCGTGATGAATATGCAGACCGCGCAAAAGAATATGGTGAAAAGGAATACTCAAGAACCGTAAACACCAAAAAGTATATTGATTTATTTGAGGAGCTTGCGAAAAAGTGAAAATTGCAATCTTGGGATTTACTAAAGTCAAATATATGACTTATATGCATTTCTATCTGAATCAGATTGATATGAGTCAGAACGAGGTGCATCTTATATACTGGCTTCGTGATCATAACCCTGATGCAGAGCTTCCGGCAGGTGTTAAGGGACACGCATTTGATTACACTATGTCAGATGCAGTTCCTTTAAGAAAAAAGCTTCCGGGAATACTTAAATACAGTACTTTTGCAAAAAAAACACTAAAAGAGATTAACCCCGATTTTCTGATAGTGCTACATTCTACCACGGGAATATCAATTTACAACTTGCTAGGCGGTAAGTACAAAAATAAATACATATTTGACTACCGTGATGCAACGTATGAAAGAAATGTGCTATACAGAAAAATGGTGGGTAAACTTGTTGATAATTCAGTATTATGCTTTACGAGTTCGGATGGCTTTAGAAGGTTTTTGCCGGAAACAGCTGCCATTTTGAATAGCCATAACATTTCGAACATTGAATTTGCAAGAATATCACGGGAGAATTACAGGGAAGAAAAGAATACACCTGTTCGAATTGCCTTTTGGGGATTGATTAGGAACACGACCTTTAATAGGAGATTGATTGAAAAGTTAGGTAATGATTCTCGTTTTGAACTTCATTATTATGGCAGGGCGCAAGGCTCAATGCTTGAACTTCTTGAGGAAAGCGTTAAACGTTATGATAATGTATGTTTTCACGGAGAATATGCCCCGACTGACCGTATTGAAATGGCAAAAAACACGGACATTATACATAACATGTTTGATAACAGTGATAAGTCGATGCCTGTTGCAATGAGTAATAAGTATTATGACGGACCGCTCTTTTTGTTACCCCAGCTTTGCACTAAAGGAAGTCATATGGGATCGCTATGCACAAAATACGGTATAGGCCTTGAATGTGATCCGAGTGATGCTGATTTTGCAGATCAGATTTATTCTTACTATGTGAATCTTGATAAAAAAGAGTTCCTTTCAAACTGCAACAAAGAACTCGAAAGAGTTCTCGGTGAGGTTGAATACGGAAATAAAAAAATTAAAGAGGTTTTGGAAAATGTCTGAAGCTAAAATAGTATATGCTTCAAGCGTGATGAGAGAGCAAGATTTCGCAGATTTGTTCCGCGATGCCGCAAACATTCCGGGACAACAGGCACAGAAATTTAACCGTCTGATGATAAAAGGAATTGAAAAGAACGGCTATAATGTTCTGACTCTTTCGGCACCGCCTATAACAAAGCACAACACTTCGGCATGTTGGGTTTCGCTTAAAAAAGTGAAAGACGGAAAAATTACATATAAATATCTTCCGGTTTTTAATGTTGTCGGTGTGAGGAATATTCTTACTATGGTGTCATCGTTTTTTGGAACCTTCTTTGCGCTTATTGGAAGACGAGGCGCGGTGGTGTGCGACGTTCTTAACGTCTCTGTTGCGCTCGGGGCTGTGATTGCCGGAAGAGTTCTCGGTAAGCCTTGTATAGGTATTGTTACCGATGTTCCGGAGCTTATGGTGACAGGACATTCGGAGAAGCAGGTAAAATATTGTCATAAAATTATCGGTGATTGTACACATTACGTATTTTTGACCGAGGCAATGAACGAAAGACTCAATCCGAAGGCAAAGCCATATACCATTGTCGAAGGAATATGCAACGAGGAGCTTGAATATTCAAAAACTTCTGACAGTTCAGAAAAGATCTGTTTATATGCAGGACTCCTTGATGCAGAATACGGTGTGAAAACAATGGTAGAGGCTTTTATTAAAGCCAACGTAAATGATTCAAAGCTTTATATATGCGGAAAAGGTCCATACACTGAAGAACTGAAGGAAATAGCTAGAAACAATCCTTCGATCGAGTATAAAGGCGTTTTGTTCAATAATGACGTTGTTGAAATGGAAAAGCAAGCTACGTTGCTTATTAATCCGAGGCCGTCAAAAGGCGAGTTCACAAAGTTTTCGTTCCCCTCAAAAATTATGGAGTATATGACGTCAGGTACCGCAGTGCTTGCGACCAAACTTCCGGGAATTCCCGATGAGTATTATGATTACATATATTCTTTTTCGGGAGAAACGGTTGATCAAATGACACAAAGTATAAAAGATGTGCTTTCTCTTGAAAAGTGTGAGCTTGACGAAAAGGGGAAAACGGCATACGATTATGTAACTCTCAACAAAAGTGCCAAAGCTCAAGCGAAGAAAGTTCTGGACTTTGTAAAAACAAGCTTTAACATTTAACGGCGGAAATTTGAGTTTTTTGAAAGGAAGTAGTGCATAATGATATCTTTAGACAAGCAATTTGATATACCTGTTGTCTTGTTTATATTTAAAAGGGATAAGGCAGTAGATATAGTTAAACGCATTGCGCAGGTTAAGCCGCGTAAATTGTATATTCTTGCGGACCAGGGAAGAAACGATGAGGAAAAAAAGCTTGCCGCAGAGTGCAGAAAAAAGGTTGAAGAGACAATTGACTGGGATTGCGAGGTAATTAAGAACTACGCTGAAGAAAATCGCGGCGTATATCAAAATATAGGTCAAGGAGCAATTTGGGTCTTAAAGAGAGAAAAATGGGCAATTTTTTTGGAGGATGATAATCTACCCGAGGTCTCTTTCTTCCCGTTTTGCCGCGAAATGCTTGAAAGATACGAGAATGATACGCGAATATTATGGATATGCGGCACTAATTATTTAGGAAACTATGTTCCCAACAACGGCGACAGTTATGTTTTCACAAGACATATGCTTCCGTGTGGCTGGGCATCCTGGAGCAATAAGTTCGAGAAGTTTTATGACGGAGAGCTTACTCTTTGTAATGATGAGACCGTTATGGAGAGGATCGGAGACGTATACTGCAACAAAAAGGTATACAGACAGTATAAGGGAAGCTTTATGAGTGAGCGCAACCGTATGATAGCCGGTAAGCGTCCGATTTCGTGGGATTATCAGATGGATTTTTCAATAAAGGCAAACAATTTATTTGGAATTTGTCCTTGTAAAAATCAAATTAGAAATATTGGTGTTGATGAATTTTCGGAGCATGGCGGAAATTCGTTTAACAGGATTATGACCAAGAGATTCTGCGGTATGGATTCTTTCCCGATCGAATTTCCGCTGAAGCATCCTGCTACAGTCCTTATTGACCCGGTATTTGAAAAAGAAATAGGAAAAATAATCCTCTATCCTTGGAAAAGCAGAATGGTGGGAAGACTTTCGCATTTTTTGCGCCGTATGTTTAAAATTCCAAACGATAAATCTATAAAAGCCTTTATTAAGGAAGGATTCAGATAATATGAAAAGCATTTTCGCGAGCAGATGGCTTGCGGTTTTGATGTTTACAATAATGTTTTTGCAAAGCGGACACGCGTTTCAAACTATATATCCCGTACTATCGTATGCGCTGTATTTGCCGGCTTTAATTGCTTTGATAATTATTTTTGCTAATGCAGGCAAATCAAGCTCGGGCAAAAAGCAAGACATCAGGCTTTGGGTGTTTTTAATTATGATCGGCGCCACTATGATAGCGGATTTGGGAAGCGGTATTCATTTTTATATAAGGCTATTGTGCTTCATACTTGCTGCTTATGCGTTTTCTAAAATGTATTCATTTGAAACCACAGTAAATTGTTATCTCACAGTAATGACGGTGATTTCGGTCGTTGCATTGATCGGATACTATTTCGCCAATAATACTACGGTACTGAGCTTTTTGCCTCAGATAAATAATACTAACGACGTAAGATATGCAGTCGGAGGTATATTCAATTATATTGTTAACATACCGGAGCGTAATTGTGGAATGTTCTGGGAGCCCGGCTTGTTTGCAACACATTTGGTGGTAGCGCTTGTTCTTGAGCTTATGACCAAAGAGAAGGCAAGCTTGTTGAGACTTATATTGTTTTCAGTATGTATATTCACGGCTAATTCGTCTGCGGGATTTGCACTTTGGCTTTTGTGTCTGGTTTTGATGTTTGTAAGGAGGGTCGGAAAGAATCTTGCATCCTTCAAGACCGTTCTTGCTTTGATAATTGTTCTTGCTGCGGTGGTTGTGGTTGTGAATTTTGACACCATACTTACCGAGACGTCCTTGGGTGAAAACGAGTATATACAAAAGCTGTCTCTTGATAGCATAACAGAATCAAGCCGCGAAAAAGCAATAGGTCATAATATGGAGTTATTTTGGTCATCTCCTTTTATTGGAGTTGGCTATGCAGAGGCGGCACGGAATATGTCACACGTTGCGGATACGTCAACGTCTACTTATTTGATGAGTATTTTCGGCTTTTTAGCGGTATTTTACACCGTTTTCATTATCTGGGGAATCCTTAAGATCAAGGACATAAACTGGATATCGAAGCTCCTTATAATTGCGATTGCGCTGATCATCGTTAATAAGGAGCCTCATTATCAAATTATGCTCACTTGGGTTATGATCTTCTATTCATCAAAGGACTCCGGGGAGCAAAAGGAAAGGCAAAAGAGTCGATATATTAAAGCAATAGGGGTATGATGATGAACTTAAAAGCTTATTTAAGCGATAAGGATGAAAAGAACTTAATTATTAATATTGCTATGGCGTTTGCGGTAAAGGGCGTGTCGTTGTTTATATCGCTCTTTTCGATGCCTTTGTATATCAAGTATTTTGATAATGACGAGGTGCTTGGACTGTGGTATACCATATTATCGTTACTTCACTGGATAGTCATTTGTGATCTTGGTATGGGTAACGGGCTTCGCAATAAGCTTACAGAAGCTCTTGCATTAAATGATAAGCAAAAAGCAAAGAGATATATTTCGTCAACGTATGTAGCATTATGTATAGTTATTATTCCCATTTTGCTTGTGGGATTTATCCTGTTTCAATTTGTAGATTTCAATACATTCTTTAATGTTGATTCAATTACGGTGTCTTTGCCTACGTTACGAACTGCAGTAACCATACTCTTTTTTGGAGTATGTGTGAGCTTTGTGCTAAAGACTATCAACTCGGTGATATATGCACTACAGAAATCTTCATTAAACAATATCATATCTCTCATTACAAGCATAATACCGCTGATATACATATTTTTGTTTAAAGGTGAGAACGTTGAACGCAATCTGATATCGCTGACATTTGTTCACGTTGCCGCGGTAAATCTTCCGTTACTTGTTTCTTCAATTATTGCGTTCAGAAGCAAGATGTTGAGTGGATGTGCTCCATCTATCAGGTTTTGCGATACAGTTACGGCAAAAAGCATGCTCGGATTTGGAATGCGTTTTTTTGCCGCACAGATATTCTTTATGTTTCTAACCAGCACCAATGAAATCATTATTACAAAAATGTTTTCTTCCGGTGATGTTGTTGAATATAGCATATACTACAGACTTTTTACAGTCGTTGGCTCGTTGTTTATGCTTGCGCTTACTCCGTTATGGTCTAAGGTGACCAAGGATCTTACGCAAAAGAAGTATAAAAAGATACAACGTACAAACAGGCTACTCTATCTTTTATCGGGACTTGCTTTTGTCGGCGAGTTTGTGATGGTCCTTTGCTGTCAGTTTATTGTCAATATATGGCTTCAAGAGGAAGCTATTGAGATATCGTTAGTGACGGCATGCATATTTGCTTTCTATGGGGGTATGTACATATTCAACGTTGTGTTGACCACGGTTGCTAACGGAATGGCGGATCTTCGTACACAGATCGTATTTTACGGAATTGGTTCGTTGTTAAAAGTTCCCGCAGTTTACGCTTTGTCGTTTGTAAAACACAGTTGGAGTGTTGTGGTTCTTTATAACGCTATAGTGTTTGCAGTGTTCTGTATATTCCAGCTGATATGGATCGAAAAAACCTTAAAGAAGCTTGCTGCAGAAAATTTGGGGGACAGTACTGCTTCGGATATTCAAGAGAATTAATAAAATACATATAAAAGAGGTGCAAAAAATGTCTTCATTCAAAAATAAAACCTTAATGATCACGGGCGGAACGGGCTCGTTCGGAAACGCAGTTCTCAACAGATTTCTCAGAACAGACATCGGTGAAATACGCATTTTCTCGCGTGACGAAAAGAAGCAGGACGATATGCGTCACGAGTTTCAGGCGAAAATGCCCGAGGTTGCCGAAAAGATAAAATTTTATATCGGTGACGTGCGTGACCTCGCTTCTGTCAAGAACGCAATGCACGGTGTTGACTACATATTCCACGCAGCCGCACTCAAACAGGTTCCGTCCTGTGAGTTCTTCCCGATTGAAGCGGTTAAAACCAACGTACTCGGAACCGAAAATGTACTGACCGCTGCCATCGAAGCAGGTGTAAAAAATGTTGTATGTCTGTCCACCGACAAAGCGGCGTATCCCGTCAATGCTATGGGTACATCCAAAGCTATGATGGAAAAGGTAATAGTTGCAAAATCGAGAACGGTTGACCCCGAAAAGACAAAGATATGCTGCACACGTTACGGCAACGTAATGTGCTCCCGCGGCTCGGTTATTCCGCTTTGGATCGACCAGATAAAGAACGGTCAGCCAATTACCATAACCGACGGTACAATGACAAGATTTATTATGTCGCTTGACGAAGCTGTTGACCTCGTGCTCTTTGCATTTGAAAACGGTGTCAGCGGTGATATTCTCGTTCAGAAGGCGCCTGCCTGCACCATTCAGACTCAGGCTGAAGCGGTATGCGAGCTCTTTGGCGGCGACAAGAGCAAGATCAAGGTTATCGGTATCCGTCACGGCGAAAAGATGTATGAAACACTCCTTACAAACGAGGAGTGTGCAAACGCCGTTGATATGGGCGACTTCTACCGCGTACCCTCCGATAAGCGCGGACTTAACTACGATAAATATTTCAAGGATGGCGACACAGAGCGCAACCCTTTGACAGAGTTCAACTCTCACAATACAGAGCTTCTTAACGTTGAACAGGTAAAAGAAAAGCTTCTCACTCTCGAATATATCAGAGAGGAACTCAAGAAATAAAAACGATTAAATTTTGATAATTGTTTTATGGGGGATTATTAATGCAAGACAAAATGTTAAATTCAATTAACTTGATAAGACTGATTGCTGCGGTGCAAGTATTTTTTGGTCACGTGATTCCTGCTTTTAATACGTATGTTCCTACTTGGATGGATCACATTCTGGGTGTTTTCTTTATATTTGAAGGCGTACCGGTATTCTTCTGCCTTAGCGGCTTCCTGATTTGGGATTCTATCGAGAGAACGAAGAATTTAAAGCAATTTATCGAAAAAAGAGTATTTCGCCTTTACCCTGAACTCTGGTGCGGAGTACTGATAAATATGCTGTTAATGTGCTTCTTATATTCTAACGGCATTGAATGGCTTTCGTTTATTGCGTTTCAGTTTACACAGGGAACAATACTTCAGTTCTGGACACCTGACAGCTTGCGCGGGTATGCAACAGGTACTCCCAATGGTCCTCTTTGGACTATATGCGTAATGGTTCAGGCTTATATTGCATTATGGTTCATATATAAATTCTTGCACAACAAGAAGTTTACTCGTTGGATACCGGTTTTAATAGTAACAACATCTATCAATATGTTTAGACCGTTTTTTGCTGATATCCTCCCGCCTTTGGTTTATAAAAGTACTTTCTATATGTTCTCAACTCATATATGGTTGTTTTTGGTCGGAGCGTTTGTAAGCGAGTATTTTGATAAAGTTATCATATATCTGAAAAGATTTTGGTGGCTTGCACTTATTATATCTCAAATAGCCGTACATACCGGATTTGATATTGGTTCATATAGGACAATCAAGAGTTTGTTCTTAGGATTGGGAGTTCTTGGAATGGCCTATGCTTTGCCTAAAATAAACATAAAGTATGACCTTTCTTACGGATTGTACATTTATCATATGATAGTAATCAATGTAATGGTAGTGATAGGTGTTTCGTCGAATGCGATATGGACAATAGTTGCGCTTATAATATCGCTTGCATTGGCTGCAATATCTTATTTTACAGTTGGTTACATAAGCCGTAAATTAAGAAAAAAAGTGCAATATACAGGATAATAGTTTAGAAAGAAAAACAGATACCAAAGGGAGTGACATAATGAACATATTTATTACGGGAGCGAACGGCTTTGTCGGAAAGAATCTGACGGCGGCGCTTCAGAATATAAAGGACGGGAAGGACAAGACTCATCCGTCTCTCGAAATCGGCGAACTTTATCTCTATGATATAGATACGGACAAGGCACTCCTTGATACATTCTGCGAAAAGGCAGACTTTGTGTTCAATATTGCAGGCGTAAACCGTCCGCAGAATCCCGAGGAGTTTATGGAGGGCAATTTCGGCTTTGCATCAACTCTTATAGAAACTCTCAAAAAGCACAAGAATACCTGCCCCGTGGTTCTGTCGAGCTCAATACAGGCAACCCTTATCGGACGCTACGACAGCGATTACGGCAGAAGTAAAAAGGCAGGCGAGGAGCTGTTCTTTGACTATGCCGAGGAAACGGGTGCCAAGGTGCTCGTTTACCGCTTCCCGAATCTTTTTGGTAAGTGGTGCAGACCAAACTATAACTCTGCAGTCGCAACCTTCTGTAACAATATAGCAAACGACCTTCCCATACAGGTCAATGACCCGAGCGTTACTCTCGAGCTTCTTTATATAGATGACCTCGTTGACGAAATGATAACGGCGCTTGAGGGCCGTGAGCATCACTGTGAGTTCGATGGCATCAATACCGTGCTTACCGAAAACGGCAGATACTGTGCCGCGCCCGTGACTCACAAGGTCACACTCGGAGAGATAGTGGAGCTGCTTGAGGCCTTCCGCGATCAGCCGAAAACTCTTACAATGCCGGAAATACCTTATGGAAGCTTTGCAAAAAAACTTTACTCTACCTATCTTTCGTATCTTCCCGCAGAAAAGGTGTCGTTCCCTCTAAAAATGAACGTGGATGCGAGAGGCAGCTTTACCGAGCTTTTAAGAAGTGAAAAGTGCGGTCAGATAAGCGTTAACATATCAAAGCCGGGAATCACAAAGGGACAGCATTGGCACAACACCAAGTGGGAGTTCTTTATCGTGGTTTCGGGTAAGGGACTTATACAGCTTCGTAAGATAGGAACGGATGAAGTTCTCAATTTCGAGGTTTCGGGAGAGAAGATCGAAGCGGTACACATGCTTCCCGGATACACTCACAATATAATAAATCTTTCCGATACTGAAGACTTAGTTACGGTTATGTGGGCAAACGAGTGCTTTGATCAAAGCAAGCCCGACACATTTTTTGAGGTGGTGGAATAATGGAAATAAGACTCGATTATTCGGATGTGAAATTCAAGGATAACGGAAAGCTTAAGCTTCTCATAATTGTCGGAACAAGACCGGAAATAATTCGTCTTGCCGCAGTTATAAACAAGTGCAGACAGTATTTTGACTGTGTTCTGGCTCATACGGGACAGAACTACGACTATAACTTGAACGGCGTGTTCTTCAAGGATCTCAAGCTTGAAAACCCCGAGGTATATATGGATGCGGTGGGCGACGATCTCGGCGCAACGGTCGGCAATATCATAAACTGCTCCTACAAGCTTATGGCGCAGATAAAGCCCGACGCGCTTCTCGTTCTCGGCGACACAAATTCCTGCCTCTCGGCAATTTCCGCAAAGAGACTTCATATCCCGATATTCCATATGGAAGCGGGCAACAGATGTAAGGATGAGTGTCTGCCCGAGGAAACAAACAGACGTATCGTCGACATTATTTCCGACGTAAACCTCGCGTACTCCGAGCACGCAAGAAGATATCTTCACGAGTGCGGACTCCCCAAGGAGCGCACCTACGTAACGGGCTCGCCCATGGCAGAGGTGCTTCATAACAACCTTGATGATATCAAGGCGAGCGATATTCTCACGCGTCTTGGACTCGAAAAGAAAAAGTACATACTTCTCTCGGCACACAGAGAAGAGAATATTGACACCGAAAAGAACTTCTTGAGCTTGTTTACGGCAATAAATAAGATGGCTGAAAAGTACGATATGCCGATCCTTTATTCCTGCCATCCGAGAAGCAAAAAGAGACTCGAGGCATCGGGCTTTGAGCTTGATAAGAGAGTGATTCAGCACGAGCCTCTCGGCTTCCACGACTATAACCACCTTCAGATGAACGCGTTTGCGGTAGTTTCCGACAGCGGAACTCTCCCCGAAGAATCAAGCTTCTTTACGTCGGTTGGAAACCCCTTCCCCGCAGTGTGCATAAGAACCTCGACGGAGCGTCCCGAGGCGCTTGACAAGGCTTGCTTCATTCTTGCGGGAATAGACGAATATAGCCTTCTTCAGGCGGTAGATACTGCAGTAAGTATGACCGAGTGCGGTGACCACGGTATCCCCGTACCCACCTATGTCGAAGAAAACGTTTCTACTAAAGTGGTAAAGATAATCCAGTCCTATACCGGCGTTGTCAATAAGATGGTCTGGAGAAAGTTCTGATTCAAGGAGAGTATATAATGAAAACAGTAATGCTTGTATTCGGCACAAGACCCGAGGCGATAAAAATGTGTCCTCTTGTTAACGAGCTGAAATCAAGGAAAAACATAAATACGGTAGTGTGCGTGACGGGTCAGCACAGACAGATGCTCGATCAGGTGCTTGGCGCGTTTGACGTTACGCCCGACTACGACCTGTCCATAATGAAGGATAAGCAGACCTTGTTCGATATTACGACTAACATCCTTAACGGAATAGGTGAAGTGCTCGATGAGGTGAAGCCCGACGTAGTTCTCGTGCACGGTGATACCTCGACCTCATTTGTTACCGCGCTTGCCTGCTTCTACAAGCAGATACCCGTGGGTCACGTTGAGGCAGGGCTTCGCACCTACAATATATACAGTCCTTACCCCGAGGAATTCAACCGTCAGGCGGTGTCGATAATCTCAAAATACAACTTCGCGCCCACCGAGCTCTCGCGAGAGAATCTCTTGAAAGAGGGCAAAGATGCAGACAGCATATTTATAACGGGAAACACGGCCATCGACGCACTTAAGACCACAGTCAGAGAAGACTATACACACCCCGAGCTTGAATGGGCGAAGGATAGCCGACTCATTATGATAACGGCGCACCGCCGTGAAAACCTCGGTGAGCCTATGCACAATATGTTCAGAGCCATTCGCCGCGTTATGGACGAGCATCCCGACGTCAAGGCTATCTACCCGATACATATGAATCCGGTAGTCCGTCAGGCGGCGGACGAGGAGCTTGGCGGCTGCGACCGCATCCGTATCATTGAGCCGCTTGAGGTGCTTGATTTCCACAATTTCCTCGCGCAGAGCTTTATGATACTCACGGATAGCGGCGGAATAGAGGAGGAGGCTCCCTCTCTCGGTAAGCCCGTGCTGGTTATGCGCGATACCACGGAGCGTCCCGAGGGCATTAAGGCGGGAACGCTCAAGCTTGTCGGAACGGAAGAGGACGTAATATACAAAAGCTTCAAGGAGCTTCTTGAAAGCCGTGAGGCGTACGAGAAGATGTCGAAGGCAAGTAATCCTTACGGAGACGGTAAGGCGTGCGTGAGAATTGCAGACATTCTTGAATTCGGAGAAACAAAGGTATAATTTTTCGGAGAGGTAAATGAAACAAACGGTTGAACTTATGATGAGGATTATCAAGAGCGAGCTTTGTGGAAGCGCGCTTGAGATAGGCTCTGAGCATAAGCTAACAGGCGAAAAGCTTAATAAGCTGTACGAGCTGTCAAAGCATCACGATATGGCTCATATAGTCGGGAACTCTGTTGAAAAGCACCGTCTTGCCGACGACTCTCAGATCTCGAGAAAATTCCAAAAGCGCATATATCTCGCGGTTTACAGATACGAGCGTATGAAGCACGAATATACGCGTGTTTGCGGCTTGTTTGAGGAAAGGGAAATTTCGTACCTGCCGCTTAAGGGCGCGGTGATAAGAGAGCTTTATCCCGAGCCGTGGATGAGGACCAGCTGTGACATTGATATTCTCGTTCACGAAGCCGACCTTGAGCCTACTGTGAAAATGCTCACAGACGCAGGCTACGAGATCCACGCGCGAGGTGACAACTACGTATCTCTTTATACAAACGGAGAGGTACACGTCGACCTGCATTTCGGTGTTGCCAAGGAAGAATTTGTCAGCAGCGCAAATGCGGTTCTCACGGATATATGGAGCTATGCGACACCCGTCGACGGCACTCACAGATACGCGCTTTCCGACGAAATGTTCTATTTCTACCACATAGCTCATATGGCAAAGCATTTTGAGCAGGGCGGCTGCGGAGTCAGACCGTTCGTTGATATGTGGATACTTAATAACAGGGTTGATTTTGACAGAGCGAAAAGGGAAGCACTCCTTGAAAAAGGACAGATACTTGAGTTTTCAAGGGCGGCTGAAAGACTGCTCGGCGTGTGGTTTGACGGCGACGAGCCCGATATTCTTGCAAAAAAAATGTACGATTATATTCTCGGTGCAGGCGTTTACGGCTCTATCAGAAACAGAGTACTGTCGGTCAAGGCACAAAAGGGCGGAAGCTTTAAGTATTCGATTTCGCGGGTGTTTATGCCGTATAAGAAAATGAAGCTTTCGTATCCCGTGCTTGAAAAGCATAAGTGGTTGCTTCCGTTTATGTGGATACACAGGCTTATAAAAAAGCTTTTTGTAAAAGAAAAATCAAAAGCCGCTGATGAGATGCGTGCAATGACATCTCTTTCAAAAAAGGAAGATAAAGAGATGGCGGCTATGCTGAAAATGCTCGGACTTTAATAAAACAAAAAAAGCACTTCTTTCGAAGTGCTTTTTTTGGAGCTGATACCCGGATTCGAACCGGGGACCTCATCCTTACCAAGGATGTGCTCTACCAACTGAGCCATATCAGCATTTATGGCGACCTGAAGGGGACTCGAACCCCTGACCTCTAGCGTGACAGGCTAGCGTTCTAACCAACTGAACTACCAGGCCATTTGTAGACCGCGAATAGTATTATAACAAATCTTTGGTGTTTTGTCAATACTAAAATTTGAGTTTTTTAATAAAATAAAAACACACGCGGCAGATATAGCATCTGCCGCGCTTTCTTGTTTTATGCAAGGTACTTGTCGAGAAGCTTTCCAATCTCAACGAGGAAGCCTTCGGTGTCAACAGTTCTCTTGTTTTCGAGTGTTGACATGGATGCGAGGTCGCCTGTCATAATACCGCCCTCAATCGTGTCGATAGTTGCCTTTTCAAGCATATCGGCGTAGTGAATGAGATCGGGGAGATTGTCAAGCTCACCGCGCTTCCTGAGCGCACCCGACCACGCGAATATCGTCGCAACGCTGTTGGTCGAGGTCTTTTCACCCTTGAGGTGCTTGTAGTAGTGACGCTGAACGGTGCCGTGAGCAGCCTCGTATTCGTAAACTCCGTCGGGAGATACGAGAACTGAGGTCATCATAGCAAGGCTTCCGTAAGCGGTTGCCACCATATCACTCATAACGTCGCCGTCATAGTTCTTGCAAGCCCAGATGTAGCCGCCGTTTGAACGGATAACTCTTGCAACCGCGTCGTCGATAAGGGTGTAGAAGTATTCGATTCCCGCTTCCTCAAACTTGGTCTTGTACTCGGCTTCGTATATTTCTGCGAAGATGTCCTTGAAGCGATGGTCGTACTTTTTCGAAATGGTGTCCTTGGTCGCAAACCAAAGGTCCTGCTTTGTGTCAAGCGCAAAGTTGAAGCAGCTTCTTGCAAAGCTTTCGATGGACTTGTCTACGTTGTGAAGTCCCTGAATGATACCCGACGATCTGTCAAAGCTATGTATGAGCTGACGTGTTTCATTACCGTCCTTGTCTGTGCAGACAAGCTCGCACTTAGCTCCCTCGGGCACCTGCATTTCGGTGTTCTTGTAAACGTCGCCGTAAGCGTGACGCGCGATGGTTATCGGCTTTGTCCAAGAGGGAATGTAGGGAGTGATTCCCTTAACGAGAATGGGAGTTCTGAAAACGGTACCGTCGAGAATGGCTCTGATGGTGCCGTTAGGACTCTTCCACATTTCCTTTAAGTTATATTCGGGCATTCTTGCGGCGTTGGGGGTAATTGTCGCTCACTTTACCGCAACTCCGTACTTTTTCGTAGCCTCTGCCGAATCTATCGTAACCTGGTCGTTTGTTTCGTTTCTGTATACTAAACCGAGGTCATAGTATTCGCTTTTAAGGTCTATATGGGGGAGGATAAGGATGTCCTTTATCATCTTCCATATAATACGTGTCATTTCGTCGCCGTCCATTTCAACAAGAGGCGTTTTCATTAAGATCTTGTCTGCCATAATTATCTCCGTTCCAAAGTTACCTTTATAAAAATTACGTCAATAGAGATTATACCATATTTTCGTCAAATTGCAATAGGGCAGCATAACTTTTATAAGAAACTTGCCAACTTTTGCGAGTCGGAGTCAAGCCGATGTCGAAAAGGGTCGTAACGCAAGGGAGGGTGTCGGCGTAGACTGCTAACGGGGTGGGCAGAGGCTCACTCCGAGGGACTGGCAAAAATTTTTTTCGTTATTTGTGTTTAAGACCGAGTGAAAGGTGCAAAGAATAATATTGAAGTCAGATGCCTTCACAAAGTTCAAAATAATGGAGAGTGAATTTGTTTGAGCGTAAAACGCGGAGATATTTATTATGCGGACTTAAGTCCTGTTGTGGGCAGTGAGCAGGGAGGACTCAGACCTGTTCTCATCGTGCAGAATGACGTTGGGAATAAATACAGTCCAACCGTTATAGCGGCGGCGATCACGAGTCAGATCAGCAAAGCCAAATTACCCACACATATAGACGTCTTTGCCGATAGCTTTGGACTTGCAAAGGACTCGGTAATTCTGTTAGAGCAAATAAGGACGATCGATAAAAAACGCTTAAAGGAAAAGATGGGACATCTTGACGACGCGCTTATGAGCCGCGTTGACGATGCAATATCGGTAAGCTTCGGACTACACGCGTCATCTGGTGTCACACAGAGCGAGGAAACACTCGGTCCGAGCTCCATAACGGCGTAAACGGTTATAACCTACATACGGGGACGGCGCGCCGTCCCCGTATTTCGTTAAAGGGTTGCCTTCCATAAAGAAGGTTTTGCCTGCTGAAAAATAAAAGGAGTACGGCCGTTTTTGTTCGTACTCCTTTTAACACGTCTTTCACGGCAAGGTAATGTTTATAGATTAATTCACAAATTTATGTTATAATATTTATAAATTCGACCTAACAATTTCCAAAACACACGGACTATATAAGTGAAAGCATTGATCAATCGCTTGGAGAAACAGATGAAAAAACAAGACTTGCTAAAATATTTTGACGACAACTTGCTTGATAAGCTATTTGGCTTTTGTTATGCAAGAACAAACGACAGCTACGAGGCAGAGGAACTATGCTCGGATATAATCTATTCCCTCGTTAAAGCTGCCAATAGTGATGGAGAGATCGAAAGCGTATATCCGTTTGTTTGGAGAGTAGCTCGTAATGTTTATGCTGACTTTTCCGATAATCGAAGAAAACGCGCGGAAACTATTTATGAAGGCGATTCGGAAGAAATTTTGCTCAGCGCTGCTGAAGAAGATACTTCCGATGATACCGCAGAGTTATTAACGTCCGTATATCGCAGAATGGCGTTCTTAACAAAAGCATACCGCGAAGTTATGATAATGTTCTACATAGATGGTCTTTCCACGGCTCAAATAGCCAAAGCGCAAGGAACAAGTGAAGGAGCTGTTCGTCAAAGGCTCTTTTCAGCAAGACAAAAGATCAAAAGTGAGGTAGAAGAAATGGTAGAAACTTATAATAAGCCGGTGGCGCTTGATAAAATTAATTACGTAATTTGGGGAACAGGTAGTCCTGCATGGGGAGATCCTCGTAACATATGTACGAGAATGTTCTCAAATCATATCGTTTGGCTTTGCCATAAGAAGCCGATGAGTGCTTCTGAAATTGCAGAGGAACTGAATGTACCCACCATTTACGTTGAAGAAGAACTTGAAATCCTCCGCAAAGGTGAAAATGGAAAGTACGGTTTTCTTCGTCGCTTGGAAAACGGCAAATATGCGCTTAATTTCATTTTGCTTGACAAGGATGTATTTGAAAAAGCAAATGCAATTTATACAGATCAGTTGCCAAAGATTTGCGATATCATATCGAAATATATTGAGGAACACAAAGCGGAATATCTTGCTTTCCCGTATTTGAACAAGAAAGTTGATATGAATCTTATTCTTTGGCAGCAGGTATTCCATATTGCTGATGCCTTTTCGTACTGTGTTCAACGTGCATTGGGAAAAAATCATTTTTCTGATGTTGAAAAAACAGATCGTCCGTTTAGTGTGTTTGGATATGTAGATAACGGCAAGTATTATGGCGGCGGTTGGGATGGCGTTAATGCGCAAAACGTGTGCGGATTCTCTAATGTTCATCTTGATAATATCTACATTACACGTATTAAAAAACACTTTAGCTGCGGACTCAATGTATCTAATGATACTCAGATTCAACTTGCGCTCCGTGCCATTGATGGTCTTGATGTTACGTTGCTTTCTGAAAAAGAAAAAGAGCACGCGGCAAAAGCTATTGAGTGCGGCTATTTGTATCGCGACGGAGATATGCTTTATACCAAGATTCTTGTAAATGCACTTTCAGATAGAGATAGACTATTTGATATCAGTAATGCTTTGCAGAATGGATATTTCGATGCCGATGCTGAAATTGTTGCAGCGAAGGTTGCAGAACTTATCAAAAAGTCCGTTCCCGATTATCTTCTCGGAGAATGGAGATTGGCGAATAACCTTGCAAGTATGCCGATTCTTGACGCAGTTGTTGAATGTCTTATCGAAAAAGGCGTATTAACACCTCCCGAAGATGGAATTGGTGCAGAAGGCTGTTGGATGAGTGTAGAAAAGTAAAATGAAAACCGCCGAGAGTAACCAAAGAGTTACTTTCGGCGGTGTTTTGGTTTATAAAATTGTTTTATCGCAGGTGCGCCAACGCGTCCCTTTTTATTGACTCACAATTAACTTTTGTGTTCCAATGAAACATACGGAAAAATGAATGAAATTGGGATTTGTCAGTTGTGTATTAAAGATAAATACTCCTTCATATAGCCAATAAATTGATTGCCGCATCGGGCCAGTTCGCCCAGAACGCGGTCTATTCCTTGCTCGGTGGTGTACCAATTATCTTTTGTTATATTAAAGCAATGAACAGGACACACCTTTATTTCAACGTCGGGAAAAGCCATTTGATAAAGCATTAGGCAACGTCTGGCATGAAAAGCTTTACAAACAATCAATGCCGTTTTTATCTTAACTCCGCTTTCGTCAACGACTTTACGTGAAAGAAAAGCATTATCTCGAGTATGTCCCGAATTATCTTCTCCGATAATTGCATCGATAGGCACACCATTATTCACAAGAACGTCGACAAAGAACTCACAGTCAGATTGATAATTACCATTATATATTTCTGTCTTTGAGCGAACACCTGGCCATTTGTCCCGTTTAACACTAACTCCACCAGAGGGAATAAGCCACGTGGCATACCCTTTATGGTACAGTTCTGCCGCATATTCAGGCAGCTCAGGATGTGACCCTCCCGGCAGAAATATTGCATCAACCTTTTCAGGTTCATCAGAAACAAAAATATAGTCAGAAATATCCGAAATAATCTTATTCATCTAATAATTCCTCTACATTATGTGTCTTTTCTTCAATGTCTGTAACTATTAACAACCGTCAAATTCTTATTTACGAATACATTTTCTTTGTTCAGCAACACAATATCAAATTGGGGCTTTCTTAAAAGCTAATCCTTTCAACCGATACGCACTTACCGCTTTCACGGTCTATACCAAAGACCACCGCATCGGCAATAACTTCGCCCTCTGCCTGATTGAATCTCGTCGGCATGTGGGTCAGAAATTTCTCTATTATGGTGTCACAGCTGACTCCGAGTATGCTCTCGCTGACACCTACCATTCCGAGGTCGGTGACAAATCCCGTGCCCTTTGGCAGAATTCGTGTGTCTGCCGTCGGTACGTGGGTGTGAGTTCCGAAAACTATATTCACTCTGCCGTCAAGATATCTTGCAAGAGCTGCCTTTTCGCTGGTCGCCTCTGCGTGAATGTCCACTACTGCAAAATCGTATTTTCCTCGGTTTTGCTCGAGTATTCTGTCGACGCAGATAAACGGACTCTCGAGTGACTCCATATAAACCGTGCCGAGCAGGTTGATAACGAGGGTACTTTTGCCGCCCGACTCGTATATCGAGTAGCCAAAGCCGGGTGCGGTCGACGGCATATTTGCGGGACGGATGCAAGCCTTTGAGTCGTCGAGGTATGAGTACACCTCGCGTCTGCGGAAGCTGTGATTGCCGCCCGTTACCACGTCCGCGCCTGCGGCAATGAGGTCGTCGGCACTCTGGGGAAGCATACCGTTACCGTCGGCGGAGTTTTCGCCGTTAACGATAGTGAGGTCGATATCATAATACTTTCTGATACTCCAGAGCTTTTCTGTCAGATGTCTGACTCCCGACGAGCCTACCGTATCACCAACGGCGAGAATGTTATAAGTGTTTTGCATTTTTACAATAGCCTTTCTATGATGAACGTCGATTTTGTAGTGTTTATCTGTTGACATTCACCGTGCTAACTGATACAATAATAACATATAAAGAGAGAAATTGCAACAGTCGGCGCATATGTTTGCGCCTGCGGTGAGGACGGTTATGAAATACGTTATTGACAGAATAGTTGACGGTACCGCGACCCTGCTTCCGCTTGATACAAACGGTGAGGGCGTGAGCGTTGCATCTGACAGGCTTTACCCTGATGCCGCAGAGGGCGACGTTACTCTTGAAACCGACGGCGGATTTGTTTTTCTTGCCGACGAGACCGAAGCGCGCAAAAGCGCGGTCGAATCACGTTTCAAGAGGCTTGCAAAAAGAAGAAGCGATAAAAAAGGAGTATAGCGTGAAAGCTTCGATTTCCTCACGTGAGGGCTTGTGGATTTCACGCCCTAACTCCTCGCAAAATGGGTCCCATCCCATTTTGTTGCACTATGTGCAATACCGAGGACTTAAGTAAGTTATTTATGCCGCCTGTTCGGCGGCGGAATGGAGTGTAAAAATGGCAAACGCGATAGTAGGACAGTCGGGAGGACCGACGGCGGCAATAAACGCAACTCTTGCGGGAGTAATAAAGGGAGTTCTTGAGTCGGATAAAATAGAAAAGCTTTACGGCGCTTTTAACGGTATCGAGGGACTTCTTGAGGAAAGATACTGTATCCTTACCGACGTTGTAGACGACACAGCAAAATTCGAGCAGCTCAAAAACACACCTGCGGCGGCTCTGGGCTCGTGCAGAAAGAAGCTTCCCGCAGTTGAAAAGGGCAATGAAACCTACGAAAAGCTTTTTGAGATATTTGAAAAGCTTGATATCAAATATTTCTTCTACATAGGCGGAAACGACTCGATGGATACCGTCGCAAAGGTTTCCGAATACGCGAAGCTTGTAGGCAGCGACATTAAGGTTATGGGCGTGCCGAAAACCATAGACAACGACCTTTGCGGAACCGACCATACCCCCGGCTACGGCTCTGCGGCAAAGTATATAGCCACCGTTATGCAGGAGATACTCCGCGATACCGCAGTTTATTCGGTAAAGGCGGTTACAATAGTTGAGATAATGGGACGCGACGCAGGCTGGCTTACAGCTGCGGCGGCGCTTTCGAGAAAGTATTCGGACGTTGCCCCCGACCTCGTTTATCTGCCAGAGGTTCCGTTTGATTTTGAAAAATTTTACGAGGATATTGCGGAGGCGTTTGAGAAAAAGCCGAATATAGTCGTGGCGGTGTCCGAGGGCGCGAGATGCGCTGACGGAAGATACGTCGGAGAGGGGACTCAAAGCGGTGTCACCGACGTGTTCGGTCATAAGTATCTGTCTGGAACAGGCAAGACCCTTGAAAACGCGGTAAAGGAAAAATTTGGTTGCAAGGTGCGTTCGGTTGAATTAAACCTTCCCCAGAGATGCGCTTCTCACATCGCGTCGCTTACCGATATCGAGGAGTCGGTTATGGTGGGCGCGGCGGCAGTAAGATGCGCCGAGTCGGGCGAGAGCGCCAAGATGATGTGCTTTGAGCGTGCCGAGGGCGAGTATGCGGTGACCTGCGTGCCGCGTGAGATCGCCGAGATCGCAAATATGATAAGAGAGGTTCCGCGTGAATTTATAAACGAGCGCGGAAACAACGTGACCGACGAGTGCATCGACTACATTCTCCCTCTGATAAACGGAGAGACCAAACCCGAATACAAGTGTGGACTTCCCGTACATTTCGTTATTAAGAGGTAATAAAAAACGGTACGGCTCAGAGTGAGCCGTACCGTTTTTTATTACCTCAACATATCCGACATATTGAGCATGACCGTGCCCGCAGTGTCGAGAATGTGACTTGCGGTTTTTGAGAGGGGGTTGTTTTTTATCATTGATGCGGATTTTTTTGAATTGCTGACGAGAGCTATCATTGTACCTGCCGCCGCACCCGTTACCGCCGCGATTATCATACCCGTGGTTTTACCTGACATTTGCATAAATTTTCCTTTCGTTATTGCAGCCCGTGTGGGCGCTTTATGGAGATGCGTTAATATTTTTCGTAATTTGAGCCCATAATATCAGCGGAAAAGCAAGGCTTGACGAGGAAAAACCGACAAATATTCCAAAACCGAGCAAAAAAGCAGCCTTTTGCAATAAAAAATAAACAAACTTGCAAAAGTGTGCGAAATTTTCTTGACTTGGCGCAAAAATAAGAGTATAATAAATATTAATTCATATTAATGAATATTTTTGACAGAGTAGAGCCATTCGGCACTACCCCGATAAAACAAATTTTGACCGGTTAATCCGGTATGGAGGAATATTATGAACAGAGTATTTAACTTTTCGGCAGGTCCGTCCGCATTACCCCTTTCGGTGCTTGAAAAAGCAGCATCCGAGCTTGTGTCTTACGGCGACGCAGGTATGTCGGTAATGGAGATGAGCCACAGAACCCCCGTGTTCGAGGGTATCATCAAGGAAGCGGAGAATCTCTTCCGTTCTATTATGAACATTCCCGATAACTACAAGGTGCTTTTCCTTCAGGGCGGAGCTTCCACACAGTTCGCGGCAGTACCCCTCAACCTTATGAACGGCTCGGGTAAGGCTGACTATATCGTATCAGGTCAGTTCTCCAAGAAGGCATACAAGGAAGCGCAGAAGTACGGCGACGTAGTATGCGTTGCATCCAGCGAGGACAAGAACAACACTTATATTCCTCAGGTTAAGCGCGAGGACTTCAGACCCGACGCTGACTACGTACATATCTGCTTCAACAATACCATATACGGTACAAAGTACAACTACATTCCCGATACAGGCGATATCCCGCTTGTTGCCGATATGTCCAGCTGCATTATGAGTGAGCCCATAGACGTTTCTAAGTTCGGTCTTATTTACGCAGGTGCTCAGAAGAATATGGCTCCCGCAGGTCTCACCGTTGTAATCGTAAGAGAAGACCTTATCGGTAAGGCTCGCAAGGACATTCCCGTAATGCTCGACTATAAGGAAATGGCTGACAACGATTCTATGTATAACACACCCCCTTGCTATCCTATCTACATAGCAAAGCTTGTTTACGAGTGGGTTCGTGACCTTGGCGGCCTTGAGGCAATGAAGAAGCACAACGAAAAGAAGTGCGCTATCCTTTACGATTACCTCGATTCTCAGAGCTACTACATCGCTCCCGTTGAGAAGGAATACCGTTCTATGATGAACGTAACCTTCGTAACAGGCGACGCTGAGCTTGATAAGAAGTTTGCAAAGGAAGCAGATGCGGCAGGCTTCAAGAACCTCAAGGGTCACCGTTCGGTAGGCGGTATGAGAGCTTCTATCTACAACGCTATGCCTATCGAGGGTGTAGAAAAGCTCGTTAAGTTTATGGACGATTTCGCAAAGAACAATCCCAAGGCGTAAGTTTTGAAAGGAATATGAAGATGAAAAAGAAGATTCAGCTTTTGAACAAGATTGCTAAGGTCGGTACTGCTCGCTTTGATGCAGACAAGTACGAGCTTGGCGAGGATATTGCAGAGCCCGACGCGATAATGGTTCGCTCGGCAGCTATGCACGATATGGAATTCGCTCCCAGCCTTCGCGCTATCGCGAGAGCAGGTGCGGGTGTAAACAACATTCCGATAGACAGATGCTCGGAAAACGGTATCGTAGTATTCAACACTCCCGGCGCTAACGCAAACGGAGTCAAGGAGCTTGCAATAGCGGCGCTTCTTCTCGCTTCCCGTGATATCGTAGGCGGTATCGAGTGGGTAAGAACGCTTAAGGGAACAGAGGCTCCCGAAAAGGCAGTTGAAAAGGGCAAGAGCAAGTTCGCAGGCTGTGAGATCGAGGGCAAGACCATCGGTATCATCGGTCTCGGCGCTATCGGCGGTCTTGTTGCAAACGCGGCGAAGGCTCTCGGTATGAAGGTTATCGGTTGCGACCCCTACATCACGGTTGAGGCTGCTTGGGCGCTTTCACGCTCCATCGAAAAGGCGGCTACATACGATGAAATTTACGAAAAGTGCGACTACATCAGCGTACACGTTCCCGCAACACCTCAGACAAAGGGTATGCTTTGCGCAGAGAACTTCGCTAAGATGAAGGACGGCGTTCGTATCATCAACCTCTCCAGAGCAGAGCTTCTCAACGCTGACGACCTCAAGGCTGCAATCGCATCGGGCAAGGTAGCAAGCTACGTTACAGACTTCCCGACAGACGATATCATCAATGAAGACAAGATAGTTGCAATTCCTCACCTCGGCGCATCCACAGAGGAGAGCGAAGACAACTGCGCGGTATTCGCGGCTAACGAGCTTATCGATTACCTCGAAAACGGTAACATCAAAAACAGCGTAAACTTCCCGAACGCAACAATGGCGCGCAACGGAGATGCGCGTATCTGCGTAATGCACAAGAACGTGCCCGCGATACTCAGCCAGATATCCACGGCTATGTCCGAGGCTAAGATAAACATCGAAAACCTCATCAACCACTCTAAAAAGGAACTCGCTTACACAATGGTAGAGTTCGACGGAGATCTTCCCGAGGCAACTCTTGAGACCATCAAGGCTATCGACGGAGTTATCCGTGTGAACGTAATAAAATACTGATATAAAACGGCGAGGAACACTTTGGTGCTTCTCGCCGTTTTAACAAAAAGGCAGAAATTATGATGAAGATTGCCGGAACCATACAAAACGGTACTGCGAATACCCTTCTTCAGTTTTATTATACCGCCGTCCCAAAGGGACACAGAGGTGTAAGGGAGCACAGACATACCGCGTTTGAGATAGGGTATGTGAGGCATGGGATCGGGACCTACTTTGTGGGTGGTAAAACCTACGATATAGAGCCCGGAGACGTCTTTCTATACAGCACCAACGAGCCGCATTGCATAACCAATATCTCGTCAGACGAGGGAATGGAGATAATGAGCATCAAATTTGAGCCGAGATTTATCTGGGCAGGCGGAAACGACGTCTTTGACTCAAGATTCTTACGCATATTCCTTGACAGAAGTGAGCGCTTTGAAAACAGGCTTGACAGAAACAATCCCGCGCTCGACGAGATAAGAGCGCTTATGATAAAGGTCGAGGACGAGTTTTTGAATCTTCGTCCCGAATACGAGCTTATGGTAAAAATTTATCTCCTTACGGTACTTGCCATAGCAAACAGAAGCTTTGGTTACGTCAGCGAGGTGAAAAAGCCGTTTTCGGTACATATCAAGCAGCTTTCGCAAATAGAGCGCGCCATAGATTTTATCAACGCGCACTATTTTGAGGATATCAGTCTTGAGGAGATATCCGAGAGCGCGAATATGTCGAAGAATTATTTTTCCTCCCTTTTCAAAAGACTTAACGGAATGTCGCCGTGGGACTATATAACGGTAAAGAGGATAGAGCTTGCCTGCTCCTTGCTTAAAAGCACCGAAAGCTCTGTAATAGATATAGCCTGCGAATGCGGATTTAACAATAGCGCGAACTTCAACCGCGCCTTTAAAAAGGTTACGGGAAGCTCGCCGCGCGATTACAGAAACGGATAACTGACCGCCGTGACGGCGTAACGGAGACTAAGATGAAATGCACCGAAATATATAAGGTCGACCTTCACCACTGCGATGCAAGCGGATGTCTCAGAGTGTCTGAGCTTCTCAGGCTTATGCAGGAATGCTCGACCAAGGATCTTTGCGGAAGTCCTATGTCGCAGAGAGCGCTTTTGGAAGATGGAAGATCTTACGTTTTGTGTAAGCTTAATATGAGCGTTTATAAGAGCGCTAAGGCTTACGACGAAATAGAAATATCCACTTGGCCGTGTGAGAGCCGCGGCGTGTCGCTTACGAGATGCTATCAGGCGAGAATAGACGGAGCTCTTATAGCCGAGGCGACTACCGTGTGGGGAATAATCGATATAGAAAAAAGACGCTTTTGTAAGCTTTCCGAATTTGAGCCTTACATAAACGTCACCGAGGAGCCGCTTGAGCTTGACTCTCCCTCTCGAATACATATTCCGTCCGAAATGCAGCTCAGACTCGTTGGCGAGAAAACAGTCTTGTACAGCGACGCTGATATCAACGGACACATGAATAACACCAACTACCCTAACCTCTACTGTGATTTTATACCGCGGATGTCAAAAAGACGCGTCATAATGATGGGTATAAACTATCTTGGCGAGGCAAAAGAGGGCGAGGTACTCAAGGTCTATATGAACGAGAGTGACGGACAGTATTATTTCAGAACCGTGAAAACGGATGGCTCGACCAATTCAGAGGCAATAATTATGCCCGAGGAGATTTATTGAAAGGATAGTTTATGAAAGCCAAGATTTTGAGAACTTACACTTGCCTTTTTCTGATGCTTGTGATGGCGCTCACTCTGCCGGTGACCTTGCTTGCTGTTGATGAAAAGGGTATCGAGATCGAGGCCGGAAGCGCTTTGCTTAACGTTGCGACCGCCGAGTCTGACGGAGGATATTATACCGTAGACGTACCGATAAAAATTAATAAAAACTCGGGATTCGTTTCGCTGAGGTTTTATGCGTATCACCCCGAGAGCATAGAGCTTATCGATTGGATAGAGGGTGATATTTACCCCAAACCGAATTCTGTAAATCAAATGCCGTCTATTCAAAACAATGGTACGGAAAACGGCATATTGGTGTTTTACTACGACGGAATGTCGGTAAATAACAAAACCGCAACGGGAACGCTTGTAACCCTCAGATACAAGGTGCCGACAAGTATTGCGCTCGGTGATCTTGAGATAAGACTTTCGCTTAAGGAAGTATACGAGGAGGACGGCGACAGATACACAAATCCTGTCAAAATAAACTCGTATTGTACGGTCACAAACGGTAAAATAAGCGTTGTTGACGTTCCGCCCGAGCCTGTTTGCGGTGACGTAAACGGGGACGAAACGGTAGACACCCTCGATGTGATCTGTCTTGCAAGACATCTTGCCAATTGGCGCGCATACACGGACGTGAATGAGGCCGTTGCAGATGTAAACGGCGATGGGGAAGTGACACTTATCGACCTTGTTTGCCTGTCAAGATTTATTGCAGGCTGGACGGGCTACGGCGAGCTTCCGCTTTCAAATAATAAATAAAAAATGCGGTTCAAACGGTGTGCAAACCGAATGAACCGCATTTTTTTATTTAAGTCCCGCCATAATTTTTCCGACTGCCTCGGAAATGTCGCCTGCAAGCATCGCGTACTCGCCGTGCTCTTTGGCGGCGCTGTCGCCGGCATAAGCGTGTAGGAAAACGCCGAGCCTTGCCGCATCGGGAGATTCAACTCCCTGCGCCGCAAGTGACGCTATTATTCCTGCAAGAGTGTCACCCGAGCCGCCCTTTGCCATACCGCTGTTACCTGCGGTGTTGATGAAAACGGGTGAGAATCCGACCGATACCACAGTTCGCGTGTCCTTCAGTACACACACGCAGGAATTGTCTTTGGCAAAGCTTGTTGCGGTGTCAACAATCGAATCTGCTATATCGGCAACGTTTTTGCGCGCAAGCCTTGACATCTCGCCAAGGTGGGGAGTTATTATCTTGCCCTTGAGGTAAGGTAAAAGGGCCTTGTCCTCTGATATTATATTGAGCGCATCTGCATCCACGACCGTGGGTACGGTCGCGCTTTCAAGCGTGTATCTTAAAAGCTTTTTCGCCACGTCGCTTTTTGAAAGTCCGGGACCTATCACTATCGCGGCGGCAGAGCTTACGGACGCGTGAAGCTTTGAAAAATCGACGCTTCCGTCGCTATATGATGACACTATCGCCTCGGGCAGAGCCCCCTGTATAACAGCCTTTATCTTATCGTGAGTGAACACCTCAACGAGCCCCGCACCGCTTTTGTATGCAGCTCTTGCGGCAAGTATCGCCGCGCCACTCATATCTGCCGAGCCTGCAATGACGAGAACGCGTCCGTACGTGCCCTTGTTTGAATATCTTTTTCTTGCGGGTATAAGAGCGAGGTCGCGCTCGGTGTAGGTGTATGCGGCAGGCTTGAAGCCGTCGCACAGGTCGGTGTAGATACCGATGTCGCGCACCTTGAGAATACCGCAATGCTCGGCACCGGGGAAGAGCACCTGTCCGAGCTTGGTGTAGGCAAAGGACACGGTTATATCTGCCCTTGTCGCACACCCGAGCACCTTTCCCGAGCTCGCGTCGACTCCGCTTGGCATATCCACCGCAATAACCTTTGCTCCGCTGTTATTAATGCCCTTGATAATTTCTGCAAGCCTGCCCTCGACGTTTCTGGAAAGCCCCGTGCCGAAAATCGCATCGACAATAAGAGTGTAGTCGCTGAAAACGGGCTCGTTTATAAATCTGACTCTGCTTCTTGCCGCACTGTCGTACTGCTTTTTCACGAGTCCTCGCAGATTGCCGTAGCTATCCGTAACAAACACCTCGGGCTTGTAGAAGCGGTTGATTATACGGGCAAGAGCAAGACCGTCCGCACCGTTGTTGCCGTTTCCGCAGACAATGAGTATTTTTGAGGTGTCAAAGCCCGACGCGCGTATTTCCTCGGCGCAGACGAGCGCCGCGCGCTCCATCAGCACCTCGGACGGCACGCCGACACTGTCCGAGGTGAAGGCGTCTATTTTTCTCATTTGCTCTGCATCAAGTATGTACTTCATAAAATTTTCCTCATATCTTAATTTGCAAACGCGGTAAGCTTTATTATAAGACCGATATCGTCGGGCTGAATATCCGCAGGATAAGCCGCGCGGTTTCGATGAGTCTGACCGCATTTTTCGCAAACGTAACTGATTATATAGCCTCTCTTGGGGTCTGGCGCGGCGCTCACGGGACGAAGAAGTCCACCGCAATCGTTTGCGCGGTCACCCGGGTTTATATCAACGTGCAGAGAATAAAGGCATCTCGGGCAATGGTCTCTTGAGCTGCTTACAAGGGGTAATACCTTGAAGCCGCAATTTTGGCAAGCAAAGCCGCTGTCGTTTTTTCTGAATCTTTTTTCTTCCACTTCAAAATAGTTCCTTCACTGTTTTTTTGTTGTAGGGTTTGATTAATTTAGAAGGTATAGCGGCGCACAGAAAACAAAAAATAACTGTGCGCAATATCATTATATCCGAAAGGTAACAAAAAAACAATGAAAAATACGAAAATTTTTAATATAAGAGCCACACTTGTGCTCATTATTATAATAAGTCTTCTTGCACTTTCGCTCACAACTGCGGTTTCTGCCAGAAATTCCAAGCAGATGCTCCGTGACGGACTTATTTCCGACGAGGGAGTATCCGAGGGAAATATCGAGGACGGTATTATAAGTGACGTTCCCGACAGTACTATGATGCCCGAGTCCGACGGCACCGACGGCAGCTCGGAATCGGACTCGCAGTCGGATTCGGGCTCAGACTCTGACTCGGGTGCTGACTCAATTCTCGGCCCCGGCGGAATGATGGACGAGAGTAATAGCGGTATAAATGAAAACGACTTTGCAGACGGCAATAACACTATGGGTGACGGATCGACCGCAGGAGAGGTCACTGACGAGGAAGCAGGCTCGACGGTAGGTATTATAATCGCAATTCTTGCGGTTTTAGCAATAATAATTGCGATTATACTCATAGTTCCGAAGTCGAAGGACGGAATGGACAGACGAAACAAAAAGTAATTTTACGGCGGATAATTCCGCCGTTTTACATATAAATCGGAGATACTATTGAAAATTTCACAAAAAAGAGTTATAATATGATCAAATGAAGACATCGGAGAATAGCAATGGCAGAGAAAGAAAACAAAACCAACGCGATACGCCGCTTTGACAGCGCGAAGATAAAATATAGTATACACAGATACGAGCACGGCGACGCGCCCGTCGACGGCGCAACCATCGCGGAGCTTATCGGCAGAGATCCGTCCGTTGTATATAAGACCCTCGTTACAAAAGGAAGCGACAAGAGCTATTACGTTTTTGACATTCCCGTGCTTCGTGAGCTTGACCTTAAAAAAGCTGCAAAGGCGGCAGGAGTCAAGTCTGTCGAGATGATACACGTTTACGAGATAAACGCGCTTACGGGATACGTCAGAGGCGGATGCTCACCGGTCGGAATGAAAAAGCAATTCAAGACCTTTTTCGACGTGAGCGCCGAGGGGCTTGATACTATGATAGTAAGCGCAGGCAGGATCGGGTGGCAGATAGAGGCGGCACCCTCGGACATCGCAAGGCTTTGTGGTGCGCGCTTTGCCGACCTTTTGCTTCACGCGGAATAGATGAATATTCATCTGTCTTTTGTGACACCGTCACGAAATCGTCACAATTGACGTTTATAATGAAAGAACAAAAGCTCTAAGGAGGACTTATAATGGAAGAAAACAAGAATTTAGATATAATACCCGAAGAAAACGAAGCTTCCGATATCATGGAAGAAGCCCCCGAGACTCAGGTTCAGGAGGTTACACCCGTCGAAGACGCAACTGCTGTTATCGAGGAAAGCGAAGCAGCCCTTGAGGATGCAGACGCCGGTGTCAGCGAGGATGATGAGGAGACTTCCAAAGAAGCATCCGAGTCAAAGCCCAGAGAAGAGGTTTATATAAACTGCAGCTCTGACGAAAAAAAGAGCGCGGAGCCTCCCGTTGTACCCGTTAAGGAGAAAAAGAAAAACGGATTTGCTGCTATTGCCATAGTTGCAGCTATTTGCGTTATTCTTTCGGGACTCACGGCGTTTGGCGGCGTTATGCTTGCAGACAAAGTGCTTGACAACGGTGCGGATATGCGCCCCTCGGTAATAATCCAGAGCGCGGCTCCCTCGGATAACGGTACCATAGTGAATACCGACTCCACGCAGGGTAAGCTCGGAACCTACGCAAGCGTTGCGGCAAGCGTATCAAAATCTGTGGTTGAGATAAGAACCGAAACCGTATCCACGAGCAGTATATTCAGTCAGTACGTTACAGAGGGCGCGGGAAGCGGCGTTATTATCACTGCAGACGGCTACATTATTACAAACTATCACGTTATTGACAACGCATCTACCGTTACTGTATCCACAAACGACGGAAGCAAGTACTCGGCAAAGGTTATCGGCTATGATAACGAAAGCGACATTGCCGTTATAAAGATCGAAGCAACGGGACTTACGCCCGCAGTTGTCGGCGACAGCACTAAGCTTGCTGTCGGCGAGGAGGTAATCGCTATCGGTAATCCTCTCGGAAGCCTCGGCGGCACCGTTACTAACGGAATCATCAGTGCTCTTGCGCGTGAAATAACCATTGACGGTACGCAGATGACTCTGCTCCAGACAAACGCGGCGATCAACCCCGGCAACTCGGGCGGAGGTCTTTTCAATATGGCAGGAGAGCTTGTTGGTATCGTCAACGCGAAGTCATCGGGCTCGGGCATCGAGGGACTCGGCTTTGCGATCCCCAGCACAACTGCGGCTCAGGTAGTTGAGCAGCTTATAAACTACGGCTACGTACGCGGACGCGTTTCACTCGGTATTTCCTATATGGATATCAGCGACTCCTACACCGCTATGATGTATAGAGTAAACACGCTCGGTATGTATATCCTCGAGAGCGAATACAACGACGGACTCAAGATAGGCGACAGAGTTACCGCGGTAAACGGCAACGAGGTCACCTACGGAAGCGACCTCAAGGCTGTCCTCAAGGATTGCAAGGTCGGAGATAAGCTTACTCTTACGGTCGTAAGAGATGGCAAGTACGTTGAGGTTGAGGTCGAGTGCTACGAATACGTGCCGACTCAGAACAACGGCGACGAGGACAAGACCGAGGAAAAGAGCGCGTCGAGCAGTATATTCGACCTGCCCTTCTCGAGCTGGTTTGGATTTTAAATTTTAACGTCAGGGGGCAAACACCCCCTGACTCTGTGCTATTTAACCCTAATGTTTAAGTCTTCAGGTGAGTGAGGTAAAGCTATGTTCAACATACTTATCGTCGATGACGAGGAAATGATACGCAAGCTCATTTCAAAATACGCCGTTTTCGAGGGACACAGCGTTGATGAAGCCGAAAACGGTATGGAGGCGGTGGAAAAATGCCGCAGAAACACTTACGACATAATCATAATGGATATTATGATGCCCGAGCTTGACGGATTTTCCGCATGCCGCGAGATACGGAAATTTTCGGACGTACCGATAATAATGCTTTCGGCGCGCGGCGAAGAATACGATAAGATCAACAGCTTTGAGATAGGCGTTGACGATTACGTTGTAAAGCCCTTTTCGCCCCGTGAGCTTATGCTCAGAATTGCGGCTATAATGAACCGCGCGGGCGGCAGAACAAGTGCGGCAAAGACGCAGAAAAACGAGATAATCGAGATAGAGGGGCTCAAGGTCGACGTGACGGCGAGAATAGTTTACGTTGACGGTAAGCGAGTCGATATGTCCCCGAAGGAGTATGAGCTTTTCTTCTATCTGCTCAGAAACCGCAACATAGCACTCTCAAGAGAGAAGCTTATCAGTGACGTGTGGGGCTACGATTTTTTTGGTGACGACCGCACGCTTGGTACTCACATCAAGCTTTTGCGTAAGAGTCTTGGACCGTACAGTAAATTTATAGTTACGCTAAGAGGGGTAGGATACCGCTTTGAAACTCCGTAAAAAAGAAAGAAAAATAAAAACTCCGAGTCTGAGAGGGCGCATAATGGGATATATGTGCCTTTTTTGCCTTGCTATGATACTGCTTTTGTATCTCTTTCAGGTAGTGTTTCTTGAGCAGTTTTACAGAACGGTAAAATTCAATGAGATCTGGACCAGCACCACCGTTATCGAGAAAAATCTCGATAACGATGAGCTTGAAACTCTGATGGCGCGCATATCCCAGGAAAACGATATCTGTATCGGGCTTTACACGTCAGAGGGCAAAAAAATTGCAGAGTCGCATATTTTAAGGGATTGCGTTATACACAATATGCCGGGCGACGTGCTTTACAGATATTACGATAAGGCGGTCGGAGAGGGCGGCAGAAGCGTTACGGTGATGCCGCGCCACGGCTTCAGTAACGGAAGCTACAATCCGTCAAAGTACGAGGGCGACGTGCCCGAGACCGACGGCGGAATGGGTGATAGCATAATCCTCACCTCGGTCAAATACAGTGAAAAGTACGGCGAGGATATGGTCATTTTTATGAACACCACCACTGCGCCCGTTACCGCTACGAAAAACACACTTCAGACCGAGCTTATCATAATAGTTATTATCCTGCTTGTCGTTGCGGTCATTCTCTCGTTCTTTATGGCGAGATTTATTTCCGCGCCCATAACGAAAATGTCGGCACAGGCAAAAAAGCTTGCACACGGCAGCTATGACGTCGGATTTTCGGGCGGAGAGTACAAGGAGAGCAGCGAGCTTGCCGATTCACTAAACTTCGCGGCAGACGAGCTGTCAAAGACCGACCGTCTGCAAAGGGAGCTAATTGCAAACATCTCCCACGACCTCAGAACTCCGCTTACTATGATAACGGGATGCGCGGAGATGATGCAGGATATTCCGGGCGAGATGACAAAGGAAAATCTGCAGGTAATAATTGATGAAGCAAAAAGACTTTCGTCACTCGTAAACGACGTTATGGATTTATCCAAGCTCGGAGCTAAGGTGACCGAGCTTAACAAAAGCAAATTCAATCTTACCTCAACCGTCGAGGCGGCAATAGACAGAATAAACCGTATGAGCACCGCCCTGGGCTTCGATATCGACTTTATCTGCGACAGTGAGGCGATAGTTTGCGCCGACGAAACAAGAATACTTCAGGTGGTCTACAATCTCCTCATCAACGCGATAAATCATACGGGAGAGGATAGATGCATCACGGTCAAGCAAACGGTGTCGCCCGATTACAGCTTTGTCAGAATCGAGGTCACGGACACGGGCAGAGGTATAGCCAAAGAGGACCTCCCGTACATCTGGGACAGATACTATAAGGTAGACAAGGTCCACAAGCGCGGCAATATCGGCACGGGTCTCGGGCTCTCAATAGTCAGAAGCATACTCGAGCTCCACGGCGCAAGGTACGGTGTCGAGAGTATGGAGGGTGTCGGCACTACGTTCTGGTTTGAGCTAACGTAGACGAAAATAAAATAATAACGTATGGCGGGGGTGATCCCCCGCCTTTTGTTGATGCTCGAGACGATTTTATCAAGCAAACGGTTTTGTTGAACAAAAAATCAAAAACCCCCATTCACCCTCTTGCATTTGTAAAAATATGTGGTATAATATTATCATTATGCTTTAGCACTAACCAGGAGAAGACAAATGCACATAACACTCGCAGGAAAACTCGGAAGCGGAAAATCAACCATAGCAAACCTTCTTTCAGAACGTCACGGCTTTGAAATTTACTCAACGGGTAAGATTCAGCGTGAGCTCGCAAGAAGCTTCGGAGTAAGCACGCTCGAAATGAATCAGATGATGTCAAAGGACACCAAGTATGATCATATGATCGACGACGAGGTGACCCGTATATCGGTAGACAGAGCAGAGGATAAGCTGCTTTTCGATTCGCGTATGGCGTGGCACTTTGCGAAAAACTCCTTCCGCGTATTTTTTACCATCGATCCGCAGATAGCGGCGATGCGCGTAATGGCAAATCCGCGCGGCGCGGAGGAAACCTACGCCGACGTAAATGAGGCCTGCGAAAAGCTTATTCTCAGAAGTATGGTTGAAAACAAACGCTTTAAGGAGATATACGGTACAGATAACCTCGATTACTCGAACTATGACCTCATAGTAGATACCTCCTACGAAACTCCCGATAACATCTGTAAGCTTGTTGCAAACGAGTACGCAGAGTTCTGCGAGAACCCAGACAACTATAAGAGGAAGATGTACTTTTCTCCGAAATCTCTTTATCCGACGGTGTCGGCAGAGGAAATAAAGTCTATAAGGTTTTACGGAATTACCGACGAGATCGCCAAGGACAAGGAGTATATATTTGCCCCGATTTTCGTAACCTGTATCGATAACTATAATTACATTGTCGACGGACACAAGCGCGCTCTCGCATCGCTTATGATGCGAGTTCCGTACGTCAGAGCAGAGCTTGCTGCAAACGTCAGCGCCGCAGAGCTGACCGAGAGAATAAAGTCGGCAGGTCCCGAGTCGCTCGTTGAATACGGAAAGGTGGGAGGCTTCGTCCATCCGAACTGCCCTAAGCTCTATAACTGATAAATAAAAAAGGCGGAGAGAAGATTTTCTTCTCTCCGCCTTTTAGCTTTGCGGTTAGTCAACGATATAATTTTTTACTCTTTCGATAAGAGAATCTGCGTTGTCGCTGTGAATAGTAAGGGTAATGGGGCTTGAAAGATCAAGGCTGAAGATACCCATTATGGATTTAGCGTCAACAACGTAACGACCGCTTGAAAGATCAGCTTCACCGTTGAACATAGTAACGGCGTTTACGAAATCCTTAACGTCGTTTATAGTTGAAAGCATAATGTTTACTTTTTTCATATTATTAACTCCTTTTCATATATTTCCACGGTAATATTGTAGCTTATAAAACTTGATTTGTCAATCATATAGTGTGCAATTTTGTGCAATAATATTAAATGAGCATGGATAAAAGGGGTACAAAATGGCGAAAAAGGGGAAGAGAAAAACTTTTTTTATTTTTTTGAAAAAAGTTGTTGACAAAACGTGTGTGCCGTGATATAATATCAAAGTCGCAGGAAAACCTGTGGCAAATGGGAGCATAGCTCAGCTGGGAGAGCATCTGCCTTACAAGCAGAGGGTCATAGGTTCGAGCCCTATTGTTCCCACCA
>JAZNNG010000062.1:0-11236 GCA_045580165.1 Eubacteriales bacterium
TTTTGAAAAAAGCGGCGCAAAAACTTTGTTCAGCGCATTTAACTTTTCGACAAGTGTAATCTCAACCCGTACACGTTCGTCTGTGTAAATTCGGACGGGAGGGGGAGACCCCTCCCCTACGGTGAAACTTGAAATTTTATCCCAAACAAAATTATGCGCCCACGATTTCACATAGCGTGAAAAACAAACGTGTCGCGAGGGTTTCCAAAGGGAGCATCCCTTTGGCGAGGAGGGAGATTTTCAAGAGGGGGTCTCGAATCCCCTCTTGAACGGATCTTTTCGTTCTTTTCTGTCCGTACAGAAAAGGACACCCCCGTAAACAAACGATTTTATCAAATAAAAACCGTTCAATTTTCTTTATTACGGTGCTTCGCACCTTTGCCGCTTTTTGAAAAAAGCGGCGCAAAAACTTTGTTCAGCGCATTTAACTTTTTGGCAAGTGTAATTTCCACCCATACCCGTTTGCTTGTAATAATTAGGGTATTATTTTTGTAAAAAAGCGCGCAAAAAACTTTGTTCAGCGCATTTTGATTTTTGGCAAGTGTAATCTTCACCCATACCCGTTTGTCTGTTTTAATTTGCTATATCTCTGTGGAATGACACCGCCTTGTACCCACTCTCAAACAAGTGTGCACGCAACGCCTCGGCAATAGCAACCGAGCGATGCTTTCCGCCCGTGCAACCAAGCGCTACGGTAAGCTGATGCTTTCCCTCATTCACGTATAAAGGCAAAAGCATATCCACCATCTCAAAAAGCTTCTTTACAAACGCCTTTGTTTCGTCACTCGAGAAAACAAAGTCGCGCACCTCACTGTCGAGTCCCGTTTTGTGCTTGAGCTCGGGTATGTAAAAGGGGTTCGGGAAGCACCTTACGTCAAAGACGAGGTCTGCCTCCACCGCCGCGCCGTGCTTGAAGCCAAACGACATACAGTTTATAAAGATTCCGTCGCCGACGTCCTTCTTTACCGCCGCAAGCACTCTGTCACGAAGCTGTGCAAGGTTGGTCTTGGACGTGTCGATGACTACGTCCGCGCTATCCTTTATTGCGTAGAGCATTTCTCGCTCCTTGTTTATTGCGTCGCTGATGCTCATTCCCGTATCGGACACGAGAGGGTGCATACGCCTTGTTTCCTTGTACCTGTTGATAAGCACCTCGGTCGAACACTCGACGAAAATTATTTTGCAGGTGTGACCGTCACGCTTGAGTGACTCAATGCTCGAAAACAGAGTGTTGAAGTCGTTTTCACCGCGCACGTCTATCGTGAATGAAACGTCCTTGTTTCTCATTGCTCCGCTATACAGTGAAGCGAAGTCGGGGATAAGTCCCGCAGGCATATTGTCAATGCAGTAGTAGCCTGCGTCCTCAAGTATATCGGAGGCTCTTGATTTTCCGCCGCCACTCATTCCCGTTATTATTACGAATTTCATATTTTTTCCTCTCGGGTCAAACTATTCTTATTTCTTCTTCGATATTAAGTCCGTATTTTTCAAAAATGACCTTTTTTATATGCGCTATCAGCTCGCGCACGTCCTTTGCCGTGGCACCGCCTGCGTTTATGATAAAGCCTGCGTGCTTTGTGCTGACCTTGGCACCGCCGACTCTGTATCCCTTGAGCCCTGCCTCGTCGATAAGCCTTGCGGTATAGTAGCCGTCAAGCCTTTTGAACGCGCTTCCTGCACTTGGGTAGTCAAGCGGCTGCTTTTCGCGCCGTCTTGATATAAGGTCGTCCATTTTGGCCGAGATCTCGGCTTTGTTTCCCTGTGTTAACTCAAACGCCGCGTCGATTATGTGGTATCTCACGCCGCTTTTTTCAAAAATACTGTTGCGGTAGGAAAAGTCACAGCCCGTGTTGTCAAAGGTCACGATCTTCTTGTCGACCGTATCGTAGGCGCGGCAGGACACAAGCACCTGCGAGATATCGCCGTCATACGCGCCTGCGTTCATATATATTGCGCCGCCTATGCTTCCGGGGATACCGTAAGCGAACTCAAGGCCTGTCAACGACGCATCGCGCGCCACTGCCGCCGTTTTTGTAAGCGGTGCGCCTGCCTCGGCGAGCACCATATTGCCGTCTGTTCTTATATCCTTCATCTGAGTGGTAATTACCACTACACCGTCAAATCCCTCGTCTGCAAAGAGGAGATTTGAGCCGTTACCGACGGTCATAAATTTTACCCCGCCATTCGTCAGTGCGTTGAGCGCGCCAACAAACGCTTCCGTGTCGAGAGGGAAGAGTGCAAGCTTTGCCTTGCCGCCGATCTTGAAGGTGGTATGCGCGGACATTTCGCAGCCTTCTTCGGCTTTGATATTATATTTTTCGCATAGCGAATTAATTATATTATTCAAACGATAACCTCCTACCGCTTTTTGAAAAAAGCGGCGCAAAAACTTTAAGGCGCGCGTGTGGTTTGGTGGCAAATGAAATCTCGACCCATACCCGTTTGCCTGTGCAAATTCGGACGGGAGGATAATATCCTCCCCTACGGAAACGGGTCGTCGAGGCGCCGACCCCTACAAATAAATTTCAAATCTCTACTCAAATTTTCGGCAATGTCAGCGGTATGGGTTGAGATTTTATTTTCTGTATGACCTCACGCGCTGTTTGCCCGCGGGGCTACCCGCTGCGCCCACAATTTCACATAGCGTGAAAAACAAACGTGTCGCGAGGGATTCCAAAGGGGCGGGGACGCCCCCGCAGGCAAGGCGCGCGTGAGGATTTGTGGTAGGTGAAATCTCTACCCATACCCGTTCATATGTGCAATTTCGGACGGGAGGGGGAGACCCCTCCCCTACGGTGAAACTTGAAATTTTATCGCAAAGCAAAATTATGCGCCCACGATTTCACATAGCGTGTAAATAACCGTGTCGCGAGGGTTTCCAAAGGGGTTTATCCCTTTGTGTCGTTTTAAGGAAGAATTCTAAAGAAAACCCAATCGAAAGGGTTTCCTTAAATGCCTCTTTGGTTACTTTCTGTGCATACAGAAAGTGACAAACCAATCCAAACTTTCGCCAATAAAAATCAGGTCGATTTTCCTTGAAACAAACGGACTGCCTCGCACTTGCGGACAGTCCGTCTTTAATTTTGATATATACACTCAATGCTTTGCATTGGAATATGCTTTACTTGCTCTATATATATATCTATTGAAAATCCCGTCAGATTACTTCGCGTAATCTATAACTCGACTTTCTCTTATGAGATTTACCTTGATCTGTCCGGGATACTGAAGCTCGCTTTCGATCTTAGCGGCGATTTCTCTTGCAGTAAGTATCATCTGCTCGTCGTTTATTTCGTCGGGCTTAACGACTATGCGTATTTCACGTCCTGCCTGAATTGCAAAGGATTTTTCAACACCCTTGAAGCTGTTGGTGATCTCCTCAAGCTTCTGGAGTCTCTTGATGTAGTTTTCAAGGTGGTCACGGCGAGCACCGGGACGTGCCGCTGAAATAGCGTCTGCCGCCTGTACGATGATTGCCGTAATGGTTGTGGGCTCAACGTCACCGTGGTGAGCCTCGATAGCGTGGATGATCTCTGCGTTCTCCTTGTACTTCTTGGCGATGTCAACGCCGAGCTGTACGTGAGAGCCCTCGATCTCCTGTGTGAGCGCTTTACCGATATCGTGGAGAAGACCCGCGCGCTTAGCCGCCATACTGTCAACTCCGAGCTCGTCTGCTATCATACCCGAGAGAAGCGCGACCTCTATCGAGTGGTTAAGCACGTTCTGACCGTAGCTTGTACGGTACTTAAGACGTCCGAGAAGTCTTATAAGGTCGGGAGCAAGACCGTGGATACCCGTTTCGTAGGTAGCCTGCTCGCCCGCCTGCTTGATGACCGCGTCAACCTCGCGGCGTGCGCGTTCAACAGTTTCTTCGATGCGTGCGGGATGGATACGTCCGTCACCGATAAGCTTTTCAAGCGCGATTCTCGCAACCTCGCGGCGAATCGGGTCAAAGCTTGAAAGTGTGATGGCTTCGGGAGTGTCGTCAATGATAAGGTCAACACCCGTCATAGCCTCGATAGCGTGAATGTTACGTCCCTCGCGTCCGATGATACGACCCTTCATTTCATCGTTGGGGAGTGTTACCGCGGAAACGGTAGCCTCGGAAACAAGGTCTGCGGCACAGCGCTGAATTGAGAGCGCGAGAATGTTCTTTGCCTTTTCGTCAGCCTCGTCCTTGAATTCCTGCTCGTATTCCGCAAGGCGCATAGCCTTTTCGTGTGTGATCTCCTCGTCGAGCTTTGAAATTATCTCGGCCTTAGCCTGCTCTGCGGTAAGACCCGAAATGCGCTCAAGGTTGGAAAGCTCTGCCTTCTTGAGTCTTTCAAGCTCAAGAGCCGAGGTTTCGTTGTCCTTGATCTTCTGAGCGAGGACCTCTTCCTTCTGTTCAAGGCTTTCGATCTTGCGCTCAAGCGTTTCCTCACGCTTAGCAACGCGCGACTCCTGCTTTGAAAGCTCGCTTCTGCGCTCCTTCATTTCTCGCTCGGATTCGTTTCTTTGTCTGATGATCTCTTCTTTTGCTTCAAGCAGAGCCTCTTTCTTGAGAGTTTCCGCTTCCTTAAAGCCGTCATCGACTATTCTTTTAGCCTGCTCCTCTGCCGATCCTATTTCAGCTTCAGCAACCTTTTTGCGGTATATTACACCGCCGCCAAAGCCAAGTCCGAGACCGACTATAAGAGCAACAGCCGATATTACTATTGCAATGGGTTCCAAATTTCTACACCTCCTTAAATTTGGTTTTGAATTTTCAGCAATATTTTATATGTAATTATATATACAAAGAACATAGTATTCTCATCATACACTTACACATAGTAATTGTAACTAATTTTTACGCTTTTGTCAATAGCCAACGTGCAAATGGGACGGTAAGTTTTTGACAAAAGGACGCGTTTTACGAGAAACGGCGATTATTCGCCGCCCACCTCGACGGTATACATACTGTCAAACGCATCGTCGGCGAGAGCCTTGAAGTCGAGCTTGTTTTCCTCGACAAGCACCTTTTCAAGCTCGGGCTTGGTGCGGGGGTGACGGGGAGTGAACACCGTGCAGCAGTCCTCAAAGGGAAGGATAGAGGTCTCAAACGTGCCGATCTTACGGGCAATTCTGACTATCTCCTCCTTGTCCATACCGATGGCGGGACGGAACACGGGCATATTTATCGCGTTATCGGTCACGGCAAGCGCGTTCATTGTCTGACTTGCCACCTGAGCAAGACTTTCGCCCGTAATGACCGCCTTGCAGCCGAGCTTGTTTGCAACCCGCTCGGCAAGGTGCATCATATAACGGCGCAAAAGCAGGGTAAAGTAGTCCTCGTCGCAGTTGTTTTTGAGCTCCTCTTGGATTTTTGTCAGCGAGATGATATGCACCTTCATTTTGCCCGTGTAGTCGGTGAGGATGCGGGCAAGCTCAAGCACCTTTTCGCGCGCGCGCTCACTCGTGTACGGGAAGCTTTCAAAGTGGAGAGCCTCGATCTCGACGCCGCGCTTTGCCATCATAAAGCCTGCAACGGGGCTGTCGATACCGCCCGAGAGGAGAAGAAGTCCTCTGCCGCTTGAGTAAGCGGGCATACCGCCCGCGCCGGGGAATTTACCTGCGTGAACGTAAGCGTAACGCTCGCGGATCTCTACCATTACCGTGACGTCGGGGTTATTCACGTTGACTCTGATGCCGCGCACACTCTGAAGCACCGCACCGCCTACCTCTGCCGCTATCTGCGGTGATTTGAGGGGAAACGCCTTGTCGCTTCGCTTTGCGTCAGCCTTGAAGGTCTTGTATCCGACGAGATATTTCGGGATGTATTCACTTACGGTTTCGAGAATAACGTCCATGTTTTTATCGCACACTGCGGCGCGGCAGATGGAAGCGATTCCGAACACTCTCTGGCACGCCTCAAGAGCGCCGTCAATATCGCAGTAATCGTCCTCGGGCTCAACGAAAACAGTGCTTTGAGCCTTGATGACGGTGAATTTTCCGTGAGGCTTGAGCTTGTGCTTGATATCGCGCAGCATAGCGGATTCAAAGACGTTTTTGTTGGCGCCCTTAAGTATGAGCTCGCCGTATTTGAGTAATAATACTTCTTTCATTTGTGAGTTTCCTTTTGGGAGAGTTTTTTGTTTTGGTGGGTTTTGTGATATGATTTTGATTTGACGAAATTGTTTGTTTAACGGGGGTGTTCATTTCGTCACGAGACGAAACGAACCAAAGGGGCGCGGCGGGTAGCACCCGCGGGCAAACAGCGCATGTAGTTTTGTGGTGAGTGAAATCTCGACCCGTACCCGTTCATATGTGCAATTTCGGACGGGAGGGGGAGACCCCTCCCCTACGAGAGAATTTCAAATCTCGACCCATACCCCACCAAACCGATATAATTCAGAGTGTGGACTAATATAGTCCCCTTACCCACGCGAAGACCGCGTATTCGCGCTGATTAAAGCTTTTTGCGCCGCTTTTTGAAAAAAGCGGCATAACCCCTCAAAAGCGTAAAGCCAACTTTATTTATGGTATTTTCCGCCGCCGAGAATGTTCATAGCGCGGTAGATTTGTTCGAGGAGAATGAATTTCATCATACGGTGTGGGAAGGTCATCTGTGAGACCGAGAGGGGGAAGTCGCAGGCGGCTTTGACCTCGTCGGAGAGCCCGAACGAGCCGCCGATTATAAAGGCGACGTCGGAAAATCCGTTATTTTGGACGTTCTGGAGCATATCCGCGAATTTTTCGCTCGGCATCTGCTTACCCTCGACGCACATAGCGATCTTGTATGCGCGAGAGGGGAGCGCGGCGAGGATTTTCTCGCCCTCCTTTTTGAGCGCGGCGGCAATTTCCGCGTCCGACGGCTTGTCGGACAGTCGCTCGTCCTTGATTTGAACGGTATTTACCTTGCAGTAAGCCTTGAGCCTTTTTTCGTACTCTGCGGCGGCTTCAACGAAAAAGCTTTCCTTGGGCGCGCCGACACAAATAACGTGAATATTCATTCTTCCCTCCGCGTGAAATTGACAAGCATCGTGGGAGAGTCCACCTCGGCGATGGCGAGGCGGATACCTCTCGTTTCAATATCACCGAGTGCCGATAGCGCAGACGCAAACGCAAGCTCGGGGATATTGTTCTGCTCACTCAGGTGAGCGAGAACAAAGCGGTTGGTGCCGTTTTCGGCAAGATACGCCGCAAGCTCGGCGGCGTTGTCGTTTGATAGGTGTCCCTTGTCCGAGAGTATTCTGCGCTTGAGGAAATCGGGGTAGGGTCCCTCGATAAGCATCTCGGGATCGTGATTGGATTCAAGCACGACGGCGTTTGAGCCGAGCAGACTTTCTCTGACCGTATCGCTGATGTGACCCACGTCGGTTGCAAAGCCGAGCTTGTAGCCCCTGTACTCGACCACGTAGCCGACCGAGGCGGCGCTGTCGTGGGGAGTCGCAAAGGACGAAACCGTGACCTCGCCGAGCTCGACCGAAAAGCTCAGAGGGTGAATTGCCGCCCTCTCGCACAGGTGAGGCGTTTTGTCCGAGTCAAGAGTGACACGGGCAGAGCCCTCGGTGATGTGCACCGTGGGCGAGTGCTTTTTGCAAACGATTTCAAGACCGCGTGTGTGGTCCGAGTGATCGTGGGTTATAAAAATATGCGATATGTTGTCAAGCGACGTGCCGAGCGACGAGAGAGAGGCGGCGATGGCTTTTTCGCACACGCCTGCGTCAATGAGAAGCTCGGTGTCACCCGCCTTTATATAGGTGCAGTTGCCGCTTGAACCGGAAAATAGGGTAAAAGCCCTGAATTCAGACATTTTGTGTTATCCTTTGGTTTTACTTAAACGCTGACATAAGTCCGTCGAACATAGCCGAGAGCTTGTCGCCCCAGAAAAGAAGCAGCACGTCCGCGAAAAGCGTAAATGTGATTGGAATTATAAAAAAGAGCAAGCCCTTGGCGATATCTTTGTTGCGGTTTATTGTGGCGGCGCGTTTTTCAGCCTTCTCGCGAGAGAGCTCGCTTGAAAACATATCCGCCGTCATTTTTCCGCTTGTGAAGCCGAGATTGAGAATGAGAAAGGCAAATAAGAGAGCCGCATCCGCATACGCGTACACCTGCATTATTATGCTTGTTTCGTACCCACTCGCGATCTCAAACGACATCACCGTGAAGTAGACTGCGAGAAAGAGGATACAAAGCAGTATAACGGCAATCGCGCGCTTTGCGTTTGTTTTCTGCCTCGGGTCGGACTCCTTGACGGAATTTTTCTTCATTACGATACCTTGATAGCGCCGAAGGGACGAACCTTGAGCACCGTGGTAGCGCCTTCGCCGAACGCACCGTCAAGAACACGTCTGAAGTCGGCGATGTCCTCGTTTTTGATGAACGCCTGAATGGTTCCCGCAAAGCCGCCGCCGTGAACACGCCAAGCCGCGTCGCGACCCGCGAGAACTCTTTCGGCAAGGCAGAGCGCGAGGGAAAGTCCCTGCTCGGTAACGTTCTTTGTGGTGTATACGTTCTGGAGATACTTGAAGCTGGAGTTGCCCGACGCGTGAACGCCCTCAAAGAAGCCTGCAAGGTCGCCGCGCTTTAACGCCTCGGTCTGGGCCGCAACTCTCTTGTTTTCGTTTACGAAGTGGAGCGCACGCATAATAGCACGGTCGCCGCACTTTTCACGAAGCTCGGGGATAGCCGCGATGATGTCGGCTTCCTCGACCTCACGGAGAACGGGCTTGCCGAAGTGAGCCGCAACGCCCTTCATTTCTGCAGGAACCGACGCGTAATCGTCGTTGAGGTCGGCGTGATTTCCGCCCGTGTTTACGATGCAGAGCGAGTAGCCTGCGCCCGTAAGGTCAAAGTCGAGCTTTTCGATGATGGGGTTCTTGGGGTCCTTGAAGTCGATGGCAACGAAGCCGCCGACAGCGCACGCGGTCTGGTCCATAAGACCGCAGGGCTTACCGAAGAATACGTTTTCGGCGTCCTGTCCGATCTTTGCGATCTCGGGGTTTTCAACCTTGCCGCCGTTGTAGAAGTGGTTAAGAATATTACCTACCATATCCTCGAACGCCGCGCTTGAGGAAAGTCCGCTTCCCTTAAACACGTTGGAGGTGGTGTACGCATCGTAGCCGCCTACCGCGTAGCCGTTGTTCAAGAAGCCGCGTACCATACCCGATATTATCGAGCTCGAGGAGTAGAACTTCTTTTCGTCGGGAGTGGGGTCTGACACGTCGACCTCGTCGATGGGGAAGCCCTCGCTCTTGATGTTTATCATCATATCGTCGCGCTTTGATGCGACTGCGATGATGTCAAGGTCGATGGAAGCGGCGATGACCTTACCGAAGTTGTGGTCGGTGTGGTTGCCCGAGATCTCACTTCTTCCCGCAACCGAGAAGAGCTCGAGGTCGCGGTCTGCGCCGAATACGCCGCAGAAGTCGTCTACCGCTTTTATGTAGCGCGCGTTGGCTGCGGCGAGATTTTCCTCGCCGTAGAGTACGGTAAAGATGTCCTTAAAACCGTTGTCGTTTATTTTTGCTTTGAGTTCAAGTGCTTTCATTTTGTCCTCCGAAATTATATTGTTTTCCGCTTTTTGCGGTTATTTACTTAAATTTTCTGCCGCTTCTCTCGCAAGTGAGAGCGCGTTGCTTGCCGCCACGTAGCGAACGTAATCGCGCGCCTTTCTGCCGGGCGCGAGGTTTAATTTTATTACCTTTTCGCCGTTTTTGGTTGAAACGCCGACGTAGACGAGTCCGACGGGCTTTTCGTCCGTGCCGCCGCCCGGACCTGCGATTCCCGTCGTGCTGACGGCGATATCAACACCCAGCGCGAGCCTTGCACCGCGCGCCATAAGCGCCGCCGTTTCCTCCGACACCGCGCCGTGAGTCCTGAGCACCTCTGCGGGCACGCCGAGTAGCTTTTCCTTGACGCTGTTGTCGTATGAAACGATTGTGCCGAAATACACGCTTGACACGCCTGCAAGGTCGGTCATTCTCTTGCCGATAAGACCGCCCGTGCAGCTTTCCGCGCTGCCGAAGGTGAGATTTTTCTTCCTCAGCGTTTCAAAAAGCGCGTTTTCGAGAGAATCTGCGTCGATGCCGTAAATGTACGGCGCGACGTCGGTCGATTTTATTTTTTCAACCGTTTCGTCGCAGAGGGCGATACATTCGTCACGGCTTTTGCCGCGCGCCGTCACTCTGAGTCTGACCTCGCCCGTGTTTACGTAGGGCGCGACGGTGGGGTTTGTTGAGTTGGTCATAATATTGACGAGAATGCTCTCGACTGCCGACTCGCCGAGTCCGAAAATGTTGATGTTGCGGCTGAATAACACCGTTTCGGTGAATTTGGAAAGATACGGCATTACAGAGTCGGTGAACATCGGCTCAAGCTCACGGGGCGGACCCGGGAGCATTATTATTATCTTGCCGCGCTCAAAGTCCTCGATAGCGACGCCGGGCGCGGTGCCGTTTTTGTTCATAAAAACGGTGGAGCCGTCGGGGATGAGAGCCTGCTTTTTGTTGTTGTCGGTCATAACTCTGCCGGTGCGCTCGAAGTAGATGCGAATGGCGTCGAGCGCGTCCTTGTCCTCGTGAAGTCCTCTGCCGAGAGCCGCCGCGGCGGTTTCCTTGGTGAGGTCGTCGTAGGTGGGGCCGAGTCCTCCGCTTGTGATTACGACGTCGCTTCTCTCAAGCGCTTCGTTCAGCGCTGCCTTCAAGCGCTCGGGATTGTCGCCGACTACGCCCTGATAATATTGATTTATGCCCATTTCGGCGAGCCGCTTTGAAATAAAAGCGGCGTTGGTGTTGATAATGTCACCGATTAAAAGCTCTGTGCCGACGCATAGGATTTCTGCGGTTTTGATTAACATAAATATCACTCCTTAAGGTGAGGGTAGTTTGTGTTTGGATAGGTTTTATGACCTGATTTAGTTTGGGGAAAAGTTGAATTGGCTTGTTCATTTCTGTACGGACAGAAACGAACCAAAGAACCGCCGAGGAAAACCCTTCCGATTGGGTTTCCCTACGGGAACCCTTCCTTGAAACGGCACAAAGGGGTTACACCCCTTTGGAATCCCCCTCGGTCGGGGCGCCCCGACGGGCAAACAGCGCGGCCGACAAGGGTCGGCTCCCATACAGCGCGCGAGGATTTGTAGGGGCGATTCACGAATCGCCCGTAAAATCTCAACCCATACCCGTTCATATGTGCAATTTCGGACGGGAGGGGGAGACCCCTCCCCTACGAGAGAATTTCAAATCTCGACCCATACCCCACCAAACCGATA
>JAZNNG010000063.1:0-12718 GCA_045580165.1 Eubacteriales bacterium
ACCCCCGTAAACAAACGATTTTATCAAACAACATCAGGTCATACTCCCCCCACACCCACATTCTTTCATCTTTTCTCCCTCAAAATGAATAAAATCCCCAAAACGAGAGCAAACTACTCATAAACCGCGCACCCGCACGGTAATAAACAAATTCAGAGGACGCGTTTTGATGGCGGCAAACGCCGGCAAAACGGCATAGTTTTCGGAAAGGTGAAAACAAAATGCTCGACAGAATAGCACTTATACTCGTTATTATCGGAGCTCTCAACTGGGGCAGCATCGGTCTGTTCGGCTTCGACCTCGTTGCCTGGATAGGCGGTGGTCAGGCGGCACTTATCAGCCGTATCATCTACACGGTAGTCGGTCTTTGCGGCATCTGGTGCATCTCTCTTCTCTTCAGAGAAAGAAACGAGATCATCTCACGCGACTGACATCCCGATGCCTCAAAAAAGAAGCTCCCACACCGAGGAGCTTCTCTTTTTTTCATTATATATATAGAAAATTTCGCAAAACTGTTGACAACGGGACAAATCTGTGATATACTGACTCTACCTCTGTCGAGGGTTCTTTTTTTGTGCCCGAAAATGCGTATCGGTAACACCGTTTCGGCACGAAGACTTGTCAGAGGGAGGTAACATCAATAGGCAAAGCCGCACGCTCTGCCTAAATTTATCGGGAGGTGCCGAAAATATGAGAGTTAAGATCACTTTAGCGTGCAGTGAGTGCAAACAGAGAAATTACGACACGAAAAAGAACAAGAAAAATGATCCTGACAGACTTGAAATGAACAAGTTCTGCAGACATTGCCGTAAGCACACTCTGCACAAAGAAACAAAGTAAGCGGGAGGTCAGAAAAATGGCTGCAACAAAATCAAATAAGCCCGCAAAGACTCCTTTTACACAGAAGGTTGCAAAGTTCTTCCGTGAGTACAGAAGCGAGATGAAAAAGATCTCGTGGTCAAGCGGAAAGCAGACAATAAACAACACTTGGGTCGTACTCGTATGTGCGGTCGTTATCGCTGTTGTTGTCGGCGTCGTTGACTTCGGTGTAAACCAGGGTCTCGTAGCGCTCGGAAGCCTTATAGGCTGAGCAAATTAGTACGGATATGCTGAAAAAGGTGGATTAAATGGCATTTATTGACGAATTCTACGAACAGAGTAACGAAGCTAAATGGTACGTTGCTCACACATATTCCGGATACGAAAACAAGGTTAAGACTAACCTTGAAAAGATCGTGGAAAATCGCGGTATCAGCGACAAGATCGTTGACGTAAGAGTTCCTGTCGAGATCGTTATCGAAAAGGATGGCGACAAGGAAAAGCAGGTCGAAAACAAGATTTTCCCGAGTTACGTGCTGATAAAGATGATAATGTCGGACGAAACCTGGCATATCGTCAGAAACATCAGCGGTGTTACCGGCTTTGTTGGACCCGGATCCAAGCCCGTTCCCCTGTCTGAGGCAGAGGTTGCGGCTCTCGGCGTTGAAGAAAGCACGCCTAAGCTCGCAGTTAGCTTCAAGGTGGGCGATACCGTTACTATTATTGACGGTGCGTTCCAGGGTAACAGCGGAAAGGTTCAGGACATTTCTCCTGACTTCGAAAAGGTTACGGTTCTGGTCAATATGTTCGGACGCGAAACTCCGTTCGAGCTCGACACTAAGAGCGTTAAGCTCGCAAATTAAACTTTCCGTCTTTTATATAAAGGCGACAAGTGGGAGGGAGTAAAATTCTTTAATGCTCCCGATTAAGTACCACATGGAGGTGTATTAAAATGGCAAAGAAAATTATGGGCTACATCAAGCTTCAGCTGCCCGCAGGAAAGGCAACTCCCGCTCCCCCGGTAGGTCCAGCTCTCGGTGCGTACGGTGTTGCGATCCCTAACTTCACCAAGGAATTCAACGAAAGAACAAAGAACGATATGGGTCTTATCATCCCTGTTGTTATCACAGTTTACGCTGACCGTTCCTTCACATTCATCACTAAGACTCCCCCTGCTCCCGTGCTTATCAAGAAGGCTTGCGGCATCGAAACCGCTTCCGCAACCCCCAACAAGACTAAGGTTGCTAAGATAACACGCGAACAGCTCAAGCAGATCGCTACAACTAAGATGGCAGACCTCAACGCAGGCAGCATCGATACCGCTAACAGCATGATCGCAGGTACCGCACGCAGCATGGGCGTTGAAGTTGTTGACTGAGAAGGAGGCACAGTATAATGGGTAAGAAATATCAGGACAGCATTAAGCTTATAGAAAAAGCTAAGCTTTACGATCCGGCAGAAGCACTTGCTCTCGTTTGCCAGACTTCAAAGGCTAAGTTCGATGAAACCATCGAAATCCACGTCAGACTCGGCGTTGACTCCCGTCACGCTGACCAGCAGGTCAGAGGTGCGGTTGTTCTTCCTAACGGTACAGGTAAGACCGTAAGAACTCTCGTATTCGCAAGAGGCGATCTCGCTAAGGCTGCTGAAGAAGCAGGCGCTGACTACGTTGGTGCTGAAGACTACGTTCAGAAGATCCAGACAGAAAACTGGTTTGAATTCGACGTTATTATCGCAACTCCCGACATGATGGGCGTTATCGGACGTCTCGGTAAGGTGCTCGGTCCTAAGGGACTTATGCCTAACCCGAAGGCTGGTACGGTAACAATGAACGTTGCAAGAGCTGTTAAGGAAGCTAAGGCAGGTAAGATCGAGTACCGTCTTGATAAGACAAACATCATCCACTGCCCCATCGGTAAGGCATCCTTCGGCGCTGAAAAGCTTGCTGAAAACTTTGACACTCTCGTAGGCGCAATCATCAAGGCTAAGCCTGCGGCTGCTAAGGGTCAGTACATTAAGAGCTGCGTTATCGCATCCACAATGGGCCCCGGTATCAAGATCAACTACGCTAAGCTTGGCTAATTAAAAAGTTACCTCATAAAAAGGAAGCGGATTTTCCGCTTCCTTTTTTGTTGTCGTGATGGTGGTGGTTTGTGTTGTGATTGAGTTTGGGACGTGTTTTTGTTTTGTGAAATTGTTAATTTGACGGGGATGTTCATTTCTGTATGCACAGAAACGAACCAAAGAGGCACTTAAAGGGAGGCTCAATACCTCCCTTTAAGAATACCCTCCTGCAAAAGAGGCTCCGCCCCTTTTGAATCCCTCGCGACACATTTGTTTTTCACGCTATATACGGTCTAATAGCGCATAATTAAGAGGTGATATTTCAAATCTCCACTCGGATTTCTACCAATGTCAGCGGTATGGGTTGAGATTTGAAATTCGGTTGTAGGGCGGGGGCTACACGCCCGCCGTTCGCAAACGGCGTCGTCCACTACGGAGCAAATTACAATTCTCTTGTAGGGGAGGGGTCTCCCCCTCCCGTCCGACTTTACACAGACATACGGGTATGGGTTGAGATTTCACTTACCACAAATCCTCACGCGCTGTATGGGAGCCGACCCTTGTCGGCCGCGCGCCTTGCCTGCGGGGGCGTCCCGACTATCGGTATCCAAAATCACATAAATTCGCCTCTTTTCTTCTCCTAAAAGCCCGATTTTATATTTACAAACCCTCCCCTTTATGCTACTATTAGGTTAACCGAATATAAAGTGCATTGGAGGTCAGGTTATGAACAGACGTATCAGCAAAGCTCCCGACTTTTGCGCGGAAGAAAAAAAGCAGTTTGAAGAAAAGATCGCTATTATGCAGCCCGTCCCAGAAAAGCTCATCGACAAGCTTGAGGAAGTCTGGGCGGTAAGAAAGAATGAGATTCTCAACACCGAGTCCGAATGGGAGCTTGGTGAAAACGGCCGCGTATTCTATATTTCCGCAAGCGATGGGGACGATACAAACAAGGGCACCTGCGAAAAGTGCGCGTTTGCAACCATCGAAAAATTACACGAGGCGCAAAAGGACGGCACCGTCAAGTTTGGCGACGTCGTGCTTTTCAAGCGCGGCGACGAATGGCATCACGGACTCGTGACTCTGCCCGGTGTGACCTACTCGGCTTACGGCGAGGGTCAGAAGCCCCGTATTCTCGGCTCTATCGAGGCTGACTCCCCCGAACAATGGCTTGAAACCGACGTACCAAGCCTCTTTGTATTTAACGAGCAGATCACGTCAACAAAGGACGTCGGCAACATCGTATTTAACGAGGGTGAATGCTACGGCGCGAGAATTATAAAATCCGACCGTGAGGACGTGACTATGAACGTCGGCGACACGGGACTTCACTCAAACGGTATAAAAAAATGGGAGCTCCCCATCCGTACGTTTACAGAATATCACGAGCTCGGAAAAATTGGCGAGGAAATTCCGGACGCCGACCTTTTCTACTACCACGACAGAGAAAGCTCAAAGCTTTACCTTTACTCCCGCGAGGGTAACCCCGGTAAACGCTTTTGGTCTGTTGAGCTTTGCGTGAGGGGACACGGCGTTATAGCATACAGCGACGTTACTCTCGACAACCTCTGCATCAAGTACGCCGGATCGCACGGCGTTTCCGCCGGCTCATGTAAAAACCTCACCGTCCGCAACTGCGAGGTAGGATGGATAGGCGGAGCCGTTCAAGGCGAAACAAACGTAAGAGTCCGCTTCGGCAACTCAGTTGAGATATACGGCAAGGCTGACGGCTACTACGTTTACAACAACTATATGTATCAGGCGTTCGACTGCGGGCCGACTGCACAGTGGGGTGGCACGCTTGAGGAAGGCAAAAAGCACGTCTCGCGCGACATTTATTTTTTTGATAACGTCATTCGCGAGGCAAGTCTTGAGGTCTGGTATTCAAGCGGCTCAACAATGACCGACAACACCTACTTCAAGCTCATCAACTGCCATATATTCAACAATCTCGTGACAGGCTCGGGTACGGGCTTTAAGGCGTACAACCACACGACTAACGCCGAGTGGTGCTCGTTCTACGGCGCGGGCGCGACTAACGTTCCCTACATCGACTGTACCGTAGACCACAACTACTTCTGGGGCTTAAAGCGTCACATTCTTAAGTCTGTTCCCTCGTCGGTAAAAAAGTACAACGGCTTCAAATGGGAAAACAACGTCATTATTCACCCGAAGGACGAGGGCTCAATCGGTATTCTCGGAGAGGAGCTTGATCCCCCGAAGGGAGAAAAGCTCTACTATTACACCGAGGACACTCTGAAAACGCTTCTCGACACGGGCGCGTTTGGCTTTAACTACTTCTACTACACCCCCGGTAAGATAGAAAATCAGCGCCGCTGGGGTCAGCCTCACAAAAAACTGTAAGCAAAAAGCACCTGCATCAGCAGGTGCTTTTTTGGTCGGGACGCCCCGACAGGCATACAGCGCGTGCGGGTAGCACCCGCGGGCAAGGCGCGCGTGAGGCTTTGTAGGGGCGATTCACGAATCGCCCGTAAAATCTCAACCCATACCCGTTCGTCTGTGCAGATTTGAACGGGAGGGGAGACCCCTCCCCTACAGGAGATTTATAATTTGCTCCGTAGGGGACGACGTCCTCTGTCCCGTTTGCAAACGGCGGGAGCAAGCCCCCGCCCCACGAAAAATTGAAATCTCAATCCATACCGCTGACATTGGTAAAAATTATAGCGGAAATTTCAAATTTCATCTCTTAATTATGCGCTATTAGACCGCATATAGCGTGAAAAACAAACGATTTCATTTTCACATAAAGCAGAGAGCTCTTTGCAAATTTCATCGCAACCGTGTCGTCGAAGCGTCGGGACATCCCGTCCAAAAATCCTTTCTCTTTTTTGTAAATTTCGCCCAAACCTATGTTTACTCTCTCCAAACCTTGCGCGTCTTTTTTGTGCACACCTACAACTTTTGAAAAATATTTTATGCAAACATACAAGGTTTGTTTCGAGCCGTTTACAACAATCTTCAAAAATGCTATCATATTTATGTAAATAACCCTTCAGAAAGGAAACAAAATATGAAAAAATACTTGAAGCTTTTGTCAGTTTTGCTCTGCGTACTGATGCTTGTCCCCACGCTGCCCGTTACGGCAAACGAGGACGCGCCCAAAGCGGCTCCGGCAGACCCTTCGGAAACGCCGTTTATCATTTACGACGCAGACTATATGAACACCGCGCTCCGCAACACCCCCGACTACGGCAGATCATATAAAAAGGCCGAGGGCGAAGAGCCTGCGTATATGCGCGTGACCTCAAAAACCAACAACAAGGACCAGTTCGTAAGACTTGACTTCCACGACATAAACGCCGCGGCTAAGGATATCTCACCCGATTTTAACGTTAAGGACTACCCTATCATGGTTATCCGTTACAGAACGAATATGGTCACGACCGACCAGACGGTACCGATTAACGCAGGACTCAAGCTCGACCAAACGGGCGAGTACGAGCGCTGTTGGGGTCTGACCGCAGATATAATCAACAACGGCGAGTGGAGAAAGGCTATCTTTGACCTCTCCGAGTTTGACGGATACTACGGCGGAAACGCGAAATTTGAAAACGTCAGCGCAGACTCGGGCGTAAAATATATCCGTATGCCTCTCTGGGCGTATTCGGCAGGCAACAACATATCAAAAGAATACTTCGACATTGAATATATCGGCTTCTTCCAGCACATTGACGACGCCAATGTATACGGAGGGCTCGACTCAGAGATACTCAAATTCAATCTCTCGTTTCTGACCGAGGACGGCAAGAGCCTCGGCACTACCGAATATTACGAAGACTCGCTCGTCACCTTTATAACCGCGCCCACCATAAACGAAAAAATATTCGTCGGCTGGGATGACGGCGAAAAGATACACTCTACCCCGTTCAGAATAACCAAAAACACCACCCTCACCGCCGTTTACAAGACCGACGAGGACGCGGTGGCAAGAAACCGCCGCGAAGCCGAAATATCGGCAGAGGTTGCGGCAAACAGGGTCACCACCTACCTCCCGTTCATCAAGGGCTATGACGGATTTGAGTTTGGCCCCGACAACAATATGACACGCGCCGAGGCTTGCACGGTAGTCACAAGACTTATCGTCGCAGAGGAGACCCTCGCCGCAGATACTCTGAGCTCATCAAGCTTCAAGGACGTAAATAAAAACGCGTGGTACTACAAGTACATCGCATACATCGACTCATATCTCGGTGCGTTCAAGGTGGATTCGGGCAACTTCTATCCCGACAACAAGATAACCCGTGCCGAATTCGTTGAGCTTCTCTACTCGATGGGCTGGATAAAAGCCACCGACAAAAAGGTAAGCTTCAAGGACGTTCCCGAAAACCATATCCACTATAACGCGGTAATGGCGGCGGCAAGCGCAGGCATCGTCAACGGAAAGTCCGCCGACACCTTCGACCCCGAGGGCTACATCAAGCGCTCCGAGGTCGTAAAGGTGCTTTGTATGGTGCTTGGCAGAACCCCCGACCGCGACAGCTTTGAAAGGGTCGCTGTGGCGGGCTTTGCGGACGTAAACGAAAACCATTGGGCGTACCCCTACATTATGTCCTCGGCTTACGAGCACACCGCAGTCAAGCTCGCCTCGGGACAACAGGTATGGCTTACCGTAACCGACACAAACAACTACTTCACGGAAGCTCCCGAGGGAATTATCGAAAAATTCGATGCCGACTTTGACAAGAGAGTCGAAAAGATACTTTCCTCCAAGAACGAGTGGACCGTGGCTGCGGGCGGCAAGGTATGGTACGTTTCCTCCGAAAAGGGCAACAACCAAAACGACGGCTCGGCAAGCGCGCCGTGGAAGACTCTCACAAAGGTAATGCGTGAGCAGGAAAACGGACTTATCAAGGCAGGCGACGTCGTGCTTCTTGAGCGCGGCGGCGAATGGCACGAAAAGTTCACCTGTCTTGAGGGCGTGACCTACTCGGCGTACGGCGAGGGCGCAAAGCCTCGCGTGCTCGGCTCTGTCGAAGCCGATAATTACAGGCTCTGGGAGTCGACCGACGTTATCGGCGTATACAAATACGCTGCTTCCATCCCGCGCGACAAGGACGTTGGAAACATTGTATTCAACAACGGCGAGGCGTACGGTATGCGAGTTATGATAAATTCGGAGAATATGACCCTCAATACGGGAAGCGATAACCTCGTCGGCAACGGCTTAAGCACCTGGCTCTTCCCCTCTCGTCCGTTTGCGGACTATCACGATCTTAAGACCATCGCGGACGAGATACCCAACGCCGACCTTATGTACTATCACGATTACAACGAAAAGGCGCTCTATATCTACTCGCGCGAGGGCAACCCCGGCAGGCGCTTTGAATCCGTTGAGATATGCACGTACGGCAACGCGGTGTCCGCCGACTCGAACGTCACCATCGACAACTGGTGTATCCTCTACACAGGCTCACACGGTGTGGGCGCAGGCTCGTGCGAAAATCTCACCGTCCGCAACTGTGAGCTCGGATGGATAGGCGGCTCGGTTCAGCATCCGAACACAGCCAACACGGGAAGATACGGTAACGCCATCGAGATCTTCGGCGCGGCTGACGGCTTCTATGTTTATAACAACTATATCTATCAGTGCTTTGACTGCGGTCCTACCGTTCAGTGGCAGGGCACGCTCGCAGACGGCGAAATAGTTATAGAAAAGAATATCGAGTTCTACGGAAACGCGCTTCGCGAAGCGGCTCTTGAGGTGTGGCTCTCCACTACCCAGAATCCTACCGAAACCTCGTACGCTCGCCTCGAAAACTGCCGCCTCTACGATAACTACGTTACGGGCTCGGGCACGGGCTTCAAGGCGTACAACCACCAGAAGTACGAATGGTGCGCGTTCTACGGCGGAATCGAAACCACCGCAGAATACGTAAACTGCTCTATTGAAAACAACCGCTTCTGGAATAACCGTCGTCATATACTCAAGGCGATACCGACGACTACCAAAAACGGGCTCGGCTTCGAGTGGAAAAACAACACGATCATCCATCCGCTTGACGAGGGCTCGATCGGCTCGCTCGGCAGCGACTCGGCTAACGCCAAAGGTGCCGCTACACAGTATTTTTACAGCAAGGATACCGTAAACGAGCTTGTCAAGAACGGCACGTTCGGTCTGAATAAGTTCTACTACTCCCCCGGCGACAAGGCTAACCGCCGCCGGTTCAAGGACGGCTCGGTTACAAGCTTTAAGAATTAACAAAAACCTCCTCCGTACAAAATGGAGCACAACAGCAAACGGGGGAGGTTTTTTGTTGGCTTTACGCGAGAGTAGGGGGAGATTGCGCCTTTTTGAAAAAAGGCGCCCCAAAAACTTTTATACGCGCGTGTGGTTTGGTGGCAAATAAAACCTCCTCCCGTACACCTTTCCCCTCTCGTATATCCAAAATTTTCTTTTTTCATTGACTATTTCCTTTATAAATGGTAAAATGTAGTAAAATTCCTTTTATCCGGAGGTCTTATGAAAACAACCCTTAAGCTCTTAGCAATAATTTCGCTTATATCAACACTTCTCCTCACGGGATGCGCCGCATTTCCCCATAACGGCGAATATCTTACCGAGGCTCCCGACGGATTTGTTGACGAATTAAATAAAAAATTTGACGAAAGAGTCGAAAAAATAAGAAGCTCAAAGTCCGAATGGAAGGTCGCAGAGGGCGGCACGGTCTGGTACGTTTCAGAAAGCGAAGGCAACAACAATAATAACGGAAAATCCCCCGAGACTCCCGTTAAAAACATTGCAAAGGTCATAAGAATGCAAAACGACGGCACCATAAAGCCCGGCGACGTAGTTCTTTTTAAGCGCGGCGACGAGTGGCACGGCAAGCTTTCCTGCATTGTTGAAGGCGTAACCTACTCAGCGTACGGCGAGGGTGCAAAGCCCCGACTTCTCGCTTCAATCGAAGCGGACGGCGCAGACAAGTGGCTTGAAACCGACATAGAAGGTCTTTACGTATATAAGGACAATGTTACCGCCTCAAAGGACGTGGGTCAGATAGTCTTCAACGAGGGCGAGGCTGTCGGCTTCAGATTCGTCATTGACCTCAAGGACAACACGATCCTCCACGCAGGCGACGACGGTCTCGTCGGAAACGGTATGGTCACGTGGATGCATCAAACCGGCGACTTCAAAGGCACGGAAACCCTTGCCGAATATGCAAAAAACATTCCCGAATCCGACCTTTTCTTTTACCACGACTACAAACAACAGAAGCTCTACCTCTTTTCAAGAAAGGGTAATCCCGGCGACCGCTTCGAATCTATCGAAATGGCAACCCTCGGACACAACATATCAGTCAACGCCGACAACATCACCATCGACAACCTCTGCCTCAAATACACCGGCTCTCACGGCATCGGCTCGGGCACCCGCAAAAACCTTACCGTCCGCAACTGCGAGATCGGCTATATCGGCGGTTCCATCCAGAACTCCGCGTCCACCACGAGATACGGCAACGCCGTTGAGATATACGGAGGCGCAGACGGCTACTACGTTTATAATAATTATATGTATCAGTGCTTCGACTGCGGTCCGACGGTTCAGTGGTCGGGAAAGCTTGAAGACGGTCAGAAGATGATAGAAAAAAATATCGAGTTCTACGGCAACGCGCTCTGCGATGCCTCTCTCGAGGTATGGCTCACTTCAACCGATCCCGCGACCGACGACACGTATGCACTCCTCGAAAACTGCCGTATGTACGATAACTACATAACAGGCTCGGGTACGGGTTGGAAATCCATCAATCACCAGAAGCGCGAGTGGTGCTCGTTCTACGGCGGTCCGTCAACAAATGCAATTTACAAGGACTGTTATATGGAAGACAACTACTTCTGGAACAACAGACGTCACCTTATGAAGGCCGTCCCCACCACCACCAAGGGCGACCTCGGCTTCAAGTGGAGAAACAACGTGATAGTTCATCCGCTTGACGAGGGCTCGATCGGTTATATGGGCTCAGATCCCGCAAACGCAAAGGGCAACACGCAGTATTTCTACGATAAGGAAACAATAAAATACCTCGTTGAATGCGGCGCTCTCGGAGTCAACAAATTCTACTATATCCCCGGTGACATAGCAAACAGACGTATTGCTACGTCTATGTACTCGTAATGCTCTTCACCGAGAAAACACACCCCCGAAAATGATATGTACCCCCTTTACTGGACAACAGTGAAGGGGGTACATATCAAAAGAAAAGTCTTTTCGGGGGTGTGTTTGTTTCAAAAAAGCAAGCTCCCGTTTTTCGAAACCCGTCTTCCGTAAATCGAAATGCTTTTATCGCCGCACGGAAAGAACGGCGGCATTATATCCAAAATTCAAGAAGGAAATTTGTGCATTTCGCCGTTTGTTCTCCAAAACCAAACAATTCACATTATTTTGATTGACATAACCTCAAAAAAATGGTAGAATTTATCCGTATATGACGGTTAATGGAACCCTCGCCGTATAACAAAACCCAAAAACAAAAATCTGGAGGTTTTTATGAAAAACACGTTAAGAATCTTAGCGGTTGTCCTCGCTGTGCTTGCACTCACACTCGTTGCATTCGCGGCTGAAAGCGCAACCGGAAAGTGGATGCAGGTCTACTCCGCAAGTGACCTCGTTGCCGCTTTGGAAAATCAAAGCCTTATCGTAAAGAATCTCTCGGCTTCCGAGGCTTATGATGACACAGGCTACTACTTCAGAGTCAAGGCAGACGCAAAGGCTAACGCTACCATCTGCTTTACACTCCCCGAAACCATGCAGGCTTCCAAGATCAACACCGTACTCATCGGATACAGAACAAACTATCCGAACGTGGCATCGGGCTCCAGCAGATTCGTTGGCTTCGACTTCCCGAAGGACAGCACCTTCAACTGGCAGAACCGTTACTATGCCGGAATGTACGACCGTACTGATATGAAAGAAGAAAACGGCTACATCAGCGGTACGGTTATCGTTGACGGAATCAACGAAAAGCTTATTGAAGCAGGTGCATCAGACATCAAGTATTTCAAGTTAAACCCTTGGAACGGTCAGGCTCTTATTCTCGAGGACGAAACAATGCTCGACAAGATGTGCGCAGACATTGAGTACGTCGCATTCTTCGAGGATTACAACGACGCCGTAAAGTTCAACTATGACGCTTACATCGGCAACTCGCTCGACGTAACCATCTACAACATCACATATCTCGGCAAGGACGGCGAAACCCTCGCTGTCGAAAAGGCTCTCGAGGGTATGCTCTGCTCCACAATGGCAGCTCCCGAGCTCGAGTACCACACCTTCCTCGGTTGGATTTATGAGGACGGCACAAAGGTTGCACCCACCTTCGAAGCAACAAAAGACATTACTCTTAAGGCAACCTACCGCTACGAAGAGGCTGAATACCTCCGCGCCGTTCGTAAGGACGTTGTCGCAGACGCCAAGAAGAAGGGCCTTGAGCGCACGGATAAGCCCTTTATCGCAGGCTACGACGGATTTGAGTTCCGTCCCGACAACAATATGACTCGTGCAGAGGCTTGTACGGTTATCACAAGACTTCTCGTTGACGAAAACACTCTCGACAACTCGAAGGCTACCGCGTTCACAGACCTCAACAAGGATGCTTGGTACTATAAGTACGTTACATATCTCGAGAGCATCGGCTACTTAAAGTCTTACAGCGGCGAATTCAAGCCCGATCAGAAGATCACAAGAGCCGAATTCGTTGAGCTCGTATACCAGATGGGCAAGATATCGGGCGGCGACAAGGTAGTTTCCTTCAAGGACGTTCCCGCAGATCACCCCAGATATGAAGTTATTATGGCTGCCGCTAAGGCAGGTCTCGTTAAC
>JAZNNG010000064.1:0-4640 GCA_045580165.1 Eubacteriales bacterium
CTCTGGGCCACCAAAAAGAAACGCACCCCAAGGGGTGCTTTTCTTTTTGGCGGCGCAAAACGAGAGTTGTGCAAGGCGAAATGGGACTTTGATTTGCAAAGACAAAGACCGACTTGTCCGAGTCATTTGAGCGAAGCGAAAATTACTCGTTCTCCGTTTCTACAACAATATCGCACTTTTCCTTGACCGAATACGCCGCAAAATACTTCTCCTCAAGCGGTATCCAGCGCGACTCGAACACCTTTGCGGCATTTTCTCCGTTACGCGCGCGTATGCGCTTAAGCTGGGTTTTCGGCTCGACGTCAATAAATACGCGCAGACCGTAGTTATCCCATAGCATAGGGTGGCACGAGTACGAGCCCTCAATGACCGTAAGCCTTGTGGGCGTTATCTCTACGGGCGGCTTCAGACTGTCTGTGTGGCAATCGTACGGTCTGTAAGAAAACGGGATACCCGACAGCAGCTGTGTCATAACCTCACACGAAAGCCTCTCAACGTCAATATTTCCTCCCGGTGTCGAAAGACGCTCGGGAGTTCTTTTGTTGACGGGAAGGAAAAAATCGTCGGTATGAATGACGTTACAACCGAATTTTTCTGCGAGCCTTGCGGCAACCGTGGTTTTGCCCGCGCCGCACCTGCCGTCGATGGCGACGAGAAGCGGTGCTTTTTGCGTCACTACGTCCGAGATGACCGCCGAAAGCTTGTCAAAGTCCATGGGTCAATCCTTTTTCTTGTAAACTATATCGTGACAGTCGAGCGAGGTGGGAAGACCCTCCTTGTAGAGATGACCGTCGCCCGAATACATGTGTACGCTCGGTACACAGAAGCCGAACGTATCCTTTAATATGACCGCGGTTACTCCCGTAAGTCCCATCTGGAAATTGTTTGCTATCGTGGGGTAGGGAATATCAAGAAGCGAGCTCATAAACACGTGACCGAAGCCTGCGTGCGCGAACAGGGCAACACGCTCCTCGCTCGGTGATATGGGCAGATAGTATCCGTTTTCACGGTCGTGCTTGTAGCCGAGATTTTCCATAAACGTGTCAACCTCGCGGTCTACACGCTTAACGCCCGCCTCAAAGGTCTGTCCCTCAAATTCCGGGTGCTCGTACCAACGGGGATCATTCTTTATATCGGGACGCGCAAAGGCTCTGCGGAATTTTTCGATTCCGTTTACCCAGCCCTTGCCGCCCGTACCGTTATCGGCGCTGAAGTCCTTGAATGCGTGACCCTCGTGAGCAAAATCCACAAGCTCGATCTCCTTGTCCATAAGACGGCTGAGTGGCTCGGCAGTCTGAATTGCTCTGTTTGAGGTGGAAGAGAATATTCTGGTGATGCCGAGCTTCGAGAGATGCTTTCCGACAGCCTCTGCCTGCGCGTGACCCTCGGGAGTCAATTCATCGGGGTTGTATATGGGCTCACCGTGACGAATGTAAAATAAGATCATTGAAGCAACCTCCTGATAAGTATAGCGAATGATTTATCTGGACGCGTCCGTGCCGTTTTGCTTTTTGAAAAACGGGACGAGCTTGGCGCGGTTTAGCGCGACCATAATTATGGGAATGAGGATAAGCTGGAGAATAATACCCGGAATCGCATTTGTGACGGCACCTGCAACGAATGCTGCAACAGTGAAGGTCTTGCCGCCAAGTCCGAGCAGTATCATCTGTGCAATACCCCAGATTATACGCCCCGCAAGCATAGCAACAAGGAGTGCGCGATAAAGAGATCTTACGCATTTCCAGCGCGAGTGTGAGTAAATAAATCCCGCGACAAAGGCGTAAGCTGCAAGCTCAAACGCCATAGCAATCGCGCCCGGGTACATTACGGGCATTGTAAATAAAAGCGAACGCAAAATCGGGAGGATAAAGCCTACCGTGATGCCGTACTGCCAGCCGCAGATAAGTCCGCACAGAAATACGGGCAGGTGCATTGGCAGTAGCATATTTCCGATACTCTGAATCTGACCCGTAAGGAACGGGAGAGTAAGTCCAAGCCCCAAAAACAGAGCAGATAAAACGAGATTTTTGATAGGGTTGTATTTCATAAAACAACGTCACCTTTAGCGAAAGTTTGTTTTTTAAATTATATCACAAGCTAAGGGTATAGTCAATAAAAACAAGTTTTTGTCAGTTATCTTGCATTCTCTGTTTCTTTGTGATATAATTAATACGATTATAGTTGGATTCTCTTTGCGCGAAACGAATGCGAACCACCTCGCACCGCGCTCCACAAGGACCTTCTGACCTTCTTAAATAGAGATATGGAGGACGGAAATGGCATTAAAATACGGAAAGAACAAGCATAGACGGAGCAATATTATTAACACCGTAATTACTGTCGTGCTTCTCTTTGCAATATTTTTAACGGTAATTGCATATTTTTATCAGACTGCCGAGAATGAGGCGTACGAGTATCTTCATATGCAGACCAAGCAGATCAAGGATGACCTTGAGCTTCAGATGAAGTCTGATATGGAAAATCTTGTGACAATGGCAAACTTTGCCGCAAAGCTTCACCGTGATGGTGAGGGCTACGGGCTTTTGTTTGAGTCCTTCAAGCCGATAGGGCTTATTGCTAATATAGGAATACTAACGCCTGACAACTCTTTTGAAACGAAGGCGGGAAGTATTGACATTGACGGACTCATATCCTTTGAGGAGGAAGCAGACAGAGGTCAATATATAAGCGGAAGAGTGAAGGACTTAACGAAAAGCGACCTTGAGATCGTCAGAGCCGCAGTTCCCGTAAAGGTAAGCGGAGAAACTGTCGGAATACTTTACGCCGTTGTAAAGCTTGAAGCTCTTGCAGAGAAATACGGAGCGATGGCGGAGGCGCTTGATGCTCAGCTTTACGTTTACGAAAAGGAAACGGGGAACCTTATAATAGACACTATACACGAATATCCCCAGAATATTTCTATGCTCAAGACCCGTGAGTACAGAGACGGGTATAGCTATGAAGAAATAATGGAAACCGAGAAGGGATACTCAACGTTCAAATCGATTATTATCGGTGAAGACGTTTACGTTCATTATTCCAAGCTTGACTTCATTGATTGGTACATAATGCTTGTTCGAGGAGAATCTCAGGTTTTCGCATCTGCTTACAGAATTTCTCAGGTATTTATCGTATCGTTTATTCTTATTTGTATCGTCATCGCTATTTATCTGATAATGCTTATGAGAATAGAGAAGCGCAGAAGCTCGGTAATGACCGAGGCATCGGTTATGAGAAAGCTGCTTCTTGAGATCAATCAGCAGCAGGGTAAGATATCCGAGGCGCTTCGCAGACTGTGCGGCTTCTCAAGAGCAGTAAATGCTTTCTTCGTTGATACCGACGGTGAAGATTATTACTTCTGTACTCCCGGACACGACGAATACATTCTCTTGGGCGAAGACCGAGTGTACTTCATTTCAGAGCTTTTGCGTTACGCCGCAGAGCTTCACCGCGTTAAGATGTCAACGGTTGCTATTATGTGCATAAATCCGAACAAGCATCTTTTAAAGACCAACAAGGCCTTCTATGATTTCCTGAAGGGTCATAAGATAAAGGAGGTCTCGTTCGCGGCGATCATTGATAAAAATAACCATATATCGATTCTCGGCGTGGGTAATCCCCAAAAGAGCCGTTCGGCAAGACTGCTTGCCGAGGAGATCGCGGTATGCTTCTCAATCGCTATCTATAACAAGAAGCACTTAAGCAGAACAGAGACTGCGGCTTCTACCGACTCTCTTACCGGAGTTTCAAACCGCGTATCGTTCAAGCGTGATATGCTTGTGTTTGACGAGGAACGTCCCGATGAGGTCTCATGTATATACATAGACGTCAACGAGCTTCATATTCACAACAATAAAAACGGACATGCTGCCGGTGACGAGATGCTTCTGTATATTGCAAACACTCTCAAGGACGTGTTCTTCGGGCATAGAGTATACAGAATGGGCGGCGACGAGTTCCTCGTGTTTACACAGGGACTTACGCAGGATGAGGTCAAGGAGAATCTTGAAGCATTCACGGCTAACCTTAAAATTAAGAACTACCACGTTGCGATAGGCGTGTCGTTCAGAAGCCAGAATACCAATACAGAGGAAATGGTAAGAGAAGCAGAGCTCAGAATGTACGATGCCAAGGCTTTGTATTACCAGAACAAGAACGACAGCATTACGGCAAAAACCGATAACAGCAGTTATATCCATCTCAAAACGGGAATTCCCGAGGTCGATACTATGATCTCGGTGCTCAAGGAGCATTATAACGGAATTTACAGAGTATCGCTTGATACGGACAGAGCGCGCCGTATTCTTATGCCCGCGTACCTTGGATACAAGGAGGATGAGGAGCATTACTCAAGCCTTCTCTCAAGGTATATAGACGAAACCGTCGATGCCGACTTCCACAGAGCAGTTGTAAGCTTTTTGAATTATGATGCGATAAGGGCTCAGCTTACAAGCGGCAAAATACCGAGGATAGTCTACAAGAAGGTAAACGGAGAGAGCGTAAATCTCAGCGTTTACAAGCTTGGCGACGGAGATGCCGTTAACGAAACGCTTTGGGTATTTGCAAAGATGTAATAAAAACCACCGCCGAATTTTCGGCGGTGGTTTTATATGGCGGAGAGGGCGGGATTCGAACCCGCG
>JAZNNG010000065.1:0-20798 GCA_045580165.1 Eubacteriales bacterium
CCCCCGGACTGTTTTCTAAACGCCCAAAGCCCCCTCGGTGTTCAATCCCCACTAAAACAAAAACCCGTACAGAGGAACTGTACGGGTTTTAGTTGGAGCTGGTGGAGGGGATTGAACCCTCGACCTGCTGATTACGAATCAGCTGCACTACCACTGTGCTACACCAGCATCGCGCGGATTCTATTATAATACATTTATACCCGTTTGTCAATGATTATTTTCTACATTGCGATAATTTTTATTGAATAATTCAAATTTTCACATTGTCTTTTCTTGTTGACAAAAATCGCGCGCGCGGTTATAATTATTGTATATTGCTATATGGAGGGGAGAGGGAATATGACGGTTATTGTCACCGACGCAAAATACAGATCATCGCTTTCTGTAATACGCGCTCTTGCAAAGTGTGGTCACGATATCGTGCTCACTCAGACTATGGGCGACTCACACCCGAACGTGCCGTCGTTTTCTTCGCGCTACGTTTCCCGCACCGTCAAATTTGATTGCTCTGCCGATGACGCAGACGCATACCTTTCAGCCCTCATCACTCTTATCAAAGAATACGAAAATCCCACGGTTTTCCCGATCGGTGCGAAAACTCTTTCACTTATTGCCGCGCACCGCGACGAGCTTGAGAAAATATGCTTATTCACTGTCTGCGACAAGGACGCGCTTGAGCTTGCCAATGACAAGTCGCGTGTTGCTATGGCGGCGCGAGAGATAGGGATAAAGACGCCCCCGACTTATACCTCGGCAGACGGCGCAGAGTTCCCCGTAATAATCAAGCCCGTGTGCGGAGAAAAGTTCGGACTTACGGCAGCTGACAGATACGCCGTAGTGTCAAGTATCGAAGATTTTGCCGCGGTATACGAAAAAATGAGCCGCTACGGCGGCGCGCCCATTATACAAAAGAAAATAGAGGGAGTCGGCATAGGAGTGTCACTTCTTATAGACAAAAACGGAATCGCAGCTTCGGCGGTATGCCACAAGCGCGTGCGCGAATATCCCATAAGCGGCGGACCGAGCGCGTGCTGCGAAAGCTTCTATGATGAAAAGCTCGTGAGAATGTCCGAGCAACTGCTGAAAAAGCTAAACTTTGTCGGTATGGCGATGGTCGAGTATAAGCTCGACGGCGACGTGATTTCCGCAGACAACGCCTACCTGCTTGAAATTAATCCGCGTGTGTGGGGAAGCTTCCCGATGACGTATGCCGCGGACACGCCGTTCGTGCGCGACTACGTTGAGCTATCCGCAGGAAATATTGTAAGTCACCCGCTTGACGCCTACAAAATGGGCGTGCGAATGAATTTTATTTTAAGTGATCTTGCCGCTATCCTGTCCTTGATAAAGCACGGACGCTTCAAAGAGGGAATTTCGGGAATCGGCGATATAATCTTACACCGTGCAGTTGACGGTATCCGTGACAAGTCCGATAAGGCACCGTTTGGAAAATATCTAAAATTAAAGCTTTTCAAAAAATAAACGCCGTAACTTTGGCAATTGGAGTTTACTATGATATTCAGAATCGATACTCACGTCCATAGCGAAAAAAGCTTTGACAGCGTGCAAAGCCTTAAAATTATTGCCGCAGAGGCTAAGAAAAAGCGAATAGACGGCGTATGTATATGCGACCACAACATCCCCTTTACCGATTCTGCCGTAATAGACGACGTTATGATATTCGGCGGAATAGAGCTCTCCACCGAATACGGTCACGTTCTCGGCCTTTTTATAAAAGAGCCCGTAGTGCCGATAAGAAGTTTTGACGATGCGATTGCGAGAATAAAGGAGGCGGGCGGAATCGCCGTCCTCGCTCACCCGTATGAAAACGGCAAGATTTCAAGGGATTTTCTCGACGAGCGTCTTGACGGACTCGCGTATATGCTCGACGGCATCGAGGTCGTAAACTCCCGCGCAACCCAGTACGTAAAACGCGCCAACGAGTACGCGCTTGAAGCCGCAGAGCGCAATAACAAGCCGCGCTTCGCGGGAAGCGACGCGCATGTGCCTGCCGAGGTTGGCTCCGCTTACGCCGAGCTTGATGTTATGGAAAAAAGCGAGGAGGCTATACGCGCGGCTCTGCTTTCGGATTCCGCGAAGATATTTACGACAGGAACGGTAAGGCGCAAAAACGTGGTCAGAAGCCAATATATAAAGTATCTTAAAAGCTCTAACAGAGCAAAGGCGTACAGAAAATTTATAAGACGCGCCATTAAAGAAATGGCATACGAGCTTTTCCGTCCCGAAAAGAGAGAGCTCAGAGAATTCAAGTAAGGAGAGAATACGTTGTCGGCTATTGTAAAAGCAGGAAAAAAGGTTAAAAACTTAATAAAAACGTCCGGACTTTTCAGGGTCGAGCACAGGGTTACCTACGTCAGAAGGATCGAGAGTATAAAGACGGATAAGCGTGTGTGCGCGATGACCTTTGACGACGGTCCGATGGCGCTTCCCGCATCTCCCGACTGCTTTGACGGCAGAGGACTTACAGACGTGCTTCTCGATACTCTTAAGCGTCACGGAGCGCACGCAACCTTCGATATAGTCGGATGCACTTCGGAAAATTATCCCGACAAAGCAGGCAAGCTTGGAAGTGCCGCGTGGGGAGGAGAAAAATACGATCATTACCCCGACATTGACGCCGATGTGCACGGCGGCGCGGTAAATTGTCCCGAAACCGTACGCCGTATGCTTGACGAGGGACACGAGCTTGCAAACCACGGCTACCGACACATAATTTTCGGTAAAAAGCCGTTCGTTTACGGCAAAAGAGAACATTTTAACACGATAGACGAGATCACGTCAGACCTCTTGAGCCTACATAACTACGTAAAAGAAAGCTTCGATTACGAAATAAAGCTTTCGCGCCCTCCGCATTACGTTGACCGTATCGACAAGAGCTTTACGAGCTACGATGCCTACGCGCTTGTCGGTTACGGCTATATGGCGGCGTCATACGACGGCGGAGGCTGGCTCCCGTCGGGGCTCTCCGACACCGAGGCGGCAACAAAGGATGAGATAGACGCGATGGTTCGCGTTATTGAAAAGCGGCTTGAGGAAAATCCGGACTTCTTCTGCGGTCAGATAATTTTCGGCAAGGACGGCTACAATATGGCAAAGCGCACCCCCGTAGCCTACGCGCTTGATAAGCAGCTTGAGCTTCTATATAAGTACGGGTACACGGTAGTCCCCGTGAGTGAGCTGATGGAGGAGTCGCCGTTTGCAGACGTCGGCAGGGAATGTGATATTCTCCCCGAGCTTATCGAGCTTTCAAAAACACGTGCGATAGCATATAGTGATAACACGCTCAGACTCCGGAACAAAATGACAAACTACGAGTACGCGATGCTCGTATGTCCCCGTGAGGTTGCGGTAGATGCAAGAATAGAGCGTATAAAGAATGGCGGAAAATTCGTCAGCGAATACGACGTTGCCCTTGCATACGCAAAGGAAAACGGATACCTTGACAAAAATGCGCGCGGCAAAGAGCTTTACGGCGACCATACTCGCTACGAGATCTTGAAAAAATTCGCGAGTGAAAACGTCGTGATTACGAAATAAAAAAATCGGTGGTACAGAGTACCACCGATTTTTGTTCGCAATGTAAAATTAAGTAAAAATTACTTAACTTCAACTTCAGCGCCTGCTTCTTCGAGCTGCTTCTTGAGAGCTTCAGCTTCTTCCTTGCTTGCGCCTTCCTTGATAGCCTTAGGAGCTGCTTCAACGAGGTCCTTAGCGTCCTTAAGACCGAGACCTGTGATTTCACGTACAACCTTGATAACGTCAAGCTTCTTAGCGCCTGCGCCCTTAAGGATAACGTCGAATTCAGTCTTTTCTTCAGCTGCTGCTGCGCCGCCTGCTGCGCCGGGAGCTGCTGCAACTGCAACGGGAGCTGCGGATACGCCGAATTCTTCTTCGATTGCCTTTACGAGATCTGCGAGTTCAAGAATAGTAAGAGCCTTGATTTCTTCAAGGATAGCCATAGACTTTTCTGTAGCCATTTTTAATTCCTCCGATTAATCATAAAAATTTTTGAAATAATGTTTTTTGCAAACATATTGACGGGTTGTCTGCAGTACCCGTTTAAGCTTTAGGCTTCAGCGGGAGCTTCTCCGCCGTTCTTGTCAACAACGGCCTGAAGAGCAATAGCGAGACCATAAAGCGAGGACTGCATGCTTCCGAGCATCTTCGCGATGAGCACTTCCTTAGCGGGAATGCTTGCGAGCTCTTTAACAGCGTCAGCGTTTACAACGCCGCCGTCAATGAAGCCTGCTTTGATTTCAAAGGATTCAACCTTGTCGGCGTATTCCTTGAGAATCTTGGCGGGAGCAATGGGATCGTCGTTGGAGATAGCGAGAGCAGTCATACCTTCGAGGTACTGCTTCATCTCACCGAAACCAACCTTATCGCATGCTCTGCCTGTGAGAGTATTCTTAATTACCTTGTACTCAACGTTAGCAGCTCTGAGTGCTGCACGGAGCTTAGTATCATCCTCAACGGTGATACCGGAGTAATTAACGAGTACACCCGATACGGCTGACTGAAGCTTCGCAGCGAGTTCTTCAACTGCCTGCTGCTTTTCAGCCAAGATCTTTGAGCTGGGCATAAGTTCACCTCCGGGAAAATATAAAAAAACTTTCCTCCGAAGCATAAGCCCGAGGAAAGACAAGTAATCAAAACTATCGTTCAAATTATTGTTTTAACCTCGGCAGGGAAATCTTTACGCATCACTGCGACCTGCTGTCTTCGGATACCTAAGTATAATACCACAAACCAAGGTCTTTGTCAATAGTTTTTTCAAAAAAATATATAAAACTTGCAAAATGCAGAAAAATATGATAATATAAGGATAAATAATACGTTTTACAGGTGTTACAGAGGTGTATTTATGGAACAGAAAAAGCTTGAAAGAATAAACGAGCTTGCAAAGATCAAGAGAGAAAGAGAGCTTACTCCCGAGGAAGCAGAGGAGCAGAAGGCGCTCAGAGAGGAGTACATTGCAGGCTTTCGCGCGTCACTCACGGGTACGCTTGAGCATACGGTCATCAAGCACCCCGACGGTAGCGTGGAGAGAGTTTCCGACAGAAAAAAGAATGACAAAAAGTAATAAAACCGCGAGATGTCTTTAACGGATAAAATATTAAAACAGAATAGGATGAACGAAATGACAGTACAGTCGAGAGACCATACTGTCATTTCTTATGTAAAAATCGTAGAAAAAGTCATAAATAAATGGTATACTTAATAACAAATAACTTAATTGACCGCCTGCAATAAAGCGGGCGGCATTAAATTTTTACAAATAATTTAACACCAAACTCTAACCAACGGCTACTTCGTTCCACTATATAAGCGAATCACCGGTGATTAAGCAAAAAGGAGGTGTAAAGTTGGATAAACACGAACTTGATACTAAAATTGCAGATATTGCAAAATCGCTATTATCATATTGTATGGCTCGAACTTCTAATCACTTTGAAGCAGAGGATTTGGCACAAGATATTATATTAGAAATATACAAGTCTGCCGATAACATTCGTAATGCAGATGCGTTTTATGGCTTTATGTGGGCGGTTGCGGGTAATGTATATAAGCAACGGTGCAAAAACAAAGCAAGAAATAAAGTGTGCGAACTAACAGATAATTTATATGACGAAGTTGAATTTTTAGAAGATGAAAACTCTGAATTATATCTGTTACGCCGAGAATTGACTTTACTTACTGAAAAGTATCGTAGAGCCGTTATACTATATTATATAGAAAATAAATCTTGTTCAGAAATATCCACCCACCTCTCAATTAGCGAAAGTATGGTTAAATATCTACTTTTTAAATCAAGACAAATTCTGAAAGAAGGTATGAGAATGGAACGAAATTACGGTCAACAGAGTTATAATCCGAAAGGTCTTTCCCTTTTGTTTTGGGGTAATGGTGCAAACCGTTACTATCGTCTATGCGACAGCAAAATATCGCAGAACATTCTTTTCGCCTGCTATAATGATAAGTTGACGGCAGAACAGATTAGTTTAGAGATTGGTGTGTCGCTACCCTATATGGAGGACAAATTAAAGGAATTATATGAGTACGAGCTGCTAAAAAAAGACGGAAACAGATACTTCACAAACATCGTAATTTTTACAAGAGATTTTGCAAATGAGGTTAATACTAAAACCACAGAACTGCGAGAAAGAATTGCAACCATTTTAACTGAAGCAATATCAAAACACGAAGCTGAAGTGAGAAGCATTGGTTTTGTGGGATCAAATATGAGCAATAATTCTTTCAAGTGGCAAATGGTAAGTTTAATTCTTTACAATGCTGTGATTGAAATTCTACAAAACAAAATTAAAGTTGTATATCCTAAAGATAAGTTTGGCACAGAGTGCTTCATTTGGGGTTCTGAAAACGGACAGCAGAGTTCTTGGGCATCACAGTTTGGTTTTGGTATATCCAATGTAACAAATGAAGCAGGAGATTATATTCAATTTATGGATTTTCTAATCAATGGCGAAATGGTACACCATTATTACTTTAATCGTCAGAATGTAACCAATGCGTTTTTAGATGTTGCTAAAGGTATCACAGATAATTTCAGCGAAAATGATAAGGCGTTAGTTGCTGATATGGTGCGAAAAGGATATATAATTTCAAATGAAAAAGGACTGTTTGTAAATACTCCAATTTTCACCAAAGAACAGCATCAGATAATTAAAAATATTTTTGCTGATACTGCGACCAATATTGCCAACGAAGCAGAAACCTTGATGGAAACGGTATCAAAGATCCTAAAGGAACATACTCCATTACACTTAAAAAAGTGGACTAAAGATATGGCGTATTTACGATTGTTTGAGGATGCAATATCCGCTCCGGTAGCAATTCTTTATGATCAAAAATATCTGCTTCCGTACAAAAACGATTGTGTTCTTCCGACAACCTATGTAATTCTCAAATAAGCGAATAGTTGAGCCGTCACAAGTTCAAACACTTGTGGCGGCTCTTTCTATACCTTATTACTTTAATTTTTTCCATTCACTTCTGAAGATACCGTAATCGGATATATCAAGAAACTCTCCGGTGGAGGTTTTGAAGTATTCACGTTTGGTTCCTTCAAAGGTTAGACCGCATTTTTGAGCAACTCTACCCGAAGCAGGATTATTAACGGCGTGAGATATTCCAACACGGTTCACTCCAACTTCGGAGAACAAAAAGTCGATAACGGCTTTTGCTGCTTCAGGCATAAAACCTTTATTCCAATAAGCGTAACCCATACAGTATCCAAGCTCTGCGTATTCGCTTTTTTCACTTAACCGAACAACGCTGATGTTACCGATAGGTGTCCCTTCGTATTCCATAACCCAATTATATGTGCTTGGATTTTCGTAGGCAGCACACCAAAGTTCTAAGAGTTGCTTTGTTGCTTCAGGTGATTCGTGAGGACACCAAGTTAGATAACGTGTAACCCTTTCATCGCTTGCCCAATTTTCAAACATTGCCCCAGCATCGTCAATGGTAAATTTTCGTAATATAAGTCTTTCAGTATGTATTGTTTGTGTTCCTTTATGAGTAATCATTATAAATCAATCCTTTCTAAATATATCAAGTGTATGATGAGAGTAACCTGTCATATCTTGTCTTTCACATATTGCAAGATGATATTTCAAGTCTTATTCAGATTATAAGTGTTCGGACGCGTGCAGGTCAAACAATATTTTTCTGTTGCCTGATGCTTTGTGAAGCCATCGTATATCTTTTTGGCTCTCTCGCTTGAAAGAATTTCTTCAAGAGTTTCATCGAAAATATTTCCGAGAACGAGCTCTCCGTCGTGGTCAAGGCAGCAGGGCACTACCGTGCCGTCGGACAGTACACCGAATTGGTCGCGCAGAGCAGGGCAGAACACCTCGTGCGCCTCACGCGCCACGTCCTCGCTCGGCCACTCAAACCTCTCTCCCCACTCTAAATAGAGCTTTTCGGCAATTTTTTCACCGCTTCTGTTTTTTGTCCACTCGCCGTCAAAACGGTTGTGTAGCTTTTCCAATATATAGTTGTTAAGCCGATTCTCTCCGCCCTCGTTCCAGAGTCTGAACACGGTGATTATTCCGCGTTCTGCACTCTCGCGAGCAAAATCAAAGCAGGAATCAAGATAGGCGTCTGCGTCACCGACTCCGCCCGAGCCCTCAAACGAGTGAAGGCTGATGCTGATCTTGTAAAGCTTTTTGCAAGAGAACAAAGTTTCGCGCTTTTTAGTGAGCAGCGTACCGTTGGTGGTCAGCATTATCTTGAAATCGTAGCCGTCTGCGAGTGAGAGAAGCTTATCAAGCTCTGGGTGAGTAAGAGGCTCACCCATCAGGTGCAGATATAAGTACTTCACCCGTTTGTTAAGCTTGTTTAACACCACCGCAAATTCGCCGGGTGTCATACGTCGGCTCTCTCTTTTGTGACCTATGCAGAAGCTGCAGCTTAAATTACAAACGTTGGTTACTTCAACGTAAGCCTTGTCGATCATTTTTTACGCTTATCCTTTTTTTCAGAATTTAAGAAAAACTGATACAGATTACACGGTATCATACCGTTATATAGCTTGCGAATCTTGTCGGCGCGCTTGCCGTAGAGCCTTTCAAAGCCCTCGTGAGAGGTGAGCACGTACACCTGCCACGGCGCAAACGAACGGAACCTCTCGCCTATCTCGCGGTAAAGCACCTCTACCTCGGAAAGCTCCATAAGACGCTCGCCGTAAGGAGGATTTGATACGATGGTACCGCGTCGGTCAGGCTTTTCGATCCTTCTCGCGTCACACTCGAAAAATCTGATGTGACGCTCGACTCCTGCGCGCTTGGCGTTTGCACGGGCATACTCAAGCACCTCGGTGTCAATATCCGATCCCCACGCCTCAAATCCCGAGTCTGTTATAATATTAGCTCTTGCCTCATCACGCGCACTTTCCCACACGTCAGAGTCAATAAACGGAAAATCCTCAGCCGCAAAGCCTCTGTCAAGTCCTGGCGCGCGGTTGGTCATAAGCATAGCCGCCTCGGTAAGAATAGTGCCCGAGCCGCAGAAGGGATCCCAGAGAAGAACGTCCTCTCTCGGACGCGCGGTGGCGGCAATCGCCGCGGCGAGAGTTTCGCGCAGAGGCGCCGCGCCTGCGGCAGGACGGTATCCGCGCTTGTGGAGAGTTGTGCCCGAGGTGTCTATATAAAGGTAAGCAATATCCTTGAAGATAAAAAACTCAACCTGATATTTTACCCCCGTTTCCTCAAACCACTTGACCTTGTATATTTTGCCAAGCCTGTCGGCGATGGCTTTTTTTATTATACTCTGACAGTCGGGAACAGAGAAAAGAGTACTCTTTATCGCGTGACCCTTGACGGGAAACGCATCGTTTCTTGAAATGAACCTCTCCCATTCAAGCGAGGCGACTCCGTCAAAAAGCTCAGTGAAGCTTTTGGCGGGGAACTGTCCAACAAGAATGTAGACGCGCTCCGCATACCTTAAGTTTATATTTGCTCTCGCAATAGCCGACACGTCACCCTCAAAGGTGACTCTGCCGTCAATAGTTTCCGTGCGCTTGTATCCAAGCGCATCGATTTCATTACCGAGTAGCTTTTCAAGACCGAAAAGACAGGTAGCGACGAATTTAAGCATAAAAACCTACCAATTTAAGTTATATCAGAACGCCGCGCGGACGGCTATCGTCTGCGGCGGCGTGCAGTTATTATTCCGTAAAGTATCATCAAAGCGGCGAGAAAAAGACAAAAGCCCACGCCCGTGTGTGCAAATGCGTTTCGCACCGACTCGGGTGTACCGTTATTTTCGGGAAGATGCATAGGAGTGGTCTTTGATAGCGACGACGGTGTCGAGCTTTTGTCGGTGTCGAGCATTGTCGCAAGGCTTGGGGCAACCCGAGCGACACCTTCAAAAATGTCACCGCTTGATACGTCGTATCCAACGCTTGAGTAAAACAACCCGAAGCTTGAGCAGTCATCGGTACCGATCGTAGAGACGACAAGCTCATCAAACTTGTGCTGGGACTTGTGACAATCGAAAGCTTCAACCGCCATATCAAACGGTGACCTGCCGCCAAGCTCATCGTATTCGTGTCTGACGTCAAGCTTTATATTGTTTTCCTCATATAAATGTAAAAACAGTTTTTTAATATTGTGAAGGCCGTATTTCTGCGCTGAGTCGGGATAGCTTTCGGAATCTCCCGTGAGCTCGATCGCCTCACGTACCAAAAGCGAGGTCAGCATATGCGCGCCGTGACCGTACTCGCCGTCTATATCGTGTCCGACGACAACCGAGGGCTTTGTCCGCCTTATACATTCAACTATAAATCCGCGCATCTCGTCGGAATCGTACTGAGTAGACGCATATTTGAGAGTTTTCGAATAAAGGTCGGGGAAATTACCGATTATCGGGTAAGTCCTTATTCCCAGGGTCCATACGGCATCAAGAAGCTCGTGGAGGCGTTCCGGGGATTTTTTGTCGTTGCATATAAGCGCAACCTGAACAAATCTTCCTCGCGCGACACTTTCGGAGATCAGAGCACCCATATACAAAGCTTCATCATCCGCGTGAGTGGGGAAGCAGAGCATATCGCACTCTGTAAGTGTGGGCTCCCAACGCTGAACACCGTCGGGAAGCTCACCCTTTGAGTATAGCAGAATATCCGCAATTTCCATATCCTGCTCAGACGATATCATAATGCTTGAAACATCTCCCTCAATGACCGCGAGATCGTGGAGAAATCCGTTTTCGCCCGCACGTATTTTTCGCATATCGTCTCCACCCGTATCGTATGCAACCGTACCGACGGTATTGTTGTAGGTGATCTTGTACGAAGTGGGAGTGGTAGCAAATTTTACGTAAACATAGCCGATGCTCGTAGGTCCAACCTCGTTGTCGGAAACCGTGCTAAGCTCAATGCTAAGGCCGCCGGGCAGGGTAGACGACGTGCTGACGTCGTTGTCATTGATTTTTTTAACGTCAAAAAACGTGTTGTCGCCGGGAAAATAGGTTGTAACGTAATAATCAAGAGGCTCTGCCTCTGCGGCAGAAACGCATATCGTCAAGACAAGTGAGAACAGTAACGTGATAAGTGCTCGTGACACCTTACTCATCTGCTTTTATAACCCTTTCCATAGAGGTGATGTACCACACTCCGTTTTCCTTGATGAGATAGAGGTCGAAGTCGAAATCGAAGTCGTACTTCTGACCGTAATACTTGGTGATACCGTAGACTGCAGACAAACGGCAGGATACCTTATCGTCGCTGTGGAAACGGAAATCGGTAATCTCAAATTTCTTGTATTCGTCCTGTGCGTAATAGTGATTCCACGTGTTGTTGAAGTTGCGGAGATGATTGTAAAGCGCGGCATTTTTGTGAACGTACGGAAGAACTGTATTAACAGAAACGCCTGCCTTGGTGGTGTAGTAGATATACGCTTTTGCACCGTCGGTCGCGCGCGCGGTAACCTCATTTACAGTTTCCTCGGAAACCACGTGCTTGTATGCGTATTCGTGAGTGAATTCGTCGGTTGAGGTAAAGCTCATTTCGAGCTTTGCCGAATACGCCTCCTCGGCGGTGATATCCGTTACGTATTCGAGGTAGTCGATGGTGTAAACGTCGTTATAGAAAATACTGCCGTCAAAGTCCTCGTACACGTCGCAGAGCATTACCTTTTCGGGTTCGACTCTCGGCGCACTTCCGTTTATCTTTATAACAGTCCCCTCAGGCGCTGTTATCGTGTATTTGTAAAGAGGATGCCACTCGATAGAGCTGATTTTGTATTCCTCAAATCCGCGTGGACTGAGCGCTCCTGTTTTTTCAAGGGAGAGGGTGGCTATCTTCTTGTTGTTGCTTATGTAATCGTAGGTGATACCCGTGTCGCTCGTTGACGACTTGTAATTAAAAAGCGTGTCGGGGTTGATTACCTCGTTGAGATAAGCCTCTAAAACCTCGCCGTTTAGAGAATCCCCCTTAACGGGTAGCCTTTCAAGAGACGCCGCGTCAAGATTCTGGAAGGACAGAAGTACCTCATCTGAAAACGTAGTGGGCTGATACGCCTCGTATTCTTCAAGATATAAGTGAAGCGCGCTCATCAGAACGACGGTCACTGCGATGAATATTACGAGTGAATAGAGTAAAAATGCGTAGAACGATAAAAATATATTTTTTCTTTTCATATCCGTATAAACCTGTAATTGTATTTGCGCCTTATCTTACCACGAAGGCTGTGGGTACACAACGCTCACCGACCGCCGAGCCGAGAGAATTTATCATCTCGCCCTCGTAAAAGAGCATTGACGACGAGCCGCCGTCGAGGTTAGCTGCGTTTACCGCACCGTAGTTATACATTATCTCGGCAACGTCGGTATATGTAGCTCCCAGACTGTGAGGCTGTCTGCCGTCTATCGCCACTACGATGATGGCGCCGTCCTCGCGCTGACCGATTGCGGTACGGGGGTTAAGACCGCCTGCGGTACTCGGCGCAATGACACCGTTCTTTACAAGCACGGGACCGAAGCTTACCGCCTCGACGATACCTGCCTTGAGCGCCTGACTGCCGTTCATATTACCGATTATGAGCTTGTGATCCTTGTCAAAGCCGATAACGGTAGGATAATAGTATACGTATTCGCTCAAAAGCTTGCCGTCCTTGATTACGACACCCTCGGGCATACCGCCGCCACCTGCGCCGTTAACGTCAACAAAGCCTCCGCCGTTCCATGCGGCAACAACTCCCTCGCTTTTTGCAAGGTCACTCAAGAGCATTCCGCTTTTGTTTACGTCGAATACGTCAATGACCTCTACCGAAACTCTCGACGGGTCATCAATTATCATAACCTTACCGCAGTATGTTTCACCGAATACGTCCTCAATGGTGATACCTGTTCCGTTTTCTTCGGAATTGTCTTCGCTTTTCGGAGGTATCTTTATCTCAACGTCCTCAAGACAAGCAATGTACTCCTCGTACTTGTCGGTATTACCGTGCGTGATCTCCTCGATCTCCTCGTCTGTAAAATAAGCGCGCGGGATAAATTTCATCGCGCTCGTCTCCATAAGACTGCTGACGAGAAGATTTTTCATAGTATCTGACGGTCCGCGGAACACCGCAGTCACCGTACACACGAGAAACACGAGTATGTACGCGATTATAAGGAAGAATACTCCGATTGAACGGAGAATGATCTTTGAAATTGGAAGTCTCTTTTTCATAACTTAATTAATACGACCTTTGACTTTATTTTTTGGAAAATACCCACTTGCGCTGAATAACAAAGCTTATGGGGAATATAGCGAATTCAACGAGGAGTTTGAGAAGCGTAAGCGTCAGCTCGGAAACCGTGGAAGCTATCACGTTTTCGATAAGAACGTTTACAAGAAGGAAGCTCACGCACAGCTGACAAACGCACAGGATATAGTACCTGATTATTGACCGTTTGGGATTCTCGGTATTGTTGAATACGATCTTCTGATTGGTGAAGTAGTTGAACAGGGAGGATATCGCACGTGCAGGGAAGTATGCGAGTGTTTCAAAGGCTGTGGGTAACAGAAGCGCGAAAATAAAGAATAGCGCGTTGTCTATCACGAACGCAAGTCCCGATGAAATAAAGAACGAGATAAACTGCATATGCGACGCCGCGTATTTGAATATCTGCTTGTATATCTTTATCGAATCGCGGATGGGGTGGAAGTGAGTTCCCTTGTTGTCCTCAATATATACCGTGTCGATAACCACCTCGGTAATTTTAATACCGAGTGAACGGGTGTCGAGAAGCATATTGGTCTCGTACTCAAACCTCTCGCCCTCCGTGGCGATAAAGCCCTCCATCGCGCTCTTTGGAATTGCGCGCAGTCCCGTTTGAGTATCGCTGACGGAAACTCTGCACAGCGCCTTCATAACCGACTTCGTGAGCTTGTTACCGAACTTGCTTTTGGGCGGCACATTCGGAGCGTCGAAATCTCGAACACCGAGAATGAGATCGTCGGGATTGTTTATCAGCGCCTCACCGACACGGACAGTATCCTTAAGTGTGTGCTGACCGTCATCGTCAAGCGTAATTATACCGACGTGCCCTGCGGGATTTTCAAGAAAATAGGACATAGCAGTCTTGAGAGCGCGTCCCTTGCCCTTATTTTGCTCGTGAACAAGAACGGTGCAGCCAAGCTCTGCTTCAAGCGCTTCAAATATGGGTGCTTTGTCAAGCTTACTGCCGTCGTTCACTATTATTATCCGATCAAAGCCCGTATCCTTCAGATCCTTGACCACGGTCAATATTTTTTCGCTCGGATCAAGCGTAGGAATTACTATTGAAAGATTTAACATTGTTTTTCCTTCACCTCGCGTATGTTAAAAGACTATACATAAGGATTTTAACATATATTACATATTATATCAACACTTTTTCGATATTTTGGCACAAAAAATTCCGAGTAAAAGCACTCGGAATTCTTGCTTTATTCGGAATCCTCAGACTTGTTTGCTTCATGTTGCTCGCGAAGTCTCTTTTTTTCTGCTTTCTTGATAATTCTCCTCGGCGCTACGAGAGCGTACCATAAAAACGAGCTTATCTGAAGCGGTATGCCAACAAGGAAGAGCATCCAACGGTTTTCGTTGTTTAGCATAAGGTATGTGAATGTGATGGCGGTCCAGATAAGGGCAGACATTATGGGAAGATTTAAAGTAATGTTGCCCCATATTGAATTAAACACAAGAAGTACGATAAATGAAACGGGAATTGCGGCTATGTAGACCATCCACGGACGTGCTACCGCGCCACTCATACCGAATGAAACGAAGGTCACCACGGCTATAAACCACACGAATACAACACTCAGAATCGCAATTATGAGGTGCGCGCGGTTATGCTCGTGACGGTGAGTTATGGGTGCGGGAGTGGGCTCCTCGCTTACGAAATAGCCGATATTGGTTCCGAACACCTCGGAGAGCTTTACGAGAGTCGGAACGTCGGGAATACCCTCGCCGCGCTCCCATTTGGAAACCGCCTTGTCCGAGTATCCGATCTGTTCGGCAAGCTCAGCCTGCGTCATTTTTGAGTTTTTGCGTGCCGCGGCAATGTTTTTGGCAATAATAAGATTAAGGTTGTTCATCTGCGTCTCCGCTTTTCTGTTACTTAAAGGAAACTTTCTTCTGCTCCTATTTTACTATATAAAGGTGAATAAGTCAAGTACGGCAGACTTATGCGGCCCGTTTTTTTAAAAAATTTCAAAATTTCACTTGACAAAAGTGTTCGCCTTGTTATATAATCACCTTGCCAATAGAAAACAGGGGTGCTGATCTTAATCGGCTGAGATGATGCGTGAACGCACAAACCCTTATAACCTGATACGGATAATGCCGTCGTAGGAATTTTTCGAAGATAATGAATTTTTACGTCACCGGTTTTCCGTTGGCGTATTTTTTATTATTTTGGAGGTTTATATGAAAACCAAAACGAAAATCATTGTTGAAAGTGCGGTTATGATCGCACTCGCAACGGTACTCAGTATGATCAAGATCTACGATGCCCCCTACGGCGGCTCCGTGACCTTGATGTCGGCTCTGCCCATAGTCCTCATCGCTATGCGTTACGGTATGCGTACGGGCTTTGCCGCAGGCTTCGTTTACTCGATCCTTCAGCTTATGCTCGGACTTGAAAACGTCGCTTACGTTCCGGGTGCCGTCGGAATACTGCTTTGCTGCCTGTTTGACTATATCGTACCGTTTACCTTGTTCGGTCTGTGCGGTGCGTTCAAGAGCTTCGGACTTTTCAAAAACCAAAAGTTCAACAGACTCGTTGGCTTTACCCTTGGAACCATCCTCGTGCTTGTTATAAGATACGCCTGCCACGTTGTTACGGGTGTGGTTATATGGTACGAGCTTGACCTCGTATGGTACGCAGATGACCCTTCGCACATAGTTAATATGTACGGACCGTGGCTCTTCTCGCTTATTTATAACGCAACCTATATGATACCCGAGGTAGCGGTAACGGCGCTCGGAGCAGCGGCGCTTTCTCCCGTAGACCCTCTTTTCAAAGTGAAAAAGTGACTTGTTCTCGATTTGTTAATCTTTTGTTGCGATTTAATTTACAATATTGGTTTAGAATTGTAACTAAAGTTGTGAATTGAAGGACGGAAAAATGGAAAACAAGAAAAAATATAATATCCTCTTTTTTATAGTAGCATTTTTTGAAGCGGCGCTTATAGGTGTCGGAGGAATCCTACCGGGAATCAGCGGCGGTATTCTTTGCGTAATATTCGGATTTTACAGACCTCTTGTTGAGACCCTGTCAGACCCGTTACATAAGCTTGCTCCAAACCTTAAGCATATAATTCCGCTTGCTCTCGGCTCGGCGTTCGGATTCCTTGGACTTGCTAAGCTTATATCCGACGTAATGGAGAGAAACAGCGCGCTTTCCACCTGCGTGTTCGTAGGACTTATTCTCGGAACACTTCCGGATATGTGGAAGGATGCGGGTAAAGAAAAGAGAAGCGCCTCCTCGTGGATCGCGCTTGCGTTGTCAACGACACTCTTCCTTTCGTTTTTCCTGTACCTTAAATACGGAGCAAAGGTCAGCATTACCCCGAACCTGTTCTGGTACTTTTTCATTGGCATTATCTGGGGTATCAGTATAGTAGTTCCGGGACTCAGTTCATCGTCGACACTTATGTTCCTCGGTCTTTATCAGCCGATGGTAGACGCCCTTGCTGACATAGATATCGTAGCTCTTTTACCTATACTCGTGGGAATAGTTACTGCAATAGTGGCGCTTTCAAAGCTTGTCGCTATGGTATATCTTAAGCATCATTCAGTTGCAAGCCACATTATAATAGGTATAGTTATAGCAACGACTGCACCTCTTATTCCCGATGCAATAAGCGGCTCGGGCAATATACCGCTTGCCATTGTTTTCCTTGCTATCGGCGCGGCTGCCGCGGTTGCTATCGGCATAATCTGTCCGAAAATTGCGGCAATGGTTGAAAACGAATAACAGAAAATCCGAGCGTAATCGCTCGGATTTTTTCTTGACAAGAGCGAGGAGTATTATTATAATATATTTGGGGGCAGATAAGCAAAAAAAGAAAACATATAATGCATATGTAAAGCAAGAGTATTTATTAATCCCTGTTTTTTCTTAGGAGGAACTGATGAAGAACATAAAAACTATTTTTTGCCATATGGGGCAATTCATTTTAAGCAATTTAATACCTATGGGAGTATATGCAGTGATAATATTCATTGTTGCCCTGTTTGCCGGTTCCATTATTGAAACATTATCCAAACATAATGATATTGTTAACATGATTATATATTTAGTTTGCGCTATCGGTTGGATTGTACCATTTTATATCTATCATTTTAAAAAAGAAATGGACACTGCAGAAATGCTACACAAATTAATGGATGGGTATTCTGCTTCGGATATGTTTAGGACTAAAATGCTCAGCTTTTTCAAATGCGATATGATATGGTTGGCTGTGTTTGTGATTCTTGTAGCATTTATACCGCAATCATCACCGATTACATTTTTATTTTCTTCAGCGGGAATATTTGTATCAATAGGCAATCAAGTAGTTGGTGCATTTTTGTGGGGTATATTTGTAGTTGCAGCATATACAGGCTCTTGCTTTGTCTTTTGTCAAACAATGAAGGAAAAGGCTGATGAAAGCCAAAATAAATACACCAAAAGTATATAAATAAAACATCTTAAACACAAAGAATTCAATTGACCTATTACTTGGGGAAAGCACATAATACTAACTCGGAAAAGGAGAGAATATGGTAACCTTTGAAGATGTAAAAAATAACGAAGATCTAAAAACGTATATAAGGCTTGCGGACGAATCTCTCGTCGCCCTCGGGTACACCGAGCATAGCTTTGCGCACGTCGGCAAGGTGGCAGATTCGGCAGGGAAGATACTCGAAACTCTCGGCAAGGACGAGCACACGGTTGAGCTTGCCAAAATCGCAGGATTTATGCATGACATCGGCAATCTCATAAACAGAGTTGCCCATTCGCAGAGCAGTGCGGTAATGGCATTCAGAATACTCGACCACCTGAATATGCCTGCCGAGGACGTTGCTACGATAGTAACAGCGATAGGAAATCACGACGAGGGTACGGGAGTTCCCGTAAACGACGTCGCAGCGGCACTTATAATAGCCGATAAATGCGACGTAAGACGAAGCCGTGTCAGAAATGATGACCTTTCAACCTTTGATATTCACGACAGAGTGAATTATTCGGTAACAGACTCAGAAATAGTTATAAACACCGACAAAAAGGAGCTTGTGCTGATGCTCAGAATAGATACCGAGATAAGTCCCGTAATGGATTATTTTGAGATATTCTTAACTCGTATGATAATGTGCCGAAAGGCGTGTGAAAAGCTCGGACTTGTATTCAGACTTAAAATCAACGACCAGCTTATGATATAAAGAAAAAACTCCGATTTTTCGGAGTTTTTTTAATCTCAAAACAAAAATGCAGCCGGAAGGAATCGCGCGAACTTATCATGAGCTTGATACTCCGCAAAACCTTCGGCTGCCATAAGTAAAAAGCCGTACGATACATCCCGCAAAACGAACTCAGTGAAACATATACAGTAGGCTTAACTTACCGTGTCACGGTAACACGGTAACTCATATTATACTCCAAAACTTCTCATTTGTAAATTATCATTTTTGACGATTTTTTTGTCAAAATTTTGGTATATTTGCGAGGTAAATTTTTTGTTAAAGGGACAAACTGCATTTTCGGGGTGAAACAGAGAAAAAGGGGTAAAAATTTTTAGGTTATATTATCGGGGAATTTTTGAAAAAACAGTAGTATTTTGAGTAAAAATACGCAACTTATTTTCCTTGGTCAAATTACACAAAAGCATTTGTCGCCATAATTCGCCAAAATAAAAAAATTTCATAGAATGTTAAAGAGGTCGGCGTGCGCGTTGACCTCATAAAACTGCAGAAAGGCAGAGCGAATATGGATATGGAAAACAGACCCTCCTTCCCCGGTGAAATATCGGGGGATGATTATATGATACTCGAGGGACTCCTTTTCGGTAACGGTCAGTGCGCCCGCGGTGATAACGGATGCGGTACTGCCCAAAACAGCTGTCCCTGTCAGGACGGCTCGCAGAATAGCAGATGCCCGAGTCCCCGCTTTCCCGATAACATTCATCTTGCGATGGTTTATTCACCCGACCAGGAGTTCGATGAGCTTTACTGTCCCGAGGACGGGCTCGGAGCAGGTACGGTGTTTATGAAGCTTGAAAAGCCGTTTGGCGGCAGAACGATAAGCGGAGGTAAGAGAAGATGACGAATAAGGAAAGCGCTATGAAAAAGGTGCAGGCGTATTCGTTTGCGCTTGTAGAAGCGACTCATTATCTCAACGGGCATCCGACGGACAGACGTGCGCTTAAGTATTATAACGATATGAAGGCGGCGTACAAGGCGGCAGTAGAGGAGTACGAAAAGAATTTCGGACCTCTTACGCTTGACTCGAACCATATAACCGAAAACAATACTTGGCAGTGGGTAAAGCACCCGTGGCCGTGGCAAAACTGAGGAATCGGAGGAAAGATTATGTGGCAATATGAGAAGAAATTACAGTACCCCGTAAATATAAAGAATCCGAGTCCGAGACTCGCACAGATAATAATATCGCAGCTGGGCGGTCCCGACGGTGAGCTTGGCGCATCAATGAGATATCTCAATCAGCGTTACAGTATGCCGTATTCTGAGGTAACCGGAATCCTTACCGACATCGGTATAGAGGATAAATATTGTGCATTTGCAGAAAAGTAAAAAATATCTATGAGGGAGTTTGATTTTTCCTCATAGATATTTTGAAAATTATTCTTCGGTTTCGGTGAGCTCAGATTCTTCATTTCCTTCCGTTTCGGTCGTTTTTGCCTTTTGTGCTTTTCGTTTTGCGGTTTCCTCGACCGCTTCTGAATAATCAAACAGAATGCCCATTCGTGCATTATATGACCCTTTGAATAAAACATTAGGGTTTACAATATAGCACCCTTGATTAACTCGTTGTAAAAAAGGTATCTCACCCTCTTGTAGTAGTTTCATAGTGACTCGAACGGTATCAAGAGAAATACCCGTTTTTTCTGACATTTGGCGCTGTGTGTATGTAAGTTTGTTTTCTTTGTCAAGGTGGTCTATTATCCAGAAAGCAAGTGTCATTTTCTTGTTTGTAATATCATCCAGTGCTGTGATGAGGTTTCTCATCCATGTTTTTGTAAAATTGAAATCTCTGTCCTCTATGCTTGTAACCGCAAAGGGTATTGCCTCTCCGCTGTTTGGGTCGATTAAGTATTGAACTCCTTGAAATTTTTGTTTTTTACTTGTTGTTTGAGCCATAATTATTCTCCTTTTCATTGTTTTCTTTAAGTATGAATAATATCAGCACAAAAACATGAAAATAAATTGCTGTTTTGTATTGGAAAATCAGCACAGGAATTTTTGTATTATCAAGTTTGTATAGATTTTTTCAATACAAAAACACTGAAAAATCGGTACAAAACAACTGAAAAATCAGTACAAACTTTTACCTAAAATCGCCTTATCTGTAATATATGTTTGCATATGAAATGGCGAAATTTACTCTATATCTATGTTATGCTTCATTTAACAAACGTTACGGCGACCTTTATGGGTCGCCTTTTCTATTTGCACCGCCTATGCGGTGCAGAAATACAAACAGATAAAAAGAACCGTTCGCCTTTAACGAACAGAACCGACACTCTGTGGAGTGGTCGGTTTTTCCTGTTCTGGCGAACG
>JAZNNG010000066.1:0-36306 GCA_045580165.1 Eubacteriales bacterium
CCATAGCACGTAGCCGTCGCAAACGCTTACTACCTCGTCCGAGTGCTTGCCGACAATATCAAGTCCCGGATGAAACTCGGACTTGCCGAACAGCACGCGGTAACCGTATTTTGACGTGATATGTATATTGCCTTGTTTAATTGGAAGTATCATTTTTTCTCTCCCTTCCGTCGTGGAACGACTCAAGCACCGTAACGCGATGCTCGAGCTTGTCTATCTGCTCTCCGTGAGCCTTTATGCGCTCTTTGCTTGCTTTCATATTATCATTGAGTCCGTCGATAGAGCAGTTAAGCTTAGTAATGCTTGTGTTAAGCTTTATTATGGGCGTGGCAACAGTAATGCCGAATCCAACAAGTGCAACAATGCCAAGAAAGATTTCCCAAGTCATACCGTAGTCACCTCGCCAATCTTAGTCCAACCGTATACACCCGGTTCCCAAACGTTGTTGTCAACGCCCGATACCCACACGTACCCGTTGTGTGACACGGTAGCCCCTGCTATATAGGGATTAGTGCTATCGGGCTGTTCCCAAGGATATATGAACTCATCATCGGGTATTAGCACCTTCGCATAAAGACTCGGGGCTGTTGCAGGAGCCCAAGTGTCCTGTGATGTATGCTCCTGAAGAACGGTGTATAAAATTCCCTCGTGACGAACTCTGTGTCCTACGTGATAAGTTACTCCAACCTCCCACGCAGGGTAGAGTGTCACCGACTCAAGCGCGTCGGCATCATCAAGGCTCTGTACCGCCTTTTCAATTAGAGGGCGAAGTTTTCTTGCAAGTTCAACAAGTTTCACTTACTCCACCCCCAATATTATTTTTGCCGCTTCAAGCTCTTCCGAGAGACCTGCGACGTTCGTTTCAAGAGCCGTAGTACGCTCCTCAAGTGTCGGTGTCGGCTCTGTTTCTTCGGGAACTTCGGGAGCTTCTGCTTCTACCCACTCGCCGTATATCTTGCCGTCTCGCTCGACATAGTGTTTTTTGTAATACTTGAAGTCGCCCTCAAAAACTTCGGGATACTCCGTCTCGATAATTTTAAGATATCCTTCGTCCTCGTACTGTTCGGGCTTCGGATTGTAGACTTTATACTTCCCGACTGTACCCGTGGTTTTATTCACTCTGTCCGTGACCAACGGATTCGGAGCAAGCATAAGCTTGCCATCAATAATTTTTCCGTACATAATCGTTTCCTTTCTTATGAATGTGTGATGTATGAAACTTCAAACGGCGGGGGAGTTGTTATATTGCTACTAACGAACTGTATCCTTCCGCTTTCGTTCGAGAGTGTGCCGCCTTGCGCTTCAAAGGGTATCGGCTCGGCAAGTGCATAATATATTGTTACAGGCGTTCCTGCCTCATACTGTGCCTTAAGCCAAGCGTTCCATTCATCACCTGTAGTGAGTGAATCGTGAACCATATATATGGTATTAACATTAGGCGCGTATATCATCCCGTGAGACACCTGCCACTGAGAATTAAAGTGTGTACAGTTAATGTAGTAAGCACCGTTTATTACTTGTGTATATTGAGGCGTGTATCTTGCATAATAAACGTTGTTTTCCGAACCGCCTCTTTGTACCTTTCCGTACTCGCTTTCTCCGTCTAACACGACTTTGTGAACGCGCCTCAATCCCTTGCCTGTTATATAGTCAAACTCGTCTCTAATATAGTCGCGATAACTAAGACCAACCGCCTTGAGTTCGGGAGTATCAAGAGTCTGTATTACCCCTTTGGTTTCTGCTTCGTATTTACCATCGTTTACATAATACGTAGCAGGGTTGTCGGGAGAAGGCGTTCCAATTTGTTTAATAGCGCCGTACAGCTTAACTGAAGGCAAGTTACGATGCATCTCACCACCCGACCATTCCACATAGTCGGTACCACTAACCGTCACTATTTTTTTATCGCCGCTAAATATAGAATGGTTAACGCATTTCGCCTTCAAATCGACGCCTGTCACGGGAACGTCCTTAGGTTCAATTCGTCCGCTGAGATTCGAGAGATTTCCGCCCACTTCAAATTCTTCGATGGGTTCAGCCGTAGCATACCAAATAGTAACGGGATGACCGGATTCATATTCGCTTTGAAGCCAAGCATTCCACTCGTCGGTTGTATTAAGATTTTTGTTAAACAAAAGCAAGATTGTTCTGTTATTGCTATATATGTTACCGTCTGAAGGGGCCCATTGCGACTTAAAGTGAGTGCTTATCAGTGCGTCAATTCCTGCTTTAGCAAGAGAATGCTGTAGGGTGTATGTTACATAACGTAAACCATCGTTTTCTTTCACAACGGGGTTTGTTATTTTTTCTCCGCGTTCACCGGTTCCGTCGAATACGATCTCTTGGATGTATCGTTTTGATTTACCCGTGCAATAATCCCATTCGTCCTTATACTTACCGACACCACGCAACTTCGGTACGGTTATATCAAACGAATCGCTTGTACTCGTATATCTGTACGAACCGCCATTACATTTGATTTCAACAGGACTTTCAGGAGTTGGGGTGGTAGATTGTTCGCATTTACCGTAAAACTTCATAGATTGCACGTTGCACGGAACACCGCTCGACCAAGCAACAATATCCGAACCGCTTATGTTCTCAATGCCATACTGAGCGACCATAGCGTTAAATAGTTGTCTGTTCATCAGCTCAACTCCTTTGCTACCCATACGCCGAGGAGAGTTCCCTCGAATGCAACTTTGTCATATGAGACGTCATAATTTAGCGGAATAAACGATAAATAGTATGTATACCCTGCCGTAAATGTCGGCTCTGCTACCGCCCACCGTATGTCTGCCTCGACTGGAAAAGCAACCGTGGGCGTTTCGTCTCCTACTGTGAAAACCAAAGACCATTGGTCGACTCCGGGGGCATCTTGGTTCATCATAAAGGCTATAACGCCTACTTCCGTTGCAGGAACTGTAATTCGCGTTTCGGAATAAGGCTCAAGCATAATAAACTCGTCTGAATAATCGCGCTCGTAAATTGTCGGCAGCCCCGACACACCGTCTTTGCCTTTCTTTCCCTCGGGAAGTCCAAAGTGAAGATTGACTACGCCGTTGTTCACGGTTTTCGTTACCATTGAGCCCTCTCCTTCGCCGAGCGCCTCGGAGGTTACCGTCATATTCTCGATGCTATTCTTAGCGTTTTCTGCCTCCTGCGCGCAAGACTCCGAATAGTTTGCAGAGCTTTCAGCGTTATCTGCGTAACCTTTTGCTTCTAAGGCGCTGTTTTGTGCAGATTCTGCCTCCAAACTTGCCCCCATCACATGTCTTTCTGCGTCGCTTGCGAAGCTCGACGCATCTTCAGCGTGTCTTAGCGCGTCGTCTGCCGCTTCACTTGCTGCGTCAGAATAATTCTTAGCATTGGCTTCGGCATCTTCGGCCTCGCTCTTGGAGAGCTCGGAAGCTTTGGCACTATCTTCGGACGATTTAGCATAAGCCTCCGCGCTTTCCTTTTCGCCGATTGCCGCCGCTTCTGCTGCTACAGCTTTTTTTCGCGCATCAAGCGCAATGTTAAGTGTCTGCGCCCATACTTCGAGAGAGCCGTCGGTTGAAGGATCTTTGTCGGGATCGGCGGACTCAAGTATAGCTCCCGCAGTTACGTACATCGTAGGTATAACGATATTACCGTCACCGTCCATGCCGTACACACCTATACGAAGCTCACCGCCCGCCTCCGCGAGCACCTCTGGAGGAACGTCGACCGTGCTTTCGAGCAGGATCACGTCCTTCGTAACACCACTGCCCTCAAAAACGGCGGTTTTTGTAAGACCGTTCCACTCGTCCGAAAATTCAAAAGAGCAGTCGAGCCCGACTGTGTCGGCGCTCAGTGGCACGCGTTCAAGGATAACACCTTTGTTGTATTTGAAAAATAACTTAATCACTGTTTTTTATCCTTTCTGCCGGGAGAGCTTGTCTCCCGGCTTTCTGAAATAATCATAACACAAAAATATAATTCTGTCGTTTCGCACGCATTCACTTGGAGCTTTCCGCTTCCAAACGTTTTATTTTTCTGTCTACTCTCTCGTCGTTTTCCTCTGGATCAACCCCCGAACGTTCAACAAAGTCCTTGATAATTGCGTAATCTCCGTTCTTATCCTCCATTTTTGCACGTGCGGCGATAATCAGCGCATCGTTGGTAAGGACCTTTTGACCGTTCTTATCTGTGGTGAACACATTACCATCAATCCAAAGCGACATAAAGTCCCCCGCTCGCCCCATTCCGACCGACACATCTGCAATCCATTTTACTGGAGCAGCAATATCTTTTACAACATTTTCCGCAGGTATGCCGAAGTAAGTAGCCACGTCCATTGATAAATCTATGAACTGTTTTCCTTCTCCGGACTTTTCGTCGTTTAAGATATTTTCGGTAAGCTTGTATGCTCCTGTAATAACATTGTTGAGCATTTCAGCTGATTGAGCAGAAAATGTTTCACCGAGAGTAAATGAGCCGTATCTTAATGATGATACAAGGGCGTTTACGATAGTACCCACAACAGGAATCACTTCGAAAGTATTATTTGACAAATCGAAAAGAATTCCTTTGAGAGTGGACCACGCTGTAAGATCTCCCTCGTCGTTCTCATAAGATGAGGCTGAATGCTGCAAAAACTTTGCTGCGAATCTTAGCAAAACCGTAAGAATATTCATAAGAACAAACCCGATATATGCGTCCTTTACTTTCTTTCTGTAAGGCCGAAGCAAATCTTTTATTCTTTGGTTTTCTTCTTTGGTTCTCCTCTTTTTGGTATAATTTTCCTCCGCAGCACGTGCATGCAATTCTGCCGAAGCGGCGTAAAGCTCGTTGAAGCAAGCATACGTCTGAGATTTGAAGAGTGTGAGAAAATCCCAAAAGACACTTGTTTTTCTCATTATTCGAGGTCTTTGCAGTGGAGTGTTGTTTGGCTGAGTCTTTTTGATAGCTTCGTTGAACTTTTCGGAAACCTTTTTGTAATACGCATCAACACCGGATTCACTCTTCAAATCCGGGAAGTTTCTGTTTACATATATTTCCGAGGCCTGCCATATCTTACGTGCAGTCCACAGATCCATCGCAGTCAACCAATCCAAGAATTTTGAAGAGAATATATCATCTACCTTGCTGTCAAGAGTCTGCTCATATGCGTTTCTCGATGCTGATCCGATTTCCTGAGACAGATATCCGCGTTTTCTCCATTCAAGCAACGGCGAATATTTGAATATAAGCTCATCATCAACTCTTGCGCGGCTTGTATAAGCTCTCATAATTGACTCTATATCAAGAACCGAAGAGGCAGGAGCGAGACCGGAAAGCTGAACGAGAGCCGACGACGGATTAACGGTGAGTATCGCTCTTGCCGCGCGTCCCCTGAGCTTCATATAGAAGGAGTCGTCGCTTTGCTTTTCAGCAAGATCTTTGAATATTTGCTGAATTTGTTTGTTAGCATTCTCTCCCCACTTTTGTTCAATGGTATGCTTGAGGCTGAACGGTTCTTTTTGATTCCGGTTCTTTGCAATTTGCCATATTTGCTTGACCGTTTCCGCGTAATGCTTTTCACCTGCAGCTTTTGCTTTGCTTAGGGCGGTCATTGCAGCATCAACATCATAGTCGATTATGGTCATATTGTAGAAGTCCTTGAAGTTTTGCATTGGCTCAGCAAGATAAGCATATTTAGCGGTCCAGTTTATAGAGCTTGCAAGAACATCTGTCGCTCCGTAAAGCAAAATTGGCTTGTTTGCATCAACTATCCTCTCTCTGAAGTGTGGGCTTTCAAACGTAGGCATTCCGTTCGCATCGAAGCTTATAAAGCTTTGCGAAAGATAATCCTTATCCACGCTTATAGGGAAGTAGTTTTTCTTACGTGCAATTTCGCCGCCTGTAATTTTGACAGAGGTTTTATTGATTGAATTACGGCTTGTTACGTTGAAATAATAATCTATTGCCTCTAAAAGCTTTTTCTGACGTTCTGTAAGTTTAGAGAAGTAGTGTTGTATTTCCGCTTTAGACTCGAACTTCGCGATTTTGGAGTGTTGCCACGCGGCTTCGTCTTTACCTTTTATCATATCGCTATACGAAGGAATGACTATACCTTTAATGCTGATATGCCTCATATTGTCGACACCTCTTGAGTGCAAGATAAGAGATATCAGCTGATTAGGACTCACGGTAACGCCGCCAATGTCAATTTTATCGTGAAGCAGATGCTTCATAAAATCCTTGTCATTTATGTACGGCGAAAACTTGCGTTCCATTTCAAGCTTAAATTTCAGCATTTCAGTATAGGCTTCGTCCATTCTTTTGTACAGCGTATACAAGGTACTACTTTTGTTCCAACCTACGATGCGAAGAATTTGGTTTTCGGGTGTCAGAAACTCGGTTGCAAAATTTGCCGGGAGTTTTGAGAATCCGTTTGTCATATCGAGTCCCGGCGCAGCACTTAGGATTATCCTCTCGATCTTGGCAAGTCTTATGTTTTCAAGCGCTTTTTCACTTGCCGCAACCTTCCGAAATTCGCGCTCTTTGTGTTCGAGATCTTTGAGCACATCGAGAAGGGCAAGAGCCTCGGTATCGTTCAAATCTGAAACGTGTAGTTGTTCAAGAGATTTGATTTTTTGCTCTATGTACGAATCTTTGTAAGACGGATCAGCTCCGCACAGCGCATCATACATAATCCGCAGATCGCCGAGCTTTGCTTTTTGAAGATCACCGAGCTTTGCGCTTTCAAGGTCGTAATGCTCGAACAACTCTTTAGCGCTTTTCCGTGTGCTTTCTGAAATGTGTTTTCCATCTATAAGACGCTTGGCTATTCGGAGAATATCTTCGTTGAGTTTAGAGCGTCCTCTTGCCTCTTCTTTGAGCCGTTCGTTTTGGTTTTCTAAACGCTTTTTCTGAGCAATCAGCTTGGTTGTTGCCGTTATGCTGCGAGCTCGAGCCTTTTCGCCTTCTCGCTGTGCCTTTTCTGCAAGCCGTGCAAGCTCGTCAATAGTTTCCTTGGCATTCTCAATTACCTCGGAATCCTCTTCGGAAACCTCGATAGAATCAAGCTTGTCTTTGGTTAGCTTAATTTCTGTTTGCGTTTCAAAGGAAACGACTGAAGGATTTGCGAAATAACGGCTTCCGTTGATATACGGTCTTGAGATAGAGTTTATTACGTGTGCAGAAATAGCATCAACGTAGGCCGCGAGCTCTTCGGTATAAATAAGAGAGCTTGTTTTTATAACCCTCTGAGCCCTCTCGACCGACAACTTCATAGTCTCTTCAATCCAACGGTCAAACGACTCTTTTGCTTCGTCGGATTTGTTGATATGATGAGTATGGGCTTTGGTATACAAGCCGCGGAGCCTTCGAAGCTCCTCTTCATCAATTCCGGTTTCTTCGGAAAGAGTCTGTATACCGAGATCAGTGATTGATCGTATAGTTTTGTTTTTGACACGGCGTTCAGCTACACGCTCAAGCTTTTGCCTGCTTGTAGTCTTCCGCTTTTCAGAAGACGCACTTCTTTTGACGGAACTTTTTGCTGCGGTGTTGACTTTGTCTCCTTCTTGTGATATAATATCGTCAATAAGTTCAATGGTTGCCAGGAGCTCCGATAATTGTTTTCGGTTGCCGGCCAGCATATCGTTGAGCTTATTTTCATTTTTACACAATATTTTTGCATTAGATGGCAAGCTTTGAAACAATGTCAAAATCGATGAACGTCCGTATATGCTCAATGCTTTGTGAGCGTTTTCTCCGTGCAAATTAGTGTTCAATTCAAACGGTACAATTATACACCTGCCTTCTGAGTCTTTGAGGTTAGTAATATATATCAAGCTGTTTCTGTCAGGATTCAGCACGATAATGGGTGCATCGTATATTCCTGCTTTTATATTCTTGATTTGCAGTTGTGAAAGATCGTGACCGCTTTTGCTTCCGACAGGCGAACGCATTGCTTTAGTTATAACTCCCGTAGGAAGATATAACGGCGACTCCTTGATACCGTATTTCTTTAAGAAGCTCTCGCTTTCTCCAATATACAATGAATCACTTGATTTTATAGTACCGTCTTTTTTGAAATATCCGTCTATCTGTTTTTTCCAAGTCATATTTCGGGTTCTGGCGATACTGATTTTTTCTTTCCCTTCAAGAATCGAACCGCTATCCGAATACGTCTTATCGGCAGCCTGCATCTTTTCGAGTGCAGTCTGCCATTTTTTTATTGCAATATCACCTTCGCGGAGAGTAAGTCCGTAATCATTACGGCTGAACGAAAGCGCGTGCTTCAGATTTGTTAGTAATTTCTTGATATGATTAAAAATCTTGGTTGCGAGTGATTCGCTATGGTTGACAAGTTCATTAAAGATGTTTTGGCTTTTAGCCATATCTTCAATGAAATATGCGTTCAACTCCTCGATAGCACTGTCGCGGTCAAGCTGCTCACCTGATTCATAATATTCATCGTAGATCTCGCGGACTTTGCTTTCAAATGTACCTGCCTTTATCATTTTCGAGCCAACGTATCGTGAAAGCTCGTTGTATGCAGCTTCGTCAACAAGCCTGAGATGATGAACAGTTTCGTGAGCAACAAGAGCAAGCATAGGGGTATCGGCATCTGCAGCTATTGTAATGATCCCATTTGAATATACCGCGTTTCGCCCGTACTTTCCCGTTGGTGGACCGATACGCACAGTAAAGCCGAGTGCCTCACCTATCACAGCAAGCTGTTTGCGGACTTCTTTTGTCAGAATCTTATTTCCTTTTGAAAATTCGGTTTCCTCAAATCCGGGATTTTTTGAAAAACGTATTATGCGGGAATTCTGCTCTGATTTTGTGGCGCGGTCTGTCAACCCGGCAAAATGCGCGGCATTCTTAAAGCTTGCAGGGAGTCTTGACTCTAATCTTTTGTTTACTTCTCTGACTGTTGAACCAGCAAGACCGGCATCGTAATATGCTATAAAATCCTCAAGCATTGATGAAGGAACGTTAATTTCTGCAAGAACCGCTTGACCTGCTTCACCGAGAGAGTCATACATTCTGTTCTCCACAGTGGCACGTTCGCCTTTCTCGTACTCCCATACCGCCCGTTCAGCGCTACCGGGAGCGCCTCGCTTGACATCGTCAGCGGGATGTGATATACTGTTATCGACAGGAATATGAGCAAAACCGTTATCGGACGTTGCGTCGGGGCTTGATACATCGGCGAGTTGCTCTGTTCCTGTTTTCTTATTGCCGATGTAAGCACTGACTACATATAAAGTTTTTCTTTTGGTGTCAGGAACAGCTTGAACAACGTAATAGGTACCGTTAATTTTCTTTGAGTATTCAATAGTGTCTGCAGTTTTAGAACGACCATTAGGTTTCACCGTGGTGTAAGCTTCAGTCGTTCCTGCATATCCAATATTATCAAAATTATTAAGTACATATCCTACTCTTGCAAGATCGCTGTCATTTCTCATAGAAGTGTCAGCGATACCTTTTTCTCCGTGCCTTTTTAATATGTGCTTAATCTGTCTTGCTTCTATGGCCGACTTAAAACCTGAAACATCTATTCCGAGCAAATTTCCTATTTCCTCTGCCGCCCTCTCGGACACGTTGGGGAAATAAACCGTATCATTATCTTTATAATCTCCGGTTTTTACTTTTTCAATTTGATTGAGAAGATCATTGTTGATTGCATCTTCATACCCGTCAATTACCTCTCTTTCGTCATAAGGATAATTGGTCTCATCCTTCTCAAGAATGATATTACTGTCGTCAAGATTTTCTCCTTTTCGGTTGGGAAGATCTTGTTTTGATGTGTTATCTTTTTTGTATTTGAGACCGCGACTTATCGAATCCGCACCTCCAAACACAAAACCCGAGAGTAAACCGCCCGCGAAATCAAGGCCGAGTGATTTGAAATAATCGGTCCACGCGAGTCTTTCGGCTTCATCGCGCGAATATCCGCCCTCGGTTATGTATTTCTGAACGTTAGTGTTAAACTCTGACTTGTCGCCCATTATAATGGCATCTGCAATCGAATTGAAGATTGAAGTTCCAACTTCTTCGCTGCCCTCGGTAAAGGCTTGCTTCAGAGCATTGACTAACCCGCTTCGCCACCCCTTGACGTCCATCCCGCCGCCAAAAAGTCTATTTACGGGAATCGCCTCAAACAATGCCTCGCTTATTGCGGACGTAATACCGAAGTTTACAGCCTCGATATCGCTCGCCCCTCTCTCCTTAGCATCGTATATAGCGTTGAGACCTGCAGAACCTGAAAGAAGGAAGGGAGCCGCTTGCTGAGCAAAAAGCATAGCAGTAGTACTGTCTGCCATACTCATTCCTGTGTTGTATAAAAAGTTCATGACGGGGTTTTCTATTCGATCATTCGTCTCTTTTCTAACCTCACGTGCATATCTGCCGCGCTCAGTCAGAGGAGTGTAATAGTCGACAGGGCGGTAATTCTTTGTATAACGGTTTCTCCAAGTTTGCGCGGTTATATCAGCTTGGCCAAGACCGGACGTGAGATTTGCGGGAATTGATTCGAGGTTTGCGGCAATAAGCTCTCCTGTAGTTGCTTTTTTCAAATCTTCGGAAATCTTATTTGCTGATTCCGCATTAGACAATATACGCGAATACAAAAGAAGCTCGTGTATGTTGTCATCATTGTATCCCAACGAATAAAGCTCGTTCTTGACGTCGGCAAACGACGATGCAACTTGTTTTTGGTGTTCGCGGTGGGAACTGATTGAAGATTCCCCCTTGCCTGAAATGACCGCTTGTTTAGTAAGCGGATCATAAAATGGCGAAATATCTGCTATCCTGTTCTTCACGTCATCGGGGAGGCCTTCATAAACGTCAATAACCTCACGCTGATATTTTTCAGCCTTGGGCGTCATGGTCTTGGTGTCGCTTATGTACCTCTCGCCACCTGAGCTTCCAAAAACATACTCAAAAGGATTGATAGCACCGTTCGCCTCTATTTCCGCATCAAGCTCCTCGTCGGTCATCCCCTTGATCTTGTCAGATGTTCGTTTTTCGTAAAGCTTCTTAAGATATGCTTCGCTTTGCTCAATTTCCTCCTGCTTTTCTTTTGCTTCGTCAACCTTTGAAGCTAACTTTTTTCGTTCTTCGGCAATTTCGTATACACTCAGATTGTCGTTTGGGTTGATATTGTTTCCGTGAGCACCGGTTGCAGTTTTTTCGTCAAATTTAGCAAGCTCCACTTGCGCCGGCGTGACATAGTCCGTGTTAATAACTCCCGACACAGCCCTCTCAAGCTGCTCGTCGCTCATTTGCGATGGAACACCGATTTTCTCCGTCTGCTCCTTGACCTGTTTGAAACCGAACGCCGGACCCTCATCTTCCGTTTTCTTCAAGGGCATACCCGAAGTATCAGGATGCTTCGCCGCATACGCGCGGTCGATCTTCTCAAGTCCGCTCATAATGGGAGCAGGTGCCGACGGTTTTGTTTGTGTGCTCTTAATCGAAGAGACAGTCGACGGCACTTTTGCAGTCTGACGACGTTGCTTCATTTTTTCTTCGTAAGAGGATCCGCCCATAACGCGATTAAAAATATCGTCCCGTGTTTCATAATTGGCGCCTCTTGGGGATGAAGATTTAGGAGCCGCATTCGAGCTACTTGCTAATATACGATTAAATACTTCTTCTCTTGATTCCTTATTTGTTTTGTTCATTATTTCCATCCCATCATATTTTTGTAGTACAAATAAATGTCAACAACTTCGTCTTTGGATATTGTGCCGCTCGAGGCATATAATCTTCCGAGTTCCTGATTAAGAGCATTTTCTCCGGCTTGAGCAAAGGCGTCAAGGCCGAGTGATGCAGTCTTTTCGTGCATAGCCGTTGACTTAGTCAGCGAGGGATTTACGCTTCCCGTTGGAGTGGAAAACGCTTCGCTTTCAGAGTCGTAAGTTATTTTGTTTGCGATATCTTCTGTTGTATATCCGAATGCCCTGAGTATATCCATCTCCTCGCTTGTAAGGCTTTTTGCATTTGCGGAGTTCGCTCCCACTTTTGCAAGAATATTCTCCTTCGCTCTGTCGAGCATAGCGTATTCCGCGTCAGTAAGGTATCCGCCGCTGTTAGCCTTGTTGAGTATGTCCGCAACAGTCATTTCTTCGGTGCTTGTATCGCCCTCTCCCGCGAGCTCGTCAAGGTATGTATAAGGAGCGAATTGATTGTCAATGTTCTGTCCCGCAGTCTTGGCTTTCGTGAGATCGGTATCAGCATAAATACTTGCAAGCTCGGCTTCGTTGAGCCTTGCCGCATAATCGTTTTCGATACCCTGCGCCGCAGTATTGGCTCTCGTGAGCTCGGTGTCAGCTTTTGTCGCATCAATATCAGCAAGGTAAATATCGTCAGCGTATTCGTTTGCCTTGAGCTGCTCTGCAGTCTTGGCTTCTGTATACGCAACGTCCGCGTCGCTTTGCTGCTTTGAGAGTCCATACTCAAGATCCCATCTGCGCGCGTCCTCTTCAGCGGTACCCTTTGCGCTCTCACGGTCAAGCTCGTCAAGATAACGAGAATAATCTACGGCTTCTCTTTCAGCGTAGATGTCGTTTATATCGTCAAGAACGTCCGCCTGCGCATTCGCCGCGGCACTGACCGCATAGGAAGAAGGAATACCGCCGGTCATAGCCGAAAACCTGCCGAGCGTGTTGTCTCCGACAAACTCGGCGTTTTTCTGTACCTGCTTGACAAGGTTCTGATACGTTTTATCCTTCGAGGAATTATAGGAATAGCCTCTGCCGCCGTTATACTCGTCAACGTCAACGTCGTCTGCGGTAATTCCTGTTCCCGGATCCTTGGATGTAGCTGAACCAAAACCGCTGTCAGCGCCGGGCTCGAGATAACGCGAGTAGTCGTACGTCTTTTCCTCGGTTCTATTTTCGCCGTCTATCTTGGCGTTTCTCTGCTGCTCGAGCATACCGGCGAGAAGATAGTCGCCTTTTGCGGCGGCATCGTCTATCTTGTCGCGGTAGACCTTGTCTCTGTCATATGTTACGTTGTTGTAGCTTTTCATTTGTTAATCCTTTCTCATATTTCGTCATTGTCGACCGTGAATTCGCGGTCTATGGAATAGATCCTGTAATCACCCGTGCCGCGCACGTAAAGCTTCAGAGAGTCACACCGACGCACAAGCAGATCCACGCACCTGACCTCGCGATCAGGGCTCTTGTCTGCCTTCACAGACATAACTTCCTCGGGCTCGGAATCATCATAAGAAGCGAGTATTTCAAGCTTACCGGTAAACACTTGAAGCCGCGCGCGTATACGGTTGTACGTCTTTCTCAAAAGCGCGCCCTCGGTGATATATGCAAGCTCTGCGCTCGAGGTTATGAGCTCCTCTTCACCCGTCGCCTTCAGCTCCTCGGGGACATCGCCGCTTATAAGCTCGACCTTGCCGTCCTTAACGCCAATCAGAGAAGCGCCATGCATATAGAAGTATCCATATCCGTTATCCTCTCTGTGCCAAAGTCCGAATAAGGAGTCGTATACGAAGGTTTCTTTTCCTGAGAAGGATAGATAGTATCTGCGCCCATCACTTGCACCAAGACCGCCTCGCTTGATGAGATGGGATATACCGTCACCTATATACGAGGGGTAACCGCCGCTGTACTTCATAATTCCCTTGGGCGAGTTGTATATAAGATGACCGGCACAAACCGCAAGGCTGTCACGGGAAGCCTCATCAACACCCATTCCCGCGCACTCAAGCTCACGTGTTGAGAACTCGCTCGGCTCACTGCCGTAGACCTTAATTATAGAGTTTTTCTTAAAGAATATAGGGTATCCGTCGTACGCGATTCCGGCGCATATTTTTTCACCTGCAGTGTCGACCGTCCAAGGCGAAGTTGACGAAAGACTGTAATCAAAGATCTTGTCTGGCTCACCGAGCGCCGACGCATATATAGTCGAGCCCTTCCAAGCCCACAAGCGATTGTTTAGCTCGAATGCACCATCAAAATCAGGATATATACGGTGAAAATAGATGTCTGGGCGACAATGTGGATTGATCGCACCTTTCGGGGCTTCAGATATGCGAATGCAGAGATATTCTTCGCGGATTTCGGTTATTACACCGCCGTTCGCAAGAGCCGGGAAGTTGTGGCCATCCTCATAGCCGATTATTCTTATATAGTCACCCACCTCAAACATTTCATAAGGGTTGTCGTTTCTGTAAGAGTCGTTAAACGTCCAAGACTCGAGAGTTGCATGTATTGTTCCGTCCTCGGAGTCAATATACGATACTTCAATTTCCGGGTCACTGTACCGAGTGTACCTCCACTCATATGTGGCTTCAATAGGTTTAGCTTTTACCGACCTAACCCTATAAAGCGCGTATACATCGGGGTCTTCTTCTACAACCCACTTGTTTTCTTGCGTGCTCCATATTTCCAAGCACAGTCTTTCCCCCGTAAGAACAAAGGCTTCAGTAGTAATATATCGTTGACCTTCCTCGCCTTTTTCGGGAAGGGTGTCAGTAACTGCGATAACATCAATAATTTTTTCGTTGTCGTTATAGCCCGTTACTTTATATGCGGTGTTTCCAGGAGCTACGCGATAATATTCCGTCGTTGACTGGATGATAATCTTATCAGGCAACATCATAAGCCGCCCGGGGAACTGTAAGATCCTTTTGTCGTTGTCTTCAACATTTGCCATCTTTACCCCATCGTAATAAAACTCGGTGCCTGATACGTAATAGAGCTTGCCGTCAAAGAAGCCGAAGGCGTGACAGTTTTCTATTGATTCAAGTATCCTTCGCTGTGTTCTCGGTGAAAGTGCAGGGTAGTGCTCACTCGTAAGGTTTTCCATCTTGACTATATTGCCGTCCGTCGCTCTGTCGGGGTTAGTCAGACCGCCGAACGAGCGAATTCCGGCGTATTTTATACGTTCAGAATACGGTGTCTGCTTCATTTCTTCTCACGCTCCTTTTTCTCGAGCTGCTCAAGCTTGACGTCAAGCGCTTCAATAGCTCCCAATACATACTCGTAAAGTATAGCGAGCTTTTCCGAATCGCTCATTCCTGCAGGATCTGGGAGTCTTTTTATCACCATACCTTCACCTCACTCGAACGCGGTCTGTGCTCTCTTAAATATTTCTTTGCGTAGTCCTCGAGCGCAGTGTGATACTGTGTAATAACGTTGCTGTACTTGTCGTATTCGCCGTTATAAAAGTGAAGATTTGCAATTACGAAATATATGTATATATCCGAGTATTCCTCGGATACTGCAAGCTCTATATTGCCGTATACGGGATCGGACTCGCCGTGTATCTCCTCGCGTATCTTTTTATCGGTCTGATATATCCATCCAAGCAAAATATCGTCTGTGTGCTTGGTTGAAGGTCTGAGTTCTTTGACTCTTTCTATAATTTCAGGTGCTATCATTATGTTTTCCTTTCTACAAAAAAATGAGGACAAAGAGAAGGGGAGCTTCTCAATGTCCTCAAGCCGTGTCTTGAGAGTTTTCGGGTCTCGCGGTGTATTAATTTGTGTAATGCTCAAGCTTGCCGTTCTTCGATGCGAGCTTTGCATTAACGATAGCCGACTCGTTTTCTGAATCGGCGATAACGTTTGCGTACTTTCTCTGTACCTTCACGGGAACACCGCGCCTAATCTGGCACATTTTTCCGTTTACTCCCACAAATACGTCATCCTTGTACTTGTCGCCGTCTTTGAAAAGACGGATCTCTACGTAGTCATCGCCTTTGGTGCGGGTTATGTCTCTTACGACCTTACCCGAAGACATTAAGGAAGGAGTATCTTCCGATTTTTCCGAGGCTTCGTCAAGCTTAGCCACGAGCTCTGCAAGCTTCTTTTGGTATTTTTCCTCAATAGCCAATAGACGTGCGTTCAGATCGTTTTCGATGGTTGCACCAGGATCGGGTGTCGCTGTTTTGTTTTCATTTTCGTTTTTAGCCATTTTTATGCTCCTTGTCTGTAAAATTCACAATCGTTCGGGAATTTCCCGGTACCAAAACGATACCGGGAATCCCTCGCGAATATCAGTTGGCGTCAGACTCAAAGGTAGATGCTGTTTCGATTCTTACGAGCGCTTCCTGCGCAAGAATGCAAGCGGCTATAGTACCCTTCCAGCCGACTGTAGCTCTCTGATTGAGGGGGTCGTTTGCGCCGGCGCTGCCGAGCTGCTTTGTGAAGTGCTCAAGGCCGCCGCCTACAAGGTCGATAACACCGTAAGCGTTTTCACCGATAACGAGAGTGCAGTATACACTGCGTCCGAATCTGCCCGCATTGCCGGCATAAGCCTTATCGCCTGCCGCATAAGCGGTAGAAGCGGCTGCTTCTGCAAGGTAAACTGTGCCGGTAGCTGCGTTAACGCCTGCTACCTTTACGGTTTCAACGGTTGCGGCGGTCTTATTGTAGAGCTGGAGATTTTTGCCGACAAGCTTTTCTGCATCCTCGGCAGTAATAGTATCGCTTACCTTGAGCTGATACTTTGTACCTTCTCCGATGCTTGCCGTGCCGTTCGAGGAAGCGGCAGTATACGAAGCGATGGTAAGGAACTTAACGCCGGTAGCGGCGATAAGCGTGTCAGCCTCAATAATCTTGGCTTCGGAAGACTCAACGAAGCGAACTCCGCCGATTCTTCCTATTTCACCGCTGTAAAGGTCCTCGGGATCGCAGTACGACTTAGGTGTTTCCCACGCGGGGTCATTCATAAGATCGTAAGCGATGTCAGGATGAATAACCGAAACGTACGAGCCGTTGATCTTTGCGACGTTCTTTGCCTTCAGAGCGCGTGCCGCGCGTCTGATGCAGTCGACAGTGAGATAGTGGTTGCCTGATTCAGCACCGCCGACAAGAGCGAGTCTGGAGTCAACAGCACCTTCGCCGTACTGAACGTTGGTACCCGCGGATACGAGAACGTCTCTAACAACAGAGTCGATGGTTCTACCCGCCTGAGAGCCGAGAAGCTTTGTAGCTTCGACGATGTTGTTGTCAAGGGCGGTAGTAAGAAACATATCGGAAAGCTCGATATAAGCGCCGTACTGGTATACGGTAGCGCTTACGGTGCTCATCTCCATTGATGTGCCCTTGGGTGTAACACCTTCAACAAGAGGAGTGTTAGCTTTGGGGAGAGCAGAGTAACGTCTGAACTCTACCGTCTTACCATTGTTCTTGGGGATTTGTCTTTTCTGACCGAACTGAAGGTGTACGAGATTGGGCTCAGCGTTATCGATAAGATAATCGCTGTAATAGATCTTCATGGCGTCGGAAAGTCCGCCGCCGTCGGGATAAGGTGTTACCGTACCCGTCTGATTGCTTGCGCTTCCGCTTGTGGTGTGAACGTTTTCGCCCGCAGCAAAAAGCTGAAGCATTTTAAGTATTTTCTTCATAGTTGTTTGTTTCCTTTCTAAAACCTTGTTTAGGAGCCGAAGGTTACTTCCTCTCCCATAGAAGCGCGGCGCGCCATTTCTGCGCGTTCGCGTCTTGTAAGCTTGCTTACGTCGGTTTTGGTGGAAACACCTGCACCCCCGCCTGCGCCGTTCTCGATAACGCGGTTACCTTTTGCGCGTATGTTGTCAGAGACCGCCTTCATAGCATCCTGCTGGGCGCGCTTTATCATAGCCGCATTTATCTCTTCACGATATACGGTCTCGTAAGCGTGCCTTACGGGTACGCCTGAAACAACAAGGCGTCTGAAATCTGGGTTGTTGTCCATCTCATACCGAAGCGAAAACTCGGGAAGCTCGCGCTTGAGCTCGGCTTCTTCTCGGCTAAGACGCTCGTTGAACACACGGCGCTGTTCTGCTTCTTGGCTTTCCCTGTAGGCTCTTTCCGCGCGTTCTGCGCGAAGCCTCAGCTGTATACGCTGTAAATACTCTTCATCGGGGACTCCTGCCGCTTCGGCCTCTGCACTGAACAGCGTTTTATCACCGTTTACCTTTGTAAGCAATTCGTCAAGCTCAGAAGTTCCGTACTTTGCGCGCAGTACGTCAAGTATCTCATCGCGCTTACGTAATCCTTCCTGGAGCTCACGTGTTTCCTTGAAGCGGCGGTTGATTAAGTTTTGCGCGTCCTCGTTAAAAAGGTCCTTGTTAGCCTTTATAAACTCTTTGTACGCCTTTCTTCGCTCTTCAAGGGTTGGTTTTGATGCTTTGTCTTCGCTTTCGGAACCACCGTCCGACGTCTGCAGCCCGTCTCCGTTTGGATTCTCAGCGACGTTGTTTGCATCTGTTTCTGTCTGACCGGCGACGTCAGACGTGCCATTAGTACCGCCCGAAGCTCCCTCTCCGCCTTCGGCGAAAAGCTGGAGCATTTCAATAATTCTTTTCATAGAGTTTTTCTCCTCTCCGCGTAAAGTGCCCGACCAAAGCGGAAGCGGTCGGAAATGGAAAAAACCGACCGCCATAGCGACGAGAACCACCAACGCCGCCTCCGCTACCGAAAAGGAGGGCACTTCCGTGCAATTTCATTGTATCACACTTTTGAAATTCTGTCGTTCAAGCCGATTTTAAGGCAATTTTCGGGTATATCTGCATCTTCGCTAAGAAGTTTAAGGCCGCATCTTAATACCTCGTATATTTCCGATACGTTGCCCACGGCCTCAATATGCGCCGAGCCTCTTTTGACGGTTATAGCTGATTCTATATCGTCGCGCTCCTTTAGTCTTTCGGCAATAGTAAGCGTCAGCATAGAGATTGCGGAGCAAATAACGTCTTTGCCGTATTCGGCATAACCGGAATGGCCCGTGACTGTATATAAAAAGCCGTTCTCAAAACGGGTAAGAGCCGCGACTATCATTATATCTCTCCTCCGGCTCTTACCCCTCTCGAATTGTCAGACAAAGCACGTTTGGAAAGTGTATCGGAGTACCCTCTCGCTGCTAAAGCGTTTCTATCTGCCGCACTTCCTGCTCTTACGTCCTCGTCATTCCGAACGGGAGCGCTGCCGGGGACGCCTTCGGTATTCGCCGCGGCAGTGATTTGCTCGAGCCGAGCTTTAAGCTGATTACAGGTGTTAAGAAGAGTCGCACCCTCTTTCACTTTTTCAAGAATCTGCTCCTTGCCGTCAAATTCGAGCGCTTCAAGGGCGATAGAAGCCTGCTGAGCATTTTCGGGCGCGAAAAATCCGAGCTTAAAAAGATTCATAACGGTTTCATTCTGACTGAGCCTTGAGAACGGGGAGCGCTTCTGCGCTTTTACGTCAACATCGAATATCGGAACACGGGAAAGTATCTCGCCGCCAAATTCGCGCTCTGCTCCCTTGAGCTGACTGTTTGAAAAGTCAATGTATTTCGGTTTCGCACTATTCGGAGAAACCACACGGAAACATCGGTTTTCATCGTAGAACTGCCGCATAAGCTCGATAATAAGATCGACCACGCCTCTGAAAGCGCGGTATGAAGAGCTTGTAATATCGCGGGAGCCCTTGCTTCCTGCTTCCTGAAGAGTAGCAATAGCCGCGCCCGAGGTAACACCGCCCGTAGTACCACCGGAGTTGACGTCACGGTTTCCGCTTGTCTCCTTCATCTCGTTAATCTTTTCGTTACGTACGTTTATCACGTACGCCGGGAGAGAAGACAATGAGATTGGGCGTACTCTCTCCTCTGTAAGATCTCCCTCAACCTCGACAATAGGCTCGTTCCAATCAAGAAACTGAGCCTTGTTGATACCCACGTTCTTTTTCATAAAGAAACGGGGATTGCCGGCCATCAGAGAGTGCTGGAGAATGCTTGCGTCCAGCTTGTCAATAAACATCTGCGGATTCTTGGTAACGTCGATAATGCCGAAGCCGCAGGGAGTTCCGCTTTCGGGATAAAGAACGTCGAGAATAAACGGATAGCGTCCGTGATCGTAAAGACCTCGCTCAGCGCATTCGGGATCGTCCTCTGATGAATATAGAATAGCTCCGCCCGCAAACTTGAGCATATGAAGCACCGTTTTGCCGTCCTTGTTGAGCTTTTTGTAGTATCTGTCGACTACAAGACATTTGTCACTCGTATCAACGTAGTCGCGCCTGATATATTCTGCCACCGTTATATCTTTACCGCCGTCCTTGAAACCGCTATCGGGGAATGCCGCAATAATGTCTTCCTTGTCCATCAGAGACACGCAGAAGACGTTGTGCGAGGCTTCGAGCTCTGTTATGCCGGGCTCCCAGTAAAGATTAAGAAGATCTACGGGCCTTACGGCTATCTCACCGAGCCCGTTGTCAGCTCGGGAGTCCCAAAAGACGCCGTAAGCACAGGTGCCGTGCTTTAGCTTGTACCATGCGTTATCCGAATAGGTTTTTTCAAATCCCGCCCTCTCAAGTATGACAGGTATTATCTCCGTAAGAGTCTTTGCGGAAGCTTCGTCCGAGCTCTCTCGGGGCAGACATACTGCCTCGGGATAATTATCCATAAGATCGGCGTGCTTGTTTATAACGGCCGAAAAGAGCCACGCAGACGTCGGCTTCGGAATGTTGGTATTTTTGATGTTGCCTTGTGAATCGGCGTCGGCTGTATGCTCGGTGTAGCTTCTTTGCCAGAAGAGTTCTCCGGCAATGATACGGTTTTCAAGGGCAGTGCGCCCGTTTTTGTAACGCTGAAGAATGTCAAGACTTTCGCTGATTATTTTCTTGTCGTCTTTGACGTTCTCTTTGCGGAGCTTATCCATACCCGTCTTTGAGTTGAAAAGAGAAGCTCCGTCAAAGCTTTTTGCATTTTTGTTCATTTTTTCTTTCTGCCTTTCACTTAAATTTCACTTATGCGGAACGTATTGTATATTTGCGCTCTGTCGCTTGAAAGAGGATCAAATTCGGGACGCACCTTTTCTGTTTTTGGTACAGCCTTGATAGGTCTTGACATGCACATATAACGTGTTTCGTCGGCGATATGGTCCTCTTGAGTCGTGTCAACGTCCTCAGGAGAAACAGTCGAATACTGAAGCGTGGGAATAGTCCTTATAAACTGTCTGCAGTTGTCAAAAATATACATCATAGGTATGCCGTTTTCGTCAAAGGAAAAGCGGTTATGCACCTGCATCCATCCGGCAATACGCTTATTATCGCCCTTTTCAAAGTAGATACCGTATTTTTCTGCAGTTTCAACAATTGGCGGACCGCCGTCAGAGGCCCATATAGCAGGGTCTGCAACACCGTAGATGTGTTTTCCTCTGAGCCATCTGTGCTCTCTTTCAATGCGTGCGATCTCCGAAAAGATCTCGTCCGTATTCCATTTGACACCGACGTTCTCCTCTCTCGGAGCACAGCCGTAAAGCTCGAGTATGCGGTATAGACGACCATCATAGTCACACGCCCACCACGCGCACGAGAACGGCTTTGCGTAGCCGTGGTCGTAAGAACGGTGTATCGTCCAGGTCTCAGGTATCTCAAACGGTTCAATAACGTGAGTAAAGCGCCTGTCGGTATAATGCTCGGGATTGTTACTAAATTCCTCGAACACCTGACCCTCGTATACGTTCCAGTCTCCGTCAAGGTGAGCCTTTCGCTTGTGAGCAGGGAGCGCTTCAAGCAGGCGTATATAGTCGGGGTTTGCTTCCATCAGAGGCTTGTTGTCGTAGATCTTCGCCGGGATAAATAAATAATCGTCGGGGTTTTCTCCGTCGCGGAAATCACGGTCAATAAACAGCCGCTTTATGTAGCTGTGACCGACGCCTCCGGGGTTGCAGGTGTAATAGATCCGCGTTTTGAAATCCTTTCGCGTGTTTCTCAGCGCAGTAGATATGAAACGGATCCATTCCTCGCGGAAGTTTGTCGCTTCCTCAAAGCCGATAACATCGTACTCTGCACCCTGGTATTGCATAAGATCGCCCTCGTTGTCGCAGTATCCAAGCTCGAGACGGGAGCCGTTCGGAAAGATGAAGGCTCTTTCGTCCTTTTTATACTGCGCATAGCCGTTAAGCTCGGATTGAAGCGGAAGGACGTGATTCTTTCGGAGCTCGGCGAGTGTGCGCCTCAAAAGAAGGACAGAGAGACCGTCATATCTCATACAGAGCATTACAAGTTTTCGTCTCATCGCATAGCTCTTGCCGCCGCCTCTCGCACCGCCGTATGCCGTGTGCTTCGCTTTTGACTTATAAAAAAGTATCTGCTTCGGATTGGGTACCTCTGTGCTCATCTTGCGGAATATCGGCGCTTTCATCGCTTCGGCGGCTCTCGGCGTAAATTCCTCTGCGCAATCCTCTTCGTCAAGCCCCTCAAGGCAAGCCTTGTCAGGTAAACTGTTCAGATCTGACACGTCACTCGCTCCACTCGCCGAGATCGCCGGTAAATTCAACGGTCAATGTATTTTTCATATCACCGTCAACCTTAGCCTCTACCTGCTGGCGCGGCTTTCCTATCTGCATTTCTATAACCCACTTTGAAACCTCAAACTTGAGCTTGTCGCTCGACTTCGGGCTGTTTAAGATCCTGCTTACCTCTCGCGCTGCCTTTGGTCCGAGCTTTGAGAGCTCGTTAAGAAGCTCGCGGTCCTTCTTGGGTCTGCCCGTGGATTTTGGAGGCTTATTGCCCTTGACAAAGCGCCCGTTTTCGTCTCTTTTCTGCGCCTTTTTCTTTGATTTTTTCGGCGCACTTTCAGACTGATTTTCAGGGATATTTGCCTGAGGTATTTCCGCGTTTTTTTCGTCAGTTTTTGGGGTATCAAAAACGCCCTCGGAGACCGCCGCCTCCGACTCAAAAAATTCCCCTTTTTCCGTGATTACGGTTTTTTCGTTCATTTTCTGCCACCTCACGGGTTTATTTTAACACCTTTTTTCCGTTCTGTCGTTTCGCGCGGTAAACAGAACAAAATCGGCGCTTGTTTTTGCTCGGTTTCGAGACATCAAAAAAGCGCCCTTGCGGACGCCTTTTCTGAGCTCTATTTTTTTGTTCGTTTTGCGGGATGTCTTCCGACGCCCTTAATGATCCTGTTCGGCTTGGCCGATGTGGACGCAGGTACGGTCTTGTCAACAAGCTCGAATATGTATTTAGAGCCCTCTAAACGCATCTTGAGATGAACCTTTCCGATAAGCTTCGATACCTCGGTCTTTTCAACCTCGAAGCATCTGTCCGGCTTGTCGCTTATAAGAAGCATAACGTATGCGCTTGCTATGTCAAGAGACTTTTCCAAGCCAACGATCAGCTCCTTCAGCTCCTTGATCTGCTCGTCGCGCATTTTTATTAAATAATCATACTGCTCTTTTTTCATCACCCTGAATTCCTTTCGTAGTAGTTTACAAGCGCACGGTAGATAGGGCACTCTTTGTACCCCTCGGGATGTGCGCAGTGCTTGTATACGATATCGCGGCGCACAGAGGCATCCGGGAACCGAATGCACCCCGCTTCGCATATAACGTACTTGATCTTATCGTTTCGCTCTTTTCTGAAGAACGGACACGCAAAAGCCACCGGCATACTGTCACCTCACCCGAGCTCGGTCACAATGGACGAATTCTTAATACTTTCGCTGCGTTCGATCTTGATAGCACCGTCGGCAACCTTCTTGACCGTCACGGTAACGTTGTTTGCCGTAGTGAATTTTGCAACGTTGAGCTTGCCATAGGAAATGTATTCTGCAGTCTCTTTGATACGCTCGGTTATTTCTTCGTCAATGTCAGCACCGAGAAGCTTGTCGATCTCCTCGCGTGCACGCTCGAGATAGTTTTCGCGTCTTACTTCGGCTTTAGCCTCGTTACAGTCGCATCTGACTCCGTCAATACGTATCTGACCGCAGAACTTACACGTTGTGTTTTCGCTCATTACCTCAACTCCTTTGTAATTATTTTAATTTCAAGTATTTTTCGATAGACTCGCGCGCGGCCGTGCACCCGTAGCACACCTTAACGGCATACCCCTGCGCAGACAGAGCCGCGAGCCATTTGTTTTGGCTTTCGGTGGTTTTGTTTTTTCCGTCCTTCATCTCGATGTAAAGACCGTGATATTTCCCACGCGGAACGGGAAGACATAAATCTGGCACGCCGGGCTTGACTCCCTGTGCCTTGAGCTTTGCGGCGACGATACGGTCTCTCTTGCCGCCGTTGGGTATGTGATAGAGCAGAGCGAGCTCGGGGTATACTCGCTCGTAAGCCTCGGCCCAGGATATAAGCGCCGCCTGCTCAAGATCCTCTCTTTGTGGTATGTAGTTCTTCATTATCCTGCCTCCGCCATCCATAAGTCGTCATCCTCAAGAGTCCACCTCGGCGGCGGTCCGTCGTTACGGTACATTATCACCGACAAATACCAGTGACCGTTATACGAGTTGTATCGTGAGAACGTTCGGACAAAACGGTACCCGGGATAGCGGCGTTCCCAGTAATCGCGGTCGTCTGCATGAAGACGCACCATTTTTTCAACGCCGGCACGGGATATCTTGCCGTCTCGGTTCTTGAGCTGCTTCGGCTTCTTGATATTCTTCGAGCAGACAATGCGGCGCGTCGATGCACCGTCAAGCGGCTTAGTGGCATCCTTAGCAAGGTAAGCGGCAGCGCACTCGGGCCCGAAGGTCTCGGGCTGGAAGTTGTCGACGTTAACGCCGGCGCCGTACCTCCATTCGCTTTCAATAACCGACGCATCGAGACCGCCCGTCATAAAAGCGTGAAAGTGGTAATTCACAAGACCGGCATACCTGCCGCGCTTGTATACCGTCATTTCGATAACGTAAACGTATCTGAACTCACGTGACAGATTCTTTACCTTCGCTCGAAGCTCAAGCACTGTCTCAAGGAGAGCACTATCGGGGTTTGCTTCAAGAATAGACTCAAGACCGTCGAGCCGCTTCTGAAGCTTTTTCAGAAGGGAAGCGCGGCGGCGCTTGATACGGTTCAGAAAGTTTGTCATATGACGGCGCGCCTCACGGCTGTTCGCCGGCGCTTTTTCGGGAGAATATGTAAGGTGAGTGAAGTGATCGCCTGTTATAAAATTTGTGTTGACGACTCTGACAAGCTTTTTGACGGCTTGGGAATGGTTGTACTTTGCCTGAGCTTCACTCGATACCTCGGTCTTAGGTGCACGTGTCGGCATACGCCTGCCGTCATTCCATACCGGGAAGAAGTCAACGTCAAGCAGCTTCCCGGACAGCACTCTTTTCTCCCTTTGCATTTTTTAACTCTCCTTTAGTGTGGTTTTATGCGCCGTTATAGGCTTACGACGTGTCCGCTTTCACGTCGTTGATAAGTGTAGCTTCAAGCTCGAACACCGAATTGTATAACATAGTCCTCAGATACGCTTTGCGTAACCGTACCGGGAACGATAGCCGCTTAAAAGTCTCGATAACCTGCTCAATATGCTCGTGAGTGAGCATCGTGAAAACCTCTTGAACCATATCGGCAGCTCTTTCCTCGCCGTCAACGGTAATTACGCCGTCGGGTATGTTCCGAAGAACCTCGGTTATAATGAGACAGCACTCGGCGGCAAGAGGCTTGTCCGACTCCGCGAAGAAGTCAAACAAAAGACTCTGCCGTACGTCCTCTGCATTCGCGTAAAAGGACGGACGGACAGACTCTTTTATCCTCTCAAAAACAGACCTTAAATTTTCGTGTTTATTCATTTTCGGTTTTTCCTTGTATTTCGGGTGTTATTTTCAAAAGTTGCTCGACTTAATACTATTCAATACGAGCCCAGAAGCGCCCCCTCTCGGGGCGCTTTTTTCGATTTTATCTATTGGGTTGTTAATGGATTCCGAGGAAGATAAGGAGAGTGCTGTTTGCAACGTCGAGAGCTTCAACAGGACGCTTCATAAAACGCCGTTCAAGGAGAAGCCCCGAGGAGCTTCCAACGTAAAGCGTGCCGTTATGAAGAGGCGCGTCAAGATCTATTATCTCAATGCTTGCATCCTCAGGGAGTAGTTTTATCAATGTTTCAACTCGCAAAACGAATCTACCTTCTTCCATACACGGTATAAAGCATAGGCAAGCGGATCATTGATATACCGCTGCTTCCTCGCCCTCTCGTATTCTTCCTTCAGCATTTCTATCACTTCATCAAGCGTCATTCCTGTTTATCTCCCTTCAAAAAGTAACCGTCACGTTAAGCACAGCCGCGGCGATCCAATAGACTGCTTTTCTTACGTCGCCGCCGACGCCGCACATAACGGCGGCGCCAACGTCAAGAGCAATGAGTATCAGAGGAAATATGTATTCTCGTTTCATTTACTCACCGCCTCGTAAGTCTGCTCAAAGATGTCAGGTTTGCAAGGGTAAAACTCACCCTTAACGCCTTTTATAATGTAGTCTCCAACGCTTACGTGCATATCGCCCTCAAGCGTTTTAATCTGCATAAGGATATGCGGTCTCCCTTTTCCGACTTCCCAAGCAGTATCTATAATGTCATATTTTAACTGACTACCAACAAAACGCTTAATTTCCTCAAGATTTGAAGCAGTATCTATAAATTGGATAGCCTCAATCACAACAGGTTTCTTTCTGTATTTCATTCCTTCTCACCCTCTTTCGCAAACAGGTTTTTGCACATTCCAATAATGGTTTTTTGCAAAATATCGTTTTCTGACATAAGGTTGGCATTCTCTTTAATCAATCTATGATACTCTCTTTCATAGTCTGGTCTGCAAGTCTCAACAAGTGTCTTGTTTTCTTCCATTATTGATCACCGCCTTTCACATATTCGATGAGCAAACGGCAATCTCGTGAAAAATCTGCTATGTCTTTGTCTTGAATATCTTTCGGCTTGTCGTTCCATAATTCACGCCCCGCTCTTTGACCTTGAAAGAAATCAAACCTCTCAAGAATATCTATTGCCTGTTCTTTTGTAATCATTTCTCGTCACCGCCTTTCTCGGTTGGGTGGTCTTGCTTCATAAAGCATAGCCAATGTGTCTTTTCTCTTTTTCCACTTTTGTGGCCGAACAATGGAGTTTGTCCGATAACATCAATGATTGTTGAAACAGAAACATCGGTTTCGTTCCACTTGAAAATAAGTGTTCCGTTCGGTTTCAATACTCTCATACATTCGGAAAAACCCTTTTGCAGAATTTTTTGCCAATTATCCTTCGGCAACTTTCCATACTTTTTGGCCAACCAAGAATTATCTCCAACTTTAATCAAATGAGGAGGGTCAAAAACAACAAGGTAATATGTATTGTCTTTCATCGGCAAACGTGTAAAGTCGCAAACAATATCAGGCTTGATTTCCAATGTACGGCCGTCACAAAGCGTATCTTCCAAAACCCTCAAATCGCAAAAATCAACATTTTTGTTTTCTTTATCAAACCAAAACATTCTACTTCCACAACAAGCATCAAGCATCTTTTTCATTTCCCCTCATCTTCCTTTCTCTTTATATTCTTTTCAAGACACTTTTTACAATCTGTCTCACCGCTTTTTCCTGTGCATATAGGGCAAGAGTAACCGTCTTTACCAAGAACGCACCTATCACCAACTAAACCGCTTTGCATAAGTGCTTTTATAAGCCTGTTATATTGTTCTTTTGAGCATTTAACCTCTATCAAAGTTCTCACGCTCCTTTGGTGCTTTTTCTGCTTCTTCTCGGGTGAGAAATATACTTTTACCGAGTTTATCGGGAGTAACTTCAAAAACACTCCTGTTAATCCCACTTGTGACTCTTATCTTGAAACTCTCATCTGATTTTTGAGTTAAAGCAGACACCTTGCACTTGTCAATCCGAAAATCCCAATATATTCGGTATACTACCTGCCCCACCTTGCAAGGCGGTACTATTACGCCGTTTGCTATGAGGTAGTCGGCGATATCCTCGTCGAAGCATTTTTCACACGAAGTGACGTTCTTTATCAACTTTATCAATCTTTCTCGCATTGTTCTTTCTCCTTGTATTTGAATGTTTCTCCGTACCTTGTCGGCTTGTGGGACAACGCAAGACGTCTGATCGTTGATACCGAAAGCTTACAGTCGTTTGACGCTTCCTTGGCGCTCGGATATTCGCGCGCGAGCTTGCCGTCCTTGTAAAACAATATCGTTTTCATAAGCGTCTTGTGCTTGTCCGTTCTTTTTCTTCCGTCCGAACGGTGAAGCAGACAAGTATAGGTACAGTAGCGTTTCCCGTTATGTATATATGCGTGCATCGGTGCCGGGACAAACTCTTTTTTACACCGAGGGCATATTGCTGTTTGTATGTCTATCATTTTATGCTCCCGATTAAAAAGTCTATCGGCTTAGGTACATCCGTAAACTCTTCGTCATCAATGCCGACAAAAATTATAGGTCCGACAAACGAAACGCCGCATATGTCGCAGTTATAGGGAAGTCCCATTATTCCTTTTCCTTTACTCTTGTGATTTGTTTTTATGTTGCGAAGTTTCTATAGTCAGTTCCTTTTTCAACGTGCGCTCTTGCTGCCGCAGGTCTTTGCCACATCCTTGCCCAAGCGTTCCAGTCTTTGCTATATTCGGTTTTGGTGTCCGAAAAATCTCTATATAACTGTACAAATGGCATCGCTCCTGCCTCATATACCGTGAGCGCGCGTGCCTCGTCTTTGTCTCGGTCTTTGCCGTAAGACAAAACATAGCATTTTATTTTTTCTCGACTGAATCCTGCTTTGCGCAATTTGTGGCAAGCTTTTTTGAATTCCGGTAGTCTTGCATCGGTATCGCAAGCAAGCCAAAGCTCTGATATTCTCAGGCTCGTTATGTTATTCACGAAATGATCGTCAATGAGATCGGCTTCGAGTCCGCCTTTGAAGCATACACCTTTCTGTGTTCGTAGCATTTCAAACACTTTTTCTTTATGGGCGCGGCTTGCTTGTAAAAAATTATTGTCTTGTATGATGTTTCCTTGACATATCGGAAGTTCTTTAAGTTTTCCCTCAAGACTCGGAACACAACACCACGGGCAGTTGTTGTTACAACCTCGTGTTGTAAATATAACGTTACGCTTTATGTACATCCCTTGTATAAAGTCTTCTGCGCCGCTTCCAAAAGCTGGACCGCCGAGTTTAACAGGCTTGTTAGTTCTTGCTTCCCATTGATAAGCAAGCTCTTCACACAACGCCTTGTCCCACGTGAATGTACACGACACGTGTATTTCTTTGTGTTCGGGTATGAACAAAGGCGGCATACCGATAAAAGCCATATCGTCATCGGGGGTATAAGATGTCTTCCTGGGAAAGACACGAATCACTCCATCCATTTTCGATTCTCCTTGTGATTTGTATACTGTTTTTTATCTCCTTTAATTTATAATTGTGGTCGTTGCTTATGTTGCAACAGCCTTTTTAACTGAATATGGTTATCGTCTTTATCCTCTTTTACGGTTCTGAAGACGTATGTATTTGCGGTAACCTGCTTTCTTGCGTTGTACTCGGCACCGTTCGCAGATGCGGTTTTCTTGACGCTCAAAAAATGTCGCTCCGCATCTTACGCAGTACTGAGGTCTGATGCGCTCGAAAGAAGAGCAGTCGTCACAGTTGGTTTCTCCTGCACTGCAGCCTTTTATCTTGTCCCAGTGCCGGCACAAATTACGTTGCCAATTATCTTGATCTGAAAACTCCTTGCGGATCTTATACGAAAGTAAACTAACTAATTTACTAACGTCTTCTTTCACTTTTTCTTTTTCGAGAACTGACATACAGTTTTTTTGCGTTAGCTTGCGATCCGGGCGCCCGTCTCCCCAGTCACCCTCTCCGATTAACTTCGCAACGGTTGAAAGCTTCTCGGTAAGATATACCGTAAAAACCTTTCCTCTGATGGCTTTAGCTGATTTTCCGATAACGCGGCTCATATTTTCGTAATTGTTGCCGCTTTTTATCATATCGCACAGTGTTTCAAGCTGCTCTGAGGTCCACAAATCGTGATTGTCGGCCTTGAGGGGACGTTCCTTGATCTTCAGATCATTCACTCTGCGTTGTATTGCGCCTTCAGATCTCTTTAATATTTTTGAAATTTCCGGGTAAGTGTAACGGTATTGACGAAGAAGCCGCACTAATGTCGCGTCCTCTTCAGGCGTCCACTTGGCATTGTGCGGCTTTATCGAGATTGAGCGTTTGTAATCTTCAGCTCTTTTTTTCTTTACCCACTCGGGCTCTTCTCCGAGGGCGTTTTCCTCAAGCCTTGAGAAATCAAACATATTTTTGTTGTTTTCTGCAAATATCCAGAACTCGGAGATATCAACCATTCGTATTCGCTTGTTGATTATCCGTTGGTAATATATCGGCAGTCCGGCATTCTCCAATTTACGGATAGTTTCTGAATATCCTCCAAGCAGTTTTAACTCTTTCAAAAGCTGGCATAATGATATTTTGTCTGAATTAACTGCAATCCTTCCAAGGCCCAAGCGCTGTACTTTTATAAGGACAGCGTTAACAGAACGGTTCAACCGTTTTGCTTGCGTGGTAATACTATACCGTCCCCACTCTTCTTGCAAGGTATCGAGTTCTTCTTTGCTCCAATTTCGAGCTTTTCCCATTCCCTTATCTCCCTCTCCGAAGGTCGCGGATGATGGCGGCTTCAATAAGCGAATGACAAAACTCGGTCAAAAGCGCAATACTTAGAAGTACAAAGCCCCATATTGCCTGAGTCACACCGCCGCAGCCCTGAATAACACCGCCGAGGCACATACCGCCGAGAATCAGCGATATCATAGTCGTAAAATCAAATATATCATCCGGCGGGGAAGTGCGAGTATTCTGTTCGCTTATGACGAAGTTGTTTCCGCACCTGCCGCAATACTTCAATTGCGAATGTCCGGTATCCTTAGAGTGAAACTTTATAATCACCCCGCAGTGCGGGCATATTGTATAACGCATATGTTCTTTTCTCATCTGCTCACCTCCTCGGCGCGGATCTCCTTCTTGCGAACGTCGGCGCCGGGCGCACGGTACCCGCCCTTCTGGGGATAGAGTGTAAATACGTGACGTCGAATATCGTAGTACGCAGTGTATATAAACGCGAGCGATAAGCTCGTGTTGTATTCGCCGATCTCGTACGAGTTCGAATTTGATGATAATATTTTATACGTATTCTTTCTTTTTGTCGTCATAGCCCTCTCCTTCAGTTTTGAGAATTTGTTCCGCAGGTGGATTTCTTTTCTGCCATTTTTGCCTCGAGGAACTCCTTGCCGCCGGGCTTTCTGAGAAACGCGACAACGGCATTGTATGTAGCCTGCGCGAGATAGTCCTTAACGTACTCGGGAACTCTGTCAAAATATATGGTAGGTTCTTTGGTTTTGTTATCCATTTTCGCCCTCCTCGGATTTTCCGAATATCTTTGCAAACAGGTCGCTTACAGCTGTAAAAAAATCATTGCCGTCAAGCCTGCAGCCTGCAAGCATTTCCGCCCTCTCGATAATGGCGTCAAATACCTCAAGCCCGGCACTCTCCTCGACTACGATCGCGGCGTAGTCCTCGTCGGTACCGTCCCAGGTCTCCCACTTGGCGGCGTTTCTTTCATCTGCGCGGGCTTTAACCCATGCAACATCTGTTTCGGTGAACTGTTCAATAATGGTGGTTTTCATTTTTGTGCTCTCCTTTAGATTCTATGTTTTATTCGCTATTCGAACGAATCGGCAAATTAGCCGATCCAGAAGAGGAATAATCTCTTCTTTTTTGAAATTCTTTTTTACAAGCCGATACATATGTATTCGGTATTTCCATCGTTTAATTGCCGCTGGCACACGCACGTGTCGGCGGTCTTTTTTTGTTCGCTGTTGCATAGCCCTCTCCTTTATTTAATTAGCTGATCTACTGTTACTCCGAAATAGTCGGCTATCTTTACGAGATTTGCCGTGGACGGTTCTCGTTCCCCGCGCTTGATTTTGGAAATCATACCGGGTGTTACGCCGATTTCTTTCGCGAGCTCTTTAGCTTTTATACCTTTATCGTATAAAAGGATGGTTAAATTTCTTCCGATGTTCATTCGTTGCGCTCCTTTCGGATTTCGAAGTTTTTGACAAATAATTGACTTTTTGTATTTGTTTTGGTACAATAAAGCCAAGAAGTTGACCTCACGGATATTATAATACGCAAAATACGAATTGTCAACAGATTTTACGAATTTCATTACGAATAATTCGTAATTTGTGAAATCTGAACAAAGAAAGGGTGTTTGGATTGGATACTATATCAAGAATTTCTACAATTTTGAAATCAAAAAAGATTGATCAAAAATTTTTCTGCGAACGAATAGGAATTAAACCATCCGTTTACAGTGACTGGAAGTCAGGTAGAAACAAATCATATTTGAAGCGATTGCCTGAAATTGCCGAAATCCTCGAGACGAGCATTGACTATCTCCTCGGAAAGACTGAGGTACAGAATAGTAATATAGTAAGCGGGAACTACAATGTAGTAGGGAACTCCAATTCAAGCATAAGCGTGAACAGCGAGGAGCTTACCGAGCAGGAAGAAGAATTATTAAAGTGCTTCCGCTCCCTCTCGGTAGTGCAAAAAGCTAAGGCTTTGATTTACTTAACAGACTTGAAGGAAGGAAAATAAAAAAACGCAGCATAAAGCTACGCGTTAAGCAGGTATCATAAAGTTGAAAGGCTTTGATTTTAGAGAGATAGCAATAGAGAGTGCTCAAAACTACTACGACCTTGTTAAAAAGATGAAAAAAGGCCGTTCGGAAGTAAGAGCCGTTTCGATAATGCCGGGTCAAAATAATTGTTATGAAGTAGCTTTGGCTAAAAAAGATCCTCATATCGAAAGTGCTCAGCTTCAGATTATTTCACCATATCTTTTGCCGGAACACTACGATACCGAAGATGAGAATTATATAAAAAATGAACTGTTCACTATTCAGGAATACAATGAAGACGGCCCGTCTGTTAGCATACAAATCAGAGAAGATTTCTGCAGTGTATTTGAAAAGCTGTCTCCAAGAGAAATAACCTTTGTTTCGGACCTAACTTTTCTTATTAAAAACGTAAGGAAATGGTATGAAGAGCACGGTGCAACGATTTGTTTGCCCGGAGAATTAAAATACCGTCCCGTTGAATTACATAGCAGAGCTCGTGCTTCAAAAAAGCAGAAAGAATCAACTTCTTTTATTTTTGATAAAAATGTTTCTTATGTATGGGGTGCGCCGGGAACGGGCAAAACTCAAATCGTTCTCGCAGATAGCATAATAACGCACATTAAGAATAACCAGGTTGTTTTCGTACTTGCTACAACCAACAATGCGCTTGAGCAGATGCTCAGAGCGGTAATCAAATCATTAGAAGAAGAAAATATCGATTACGATTGCTTGTATCGCCGCGGCGTTGCGACTACCTCATTTGCGAGAGAATACGGCTCCATATGTGAGCGCGAAAATATTTCGCGCAGAATTGAACGAGCCAAGAAACGAGTCGAGCTTGATAAGAAGCAACTCGAAGAAGCTATATCGGCACAGAGGTTTCGCGAAAAGCACTCCGAATTCAAGGAGCTTTACAAACGGTATCAAGATTTGCTTACAGAAAATCGCAAGCTTTTAGCCGAATCGGATAGTCTGAGTAAAAGCTTGCGAATTTTGTCGGACGAATTAAAGCCTTTTAAGGATACAGAATATCAATACGAGAGACAACTTTTGGTTGCTCGTGCTAAACTAAACTCTGTTTTTACTAAAATTTCAGCGGTATTTTCTCCGGAGAAAAAGCTTGTTTTAGAAAAAGATTGCGCTCATTTTGAGCGAGAAATTGCAGCCGTTTCCAAAGAGATTGCAAAAAGAGAAAACAAATTCGAAGCGTTAAAGAACGAAGCAAACGGTATTTCTTCACGAATGAGTGAGATAAAGTCTGAGATTGTTTCTATCGAAGCTCAGTTTTTGAAAATAACTGAAGAAACCTTGCAGTGTCAATACATTAGTCCTCAGAACACGAATGATGCTTTTAGAGATCAATTAAACAAGCTCAAGACTTTTGAAGGGTTTGACTGCGACCGTGAATTCAAGAGAATCCACGAAAGCGAGGAGAAATACAAACAACTTCTTTCGGCCTCGGCAACCCAGACCGAAAACAAGCTTGTTCACGCATTCACGCTTGATTATTTCTATGCTCACTACAATCAACTTTTGGGAGTCAAGGGTTTGACTCATGTTTTCCTTGATGAAGCGGCATATTGCCCGATGATAAAAGCGGGAATACTTTTTTCTATGAACGTGCCGGTTACAATGTTCGGTGATCATATGCAGCTCCCGCCTATTTGTGAAGCCTCAAGCAAAGACGTTCTTAATAATATGGAGCAAAAAATATATTTGTGGTCTCTGTCTGCTTTGTATATGCCGGAGGCTTTGTTGTCGAATACCGGCCTTAAAGATATCTTCATATCTCACGGTTCCGTTCTTCCGCCAAACGAGACTGTTTTGCATACGTGCTTCCTTAACAAAACCTTTCGTTTCGGAAACAACCTTGCGCGGTTACTTGATGAGTATATTTACAGAAGTGGATTAGAGGGGCAAAAAGATTTTGATACAGATATAATAGTTATTGATGCTCCCCGAGTCGGCACAGATAAAGCTCTTAGAGAGAATAATTCAGAGGTCGAAGCTATCAAAAAGTATATTGATAAGTACGAACCGAATGATTTTGCTATTATGTCGCCGTATCGCGCTCAAAGAGATCTTCTCACAAAGAAGCTCTTTTACGTAGACAGAGATAATATAATGACTGTTCACGCTTCTCAGGGCAGAGAGTGGGACACTGTAATTTTTAGTGTAACAGACACCAAGGATAAATTTATGGTGGATTCTCAAAGCAGAGTTTCCCAAGGTGCGAAATTGATAAACACAGCAATTTCAAGAGCTAAGAAGCGAATAGTTATAGTTTGTGATTGCAGTTGCTGGTTGCCTTATGCTGATGAACAGCTTATAGGCAAGCTTGTTGAGGACGCAACCGAAGTTATAAAATTTTGACCAACACGGAAGGTGGTAGTATTGCCGTATAAAAAAACAAATAAAGAGCAGGAAACAATAGCGGTCATATACGCCCGCTTTTCCTCTCATAACCAACGCGAAGAAAGCATCGAGCAGCAGGTCGCAGAATGCAAAAAGTATGCAGTAGCAAACGGAATTAAAATCGTAGAGATTTATGCGGATAGTGCAAAATCAGGACGTTCCGACCATAGACCGCAATTTCAGCGAATGCAGAGAGATGCTAAAAAGGGCAAATTCAACACTATTCTTGCATATAAGTCAAACCGAATCGCGCGTAATATGCTCAATGCGATGATCTTCGAGAACGAAATGGATCAATACAACGTAAGAGTGTTATATGCCAAAGAGGAATTCGGCAATAATGCCGCAGGACGATTCGCCTTGCGTACTATGATGAACGTCAACCAGTTCTTTTCCGAGAATATGGGAGAAGACATCAAACGTAACCAGACCGATAATGCTATGAATTGTCGTGCGAACGGTCCGGCATCCTTCGGATACAAGGCGGGAGCAGACGGTAGATTTGTTATCGACGAGGAGCGTGCAGCTATTGTACGTGAGATATTTGCAAGAGTAGCTGGTGGAGAAGCTTTTATAGATATAGCCATAGATTTTAATAATAGAGGAATAAAAACTCAGCGTGGCAATGAATGGGGCAAGAGTAGCTTTGCCAAGATAATCAGAAACGAAAGATACATCGGCGTATATATATTTGATGATATACGGATCGAGGGCGGAATGCCTCCGATAATAAGCGAGGAGTTGTTTTATAAAGTGCAAAAGAGACTTGAGCAAAAAAACGGACCGACCACAAGAAACAGAGACAGCGCACCGTATCTGCTGACAGGCAAGTTGTTTTGCGGCGAATGTGAGAGCCATATGAAAGGTATGTCAGGAACGAGTAAGGGGGGCTCTTCTCATTATTATTACGTATGCAATGAACAGCGAACAAAAGGAACCTGCGATAAAAAAGCGACAAAGCGCGACTATGTAGAAAGAGAGATCGCCAGGGGAATAAAGGAATATATATTGCAGGACGACGTTATTGAGTGGCTGGCAGATGTTGTTGAAGAATACCGCAAGGAGCAGAAGAACAATCCGGAATTGTTGACGCTGCAGGATAGACTCAGCGACGTTAAGATCTCGATTAAAAATATGCTCGCAGCAATAGAGCAGGGAATCGTGACCGAGACAACCAAAGATAGACTTATAGAGCTCGAAGCGGAGCAGTCGAAGTTAAAGTCAAATATAACCTTACTGAAATCGGAATACTTGAACGTCACGAGAGATCAAGTGAAGATTTGGCTTGAAAGTTTCAAAAACGGCTCGATAGACGATAAGGACTACCAAGCAAAACTGTTTAATTCATTTTTGCTGAAAGCGTACCTTTATGACGACGGCCGTGCAAAGCTAATCTTGGACGTCTTCGGCGATTCAGGCAGAAGTATAGATATTACGATGCCTGAGTTCGGCGCAGCCGGAATAACCTCCGAATGTTCGCCTAAGCTCTACTCTGGGTCACCAAAAAGAAAAGCACCCCAAGGGGTGCTTTT
>JAZNNG010000067.1:0-9845 GCA_045580165.1 Eubacteriales bacterium
GTAATCATCCTTAGCGATTGCTTCGTTAAGCGTCCAGTGCATAGCTGCGCCGTTGTTGGCAGCATTGTTGGGGTCAAATCTCCAGTAAGTCAATCCGCCCTCATCAATCTTGGAAAGGTTAGCTCCGCCGCTACCGCCGCCAACAGCTGTCATACCATCAGCCATTACAACTACTGCTTCGGGAGCGTCTTGAGCTGCAGCCTTAACTGTAACTGTACCGGAAGTGTATGTAGCTGCAACAGTCTGGAAATCCTGGTTGAGAATACCGCCTCTTGCAGTGGTGTTTTCAGCAACAGTTATTGTGTAGTCACCTGCTTCAATGCCTTCTGCAAGTGCAAACGTGATAGTCACGAACACACCGTCGTCTTCTTCATTGGAGAGATCGGGTCTGTCGCTGCAGTCAGCAGAAACGAGGATAGGATTCTTAGCCATTGCAGTTGCATTAAGGGCTTCGAATTCTGTGTCAGCAAAGATAGTTCCGTTTGTAACAGCGGTAACTGTCATTGCTTCTGCGTCATATCCAACGTCAAAGCCAAGGCTTGCAACGCCGGGATTGTTTGCGAACATAATCTTTACGTCAACTGTTGTAGCGCCTGCTTCAACTTCAACGTCTTCAGCGTAGATGGTGAACTCATCTGCCGCGAACGCGAAAGTAGGAACAAGGGAGAACAGGAGTAAAGCTGACAAAACTAAACTTAAAATCTTCTTTGTCATGATAATTTAATCCTTTCTAATTTGTTTTATGTTAATTAAATATCAACCTAAATTATCAATGATGCCTGCGAAATAACGCTTGATCATCATAAGGTCTCCGCGGTCGGGACCTCCACTACCGTTAACGTCAACAGCCACTTCGTCGATAGTGTCTATTATTCCCGCGAAGTAACGTTTGGCAAGCATAAGGTCTCCACGGTCAAGCCCTCCTGTGCCGTTAACGTCCCCAAGAACAACCGTCTTGATGGTAACGGTACCGTGCTTCAGGTAATCAACGGTCACGGAAGCGCTTCCGTTAAACGCGCCGTCCTTCGCATCGCCATTGAAGTTGGGAACGATGTCCAGGTTGTACTCGCCTGAGTTAACCTCATCAGTGAAGTTGAACTTAAGAGTTACGAGCTTGCCGCTTTCGGTAACAGCCGTGTCTGCGTCTGCATAAACGTAAAGCACGCCGTCCTCCGCGGTAATGGTCTCGAAGTCGCCCTCTGCGAATATACCGTAAGAGGTCGCACTGTCAAATTCAAGATACTGGTCGTTAAACTCAACAGCAAAGCCGAGCTTCGTGATGCCGGGGTTGTTTTCAAGATTGATATCAACCTCGACCGAGCCGTCATCGATCATAGCCGATTCAGACTTAGCAACAATGTTGAAGCCTGTGCTTGAGTCGAAGAGATTGATTCCACCCGCAGTTACCGTGCACGCGCTTGTTATCGCGTCGGGAAGGGGTGTTTCGGTAGTACCGCTGACTGTTCCGCTTTGAGAGTAAGCTTCAACTACGGTTGCGGTAATAGGATACATTCCTGCATCCGTGTCCTCGGGCACCTTAAAATTAAGAGTGATGAGTCTTCCCGTAGAGGTGTTGTTCGCCTCATAGGTTGTGACGTAGTAAACCGTGAAGGGGTTCTTTGCAAGATCATCGGTCTTAGGGCTGGTTGCGTTATGCACCGAGTATTTACCGGATGCGGGCATACCCTCTGTTCCGGAGACTCCCTCTTCCTGGTTTGGGACATACGGGAATACAGTTCCCTCTGTCCAGCCAACAAGCTCAAAATCATCGTCATAAGCAACGTCGAGCTTAATTGACACAAAGCCGGTGTTCTCGATAATGTTTATCGGTACGGATACCGTGTAGTAGCCGCCCGTAGCCGTCTCTTCAGCCTTGTCGAAGCCTACGGTCTCGACAAGCACCTTGACGCTTTCGTTTGCAGCGGATACTGCAAACATTCCGAAAACCATTGTAAAGATTAGCAACAGAGCCGTTGCTAAACTTACAATTTTCTTCATAAATATGGGTCCTCCTCCTAAAAAATTAGTTGTGCCAAAAGACATAGCTCTCCGCGCCCCTTCGGCTTCGGGACCGCAAGAGCCGTCATTCTCCGACAAAAGCCACTTTTTTCTCTCATAAAAAGCACTATCAGCCGCAGAACACTACACTCAGCTATCCTATGGTACTATAACTGTATAAATTGTAGCATATATTGAAAATGTTGTCAATATTTAGGTCAAATTTTGGTGACAAGAAGTGTAAAATTCACACTTTTTTAATAAATTGTAAACTTTGTCAAAACACAAGGGTTTTATTTGTGTAAATGGCACAAAAGAGAGAAAATGAGCATAAAACGCTTTTGATCGGCGATACCGCTTATCAAGCGGGTGCTACCCGTCCCTCTCAGTCGCCCTGCGGCGACAGCTCTCCCGAAGGGCGAGCCTTTATGGGGTCAAAAACAAACAACGGCACGGAGCTTTTATTCTCCGTGCCGTTTAACGTCTTTACGCAAGCTTTCCCTTGAGCGCAAGGTCAAGCCAAGCTATTCCTATATCAAGTGCTTCGTAAAAGCCTTTCTTGTTTGCCGCCTTTACTATCTTTCCGTCAGCATTCGAGCGCACCATTACGGTAATGTTCGAGGGGATCTCGGTGTCGCCGACCTTTTCGGTTCCCATTACGCCGAGAAAGAGAGAGTGTGTATCGTCCATCCAACCGTACATATACTGTCCGTCCGAGCGTACAAGCGGCTTTCCGCGATACATTACATATTTATCCTTGCCGAGCATTTCTGCCATTTGGTATCATCCTTTCGTTGTCGTTTATTTAAGAGGATAGGTTTCGTGTTCCATTACATTATAGCATATTTTTGGCAAATTGCAAGGGGTGAGGTCGGGGTTTATAAAAAATTTACATTGAAAACCTCATCCTCGCGGTCATTCGGGGGGTATGCCCCCTCAGTCAGCTTCGCTGACAGCTCTCCCGAAGGGCGAGCCTTTCGAGAGACATCAGTGTATGGGTGAAGGTCACATTTACCGCAAATCCTCACGCGCGTTTTGCCAGCGGGTGCTACCCGTCCCCCTCAGTCAGCTTCGCTGACAGCTCTCCCGAAGGGCGAGCCTTTTGGTAACAGGTCGTGTGCTTAGTGCCAAACATTTCCTTTAAGATATTGTTTGACAAACGCGCTCGGGCGTTATATAATATAGGCAGAAATTATATTTTCAGGCAACTTATCCATTTTCCACGAAAGGCTTCGGTTATGAAAAAGCTTCTATCTTTTATTCTCTTCATCTCTACTCTGCTCGCGCTCGTGTCCTGCACGGGTAATATTATCGAAAAGCGCGAGGAGATAACTACCATTACAACCGAATCAGAGACCGAGATCGAGATCGTGGAAACCACCGAGGAGGTCACCGAGGTGGTAGCTCCTCCCGAGCCCGTCGCTCCCGAGTTCGTAAATCCTCTCACGGGACTCGAGGTTTCCGAGGAGCTTGCAAGCTCCCGTCCCGTTGCAGTTATGATAAACAATCTCAAGGCGTCTATGCCGCAGGAGGGCATTTCCTACGCCGACGTTATATACGAGTGCATAGTCGAGGGCGCGCAGACACGCCTTCTTGCGCTCTCACTTGACTATACGAGCGTTCCCGTATTCGGCTCTGTCAGAAGCAGCCGCGAATACTTCCTCGACTTCGCCGCCAACCACGATGCGATATACGTTCACGCAGGCGGCAGTGACGAGGCGTACAGACAAATAAAAACCAGAAAGGTAGCAAATCTCGACGGCGTTAATATGTACCTGCCCGACACCTTCTACCGTGACGAGGAACGTCTCAAGGTTATGGCGTACGAGCACACACTTATGACCTCGGGCGAGAAGATAAAGTCGGGAATCGATTACAAGGGCTACCGCACCGAGCTCAAGGAGAGCTTCACTTCCCCGTTTATTTTCACCGAGTTTGACGAGGTGAAAGTGCCAGAAGGGGACGAAGCGAGGTACTTCAGCGTGAAGTATTCAAACGCGTACAACCCCTATTATATATATAATGAAGAAAACCACGTTTACGAGAGGTATCAGTTTGACGCGGCTCACGTCGACAATACAAGCGGTGAGCAGCTCGCGTTTGACAACGTTATCGTTATTTACTGCCCCACCTACAACACCAACGACAAGTACGGTCACTACAACGTGAACTCTGTCGGCGAGGGCGAGGGCTACTATATTTCACAGGGCAAGGCGGAGTCGATCAAATGGAAAAAGCCCGCCGCAGATACCCCCATCAGCTTTTATACGTCGGGCGGCGACGAGCTCATTATAAATCGCGGCAAGACCTTTATTCAGGTATGCACCAACGCTATGAAGGAGACCACCATCATTTCCCCCGAGAATCAAATCGGTTAAAATCAACGCTTTTCGCGGTCACGCGGAGTAAAAGTCTTTTTAACGCCTTCGCGTTAAAGGGGATAAGCGGATAGAGATAGCTTCTACTGCCGTCGACGGTATTGTTGGTGGCTATAAAGAAGATTATCAGAAGTACGCCGAGGACAAAACCCCACACGTTAAATAGCGCGGTGAGTCCGAGGAGTAGCATACGCATAAATTTGAACGCGAAGCCGAGCTCGAAGCTTGGCTGAGTGAAGTTTGATATGGCTACTATCGCCATATAGACAATGACCTCGGGGATAAACCACCCCACCTGCACGGCAAAGTCGCCGAGGATAAGTCCTCCTACCACCGAAAGCGAATTGCTCAAGGCGTCGGGAGTATTGAGCGAGGCGAGCTTCAGACCGTCGAGCGCAAATTCTATTGCAAAGAGCTGTGCAATGATGGGGATAGTGTACTCGTGCTTGATTTTTATAAAGTCGAGCCATGTGGGTACGATATCGGGGTTTTCTATAAGCAGATACCACAGTGGAGTCAGAACGAGCGTGAGTATAAAGACGAAATGCCTCAATATCCGCAGGTAACTGCCCGTAAGCGGCGGCAGGTAATAGTCGCTCGCCTCTTGGAGAAAATCGAAGATCCCCGTTGGGAGTATCATTGCTTCGGGCGAGGTGTCACACAGTACGACGACGCTTCCCTCAAGCACGGATGCCGCGGCGGCGTCAGGTCTTTCGGTGTATCTGAACTTCGGGAAGGGGTTATACCACTTACTCGGGACGAGCGCTTCGGCGAGGCTCTGATGTCCGAGAGGAAGTGAGCCGACCCGCAGACTTTTGAGCCTGTCGCGCAGCTTTTTTACGTAATCCTCGTCAGCGACTCCCGATATATAGCACAAAGCCACGTCGGTGCGGCTGTTTTCGCCCACCGTTATTTTTTCGGCTATAAAGCTAACGTCGCGTATTCTGCGGCGTATCATACAGATATTTTGCTTTACGCCTTCGGTAAAGCCGTCTCTCGCGCCGCGCAGGACCTTATCGTTGTCAGGCTCCTTTATGGCGCGTACCGGATAGACGCGCAGGTCCATTATTATCGCGTTTGAGCCAAAAGACTCGAAGATAAGGCAGACGGTGCCGGAGAGCACCGAGTAGGTAACGGTGTCGACATCGTCCGTGACGCTTGTTTCTCCGAACGGCACGAATTCGGAGGCAAAGCGGCCCGCGTCGATTCCGTCGGGCACGCCTGAGCGTCTCAGCTCTGCGAAGAATATAAGCAGTCTTTCGAGAACGGCGGTGTTCATAAAGCTATCGACGAAATATAGCTTTGCCTCTTTCCCCGCAAAGCGCATTTCCCTGCCCGCCACGTCAAAATTTACTCCTATTTTGAAAAGCTCGTCAAGCTTACGTTTATTCACCTCAAAGCTTGACGACAGCTTGTTTTCACTCATTTTGCCACTTCCCTTGCCCGTTTTACTTCATTATTTGCAAAAGTGCGTAAATTTATGTATCAAAGTCCGAAGTAGCGCAGTATTCCGTTGTAAATTCCGCGCGCGAACAGGTCGGGCATAGTCGCCATCATATTTGCGTCGCCCGAATTTGAGATAAAGCCCATTTCGATAAGCACCGACGGCATCCTCGTCCGTCTTAAAACGTACAGGCTCGGGCGCACGAACATTCCGCGATTCTCGAGTCCCGTTATGGTTGAGAGCGAATCAACGATATCCTCACCGAAAGCGTAGCCCTGCGAGCCCTCGCTATACGCGTAGCCCTCGACTCCCGAGGCTGAGGTTATGGTGCTTGCGTTGGTGTGGAGGCTTATGTAGTAGTCGGCACCCCATTCGTTTGCGGCGCGGACTCTTGCTTGCAGACTGGTGGCGTTGCTGGTGCCGAGCACCTGTGTCGGCGAGGTGTGCGAGGTTATTGCCTCAAAGTCGGGGTTGGAATTCAGTAATGCGGCAAGCCGTCTGCCTATGTTATAGGTGAGCTCGAACTCTGTGTAGCCGTTACCCTCTGCTCCCGCGTTCGGTCCCATCGGGTTATGCCCCATATCCACGAAAATTTTTATCGGCATATTATACTCCTTTTTTGAGTTTGTATGTAGTAGCAATATATGTTGAAAAGGATAATTTGTTGAATTTATGGAAAACATCAGAAGGATATTAAGCTTTGTCCGCCGCGCCGTGGACGATTATAATATGATAAGCGAGGGCGACCGCATCGCCGTAGGCGTTTCGGGCGGCAAGGACTCTCTCGCTCTACTCGCCGCGCTCTCCGATCTGCGCGCATTTTATCCCGTAAGCTACGAGCTTTTTGCCGTTACGGTGGATATGGGATTTGAGGGAGTCGACTACTCTGATATCGAAAAGCTCTGTGACAGTCTCGGTGTGCCGTTCAAGGTGGTAAAAACCAACATTTCACACGTTGTTTTCAACGTAAAGAAGGAGAAAAATCCCTGCTCTCTGTGCGCGCGTATGCGTCGCGGCTCTCTACACGATGCCGTGCTTGAGCTTGGATGCAACAAGCTCGCGCTCGGTCACCACTACGACGACGTACTTGAAACGTTTATGCTCAATCTGTTCAACGAGGGCAGGCTCGGCACGTTTTCACCCGTCACCTACCTCGACCGTAAGAAGATAACTATGATCCGTCCTCTCATCTACGCGCCCGAGAAGGACATCCGCTATTTTACGTCCAAAACCCCTCTGCCAATTCTAAAAAACCCCTGTCCCGCCGACGGCGCAACCAAGCGCGAGGATATGAAGCAGTTTTTAAGGTCGCTTGACCGCGAAAACAAGGGTCTCAAGCACCGCATCTTCGGCGCCATATGCAAGGCTGAGCTTGACGGGTATAAGGAGACGTGAGGATTTTGCGCGAGGATTTTGCGAATTTTTGAAAAAAGGCGCCCCAAAAACTTCCCGGAGCGCGAAGACGCAGTCTTCGCGCGGGTAAGGGGACTTGATTGGGTCTACTCTCTGAATTTTATTCACTTCACTGGGAGCATTGTCTGGGCTTTGAACAGATAACCGTGCAAACTGCTCGACCACACTTACCGCGCCCTTCTCCCCCAGGCCCACTACCGCCAAGCAGGGCTAATCCGTGGAAACGATAGAGAATGGGTTGAGATTTCACTCACCACAAAGCCACACGCGCTGTATGGGAGCCGACCCTTGTCGGCCGCGCGCCTTGCCCGCGGGTGCTACCCGCAAAAAAGCCTCACAGACGTTTGTTGTCTGTAAGGCTTTTTTCATCCCGTTATATGAAGCGTGTTGATGAGCAACACGAATGCAAGTCCGTAGTAGGTAATTACGGCTACGAGGTCGTTGACCGTGGTGATAAGGGGACCCGACGCTACCGCGGGGTCTATTTTGAGTCTGTGGAACAAAAGCGGCACGCACGTTCCGACGAGCGAGGATATCACTATTGAAACAAGGAGCGCAAGTCCGACGCAGCCCGACACGGCAAAGGCTTCAAGCACGGTATAGTCCTTTACGAAAGCAACGTATGCGCCAACGGCTGCAAAGGATATGGCACCGAGTAAAAGTCCGTTGAAAAAGCCCACGCGAAGCTCCTTCAGCACAAGCTCTGCCCTCTCGCGCACCTCAAGCTGCTCGTCCATAAGGACTCTGATGGTAACCGCAAGCGACTGAGTTCCCGCATTTCCCGCCATACCGAGTATGAGCGACTGAAAGCAGACTATTACCGCAAGCTCAGCAACTACCGCTTCAAATGCTCCGACCACCGCCGAAACTCCGATGCCCAGCACCAGCAGTATCGCAAGCCACGGAAGCCTTTTTCTCACACTCTCGAAGACCGACTCCTTGACGTCCTCCTCCTCGGACAGACCCGCGAGCTTTGCGTAGTCGTCACCGAGCTCGTCGTCAAGAGCCTCAAGTATGTCCTGCGAGGTGATGATTCCAAGCACTCTGCCGTCATCGCCCAGCACGGGGAACGAGTCCTCGGTGTAATCTCTTATACGCTCGATACATTCGGATATGTTTTCGTGCGCGTTGACATACGGGTACGACATAACGGTTATGTCCTCAAGCTCGTCGTGCTCGCGCGCGGTTATGAGGTTTTTAAGGTCTATCGCACCATAGAAAATTCCGTCGTCATCGCAAACGTAAAGCGTACTGATGTTATCATTGTCGCCTGCCTGACGTATGAGCTCGCGCATCGCCTGCTTGACCGTCAGTCCTTTTTTTATCGACACGTAGTTGGTAGTCATAAGGCTACCTATCTCGTCATCCTCATAAGAACGAATGAGCTTGATGTCTCGGCTCATTTCGCGGTCTAAAAGCTTGACGAGCTTTTCTTCTATTTCATCTCCGACGTCATCGAGGATATCGACCGCGTCGTCCGAGTCCATATTTTCAATGATCTTCGCCGCGTTTTTAACACCGAGCTCTATGATATACGGCTCTGCGTCCTCAACGTACGCGAATATCTCCGAAAAGCGCTCCTCTCCGAGCACCGAGTACAGTCTTTTGCGCTCATCAGAGGTAAGCTCTGCGAGCGCGTCGGCTATATCACTTGCGTGATAGTCAAAAAGCTTTTCGGCTATTATATCACCGTCAGCGCCGCTTCTTATAATTTCAATTATTTCGGCAATATAATCTCTGCCGCCATTGTATACGTTTTCCACCGTGATCTCTCCTTTCGGGTGCTGTCAAGTCTGCAAAAGGGCACAAAAATACCGTCCCCTGACTTTACAGACGATTTTTTCGTTATGTAAGACGTCGGGCACGGTGGAATTTATTGCAATACTAAACTACAGGCGCGAAAAAAGAAGGGCCCTCACTTTGCGCCAAGAGCAATATTTCATCGTGACCGACTGTATACTACTACCGCCGCCGTCCATTCTTTTTTCCTCCTTATTAATAGTTTTTTTATTTGATCTCTTGGTCCAAGCCGTCAAACTCAGGCATGGAAAAGAACTCTCCTAAAGTTATCTCTAAACCGTCGCAGAATTTTTAGATTGTTATTATAGAAACGTCACATCTGCTTGTATCCATCATACTATACGCGGTCGAGGGAGTAACTCCGGATATGTTTGCAAGCTCGTTTAATTTTATATTTCTTTCATTGCACAATTCTTTTATTCTGTCAGCAACGACATCTTTGACGCTCATTAAATTCACCTCAAAATTTCGTATGCTTCTTTACTTCTTGCGTAAATGAGTGAAATGTTATGCTTTCATTCCGTCTATAAGCATAACACAAGGCGGAGCGCTTGTCAATATTTTTCCGCCCGCGTTTATATTATATTCCACGGAATGGATTTATCCCATCGCAAGACGGAATCAACTGAAAAAGCCAAGTCTTACGACTTGGCTTTTCTGGTGGGAACAATAGGGCTCGAACCTATGACCCTCTGCTTGTAAGGCAGATGCTCTCCCAGCTGAGCTATGCTCCCATTGGAGCGGATTACGGGGCTCGAACCCGCCACCTCGACCTTGGCAAGGTCGCGCTCTACCAAATGAGCTAAATCCGC
>JAZNNG010000068.1:0-19762 GCA_045580165.1 Eubacteriales bacterium
CATGGCTACGATCCGACTTCTTGCGCGTCGGGAGCTTCTCCTTTCGGCAATACTGTTAACAGTATATTCCAAAAATTTAATTTTAACACTATTCGATGTTCGCTATTGCCTCGAGGTGCTCCGCGTAGTTGCGCGAGAACACGGTTCTACCGTTGCTTCCCGATACGAAGTAGTGATAATTCGTCGAATTCGGATACATAGCGTATCTGATAGCCTCCATAGCGGGATTGGATATGGGTCCGGGAGGAAGTCCCTTGTTTTTATAGGTGTTGTAGGGGCTTTCGTATGAGGTTTCGGTAAGCTTTTCGGGTCGGCTACCCGTGTCGTGCTCTATCGCGTACATTATAGTAGCGTCAGAATCGAGGTAGGGGTAGTTTGCCGGATCATTGAGTCTGTTATGGAATACCGAGGATACGTTACCCATTTCATCTGCGTATATGACCTCTTTTTCTATCATAGACGCGAGAGTTATTACCTCGTCTACCGTCATTCCAAGCTCCTTGGCTCTTTCGTAATATTCCTCGGTGAACTTGTTGTTGAAGTTCTCGAGCATTTTGTATATTACGGTTTCTTCTGTTGCGGTTGAATAATAGTAATAGGTATCGGGGTAAAGGTAGCCCTCCAGTCTCCAGAAACGGTCGGGAGAGGTCTCGCCGAGCTCGTCAATGAAGCGGTAGTCAAAATCGTACTCGTTTATTGCTCTGACGTAGCCCTCGTAGGTTCCCAGTCCCTTATCAACGAGAAGCTTTACCATTTGATCTACGCTGTATCCCTCGGGAATGGTCACGACTACGGTGGTCCTTTCGGGAGTCTTGGGCTTGAATTCCGCTACCATATAATCATAGTTGAGCATGGGGGATATCGTGTAGGTTCCGGGGAGATATTCCCCCTCTTTTTTCTTGAATTTAACGTAAAACTCAAATACAGACGGGTACTTTATCGCACCTGCGTCACCGAGGATCTCAGCAAGAGTCTCGGTATCACAGTTTTCCGGAATTACGACTGTAACCTCGGTTTCATCCTTAACGAAAGCGAAAACGTCGTTTGCTACGTTAATAATGAGAACGGCGAGCATCACGGACACCGCAAGAACAGATACGAGGTATATTATCGCCTTTGCAACGCTCGTAAGAGCGCCGATCGTGCCCTTTACATCAACCTCATCGGGCTCGGGATTTTCGTCGATCTCAAAATCGTCGTTTTCGGTGAAAACAGGCTCGACCTTCTCAGGCTTCTTAGGCGACTTGCCCACTATTTTCATATCAGCATCCTTGTCCGTAGGAGGTCTTTTCACTTTTCCCTCTCTGACGGCAGGTACCGTCATCGTAGCGTACGGATTTTTCCGTTGAACCTCGGAGGGCTTCTCAGTCCCCAATCTTTGAGCTTTTGCAGGCTCAACCTTCTCGGGCGCTTTCTTGGGAGGCGCTTTTTTTACGGGCGGCTTTACTTCGGGCTTAGCATCGGCGTTTACCTTGCTTATAACCACGGTGCTGTCCGTAGGCTTATCATTCTGCGTGGTCGGCGGTTTTCTGAGATATCGCTTGACCGGCGCCTGTCCTGCCGAAGCTTTTCCACTCGCAGATTCACTTCTCTGCGCGATTATTCTTTCAATGTCATTTATTTCTTCAGGGTCAAGTCCGTTATTGTTCTTAGGGCTGTCACTCATTTGCTTTATCCTTTCCTATGTATCAAAGCGAAGTGATTACATAAAGCAGTATGCATAATATAAATGGTAGACTTATAAAAGAGTTCTTGATGCTGACCTTTCCCCACACGAAATTATCGTTTCTTTCAGGGGTCTCTCTGTTTTCAAGGGCGTAGGAATAGAACATCTTTTCCGCACAACCGAGAGTAAAGAAAAGAAACAAAAGGAACAGTCCCACAAATATAAATATCATAAAGACGTTATTTTTAGGTCTGTCAAGAACGTTAAAAAGCTGGGCTTCAAGGTAGATGCAGTAGCTGTTGTATATAAATCTTATCGCAACCGCCGACCATATCGAGCCGCTTACGTAAACGGCAAACGCAAGCACCGCGCCCACGAATACCGCAAGTATAAAGTTTTCAAAGCCGTAATGAAGAAAAGCGAAAAGCACCGATGATATCAGGACCGCGCAAACACGGCCTCCGCTTCTGTATTCGCTTATCATAACGCCTCGGAAGATAAATTCCTCGGCAATGGCAGGTGCTAACGCGAACGCCATAAGCGAAAACAGTGGGTTATCGGCTGCTGCAACGTTCGGGAACACCCTTTTCATCAGCACGAGGTCGCTCCTTGGTATTCCAAGCTCCTCGCATACAAATCTTATTGCCGCGCTGCCTGCTATAAGCATAAAGAGGCAGAAAAATATAAAAGCAATACTGTCGGGCGCAAACATCTTCATTCCGAGCGTCGCGCCGTAGCCCTTGCCCTTGAGCTTCATATAAAGCACCGCAGGAAGCAGAAGAACTAAAAACTGTATTATTACGAAGGAGAGGTATATGTTGTTTCTCTTTGAGAGCAGCTCGGGATCAATGTATCTGACCGCAGTTATGAGCGCGAGAATCACCGTTACCAGGCACGGTGCAAGAAACGTGTTTTTAATTTTCATTAGTCAGTACCACTCCCCTCTCACTTACTATAAAGTCAACCTTCAAATCAAATCTGCCGTTCGGCACTCTGTCAATCAAAAGCTCACCGTATATCACGCCTGCTTTTGTGCAGTTAACTCTCGACAGGTATCTGTCATAATACCCTTTTCCGTATCCGATCCTGTACCCTCTCTTATCAAATGCAAGCGCAGGTATTATACACAAGCATTTACCGGGGTCCAAAGCCTCGGCTCTGTCAAATTTCGGCGCAGATTCCTTGGGCTCGGGAATATTCATAGCACCCGGATAAAGCTCTTTGAGCGAGCTCACAAAGTGAAACTCCATCTCACACTTTTCCGTGTCGCACCTTGGATACGCAATACTTTTGCCTGCGGCAAGCGCCGCCTCGGCAACGGGTGAAATATCTATTTCGCTATTCACCGGCGCGTAGAGCAAAACTGTCTCGGCAAATCTGAACGATACAAGCGAAATTATTCTGTTGCATATTTTCGTGTCAAGCTCTCGCTTTTGTTCGGGTGATATAGCATTTCTTTTGTTTTTGTGCTTTTCTCTGATTGTTTTTTTTGCGTTTCTTATCTCGTACATTTAAGCGAAAATACCCTCTGCGATCCTTTCGCTCGCCGCGCCGCCCTTGAGCGCCTTAACAAGCTCAAGCGCAAACTCTGCGGACGCGCCCATACCGATTGCGGTTATAACGTTACCGTCCTTTGCCACGCGAGTATCGGCAATCTCTGCACCCTCAAGGTATTCTTCAAATCCGGGGTAGCAGACCGCCTTCCTTCCCCTCAAAAGTCCGAGCTCTCCGAGCACTCTGGGCGCGGCACATATTGCCGACACAAAGCCTCCGTTTTCAAAGACCTTCACGGTAAGCTCTCTGACTCTTGCGTTTGCACGGAGATTGTCAGCGCCCGGAAGGCCTCCCGGAAGCACGACCATCTCAAGTCCGTCAGCCGTGGCACTATCAACTAAAATATCGCTTTCAACCTTTATTCCGTGAGCCCCCGTTACGGTTTTGCCCGTAACACCGACGGCTATCGCGTCAATTCCCGCGCGGCGCATAATATCAATCGGTGTCAATGCCTCTATCTCTTCAAATCCGTCTGCCAAAAATACGTATACCATAACGTCTCCTGAAAATATGTTAAAATCTGTTCTCGCGTGTTTCAAGTCTTGCCTTTACGCGCTCAAGCACCTCTGCGGCGATATCGTCGATAGATCTCATTTCGTCACCGTCGTAGCACTTTATCTTTATCCAATTAAGCTTATCCGACGCGTATATTGCGGCATCGTAGCTTTTGTTCAGAAAATCGGGGTCAAGCTCGTGTATATCCATATAGCGTCCCGTCTGCTCCGACCTGCTCTTGATGAGCTTCATTGATATTTCGGGCTTCACCTCAAGGTAGACCACCGTATCTGGGCACGGAAGTCCGAGCTTTGAGTACTCGTAGTCAACAAGCCACGAAAGGAAGCCGTCCCACTCTGCACTGTCAAGCTTTGAGAGCTGATGCACCGCGTTTGCGCTCGTATATCTGTCAGCAAGGATTACCGTGTCCTTTTCTTCGTAATCACGGTGCCAATCGGTACGGTAGCTGATGTATCTGTCCATAGAGAAAAACGTGGACGCGGCGTACGCTCCCGTATCCGAGGCTTTTCCGCCAAGCTCACCAGATAGATACATATTTACAAGCATTGACGCTTTTTCCTCATAGGTGGGAAAGCTGATAGTTCTAACCTTTTTGCCCATTTTTTCAAGAGCTTCGCAAAGCAACTTGCTCTGGGTCGCCTTTCCCGAGCCGTCAAGTCCGTCGATCGCAATAAAATAAGCCATATTTATTATTTCTTCTTTCAAGTACAATAATACATAGTATATTATACCACAAATTTAATGAAATGCAAGGGTATGGGACGAGATTTCAAAAAATGTTCACTTCACGCGCGCACTAAAGTTTTTGGGGCGCCTTTTTTCAAAAAGGCGCAGGGGTATGGGTTGAGATTTCAAAAAATGTTCACTTCAATTCTTATTGACATTTACCCGTTAGTGTTTTATAATAGTTTCAGTAACATTTTTCTTGGTAAAGAAAGGAAGCAACAATATGAAATTTACATGGATTGGTCAGGCGGGACTTCTCGTTGAGCACAACGACAAAAAAATCATGATCGACCCTTATCTCTCTGACGGAGTTAAGAAGGTCAATCCTAAGAATTACAGACGTATTCCCGTTAACGAGGCTCTCTTTGACGTGAAGCTCGATATGATAATCATCACTCACGATCATCTCGACCACCTCGATCCCGAAACGATGGAAATTCTCCTTGCTAAGAACGAAAACCTCGTTGTTCTCGCTCCTTACAACGCATGGCAGAAGGCTCGTGTTTACGGAAACGACCACAACTACGTTATGTTTGAGCGTCACACTCAGTGGACCGAATTCGGTCTTACCTTCAAGGCGGTAAAGGCTTGTCACTCAGACCTCACCGCTGTCGGTGTTATCATTGACGACGGCAACAAGAAGTACTATATCGCAGGCGATACACTCTACAACGATGAGATACTCGCAGATCTCCCCGCCGATATCGACACTGCGTTCCTCCCCGTTAACGGAGTCGGAAACAATATGAATATGACAGACGCCGCAATACTCGCTGAGAAGATCGGCTGCAAGCACACGGTTCCCGTACATATCGGTATGTTCGACGAGCTTACCGCTGACGCGTTTGACTGTCCTACAAAGGTAGTTCCCACTCTTTACGAGGAAATCAAGCTTTAATAAAAGCCAATAAAAAACGGCAGAGGAAACTCTGCCGTTTTTTTATTGGCTTACGCCTCGCTGAACTGGTCCTTGCCAACTCCGCAAAGAGGACATTCAAAGTCCTCGGGAAGATCAGCAAACTTTGTGCCGGGAGCTATTCCCTCATCGGGAGCGCCGATTTCCTCATCGTATTCCCAACCGCATACGTCACATACGTATTTCATTATTTATTCCTCCGTATTTATAAAATTATTTTATTTCCTCAAAATCAGACGCGCCGTGCTTGCAAAGCGGACAGATAAAGTCATCGGGAAGCTCGTCTCCCTCGTAGATATATCCGCATATCTTGCAGACGTAACCCTTTTTGCCCTCGGTTTCGGGCTTGGGCTTAACGTTGCTCTGATAATAAGTGTATGTCATGGTCTCTCTGTCCGAAAGCACCTTTGCCTCGGTTATAGCGCAGATAAACATTCCGTGTGTATCAAGGTCAACGTACTGCTCTACCTTGAGAGACATAAACGAATTGATATATCTCGGCAATACCACAAGTCCGTTCTCCGAACGGTTAGGCGTGCAATCCGCAAACTTGTTGACGTTTCTGCCACTTCTGAAGCCAAATGCCTCAAACACCTTGAAGGGCGCGTCTACCGTCAGGCAGTTTACGTTCATCACTCCCGTCTGCTTTATAACGTGGTGAGAATAGTTTTCCTTGTTGATGGTAACCGCGATCCTGCCGGGAGTATTTGTTACCTGCGTTACGGTGTTGACGATAAGTCCGTTATCCTTTTTGCCGTCATTCGACGTTACAACGTAAAGACCGTAACCTATGTTGAAGAGAGCCGTAAGATCATTCTTGCTTGCCGAGTCGCCCCTTAAAGCGATATACTCGCGGCAAAGCTCCTCTGCGAGAGAGTCAAGTGCGGACGAGCTTTCCTGATTTAATGCAGAAAGAATCTTCACCGTTGTTTCGGTAAAGGTGAGATTCTTGCACTTCTCAAGCATTTCGCGCATTACCTTTGCGGCAAGGGGCGCCCAGCTTCCGTTTTCGATAATTCCAACTGTTCTCTTTTGGAAGTTGCGCTCCGTGAGGTGATTTATAAACTCCCGCATAAACGGGAATATCTCCGCGTTATAGGTGGTGGTTGCAAGAACGAGCTTGCTATATCTGAAAGCATCCTCAACCGCCTTTGACATATCGCATCTCGCAAGATCGTACACCACTACGCTCGGGGCACCGTTTGACTTCAACTTATCAGCAAGCTGAAGAACTGCCTTTTTGGTGTTTCCGTATACGGACGTATAAGCAATAACTATACCGTCAGCTTCGGGCTCGTAGCTCGACCAAGTGTTGTAAAGGTCGAGGTAATATCCGAGATTTTCATTAAGAACGGGACCGTGAAGCGGACAGATGGTCTGTATCTCAAGTCCTGCCGCCTTTTTGAGGAGATTCTGCACCTGCGCACCGTACTTGCCGACGATTCCGATATAATAACGTCTTGCCTCGTCGGTCCAGTCCTCGTTTACGTCAAGCGCTCCGAACTTTCCAAAGCCGTCTGCCGAGAAAAGTATCTTGTCAGTGCTGTCATAGGTTACTATAACCTCGGGCCAATGCACCATAGGCGCGGTCACAAAGGTCAAATTGTGAGTACCGAGTGAAAGAGTGCTTCCCTCTCCGACCACTATTCCCTTTTCGGTAAAATCGGTTCCGAAAAAGTTGTTCATCATAGCAAACGCCTTTGCGGACGCCACTACCGTAACGTCGGGGTATGCCTTGACGAAGTTTGCGATATTCGCAGAGTGATCGGGCTCCATATGCTGAATTATGAGATAATCGGGCTTTCTGTCACCAAGCGTATTCTGGATATTATCAAGCCACGCGTGAGTAAAGCGCGCGTCAACCGTATCAAAAATCGCAATCTTTTCGTCTATTATCATGTAGGAGTTATACGACATACCGTTCGGGACCTTGTACTGTCCCTCGAACAGGTCTACGGTATGGTCGTTGACTCCGATATATTTGACTGTATCAGAAATATACATTAAAACCTCCGTTGGTCGAAAACGCAGACAAATTATTTTTACGATATACCTGTGTCATTTATTATACTGTCATTTTGGCAAACAGTTAAGTTGTTTTTTTAACCAATTTATAAATTTTTTGAAAATTCAAAATTTTGTTCCACTCAAGCCGTAGGAGTCAGGCTTTCATATCCCTTCCAATTAGCAAGATGTCTTGAGAGAGTTATCATATCAAGTGTTGTTACATCAAAATCGCTATCGAAGTCTGAGTTTGCAAGGTTTACCTTTTCCTTGTATCCGTCCCAGCCCGCAAGTCCTCTTGCTATGACAACTATGTCGACCAAGCCAACGCTTCCGTCACCGCTGGTGTCGCCCAAAAGGACGGGAAGCTTAACGATCGAAACGTCGTCAATATAGAAGTTAAGGGGTAGGAACGTATTTCCGCTTCCTCTGTGGATGGAGAGCGCCGCACGCTGAACCTCGTCAACCTCTATGTTTGCAACGAAAGAGTATTTCTGCCATTCCTCTGTAAGAGTGCATCTCTTTACCGGACTCTTATAGGTCATACTTGTGGTTTCTGTTATATCACCGTAGTAGTATCCGAGCACCGCATTTATGTCCGAGCCCTCGTGTCCCGCTTCCTTCTTCGCATAGAAGGTGACGAGATAATCACCAGAGCCGCCTCGGTTAATAGCGTCGGTCAAATATACCGTAACGCCTCCGCGCCGGTCTGCTCCGCTTGAATCGGTCGATGCGGGAATAAACAATGCCTTCTCGCCGCTATGCGCGTCATCGGAATGTTGAATGTATGAAAAGTCAACGCATACCCACGCTGCAACACCGTTCTCAAAATCGCCGTCCGGAACTATGTTTTCGCCGTTATGAAGCTTCGTTACCGGCTTTTCCGGAGCATCGTAGGCTTCGGCAAGCACGGTGGTTTTCGGTGCCTTCGGTATGCCTCCCTGCGTATCGGAGTTAGCGGTTACGTTTACAACCGCGCCGGAGGACGAATGATCGTTCTTTATTACACTTGAGGACGATTCAACAAGCTCCCCGTCTATATAGAAATTTTCAAAATCAAACCGGAAAGGGCCGCCGTCAACAATGTTTATCATTGTTCCCGTGTAGGTATTGAAGGGTACGTTCTTATCGGTTGCACCTGTCGGAGCATTGATCGAAATGTTCTTGAATATGAAATTCTTCATACCGTCGCCCTGATCCTTCGAGGTAAATAAGAACGGGGTAAACGGGCAGTCTACGGCGTATATATTTTCAAAGGTCGCGCCCATAAAAACACCGGTGCCGTAGTAGTTTTTGAATATCGCCTCGTCTGCGCGGAAAATGTTTATATTTCTGTACGTTTCGTTGCTTCTTGCTCCCGAAAGCGAGAATATTCCGCAGGTCGAGCCGACAAGCATATTATCATAAAGCTTGTTGGTTCCGCTTCCCGTGAATACGTCGTCACCTACGTCGGCATACGAGTCGTGCATATAAATATTGGTTCCGCTTAACAGAAATCCGTCGGTGGATATCTGATTTGAGAATATCTTTACGTTATATATTTCAGCGTTTTTTACTCCACTCATATACAAATGGTAAAATCTGCAGTCAACTATCTTGATACCGTCAACTCGTATATTGCTTCCATTTTTGATGTTGACAACGTAGTTTTTACCGTGGACGTTATTGCTTCTTGTATCCTCGGGGTCGCGCACCATTCCGCGTCCCATAATGGTGATGTTGTCACCCTCTGCTTCAATTCTTGCGTTACATACCGCACCGGGCGCGATATATAACGTCTGTCCTTTTTTAAGCTCGATTTTTTTGCTTTCGGGCGAGTACCAGCCCTCGACATATACCAGATCCTTATTGGTCTCGTCCTTTTCAGGCACGTTTTCCTCGGGCGGATCTGCAAATATCGCGAGGTTTGTATTGTTGGATTCGAGCCCGTTTCCGAGTCTGAATATAAGCTGTGTAGGCTCTGTCACCTCAAAGGTAATAACGTTACCGTTGACCGTGCTAGCTATTCCCTTTGCCGCAGGAATGATGGTATATTCGCTAAAATCCACGTTTACCGTGATCTCTACCGTTACGGGTTCGCCCTTGAAAGCAAATTCGCAGAAGCGTCTGTACATATCGCCATAAGGATTTCTCGTTGCACCTCCCTGGCGAAGCTCGTTGTATACGGGAATAGTGTACCATTCCCCACCCTGCGAAACTCTTACGGAATAATCGTAATCTCTGCCGATCTGCTCGGGGTATTCGGGATATATTATAAGCTGATTAGGACCGGAGGTGAAGCTTGCTTGCTTTGCCTTGAATGCAGCCTCCATATTGTCAAGCACGGTAGAATCCGCAGACACACCCGGCATAGCTATTATACCCGTATTGTTATAGCTCTTATCAAATTCAAGAGGAGGAAGAGCCGCTTCAAGTGCAGTCTTGTACGCCTCAGCCTCTGCTTCGGTTTCAAAAAATGCTACGGAGTATACATTAAAGTAGTTCTTGGAGATAGCCGAGGTGTCTCCCGTCCAGGTCTGTCCCTCCCAAGGCAAAAGCTTCAGGTATTCAATACTCGTTTCCCCTGCTTGCTTTGCCGCATTGGCTGCAGCAGACATATTAAACACGGCTATTCTCCCGTTTTCGGTATGTGTAACCGAAGAAATACCGTACTGGCGGTTATAATCATAGGCATCATCTTTCGAATACGCGAGGCGGAAGGTTTTCTCAATAACGTTAGTAAAGTACCTTACAACCGCATAGTTCGCCCCGGCTACGGGAACGTCGACCTTAAATCCAATACCGTTTGAGGCGCGTGCATCGGGCACATACTTGAATGGATTATCGATCGCGCCCGAAATAGTGGCTCTGTATCCGTTCTTTATCCACGCAAAAGCGTTGTTTAGGTCCTTGGCGGAATAAAACGCATCCGCTGCGGGAAGCTTACTGTAATCAACGTACGAATAGCTCTGAAGCTCCTCCGCATACGCATTCGCTTGGTTTGCATCGGTAAAAAATGCTATCGAATACACGTCAAAATACACGTCGGACAGACTTTCGGAAGGAGTTATCGCCTGACCGTCCCAAGGAAGAAACTTGACGTACTTTATCGACGTTTCGCCGGCTTCCTCGGCAGCCTCGACCGCAGGAACCATATTAAATATCGCTACCTTTTTGGATGGGTACGGCTTGTGCTTTGTAACGCCGTACTGATAATTGAAATCAAAATTGCTTTTCTTGGAATACGCAATTCCAAAGCTGTTAGCCTGAAGATTGGAATCATATCTGACCACTATATAGTTAGCGTTATCTACGGGGACGTTGACCGTAATACCATAGCCGTTCGAGGCAGTCGTCTCAGGAACGAATCTGACCACCTTATCCTGACCGTTCTCGGCAAGCTTAGCAGTTCCGTATTTGATCCATGACTTTGCGTCAAATATCTCTGAAGAATCGAAAATGTAGTCGTTTTCAGCAGACGCCGCGTGTGATACGTTAAGCGCCGCTAACGCCGCGACCATTACCATTAAAACAAGTGTAAAAGCCAGTATTCTTCTCATATTTGCCTCCAAATACGTTGTACTTGAATTCTACCATAAATTTACGCTGATTTCAACCTTTTTCAAAATAAAAACGGCAGAAAAGCTTCTGCCGTTTTTGCTTTTGTATGGAGTCAGTTACCGCTGCTTCTGAAAAGGTTTTCGTAACCCTTCCAGCCTGCAATATAACGCGCGAGGATGATCGTGTCGACAGTGGTAAGAGCTCCGTCGCCGTCAAAGTCTGCTTTGGATACGGGAATAGAATTTTCAAAGCCCGACCAACCAGCAATGGCTCTTGACATTTTTACGTAGTCGACTGCGTCCGCCGCACCGTCTCCGTCTACATCTCCCTCGTCTGCTATTGCGCCAACGAGGATGCCGATAACATTGCCGTCCGAGGTAATACCAGAAAGCTCAACCTTTGCGGTATGCTTCTTGTTTTCAAGGTCAAGGAAGAACTCCTTAGGACCGTTGGTATCGTCCTTCCCATCCTGAGTTACCGTTTTACCGTCAACGGTAACCTTAATGCTTGAGCCTGCATTCGGGCTATCCATATAAAGTGAGAGCTCTGTGCCTGTGAACTCAAATTCAAACGATGCGGTCGAGCCCGTGGGATCCAGCAAATATTTATATGCAGGCGTTCCACTTCTCTTTTTAAGAGTTAGTCCTTTTACGTTCTTCAATGCAGGGTTTATGGTTTCTCCGTCAAGTGTAAGAGGAATGGTTATGGGAAGATAGTCCTCGGCTTTCTCGTATACGAATGAATCGGGTACCGTGTAATCAGCGGGTGCTCCGGTTGCACTCTTGATTCCGTCAAGATAGCCGTTGATAAGCTCTGCATAAATTGCGTAACCAAGGTTTCCAGGATGAACCGAGTCGGTAACGTAGGTTTTCCAGGTAGTGTCGTTATAAACCTTATTACCGTCAAATATAGACTCGAGCATATAACGTCCGACGTCGATGGTAGTTACGTTATATTTTGCCGCAATCTTTTCCTGTTCAATTCCGATTGGATGAACCGTTCCGTAACCGTAATTTTGGGCACAGCTCTTATCAGTGATAAAAACAGTAATTATTTCGGTATCCGGCAACTGTTCGCGAATGGTTCTGATCACGTATTCGTGATTCTTTCCCGCCCTATAGGTGTTTCCGCTATAGTCGTTGTTATATGCGTCGTTAAGCATAAACTCAACGAATACAAGGTCGGGCTTCTGTGCGATAACGTCCTGTGCAAGTCTGAAGGAGCCAAGACGCGAGCCCGTACCGCCTATACCGAGGTTTATTTCTGTTATGCTGGCAGTCGGATACTCTGCTCTGAGATAGTCAATAACCTGACTTCCCCATCTGCCTCTGCCCGATGCACCTGCGCCTGCGGTTACCGAACCGCCGAGGAACGCTACGTCAAGGCTGCCTTCATCAAGCTTTGCCTTGAGGTTAGCAAGATTACCTCTTTCATTGATATAATCTCCCTTTGGAAGATTTCTGAGCACGGACGTGTAAGAAACGATTTCTGTTGTTACTACCGCTTCGGTAACAATTGTGCCGTCAGACTTCTTGTATCCCGTAAGAACTTTATTGGCGGGAAGATTTACGGCAGGCAGTTTAACGACAGAGCCCGGTACGTATTCACCTATTGTTACGACTTTTCCGTCAATCTTAGCCTTGTATGTTATCTTGAAGGAATCGGTATATTTATTTATATCAAATGCTTTTGCATGGTCTTCACTCTCAAAGAAGCCCACGTACTCAATATCAACGTACTGGTTTGCAGTAATGGTAATACCTGATGTATTATTATACGGAGATACTCGGAAAGCCAAGAGTGACGCGTCTGCCGAGCCGCCAAAGCTTGCCGGCTTATGAACCGCAAGATGCCACTGCTCGTCCGCTATTATTCCATTTATGGACTGCTCCCATTTTATACTGCTCTTATAACCGTCAGTTGAAAAGGATGACTTCCATGTCTGCATATTTATCGAGGTTCTGTACTTATATGCAACGTAAGGAGTTTCCGAATATTTCGGGGCAATATAGTCTGCAATATCAAAATGGATCTGTGTATTTGCGGCAACGGTTGCCTGTCCGAATACCATAGTGTAACGGTTGTACTTAATATCTCCCTCGGTTCTGACAATAGGACCCGTTATCGTTGCGCCGTTATCTCTGCCTATTGCTTTGCTAAGAGAACCCAAACCGACAGTAGCCACATGGAACTTGCTATAGCTTGCAGTAAGCGTAACTGCTGCGTTAACCTTTTCGGTATGGCTGTATATTTTTCCTGCAGAGTCCTTCCACACAAGGAATTTGCCGCCATTTACGTAATCAAGTCCGCTTACGTCAGACGGAGCCTGACCTGCAGTAAGACTGATGGTGCTCGAGCTTGTACTTGCTGCAAAAACGGGCAACGTCACGAATGCGGACGTAAGCACCATTATAAGAGCCAACATCAGACTCAGAACTTTTTTTGTTGCTTTCATTGAATTTTCCCCTTTTCAATTTTGACGTATCACTACGCCTTACCGTATATTTATAACATATTCCGGCAAACAAAGTCAACGATAGCAAGGTCGAATTTTTAATTTTCGGAACAATACACAAAACAAACAAATTTATTTGTAAAGTATTACCATATAAAAAGTGGGAGCGTCTGCTCCCACTTAAAATTATAGATCTTATGCCTGAGGTATAACTACGGGCAAGGTCTCATAGCCCTTCCAGCCCGCGAGATGTCTTGCGAGATATACTATGTCAATGAGAGTAACGCTTCCGTCGCCGTTGAAATCTGCGTTTTCAACGTTTACCGCATCCTCGTAGCCGGTCCAATTAGCCGTAGCTCTTGTCATAACCACTACGTCGAGAGCAGTAACCCTTCCGTCTCCGTTAGCATCACCGGGTCTTACTCCGCCGAAGTCCTTACAGTTTTCAACCACGGGAACAACGCTTGAGTTGCTTGTATCGGCTTTCTCCTCTGCGTATACTCCGCCATTGTAAACGGTTTCCGCATCTACGTCTATTATGCCGTAATTGTTACATTCAACAAGCTTTGCGTCGGAGTAGAGGTACGCACATATACCTGCAGCGTAACCCTTCTCGCCTGCGTTTACAGTAACTGTAACGTCACTTTCGCAGCTTATGATATCGGAGGACTCGTTATATGCGCATATACCTGCAGCGTATGCAGTGCCATTTGTATTAACAGTAACACTTCCGTTTACGCTACAGTCGCTGATCTCGGTCTTGCCTGTTATACTGTGAGCAATTATTGCGGCATAAACGTCGTTATTCGCGCCGTTTACAGTGACAGAGGCGCCTATTATCATAAGATCGGTTATCTTTGCGCCGTCACATACACCGAACATAGATGCGCTTGAATCAGAGTCAGCCTTGAAGTTTGAAATTTCGTAGCCGTTTCCGTCAAACACGCCCGTGAAGGGTGTTCCTTCGGTTCCGACAGGCGACCATACTATACCCTCAAGGTCGATATCAGCCATAAGCTTATATTTTCCGTCGGGTCTCATTGCCATAAGCTCTGCTGCAGTTCTGATTTCAATAACTGCGTTCTTCTGAGATAATGTTTCATTGTGCGCTTCGATAGGATCTTCCTGACCGTCGCTCAGCGTATACATAAATTCGTTATAACCAAAGGTTTCACTTTCAAGAAGAAACTTGAGTGTAGAGTTATCATACGTGTAAGTTATGGTTTTACCTGATATTGACTTGGGGTCTGTAGCAAGATTAGCGAGAGGTAAGTCGTAGGAATGGATAATGGTGTTGTTCTTCCATTCAAAGCCCTTTCCTTCGACCGTAGTAGTTGGAACACACTTGAGAATAAACTCGCGGCTTCCCCACATCTTGTTATTCTCAATCGTACAGTTTTCGTAAACCGCCTTGGTAAGACCGCCGCCGTAGAACTGACAGGGGTCGCTCTTCTGGTGGTTGTATCCTCCGAAGCCGTAGCCTGCGCCGTATACAAGGTTATCGTACATCTTACAGTTTATAAGCTTTGCGTAGGTTGTAGAGGTATTTTCCTTGGATGTAGAAAGCCATACCTCGAGAGCCGAGTCAAAGAGCACGTTATCGTAGAACTCAACGTTCTTCTGTACTATTGTCTCTCCCTCAGCGAGAGTACCCGACCACTGTACCGTCGGTCCGCAGTCAATACACTGGTAAACGTAGTTGTTGTATGCGTAGAAGCCGTTTGCTCCGCCGTATATCTCAATACCGTTACCAAAGCGTACTATTTCATTTTTTTCTGATACGTACTGCACAGAGCCTCCGATCCAACCGATCTCACAGTTGCGCACGGTGAGGTTACTACAGGTATCAGCACTGACTCCGTGTCCTCCGGCGCACAGTATCGCCCAGTTATCAATGGTTACGTTTGATACTGCCTTTACTACGTGACCCTTCTTACATATCTCAATAGAGTCAAACACGTCTCCGGGGTTACCCTCTGCACAGTAGAGGTAAAGGTAACCGTCTCCTCCGTAATGGCTGGTCCAGTTATGGTAGAAAATAAGGTCGGGATTTTTGCCAGCCGCCTTCTGGTCATTTACGATGTCAAGAATATCGGTATAGTCCTTGAACTCGTACTTGTCTACGTCAAGCTCCCAGAAATCTCTGCCGTTACCAACAAGATTATTATGTCCCGTAGCAAGAAGCTTGTTTGCATCAACCGCCTTTATGACTCTCTGACCGTACATTTCACCGTTATTGAAAACGATGTTTCCGATATCCTCTTGTGTGAGGTTAAAGGTTCTTGTATTGAACTTATAAAGTCCGGGGTATCCCGAAACTGCCGTCCACTGTGATGCGTTGTCTGCTTCGATAGAGCCAAGTATACGGGGCTTTTCTCCGGTACCGTATGCCGAATAGGTTACGCCTTCCTTACACGAAAAGGCGGGATCCCACGTGTCCGCAGCTGCGGTAGTATGCCACTCGCTTCCTCTTTCAAGAAGAACGACGTCACCGGATTTGATGGTGCCCCTGTTTTGGAGGTCCATGATCTTCTGCAAGGTCTTGAACGGAGCTGACTGTGACTTACCGTTATTGTTGTCGTTTCCGTTTTTACTGGAAACGTAATAGATATTGTTCCAGCTGGAACCACGCGTCCACTCATCTTCGGCAGCTCTGATTTCAGCAACTCTGCGGTCATATTCGGCATCGAGCTCTGCAACGAGAGTATCGCTTGCCTTTGCGATATAGAAATCGTTATCATCGCACGAGATCCACTTTTCATTGCTTCCGTCGAGCTCATAGCCGTGTGTATATACCGCCTCAACGATATATGCGTAATTTGTTGTGGATTTATCAACGTCCGAGAAGTACGCGGTGGAAGCATATCTTATTCCGTCAGCAGTGGGAGTTCTGCCCGATACTTGACAAAGTACCTTTGCCGCGTCTGCACGGGTGATAGTACTGCTTTCCGTATAGCTTCCGGGGTACTCGCTTACATCCTCGCCCGCGTCATTTGCCGCCGCAAGCCAAGCCGCAAGGTCACCCTTGGTAATGTTCGAGTCGGGGTTGAAGGCAGAGCCTGTTCCAAGGTAGCCAAGTCTTTCAAGATAAGCAACCTCGTCATAGTACCAAGCAGAAGCGGATACGTCCGAGAAGGTTGTATCGTACTTTCCTGCGATAGTGTTGGTGTCAACAATCAAATTTGCAAGTGCGCTTGCCGCCTCCGCACGGGTAAGGTTTTCCGTAGGTCTGAAAGCGTAGTCGCCGTCACGAAGCATAAACGCGTTATGCTTTTCTTCACCCTCTGCGTAGAGCTTAGGATCGTACTCAAACGCTCTTGCTGACGCTTCATCCTTAAAGAATGCAACGTAGGTCAAATCGAAATACTGCCCTGTTGTCTTTTCAACGCCCCAGTTGGATGCATAGGGAGTAACTCTGAGATACTGGATATCTGTATCAGAAGCAATGTCGGTTTTAAGAGCAGCCGGATCTCCTTCTCCCTTGCTCGACACGTTTCTCATATCAAACACCATCTTATGATCATCTCCGCCGTTAACGTGATCATAGCTGAGACCCCAGAATCTTTTATAAGTTCCCGAATAATCTCCCGAGCCCATTTTTAATCCTATGCTAAGCGCCCAGTCAGCAACGTCGGTTATGGTGGAACGGTAACCAATAGCAACACAGGGATATTCCGAAAGAAGAACGGTTTCGCCTAGTTCGATCTTAGCAAAGTCATTATTTTGGTATTTTTGGTTTCCTTCAGGAGTGGAAACTCTGACAAACACATTACCATCTTCATCAAAGCAGGTATTCTGAATGGTAAAGTTACTTACCGTGGTCCACGGTGAAATATCCTCGCCTGTATATATAATACAGTCGGCGTAGGTTTCCTGAAGCTTCATATCTCCAAAAACCGTTACGCTCGTACCCGATATCTCGGACGTCTCCTGATTCTTCCAACCAACAAACACCTTGCTGAGACTCGTCTTTCTTGTAGGAAGTCTTAAAGTATCGCCACTCTTAAGGTAGTGGGTCTCGATAAGCGTTCCGTTTTCATCGTAAAGCTCAACGGTGTTTTTCTGAGCATTACGGTAGTCTGCGTATGAGAATGCGTTAGCATCGGGTTCGTTCTTGAAAACGCCGATGTATTCGATGTCGAAATATTCGTCTGCCCAGTTTGTTGATGACGCTGTCTTGTTCCACGGAGGAATACGGAAGAATTTAAGTCCCGAGCTTTCGTCAACGTCTGCCCACTTTGCGCTACCGCCGTCGTATCCGCTGAAGGTAGATACGTCAAATATTACCTTTGTAAGAACACCCGAGGTCTGTGCGGTTGCAAAGGTAGTGCTTGAATTAAGTCCCCAGCAACGCTGGTAATTGCCGTTTATCTTCATACCCGCATTTCCCGCAAGGGTAGACGCGGTGTTGACAACATTGGTTTTTGCGCTTACCACTACGATCGGGTAATCCTTTATATTGAATTCGGGAACGTATGCCGAATCACTTGCAGTCGAAAAATTAACCCTCAGATATGCGTCCGACTTATTCTGTGTGAGCTTAAATCTCACGAAGGAGGAGCCGTCACGCGTCTCGTAGCTATACTTCATGGTTGTGGAGGTTTCCAACATGGTGGATATATCCTCAGCCGTGTAAATATAGTAATCACCGTCAGTCTCTGCTGCCGATACGCTGAAGAACGGCAAAAACGTGGTCATAAGAACCGCCGCTACAACTATAATTCCTAATAATTTTTTCATAATATACCCCTTTTCGAAATTATAAGAATATACATTAATATAATACCATAATTTAGCATTTCTTTCAACAGATTGTGCAATAATTATATCCTCATTATATTTTTTTGTAAATATCCAACAAAAAAAGCAAGCCTTTCGAAAACGCAAAGGCTCGCTTTTTGTTTATTTAGACCAACGGCATTTCCTCTTCTTTTGCCGTCATCCGATTATGATGGGCAGGGTCTCGTATCCCTTCCAGCTTGCAAGATGTCTTGCAATAATGACAACGTCAATGAGGGTTATCTGTCCGTCACCGTTTACGTCGGAGTTTTCACGCACTACACTGCTCTGCACGCTCGACCAGTGGGCAAGATATCTCACAAGGATGACCGTATCGACAGGAGCTACATTTCCGTCGCCGTCAACGTCGCCGACAGGACCATTGGCAAGATCGTAGCAATAGCTTATATCGGGAGTAAGAGTCGGGTTTTCGTCGCTCACGGCGGTATCTGCGTATATTGCACCGCTATATAATACCTCCGCATCACCCGTTACGCTTGCATTATTATAACAGAGCTCGAGCTTACTGTCGGAATACACGTACGCGCATATACCCGCTGCGTACGCCGCAGCATCGCTCGTCGCGTTTATCCTTACGTCCGACGTGCACCCTTCGATAACGGCTCCGTCGGCGTACGCGCATATTCCGGCTGCGTCACCTCCGGAAATATCGTTGAGGTCTACCACCGCTTTGCCGTATTTTTAATTGTTTTTCTGCACCGCGGAAAGTCCCCAGAAGCGCGAATATACACCGCTGAACGACGACACCGCAGACGATGACGAGGTCTTGAGCGCAATGCTTACCGCCCAGTTTTTAGCATTTGAAACACTTGATCTGTACCCTATTGCAAGAATGGGGTATTCCTTGACGAGAAAGTCCCTTTTTATCGCAATGGTACCGTTCCGGACGGCGTTATCGTAGGTTCCGCCCTCCTCGGGTACGGTGTATCTCACGGTATACAGACCGTTACCGTCGACAACGTATTTGTCAATATCGAAGCCCGTACCGCCTGCACCGAAGCTTAGCTCCTCACCGTCAACAAGAACGCACTCGGCGTAGGTAGCGGTAAGCATCATATCGCCCGAGGCCGTAACGCTGCCGTTATAAATCGAGCCCGTCGAAAAATCCTTCCAACCTACGAAAACGCATCCTGCCTTGTTCTTGTGAGCAGGGGCGTTTACACTTAAGCCTTTCATTAACTCGTACTCGTCGATAACTGCACCGTTTTCGTCCTTAAAGGTGACGGTTACGGCACTTTCGGTGCGGTAGTCGGAATAAACAAACGCGTTGGCGTCGGCTTGATTCCTGAAAACGCCTATGTATTCAACGTCGAAATATTCGCTTTGGTAATTCGACTCCGTCGTGCTCGTTGAGTTATTCCACGGAGGAATACGAAAATACTTGAGTCCCGAGCTTTCGTCGACTCCACTCCAGTCAGCTATCGCTGACAGCTCCCTCCCGGAGGGAGCCTTTCTCTCTATAGCTCTCTATCAACAATTTTGCTTACTTTCTGCTCATCGGCAATAGTCTATACAAATTTCCGCCACGGGGCGCGGACTTACAAGAAAATCTCCCGCACGGCGGGCCGTGCGGGGGATTTGTTAC
>JAZNNG010000069.1:0-7560 GCA_045580165.1 Eubacteriales bacterium
CGCCGATCTTGGACTTGTACTCAGCCTTGAACTGATTAGCAAGCTCCTTGAGGTCTTCAGCAGTAAGCTCAACGTCCTGCTTAACTCCCTTTTCTTCCTTCATCTTATCGATGAGTTCTTCAAAATACTTCTTGCCGACTTCCATAACAACGTCGGAGTACATCTGGATAAATCTTCTGTAGCAGTCGTAAGCCCATCTGGGGTTGCCGGACTTCTTAGCCATTACTTCTACAACCTCTTCGTTAAGACCGAGGTTGAGGATGGTGTCCATCATACCGGGCATAGAAGCACGTGCACCGGAACGAACAGAAACGAGGAGAGGATTTTCAAGGTCACCGAACTTCTTGCCGGTAACGCCTTCCATCTTAACGATGTATTCCATGATCTCTGCCATGATATCATCGTTGATCTGTCTGCCGTCTTCGTAATACTGTGTGCAGGCTTCTGTGGAAATTGTGAAGCCCTGGGGAACGGGAAGACCGATATTGGTCATTTCCGCGAGGTTTGCGCCCTTACCGCCAAGGATCTCACGCATATCTGCGTTACCCTCGGAGAAGAGATAGCAATACTTCTTTGTGCTCATTGAGTTTTGACCTCCATTGTATAATAAATAATTTTAAACAAGATTGCACGGGCATAGCAAAAAAACGTGCAGTATGCCCCACAGAAATTATTATATCACAACTTTTTTGAAATATCTACCCTTTTTGCTAATTTTTTAAATTTTGCTACATTTACTAAATATTTATACCTAAAGGCAATAATTTGTACCGATTTTGACAGTATTTGAGGCCAATTTCCGACAAAAAGCAGTCATTACACAACGCGCGGCACCGTCATATAATGATAATGCGGCTTTGCCGCAAAAAGTAACAACACGGAAAGGCAGCTTTTAGCTATGACGATAAAGCTCGGAATAGGCTCAATGACTTATGCGGTTATGGCGCAGAACGCTTTAGGCAGGTCGGGGATACATTCGAGGATAATCAGACTTGACCCGAGTGAGACGGTCCATGGCTGCGCGTACGGGCTTGAGGCCGACTCCAAAAGTCTTAAAAAGGCAACGTCGGCTCTCAAAAAAGAAAATATAAGCTATTCGGTTTTGCAGTAGACAGACTACTCCGTCGGGGTGATTGCATCCCGACGGCTGAGTCCCAAAGCTTCCCTTCCCTTGTCTGAAAGGCAGGAAACAAATTGATATATCTTGACAACGCGGCAACTACGTATCCAAAGCCGACTGCGGTTGCAGAATCAGCGGCAGAAGCAATAAACACGTTTGCGGGCAATCCCGGGCGCGCCTCACATTCGGCGTCGATCGGGGCGTCGGCTATCCTGTTTTCGTACCGTGACGCCGTAGCCTCCTTTTTCGGAGCAAAATCCGAAAACACAGTATTCACCTACAACGCGACTTATGCTCTGAATACGGCGATAAAAGCGTCCTATATTTACGGTACGCATATACTTATAAGCGATCTTGAGCACAACTCCGTGCTAAGGCCCGTAGCTTCGGTTACGAAAAGCACCTTCGGCAGTTACGGCGTTTTCGATTCGGCGCTCGGTGAAAGATACAGAGCCGAGGCAATAATATCATCGATACGCACTAAACTGAAGCCGCTGACACGGACTCTCGTGTGCACGGCACGCTCCAACGTATGCGGCGCGGCGATGCCCATACGCGAAATAGGTGAGTTTTGTCGCAAAAACGGTCTTTACTTTATAGTTGATGCGTCACAGTCGGCAGGCTTTGACGACATCGACGTTGAGCGCGATAGCATTGACGTTTTGTGTGCTCCCGGTCACAAGGGTCTTTACGGACCTACGGGTACGGGTGTTTTGGTGTTCTCAAAGCACGGAGTCGAATGCGGCAGAATTAAAAGCTTTATCGAGGGCGGAAGCGGTTTCAACTCGCTTGATATTGAAATGCCGTCGCGTCTTCCCGAGAGGCTTGAGGGCGGTACGGTCAATCTGTGCGGTGCCGCAGGGCTCGCGGCAGGGATAAGCTTTATAAGCACTACCGGACTCTCCCTGATTCGGGCTCACGAGGTACGACTCACAAAGCTTGCGGCGGAAAGACTCTCCGAGCTTAAGGGTGTAACGCTCTACTCTCACGGAGAGTCCCCGATACTTCTTTTCAACGTAACGGGTCTTTCTTCCGAGCAGGTATCCGACGAGCTCAACCAAGAGGGAATTTGTGTGAGAAGCGGATACCACTGCGCCCCTCTCGCGCACAAACGGCTGGGCACGCCCGTTGGCGGCGCGGTACGTATCTCGGTCGGCGCATTTAACACGTGCGAGGAAATTGAAGCATTCGCCGATTCGCTTGGCAGAATAATAAAAATATGATAAAAGCAGGACAGATGATGTGCAAATCTGTCCTGCTTTTACATTTCAGCGTTACTTTGTGCGATATCATTTGTAAATATTTGTTTACGGTATTGAAAACACGATATAATTGTGTTATACTTAACTCAAAACAAACGAAAGGAATTTGCATAAATGAAAAAGATACTTTCAGTATTCATCGCAGTAGTAATGATCTTCTCCTCTCTCGTTGTTTGCGCATCTGCAGTTGAAAACGAGGTTACTGTTACGCTTAACGGTCACCGCGTAGTTTTCGACGTGCCTGCCCGCATAATCGGCGACAGAACTATGGTACCGATACGCCAGCTTCTTGAGGCTCTCGGCGCAACCATCGAATGGAACGGTGAGCTCAGAGAAGTCATCACAAAGCGCGGCGAAGACACACTCAGATTCAGAATCGGTCAGCCCGAGCTTTACAAGAACGGCGAGCTTATATACAACTTTGACACACTCCCCGTAATCATTGAAGAAAACGGCGAATCGCGCACACTTATTCCTCTCAGAGCTATATCCGAAGCTTTCGGTTATACCGTTGAGTGGGAAGGCTCGACACGTACCGCTATGGTGTTCGACTACTCAAATGTTTATTTCGATACTTTGGAAGACACTCCCCTCATGATCGGTGACTTCCCCGTTGACAATGATGTATACGAATATTTCGTAATGAACGTTCAGGCTATGCTCTATGACGTTCTTGATCAGTATCCCGATGAGGTTTCGCGTAATATGCTTATCGCTTCGGCAGTTTACGAAGCTATGATCTCATATTACGCTACATTCAACGTTGCACAGATGATGGGACTTTCTATATATGATGCAGCTGCAAAGGAAGCCATCAACTCTACCCTTTCTACATACAAGCAGTATTACGGCGAATCCTTTTACGATATACTCGCAAGCAGCTTTATGACTGAAGACGTTTTCAAGAGCCTTCTCTACGTTCAGTATTTTAATGAAGAAATGCTTAATCTTATGATTAAGGGTGCTGAAGATATTACGGTTGACGAAAAGGTAAACGAGCTTCTCAATGGCGGACAGATGATAAGAGTTTATCACATTCTTACACCCGAGCTTGAGACAGCAGAGTCAATTCTTGAAGCGGCAAAGGCTGCAAGCGACACAGAATTCTACGATCTCATTCAGGAGCACGGCAGAGACCCCGGTATGGTCGGCAACAAGGACGGCTACTACTTCTCCGCAGGACAGATGGTCGTTGAATTTGAGGATGCGGCATTCGCGCTCGAGATCGGTCAGACAAGTGAGATAGTTGAAACCGAATACGGTTACCACATCATCCGCAGACTTCCTATGGAAAAGGCTTACGTTGAGGCTCACGTAAACGAGCTTTACGAGATAAAGCTTAACACAGACCTCGCTGAGCTTATCGAGTCCAATGCAATGTTTATAGGCGGATTCGTTGAAGAGCCCGCGGAAGACGCAGCAGAATAAGTTTAAAGGCGCTTGGCAAAACCAAGCGCCTTTAGTTTTGATCAGAGGCTTCAATCGCGGTTAGCCCTAACGTCACCTGTTATCAAAATGGCTTTTGATATCCTCAAGAGCCTTTTTTTCTATTCTGCTGACGTAAGAGCGCGAAATGCCGAGCATTGAGGCTATCTCGCGCTGGGTTATTGGTCGCCTCCCGTCGAGTCCGAAGCGAAGGCTTAATATTTCCTTTTCTCTATCGTCAAGCACGGTATTTATTATCCTTGCCGCCTTCTCCGAGCTCATCTTTATTTCAAGGTCCTCAGCTATGGTATCGTCAACGCTTATTATGTCGATGTAGGTTAGGGGATTTCCGTCCTTATCAACGTCTATGGTTTCGTTTAGAGAAACCTCCTGCGCGGTCTTTTTCTGCGCACGGAAGTACATCAATATTTCGTTTTGCAGACACTTGCCCGCGTAGGTTGCAAATTTCGTACCGCTATCGTATTTGTATGAGTCTATTGCCTTTATCAAGCCTATCGTGCCGATGGACACAAGGTCCTCTTGATTTTTTGAGCTCGAATAATATTTCTTGACGATGTGCGCGACGAGCCTTAAGTTGTGTTCTATCAGCTTAGTCCTCGCCGCTTCGTCACCCTGCGACATTTTTATAAAGCATTCCCTCTCCTCGGCGGCAGTGAGAGGCTCGGGAAAAGAGTTTGCACCGTGCACCTTAAGGTAGATAAAGAAGTATCTCGCCATAAGCGAGAAAAGTAAACCTATATCAAGCATATAGTCCTCCGATAAAGCTTTTATATAAATATATTATTTTTTCGCTCTTTTCTTGCTTGTACGCAGAATTTATGTTATACTTATATCAGTTAAATGTGAGGTTTACGATATGTTTGATAAAATCAAAGCCATTTTCAAAAACAAGAATCCCGACAGTGCCGCGTACAAATACGACAAGGCCAAGGCTTTAAGCGGCCGCGCCATCCGCTACGTTACCGAGAGGATAAACAACGTGGACGAGGTTGTAGGCCGGGCGGGTGCACTCAACTTAAAGGACGACGAGTTTATAGTACTGTCCGACTTTGATATTCAGTTCAGATGCAAGGTAGAGGATATGACAGCAAGCGATCTTATGTCACTTGACGGTGTCGTTTTATCAGGACACGACCTTGAGCACGGTGGTGAATACAGGACCATTATCGCTTATTATACCTATTACAGATGATGTTTTTTGCTCTGTGCGCTTGACTTTTAGGGCGTTTTATAGTAACATATATGTGGAATATAATTTCTTATAAAGATTTTTTATTTTCGAAAGGAAAAGACAATATGAAATTAAGTGTTCTTGCTAACCTTTACGGTCAGAAAACATTTGAAGAAACCCTCTCTATCCTCTCGGGGCTCGGCGTTGAAGCCGTCGAGATCGGCTCGGGCGGATATCCCGGAAAGGCTCACGCTAATCCCGAGGAGCTTCTTGCTGACAAGGCAAAGTTCGACTCCTTTATGAAGCTTTTTGAGAAGTACGACATCGAGCCCTGCGCTCTCGCTTCTCACGGTAACCCCGTTCATCCCGACAAGGCTACCGCAAAGGCTTACCACGACGACTTTGTAAACAGTGTTCTTCTTGCTGAAAAAATGGGCGTTGATACCGTTATCACGTTCTCCGGATGCCCCGGCGATCATCCCGGCGCAAAGTATCCGAACTGGGCGACCTGCCCCTGGCCCGAGGACTTCCTCGCAGTTCTTGACTATCAGTGGAACGAGGTTCTTATTCCTTACTGGAAGGAAACTGCAAAGTTCGCAAAGGAGCACGGCGTAAAGGTTGCATTTGAAATGCACCCCGGCTTCTGCGTATACAATCCCGAAACAATGCTCAGACTCAGAGAGGCTGCAGGCGAAAACCTCGGCGCTAACCTCGACCCCTCTCACCTCATCTGGCAGGGTATGGATCCCGTTGCGGTTATCCGCGAGCTCAAGGATGCTATCTTCCACTTCCACGCAAAGGACACCAAGATTGATAAGTACAACACCGCAAAGAACGGCGTACTCGACACCAAGCACTACGGCGACGAGATCAACCGTTCGTGGGTATTCCGTACAGTTGGCTTTGGTAATGACCTTACTTACTGGCGTGACATCGCATCCAACCTCCGCCTCGTTGGTTACGACAAGGTAATGAGCATTGAGCACGAGGACAGCCTTATGTCCATCGACGAAGGACTCAAGAAGGCAGTTGAATTCCTCAAGCAGGCAATTATCAGCGACCCCAAGCCCTCTACAATGAGCTGGGCGTAAGTCGCCACATTAATATCTGTCAAAAAAGAGGGCGCTTCGTCCTCTTTTTTTGACATTCTATTTACTTTTTCCAAAATATGTGATATAATATCCAAAAAATAAAGCCATCAGAAAAGGAGACTTACCATGGCAGAACGTGCAGCAAAAAAACAGCTTTCACAACGTGAAATTTACGAGCAGAAGTATAATTCCTCAAGAACTAACTTATTGTTTGTCGTTATTTTCACGGTAATCAACATTGTTCTTCTCGTAACGAATGCAGACTCGTATTTCCTGTTTTCTGCGTTTGTTCCCTATTTTATAGCTACCTTGGGAATGATGCTTTGCGGACGCTTTCCGGCTGAGTTTTATGAAAACGGTCTCGAAGATATGATTTTCCTTAACGACACGTTCTTCGTTGTTGTGATGGTAATCGCAGCGGTAATTACCCTTTTCTATCTTCTCGCTTGGTTTATGTCGAGCAAGAAACGCGTAGGCTGGATCATATTTGCTCTCGTATTCTTTGGACTCGACACTGTTGCTATGATATTTATAAACGGGCTCTCTCTTGAGTCAGGTGTTGATATACTGTTCCACGCTTGGGTAATCTATTATCTCATTATAGGAATCAATGCTCACAGCAAGCTCAAAAAGCTTCCTGTCGAGGATGAGGCTCCTGCTACCACCGAGGAAGAAGTAACTACTGAAGAAAATTAACGTATACTCACAAATAAAACCCCGACGGATTTGATCTATTGATGTGCCCCCCGTCAAGTAGACAGGATAAAAAACAAAAAGAATATGTTAATTGAATAAATTCTTTCATCTCCCCCTGCTGCGCAGCATCGGGGGGAGATTTTTCGTCACGCGGCGGTGGCGCTGTAATACTCGCAAGGTGTCATGCAATTCAAACGTTTCTGGTAGCGGCGAGTGTTGTAAAAGTGTATGTAATTCTCAATAGCGGAAACAAGAGATTCGCGGCTCGTGAACTTTTTAAGATAGTACATTTCGGACTTTAAGATACCCCACCAGCCCTCCATCGGAGCATTGTCAAGGCACCTGCCGACACGGGACATACTTTGGATCATACCGGCATCCACGAGTTTTTGATGAAATTGTTTGTTCGTGTACTGAAATCCTCTGTCGCTGTGGAAGATTGGTCTTGCATTAGGATAAAGACTCGTCGCTTCATCAAATGTTGTGAAAACCAATTCGTTGTTGTTGCTGTCACCGATCTTGTATGCAATGATACGCCTGTCGTAAAGGTCAAGGATTGCAGATAAGTAGAGCTTCTTCACCTCAGGTCCAACATAATACTTAAACTCCGTAACATCGGTAAGCCACTTCTCAAACGGAACAGTTGCCTTGAAATCTCTGTTAAGTACGTTCTCAGAGGTAATTTCAGGCGTGGATTTCACATAATCCGGGCGTTTTCTGCGAATAACGGATTTGAGTCCGAGAATACGCATAATTCGGCGAACTCTCTTGACA
>JAZNNG010000070.1:0-3420 GCA_045580165.1 Eubacteriales bacterium
CGTATCTTGAAAAAATGGTGAATTACGATTTAAATGATTATGCGACAATAGATAGTAATACTAAGACAAAAACTCCGCTTTTGAATTTGATTCCTCACGGATTGTACCACAAGAGGATTGATAGACATCAGAATTTATCAAACAAGCTTACAGATCAACGCTTTGAAATATTAAAAGCAAACGAACGGTATCAAAAATTGATTGATCTTATTAAAGAATGATGGTAGCCTCCGACAGGGATTATTCCTTGTCGGAGGCTTGTTGCATTATTTGAATTGCACCACCACAATAGTGGTGAGTAAGTGCGCACTTGCATACAAACAAAAAAGCCTCCCTTGTGTAAAGGGAGCCTCTGGCTGTAACCGTGTGTTTTTCTGTTGATTTATTGTAAAACTGTCCTTAGGAACCCAACGCCTTAATCTGCGGATTTTTTGTTGGCTTTACGCGATTGAGGGGTTCTTCCGGCTTTTTCGAGAAAAAGCCTCGGCAAAAAGCTTCATTCAGCGCGAAGACGTGGTCTTCGCGCGGGTAAGAGATGGAATTCGTCTACTCTCTGAATTTTATCTACTTCACTGGGGGGCATTATCTCAATTCTGAACGGATAATCGTTCAAACCGCACGACCACACTATTCGCGGCGCTCTGCTTGGGGGCGTCCCCACCCGCCAAGCGCGCCTAACTCGCACTGATGAACGGGTATGGGTTGAGATTGCAAATTTCATTTCTGAATTATGCGCCCACGGATCGCATATAGCGTGTAAATAACCGTGTCGCGAGGGTTTCCAAAGGGAGTATCCCTTTGGCGAGGGAGGAGATTTTCAAGAGGGGGTCTCGAATCCCCTCTTGAATGCTTCTTTGGTTCGTTTCTGTGCACACAGAAATGAACAAACCAATACAAACTCCCACAAAACAAAATCAGGTCATACTCTTTCTAAACCAAATCTGCTATATTTATAACTTCCTTTTCGGGTAATTTTATGCATAACAAAACTGCTTTTCCCCTTGATATTTTTCTTCAAATATGGTATCATATTAAAGTATGTGTAAAATAATATACGAAAACCAAAAATACTGACAGATCGGAGAAAAACAATGGATAATAAGGACAATCAGTTTAAGCCTTACGTTCCGGCAAACAAGGTCACGCCGGAATTTACACTGACCTCCGTTATCATGGGTATCATCCTTGCGGTAGTGTTTGGCGCGGCTAACGCCTACCTGGGACTCAGAGTGGGTATGACGGTATCGGCGTCTATTCCTGCGGCAGTTATCGCTATGGGTGTTATCAGAGTGGTAATGAAGAAAAATTCAATTCTTGAAAGCAATATCGTTCAGACCATAGGCTCTGCGGGAGAATCTCTTGCGGCAGGCGCTATCTTTACTCTTCCCACACTCTTCTTGTGGGCGGAAGACGGTGTTGAGGGCATGAGTAAGCCCAGTCTCATCGAAATTACGCTTATAGCTCTTATCGGCGGTCTTCTCGGAGTGTTCTTTATGGTTCCGCTTCGTAACGCGCTCATCGTCAAGGAGCACGGCGTGCTTCCTTACCCCGAGGGAACTGCGTGCGCAGAGGTGCTTTTGGCAGGTGAAGAGGGCGGCGCAAACGCGTCTACCGTTTTCGTGGGCATGGGAATTGCGGCAGCGTTCAAGTTTGTTATAGACGGACTCAAGGCAGTGCCCGGAGAGATATCTCTCAGATTCAAGGGCTTTGCAGGTGAGATAGGTACACAGATATATCCCGCAGTTTTCAGCGTTGGTTACATCTGCGGTCCCCGTATAGCATCGTATATGTTCTCGGGCGGCGTTCTCAGCTGGCTCGTGCTTATACCTATGATAGTTCTTTTCGGAGAAAATATGATACTTTACCCCGGTACAGCTCCTATTGGCGAAATGTTCGCATCGGGCGGAGCAAGCGCTATCTGGAGCTCTTATATACGCTACATAGGCGCAGGAGCTCTTGCAGCGGGCGGTATTATCAGCCTTATCAAGTCGCTTCCCCTTATTGTAAGCACCTTTGCAGGCGCTATGAGGAGCTTTAAGGTAAAGGGCGAGGGCGATGACTCGAGAACGAGCAGAGACATCAGCCTCAAGGTCGTTATTATAGCTATCGTTATACTCACGCTTGTAGTATGGCTCGTGCCCGTTATCCCCGTAAATCCTATCGGTGCGATAATTATAGTTGTATTCGGCTTCTTCTTTGCGACCGTATCATCGAGAATGGTTGGCCTTGTAGGAAGCAGTAATAACCCCGTTTCTGGTATGGCTATCGCCACTCTTCTTATAGCTACCCTCATCCTTAAGTTCACAGGTGTGTCGGGAGCTGCGGGAATGAGCGCGGCTATTGCTATCGGTTCTATCATTTGTATCGTTGCGGCTATCTCCGGCGATACCTCGCAGGACTTAAAGACAGGTTATATCCTCGGCGCCACACCTAAGAAGCAGCAGATCGGTGAGGTTATCGGTGTTGTTGCATCTGCGCTTGCAATCGGCGGAACACTCTATCTCCTCGACAGCGCGTGGAGATTCGGTACAGAAGAGCTTGCGGCTCCTCAGGCAACTCTTATGAAGATGATCGTTGAGGGCGTTATGAGTGCAGAGCTTCCTTGGAACCTCGTTCTTATCGGTGCTCTTATCGCGGTCGTTATTGAGTGCATCGGAATCCCCGTGCTTCCTTTCGCTATCGGTATTTACCTCCCCATTCACCTTAATGCTTGCATTATGGTCGGCGGTATTGTCAGACTCGTGCTCGATAAGATGAAGGGCGATGCAAAGAAGAAGGAAAGAATCGTCAGCGACGGAATTCTTTTCTGCTCCGGTATGATTGCGGGCGAAGGCCTTGTGGGTATTCTCCTTGCGGTATTCGCAGTGTTAGGACTTGACAAGATGGTTGACATTTCGGGACTTCTCGGACTTTCTGAGGGCGTTGCCTCCATAGCGAGCCTCGTGGTATTTGCTCTTGTTATCGTGTGCCTGCTTGCATTCTCCGTATGGAAAAAGCAGAAGGACGGAAATAACGCAAATGAGTAAGAAACAGACGGATTACGGTCGTCTGAGACCTTCTCGCTCGGACTCGATCACGTGGTCGGCGGACGAAAACGGGATCGTGACTCTTGATATTGAAAACAAGGGCGTATTCAACCGTATATTTCAGCTTATCTTAAAGAAGCCGAAGGTCTCACACATTCACCTTGACGAGCTCGGCAGCTTCGTGTGGAAGAGCATCGACGGTGAGAAAAGTGTTGAAGAGCTTTGTGAGCTTGTGGAGAGCGAGCTTGGAGAACTGGCGCATCCCACGGGTGAGCGTCTTGTTAAATTCTTGGAAATACTCAAGGAATACAAATTCATAACCATGGACGAGTAAAAAAGGCGTTGGAGGGGGGCCGCCCCCGCCTTTTTTGTCACTCGGGCGGGGCCTTTTGTC
>JAZNNG010000071.1:0-8282 GCA_045580165.1 Eubacteriales bacterium
ATAAAAGAAAAACCCGCGCGTTGTGGCGGGGTTGAATAGCGTCACTCGTGTGGAAAAACAGGTTGGTATTAAGGATTTATTCCGAGAGCCAAAGCAATGTAGAAAATTGCAACGGTGATAAGCGTGTATATAAGCATCGGAATAACGTTCGTTTTGATGAGCTTGCCCTCTCTGCCGGTCGTGCCGATGGTGGCGCTTGCGGCAACGGCGTTGTTGATACAAACCATATTACCGACGGCAGCACCCACGCACTGCATCGAAAGGGCGAATACGGTAGGAAGTCCTAAAACTGCTGCGGTATTATACTGTAGGTTGGAGAACAGGTTCATAGAAACCGTTGCGGAGCCCGAAACGAAAGCACCGAGAACGCCGATGAACGGAGATATAAGGACGTAGAGGTCCTTTCCGACCATTGCGAGAGCCGCCGCCATTTCGTCGAGCATACTTGTTCCGACTGCATTTTTGTATTTCATAACCTCAACGAGAGCAAGACCGAAGATCAACGCTACGGTAGCGCCCGATATCTGCTTGAGAGTGTCCTTCCAAGAGCGCTTTACCTGCTCCTTATCCATCTTGTGAATAAGGTTTGTTACAATAGAAACGAGCACGAAGAAGGTGCCGGGTAAATACGCCCACTTAAGGCTCCAGTCAAGGTTTTCAAAGCCGAGCAGGTTGTCGACCTTTATAACGAAGGGAGCGCCGCCCGTAAGGAGTCCCTTGATTCCGAGCTGAGGAATACGGGTGAGCACGAGTATAGTTGCGATGAGCAGATAGGGCACCCACGCCAATATCAGGGACATTTTCGACTCCTTGACGGGAGAAACCTCGCTTGTGGCAAGCCAATCCTTGTCCCACGTTGACGAGTCGCCGAAGGACCACGTTTCTTTTGGAACGAGGAAGCCCTTCTTTGCCGCGATGACGGTCGTGGCTATTGATACGAGTGATGCCACGAGAGATGCAAACTCGTAGCCGATGAATATTGATACGAGTAAAAGCGGTATCGAGAAGGAAAGTCCCGTAAACAGTGCGAACGGTGCCGCCTTGAGTGCGGGCTTGAAGGACCTGTCGTTACTGAACAGCTTTGTTGTCATCATTAAAACTATGAGAGGAAGGAAAATGCACACTACCGCGTGCGGCAAAGCGGTCCAGAAGGAAAAGCCGGAAACAAATTCTGCGTTATCGGTCATGCCGAGCAGATTAAGTGCGGCGGTAACGGGCGTACCGACTGCGCCGAAGGAAACCGCGGTAGAGTCGAAGGTAAGGGTTATCATTGCCGCTGCCATAGGGGGAAATCCAAGTGAAACAAGCAGTGGACCTGCGAGTGCGGCGGGAGTACCGAAGCCTGCTGCGGCTTCGATAAATGAACAGAAGCAGAAGCCGATAATGCACGCCTGAACGCGCTTGTCGGGGCAGATGTTCATAAATCCGCGGTTTATCGCCGCGGTAGCGCCCGACACCTTCAGGGTGTTCATAACTAAAATAGCTCCGAAAATAATGATAAGCACATCAAGAGAGCTCAAAACGCCGTAAAGTGAGCTTGCGAGCAAGCTCATAACGTCGATGTCCCAAAGCAAGAAAGCGAACACGAACGCCATTGCCCAGGAAATGATAAGACATCTCTTGGCGGGCCAGTTGAACGCCATCATAAGAATTAGTGTCATAAGTATGGGTAAAAATGCTAAAAGTGCTAACATAAAATGTACTGCTTTCTTTAAGATTTTTTTGACAAACAAGGGTATTTTATCAAAAAATACCGCGGTTGTCAAGAATAATATTTACAATATACAGTTTTTCCGTTCGGGTGCAATATATTCTATAAAGACGAAACGCCCCGACCTTCGCCGGGACGCTTCGCTTTGAAAAGGGTATAAAATATATGAAGCATTAGTTCTGACGACGGACGGTTTTGTATTCGTCGTGAAGATAGAAGTGAGGACAACGGCTGTTGTCGCCCGTCATAAAGCTGACCATCTCATCCTCGTCAAGATTTACCGTACACATTTCTTCTCCCGTTTCCTCGTCCGTGTCAAAGTACACGCACATCTCACAGTTGGTGGGAGGAAGCGGCTTTTTGTTTTTCTTCTTGTCCGTCATTTGTTTCACCTGAATTAAAGAGCAGACTGGGTGTCGTTCGGGTCGCCGTTGATTGCGAGATCGTACTCAAGCGACCAGTCCATACCTCTGTATTCTGCTGCGCGCTCGTCTGTTTCGATAAACTCCATAAGGAGGTCGAGCATTTCCTTGGACCAGGTGTTCTTATCTATCTGAGCTGTTGTGAACTTGTTAAGTGTGATCATTTCGAAGCCGAAAAGGTCCTTGACCTGAGTCTTAGCGGCTCCGTCAACAACCTCGGGAACGAGGTGGCTGGGGATGAAGAGCACACCGCCGCCTGCGCCGAATACGATGTCTCCGGGCAAGCATATAGCGTTACCGATTCTTGTAGCGGTATTGAAGCCTGTCATTATAAAGTCACGGATAGGAGTGGGGTCGATGCCTCTGTAATATACCTGAACGCCCTCAACCTTCTTCATCTGCTCAACGTCACGAACTCCGCCCCAGATCACACCGCCGCCGGTCTTTGTCTTGTTCTTGATAGCGGTGGTAAGGTTTCCCCCGAGGAACGTGCCCTTATATATCTTGTCGTACATATCAATAACGACAACGTCACCCTCAACGAGAGAGTCGATGACCCACTGATTGTAAGTACCCGTTCTGTTTTCGCTTCTTCCGATGTCCTTAACTACGCCGTCAAGGTCGGGACGGTAAGGGCAATAAGTAGCGGTAACGGCACGGCCGATAAGCTTTCTTCCGTCGTCGTGAAGCGTGTGGAGTCTGCCCTCGAACTGGCTTTCGTAGCCCTTTACGAATATAGGCTTCCATACTTCTTCAAGTGTGAGCTTTCTGAGAGCCTTGAGGTATCTGTCCGGAACGTAAGGACGTCCGTCGTCAAGTCTGTCACCCTTCCATAAGGGAGTGAGCGCGATTATTTCGTCTCTGTCATTGAAATGCATAGTATTTCTCCGATCTTAAATGATATCTGTCTAAATTATAAACTTCCGCTTGCACTTATTTCTACAAATATATTACGAATTTTACAAAATATATTACAAAAGGTGTGCCTTTCGTCAGTCGATGGACATATCTATCTTGAATCTCATTATCTTACGAAGGGTATTCTTGGGGAACTCCTCACTTCTGACCTTGAGCACCGATATCCTTTTGTATGGAACTGTTTTTTCGTTGAATTCGTCGATAAAGGGCTTGAAGTACGCTTCCTTGTCCTCGATCTTGTTTGCTTCAAAGAAATCGTTGTCGGGGTATATCTCGGCAACTATGGCGTTGTGCTCAAGTCCTCTCTTGCTCTGACCCTCGTAAACTATAATATCGATTATACCGGGAGTCGCGACAAGCTCGTTTTCGATCTCCTCGGGGTATACGTTTTTTCCGTTTGAGAGAATAATGAGGTTCTTTTTTCTTCCGGTTATAAAGAGAAATCCGTTTTTATCAAGCTTTCCGTAGTCGCCCGTTCTGAAGAAGCCGTCCTCGGTCATAGCCTCTGCAGTAGCCTTTTCATCCTTGTAGTAGCCGAGCATTACGTTGGGACCCTTAACGAGGATCTCGCCCTCTCCGTCCTCGTTTGGCTCGTCGATCCTGACTGTGTCCATATCGAGAATTTCGCCAACGCTTCCGTGAACGACGTTAAGGCTTCTGTTTACTGCGATAAGAGGCGCGCACTCGGTGATTCCGTAGCCGTTGAGCATAGAAATTCCGAGTGACTCAAAGAAGGTCATTATTTCGGGGTTTATGGGCGCGCCGCCCGAGATTATCATCTCAATTTCTCCGCCGAACGCTTCGCGTATCTGAGCAAAGAGCTTCTTGCGGAGGTCGATGCCGAGCTTGCAAAGGAAATTGCTCACCCTCATCATTCCCGCAACTAACTTTTCCTTGCCCTGTTCCTTGATGTTTGCGTGTATCTTACGGTAGAACGTTTCGAGGTAAAGCGGAACGAGAACGAGGTGGCCGGGCTTTTGCTCCTTGAGCTCTCTCTGAATGTATTTGATGCCCGATGAAATGTATATTTCCGTTCCTATAAATGCGTGACCGATAAGCATTACCGTTGAGCCGTAGGTGTGGTGGGGAGGAAGCACGCCGACAGTTTTTTTCTTGAAGTCCATATAAGGGATTATTTCGGACATGTCGCGAAGAACCGCATCCTGGGATAGCATAACGCCCTTGCCCTTTCCGGTAGTTCCCGACGTGAATACCAGCAGTGCCATTTTGAAAGGATCTATTTCTGCATTACGGTAAGCATCGGGGTTGCTTTTGTACTTTTCCTTTCCTTTTTCTATAAGGCTTGCAAGGCTGTTTTCTTTTTCCTTCGTGCAAAGATAAACGGCAGGAGCACAAGACGTCTCGGCTTCGATAAACTCTGCCTTTTCGGCAAGCTCTTCATCGCAGAAAAGATAAGAAATATCGGCCTTTTTTGCAGTATCCGCAAGGTCCTCCTTGAGCCAGTCGCGGTCGAGAGGCACAACAACTCCTCCAATGCTGAGAACGGCAAAATAGGTAAGTACCCAGTCGTATGAAAGCTTGCCTATGAGTATGCAGTGACGTCCTGCACAGCCAAGCTCCAAAAGCTCGCTTGCAAGAGCGCGCACATCATCTCTCAGCTCGCTGAACGTTGCTTTTATTACTTCTTTGTCACGCGGATTTTTTCTGTATGAATACGCGCACAGATCGGCGTACTTTTCGCCGGCGAATTCAATAAGAGCCCTCACGTCTTTGAATTCGATCTTTTCGTGTAACATTCCTTTTTTCATAATACTTTTTCCTTTCGATAGAAGATGTATGACGGCTACGCCTTAAGACCGTCTAAAAGAAATCCGAAGCTGTATCTGAAATTTTTTACCGCTTCGTCGCGGTCAAGCTGCCTCTGTACCGCGTCGGCGTTGTAGCCGCGGCAGAAGCACCATATCGAGTAGCTCATAACGTCGGGGTCGACCTCCTTTATGAGTCCCTTATTCATAGCGTAAACTATAAGCTTTTTGATCTCTGCAGTCCACCATTCGTAGTTTCCCCGTGAGAGGGAATCGTTTTGAAAAACGTATTGGTTAAACTGCATTTTTGCATCGTACGAGGTTATAAGCGAGCTTACCACAAGGTCCGTTACCTGCTCGAAAAAGTCGCGGTCCTCATCAATGTCACGGGCGATTATCTCCCTTATTTTTACGACCGTTCTTCTGTAAACAAGCTCGAGCACCTCGTCAACGTTTTTGAATCTGTTGTAAAAGACTCTGTTGGTGATACCGAGGCTTTCGAGAATTTTTCTCACGGTGACGGTATGAGCGCCGTGTGAGGTAGCAAGCTTTTCGGCGGCGTCGATGATCTTCTCGCACATTTCGTCGCGTATAAGCTCGGTTTGCTTTTCCTGCAAATAAACACCTCCTTACGTTTCAGCACACTGTGTGCTGAAGGTATTATAGCACAATTCTTTGCCGTTGTCAACACGCTTGCAAAAACTGAATTATTAAGCAAAAAACTTGAATTTTACTATTGCAATTTCGGGTATTTGTTGTTATAATATATTATTATCGGTAATTGTGCCCGATTTTGCAACGTCCGATATTTAATGCTTGGTGAAAGGTTACCGTTATGGATATTATAAACGTTTCGTCGGGATATATGAGCGCCAATACCTATATTCTGAGGGATAGTGCTACGGGTGACGCGGCGATAGTCGACCCCGGCGGCGACAGTGAGTATATTATCTCGCAAATACACGCAAGCTCGGCAAACGTAAAATATATATTCCTTACCCACGGACACTTCGATCACATTCTTGCTCTTGACAGAATACGCGAGTACACGGGCGCTAAGGTGTATATTCACGCGCTCGATAACGTCTGTCTTAATAATCCAACGTTCAGTCTTATGACGCATATCGGCAGAAGCGATACCTATGGCGATGCTGACGTCCTGCTTGACGGTGGTGAGGAGATAGAAATCGGAGAGAGCAGAGTGCGGGTGATGCACACGCCCGGACATACGGTTGGCTCGGTATGCTTTATAACCGATAGCGGAATAATAACGGGTGATACGTTGTTTTACGAGAGCATCGGACGAACTGATTTTCCCGGCGGAAGCTTCGATGCCATCGAGGCATCTATAAAAGAGCTTTACGAAATAGACGGCGACGCTGCGGTGTATCCCGGACACGGAAGGGCGACAAGCCTTGAGCACGAAAGAGAATTCAATCCCTACGTAAACGGCAGGGGTTGATCATAAAGACTATTTTGATGAGGTAAACACAATGGATTTTAACTATCTTGCAGACCTGCTTTATCCCGATATAAAGACCACGCCCGAGGACATTGAAAAAAGATTTCCGAAGCGTGAGCTTCCCGAGGGAGCAAAGGTAACGAGATTTGCCCCCAGCCCTACGGGCTTCGTTCATTTCGGCGGACTTTTCCCGACCAGAGTAAGTGAAAGACTCGCTCACCAGAGTGGAGGCGTTCTGATCCTCAGGATCGAGGATACCGACGCAAAGCGTGAGGTCGAGGGAGCAGAAGAAAATCTTATAGAAACTCTTGCGTATTACGGCGTCAAGTTTGACGAGGGCGCAGTAGCGGGCGGCAAGGACAACGGTATTTACGGGCCTTACCGTCAGAGCGAAAGACGAGAAATATATCAGACGTTTGCAAAGAAGCTTATCCGTGAGGGCAGAGCATATCCCTGCTTCTGTACCGAGGAGGAGCTTGCAAAAATAAGAAGCGAGCAGGAGGAGCTCAAGGCAGACCCCGGCTATTACGGCAAGTGGGCGATATGGCGTGACGCTCCAATCGAAAAGATAGAGGAAAAGCTCAAGGCGGGAGAAAAGTTCGTTCTTCGCTTCAAGAGCGAGGGCTCGGTAGAGCGCAAGATAAAGTTTACCGACCTCGTCAAGGGCGACATAGAGATCACCGAAAACGATAAGGACCACGTCCTCTTGAAGAGCGACGGTATTCCTACCTATCACTTTGCTCACGCGGTAGATGATCACTATATGGGAACAACGCACGTTGTAAGAGGAGAGGAGTGGCTCCCGAGCCTTCCGTTCCATCTCCAGCTCTTCTCGGCGCTTGGCTTCAAGCTTCCCAAGTTCTTACACATTTCTCAGCTTATGAAGCTTGACGAAAACGGCTCGAAGAAGAAGCTCTCCAAGCGTGACGCAGGCGTGGATATGAGATTCTACAAGGAAAAGGGATATTGCCCCGAGGCCGTGGTTGAATACGTAATGACGCTTCTCAACTCCAACTACGAGGAGTGGAGAATGGCTAACCCCGATAAGCCCTATACAGAATTCCCGTTCTCGATAAAGAAGATGAGCGCATCGGGCTGTTTGTTCGACTTCGATAAGCTCAACGACGTTACCAAGAATACGGTTGCAAAAATGAGCGCAGACGAGGTTTACGACAAGGTCCTCGATTGGGCGAAGGAATACGATACCGATTTTGCGGACAAGCTTTCGGCAGACCCCGAATACGCAAAGAGAATTCTTGCTATCGGCAGAGGCGGAAAGAAGCCGCGCAAGGATATAACCGTATGGAGCGAGGTCAAGGATTATATGGGCTTCTTCTACGACGATTATTTCAAGATAACAGACGAAATGCCCGCAAGCATCCCGACTGACGAGCGTATCGCAATTCTGAATGATTACGCAGATGCGTACTCGGTTGAGGACGACAACAACGCGTGGTTTGAAAAGATAAAGGTGATCTCCGAAAAGTACGGCTATACCACCGATATGAAGGCGTATAAGGCAGACCCGAGTGCATTCAAGGGCTCGGTTACCGACATTTCTACCTTAATAAGAGTTGCTATGACGGGAAGAACCAACTCTCCCGACCTTACCGCTATATGTGCTATTCTCGGTGCAGACAGAGTTCGTGCGAGAGCGATGGCAGCGGTAAACGCGTAATTAAGTTATTTATTGCCGCAAACACGGCAGAATGGAGAATACAATGTCAGAAGAAGTTATAAGCTCGAATTTTATACACGACATTATTGACGAGGACTTGAAGGAAGGCGTGGTAGATTCCATACACACGCGTTTTCCCCCCGAGCCTAACGGCTACCTTCATATCGGTAGCGCAAAGGCAATATATATAAACTGGTCCACGGCAAAGAAGTACGGCGGTAAGTTTAATCTCCGCTACGACGATACCAACCCCACCAAGGAGGACACCGAATACGTTGACAGTATTTACGAGGACCTCAAGTGGCTTGGAGCAGAGCCAAGCGGC
>JAZNNG010000072.1:0-6597 GCA_045580165.1 Eubacteriales bacterium
TAAACAAAAACCGGGGTCGGATTACCCGACCGTGGTTTTTTATCCTGCAAATTGGCTGTTGTAAAGCTCACAGTAGAAGCCGCCTGCCCTCAGCAGCTCCTCGTGATTTCCTTTTTCTATGACGTTTCCATCCTTCATAACGAGTATAACGTCCGCTTCTCTTATGGTCGAGAGTCTGTGTGCGACTATAAAGCTCGTTCTGCCCTGCATCAGCACCTCGAACGCTTTTTGTATCTTCATTTCGGTACGGGTGTCGATGGACGAGGTAGCCTCGTCAAGTATGAGCATTGGCGGCAGGCAGAGCATTATTCTCGTTATGCACAAGAGCTGCTTTTGTCCCTGTGAAAGACTTCCGCCGTCCTCGCCTATTACCGTATCGTAGCCGTTTGGCAGACGCTTTATAAAGCTGTGTGCGTGCGCCGCCTTTGCCGCGGCTACTATTTCTTCATCGGTTGCATCGGGCTTGCCGACTGTGATATTGTCGCGGACGGTGCCTGACTTGAGCCAGGTGTCCTGAAGCACCATACCGTAATTTTGTCTGAGGCTCTTGCGCGTTATGCCACGCACGTCCTTGTTATCAACCGTGATGTCGCCGGAGTCGACGTCGTAGAATCGCATAAGCAGGTTTATAAGCGTGGTCTTTCCGCAGCCCGTCGGTCCGACTATTGCAATGCGCTGACCGCGTTTGACGTCAACGCTGAAGTTTTCTATCAGCTTTTTATCCTTGACGTACGAGAAGGACACATTTGATATACTTACGTCGCCGTCCGCCGTGCCGAGCACGTCCGCGCCCGCGTCGGATACCTGCGGCTTTTCTTCGATAAGCTCAAACAGACGTGCCGCGCAGGCTATCGAGTTCTGAAGCTCGGTGATAACGCCCGAGATCTCGTTAAAGGGCTTGGTGTACTGGTTTGCGTAGCTCAAAAACGCCGAGAGATTACCGACTGTAAGTCCGGCGCCGCTGATTACGGTGAGCGCGCCCGTGAGCGCGACTCCTGCGTAAACGAGGTTGTTTACGAAGCGTGTCGATGGGTTTGTGAGAGAGGAGAAGAACACCGCCCTAAGCGAGCATTTTTCAAGTCTGTCGTTTATCTCATCGAATTTATCAATGCTTTCATCGGTGCGGTTATAAAGGGTCACTATCTTCTGGTGGTTTATGACCTCGTCGATGAACGCAGTCTGCTCTCCGCGCGTTTTTGACTGCTCGGTGAACATTTTGTGAGTTCTCGACGCGATAAATCTCGCAACGAACAGAGAAAGCGGCGTGATGAGAATTACCACGAGCGCAATTTTATAGTCAAGCGCTATCATAAACGCGATGGTTCCGAGAATGGTCATAATTCCCGTAAAGAACTGCGAGAAGCCGAGAAGAAGTCCCTCGGCAAACGTGTCGGCGTCCGAAATTACGCGGCTGACTATATCGCCCGTCGGGTGACGGTCGAGGTATGAGAGGGGAAGCGACTGGATATGCTCAAACGCCTCGCGTCTGATGTCGCGGATGACGTTATAGGTTATTTTGTTGTTAAAATAGTTCATCAGCCACTGCGCGAGCGCGGTGAGAGCTATTATTATCGCCGCTTTTGTCAGTATCGGCAGAATGCCGACAAGGTCAACGCCCGTGTCGGTGATAAGGTCAATGGCGTTACCGAACAGAATGGGCAGGTACAGAGTCAGCGCAACGCTGACAAGCGCAAGCATAAGTGAGATTACAAGGATAACAGAGTATTTCGATATGCGCTTTATTACCTTTGAAAGAGTTGAGGTATTCTTCATTTACGCTCACCTCCGTCCTCTTTTTTGTACTGCGATTCGTGGATCTCACGGTAGACCTCGCAGGTGGCAAGTAACTCGTCGTGAGTACCGAGTCCGCAGACCTCGCCGTCGTCAAGAACCACTATCAGATCGGTGTGGCGTATAGACGAGGTGCGTTGTGACACTATAAATATGGTGGGCTTGTAATTAAGCTCGCGGATGGCGGCGCGCAGACGCGCGTCGGTCGCGTAGTCGAGTGCGGACGAGCTATCGTCGAGAATGAGTATCTCGGGCTCGCCCACGAGCGCGCGTGCTATCGAAAGTCTTTGGCGCTGACCGCCCGAGAAGTTTCGTCCGTTTTGCTCGACTGCGCTGTCAAGTCCGTTTTCTTTTGAATTTATAACGTCGGCAGCCTGCGCTATCTCTGCGGCGCGCATAAGCTCCGCGTCCGTCGCGTCGGGCTTTCTCCAGACTAAGTTTTCGCGTATAGTGCCCTTGAAAAGCACCGACTTTTGTGTGGCGACACCTATCTTGTCGCGAAGCGTCACCGTGTCATAGCTCTTGACGTCCTTGCCGTCGACTAAGACCGCGCCCTCGGTGGAGTCGTAGAGGTGGGGAATGAGATTTACGAGCGAGGTCTTACCCGAGCCCGTACCGCCGATAATACCGACGGTCTGTCCCGATTTGACACTGAAGCTTATGCCCGTGAGCGAGTCTTCTGCGGCGTTCTTGTATCTGAGGGATACGTTTTTGAATTCTACCTTGAAGCCCTCTGACTGCTCGCCGCCCTCGGTCATCTCAAGACTTGATTCAAGCTCAAGCACTGACGAGATTCGTCCCGAGCAGGCAAGAGCCTTGGATATTGTGATAATAAGACTCGCAAGCTTGATAAGCTCAACGAGTATCTGAGCCATATAGTTGTAAAGCGCAACCACGTCGCCCTGGCTTAGCTCGCCGAGGCTTACGCGTACCGCGCCCGTGTGGATGAGCGCGATGGTGGCGACGTTTATGATGACGTAGGTAATGGGGTTTAAGAGCGCGGATATTTTTCCTGCAAGCTGTTGGATCATATTCAGCTTGTTGTTTTCGCCTTCAAAGTCGGAGATTTCGCTATCCTCACGGCAGAAGGCTCTGATAACGCGGACGCCGCCGAGGTTTTCGCGTGTGATACGGGTCACGTTGTCAAGACTTTTCTGTACGTTTTTGTGAATCGGCATAGTTTTAAGCATTATGCCGAACACCACCGCCGAGAGAACGGGTATGGCGCAAACGAACACGAGCGCCGCCCTTGTGTCAACGGTAAACGCCATTATCATAGCACCGAAGACTATAAAGGGTGAGCGAAGAAAGAGTCTGAGGGTAAGGTTGACGCCGTTCTGGACCTGGTTTATGTCGCTGGTCATACGGGTAATGAGCGTAGAGGTGCCGACTGTGTCGAGCTCGGAATAGGAAAGCCCCTGTATCTTTTCAAACACGGCGCGGCGAAGTCTTGTAGAAAAGCCGACGGCGGCCTTTGCGGAAAAGAACTGGGCGGTTATAGAGAAGGCAAGACCGAGCACGGCAAGGAGAACCAATACGCCGCACATTTTGTAAACGTGAGGGAGACCTGTGTTCCCGTTTGATATACCGTTGTTGATTATAGAAGCGACTACGAGTGGGACGGTGAGGTCAAAGGCCGCCTCGATAAGCTTGAAGAGGGGGGCGATAATGACTTCAAGGGTGTAGCCTTTCATATATTTGAGTAATTTTCGCATTATGTTTCTCCGTTTATATTGGTTACATTTGTTATTATAACTACAAATTTAATAAAATGCAAGGGTATGGGTGGAGATTTTGAATTTTTAAGACCTCACGCGCGCAAGGAAAGTTTTTGCGCCGCTTTTTTCAAAAAGCGGCAGAAATGCAAGGGTATGGGTGGAGATTTTGAATTTTTGAGACTTCACGCGCGCAAGGAAAGTTTTTGCAAAGTTGCCGAAGGCAATCTTTTTAGCCTCTTTTTCAAAAAGGCGCGAAAGGTGCGAAGCACCGTATAATAATGCAGTAAGTTTTATGAGACAAGGGAGTATGGCCTGATTTTGCTTTGTGAAAAGTTGTATTGGTTTGTCCTTTTCTGTATGCACAGAAAAGAACGAAAAGAAGCATTTAAGAGGAGGCTCGATGCCTCCTCTTAAAAACCTCCTCCTCGCCAAAGGGAAATCCCTTTGGAAACCCTGCGACACTGTTATATACACACGAAGCAGAGCTTGAGAGCGCAAATTCCCGCAAAACAACTCACCCTTCCACCTTAACTTTCACGAGGGGAATTGACAAAATTAAAACGGGATAGTATAATGGTAATAGAAAATAAGCGGATGTTATCCGTCTGAATAAAGAAAGGGTACAAATTATGGCATTCTGGGATGAATTCAAGGCAAAAGTTGCAAGCACTGGCAAAAAGGCAGTTGATAAGACCAAGGACCTCACCGAGGTAGCTAAGCTTAAGCTTAATATTATCGAGCAGGAGAAGAAGATAGACGCGTCTTACGAAAAGATCGGACGCGCGTACGCTGAGGCTAACGCCGAGTCTGCCGACAAGCTTCTCCCCGAGGAGTTTGTTGCTATTGACGAGGCAAAGGCTAAGATCGCTGAGTACACAGACAGACTCAGAGAGCTTAAGGGTCTCCTTATCTGCCCCAAGTGCGGCAAGGAAATTTCAAGCGACGTAAATTTCTGCCCCAAGTGCGGAACTGCAATTGAGAAGAAGGTATACGAGGGAGAGGTAGTCGTAGAAGCGCCTGCTGCACCCAAGACCTGTCACAAGTGCGGCGCGGCTCTTGAAAAGGACGCCGACTATTGCACCGATTGCGGAAACAAGATAGAAAAGTAATTATCTGTTATCAAACGTGCGAGTCTGCATACGCAGGCTCGCTTTTTTCGTCACTTCAAACGCGAAATTAGCACTTGATTGTCTCTATTAACAAATAATTCACACAAAAACAATAGAAAATCCTTGAATTCGGGGTGTAATAATGGTACATTATATTAGCACTTGGATATAACGAGTGCTAAAACCACGAAAACAACTTGATTTTTCGGGAGGTGAGTCGTACGGACAGAGTTGACGCAGTGCTCAGCGAAAGAAAAAAGTTAATACTCAAGGCGATAATTGAAGCGTATATTCGTGACGGCGAGCCTGTCGGCTCAAAATACCTCGCGGAATGTGAGCAGATAAGTTGCTCGTCTGCTACCGTCAGAAACGAGATGGCGGAGCTTGAAGCTCTCGGCTACCTCGAGCAGCCTCATCTTTCCTCGGGAAGAATACCTACCGAGCGTGGATACAGATTTTACGTTGACACGCTTATGCAGCAGTACAGTATGACTTCCGGCGAGATAGACCAGCTTAACAGGATACTCGGAGTCAAGCACGCGGAGGCGGACACCATTCTTGAAAACGCGACTCAGATAATGTCGCACATGACGAACTACACGGGTCTGACGGTCAGACCACGACCGAGTGGGACAACGGTGAGCCGCTTCGATACTATGTATATTGATGAAGCGAGCTTCGCGCTCATAATGCTGACAAGCTCGGGCGCGATAAAGACCAAGCGTATAAGAACGGGATTTCCCGTTTCGGAGGGCGACGTAAACCGTATAGGCGAGGTGCTCAATCAACTGCTCGTGAATCTTCCGCCCGAGAGCATAAACGTGCCGATAATGGTGGAGATAGAGAGCAGACTCTCCGGAATGGAGCCGATAGTAAGTCCTCTCGTAAAGGTCATATACGACGCGCTTAAGCAGACCGACGGCGGCGAGCTGAAATACGAGGGAGTCAACAAGCTGCTCGAATACCCCGAATTTTCGGACACCGAGAAGCTAAAGCATCTGCTTGCGGCGTTTGATAACAAAAGCGGTCTTCTCGACGTTGTGTCAAACGCGATGGGTGACGATACCAACATTATAATCGGCTCGGAAAACCCGCTTAACGAAATGAACGACTCGTCAATCGTCTTCCAGACCATAAAGGTCGGGGGAAAGGCGGTCGGTGCGATAGGAATAGTCGGGCCCAGACGAATGGACTACGCAAGGGTGTGTGCTATGGTAAAGTATATAGCCGCAGCGCTTGAAAGGTCTATGGGAGTGGATTCGCTTATGCCACCCGCAGATAACGCATAGGAAAGGATAAAACAATGGCTGAAGAAACAAAGAAGGAAAAAAACGACGCGGCAAAGAAAAAGACCGCCGACAAAAAGCCTGTTGACGACAAAAAGCTGAAGGCTGAGCTTGAGGACACAAAAAAGCAGCTCGAAGCCAAGGAGACGGAGCTTCTCGAGCAGAACGATAAGTATATGCGAATGATCGCCGAATACGATAACTTCAGAAAGCGTACGGCAAAGGAAAAGGAAGGTATTTACACCGATGCATTTTTTGATGCGATAGGGCAGATACTTCCTATAATCGACAACGTCGAAAGAGCTGCGGCATTCAAGGAATCCGAGCAGGTGGCGCAGGGTATCGAGATGATACTCAAGAGCTTCAATGAAATGCTTGTGAAAAACAACGTGACGGCATACGGTGAAGCAGGCGAGGAGTTCGACCCCAACATTCACAACGCGGTAATGCATATCGAGGACGGTTCCCTCGGTGAAAACGTAATTGCAGAGGTGTTCCAGAAGGGCTACCGCAAGGACGAAAAAATACTCAGATACGCTATGGTAAAGGTAGCAAACTAACATAAAAATAAACAATCATGATACGGAGGTAAATTATCATGGGAAAGATCATAGGAATAGATTTAGGTACAACAAACTCTTGCGTGGCGGTTTTCGAGGGCGGTGAGCCTATCGTTATCACCAATCCCGAGGG
>JAZNNG010000073.1:0-13333 GCA_045580165.1 Eubacteriales bacterium
TATTGCAGATGACCAGCGAAAAATCACCTTGAAACTCTGTGATAATTCTATTTGCTATCTCATTACCGATGAGCAACAAGCGGATGCGCGAGAGATTCTGAAAAATATTGGAGAGTGTGTCCATGTTGACAAAATGAATTGTGCATGGGATTTTATATATGAAGTCTCTGCTGGTAATTAACAAAGATGAGAGTAATTACAGAATGGCATCCTTGAATTGTTCACATTTTTCTGCTATAATATTATTGTTCCAAAAGGAGCACGACCTTTACATCTACCTTTGTATCCAAACATCAAAGCCAGTTGAACTGTTGGACAAGCCAAGTATCACTTACTTAAAGAGAATAATGAAATTTTTCTCCGCCGATTTTTCAGAAAATTGATACCAAACTTTGATACCAAAACAGTACCAAACGGGCTGAGAACACAGAGAATACAGAGAAAAACGAAGCAAAACGAGCAAAATCTCCGAGAAATTCGCCCAAAATAAGGCGAAAAGTAACTGTGGGAAAGAACCTCAAAGCGAGTGGGAATGACCCACGTAATTCGGCAAAAATACTTCAGCCTCTAAAAGGGAAAAAAACTTTATCCTCGCTCAGCTCGGATAAAGGAGAAGAAAACAAAAAAATCAGGACCTTGTTCGCTTTAACGAGGTCCTTTTTCTTTTACTGTTGCACTTGATAGTATAACTCACCATTAAATGAAAACCACCAGCACTGCTGGTGGTTTTCATTTAACAATAAAAAAATTGCTCACTGAAATTTGCAGTGAGCAATTTCTATTTACAAAAGGGAGTTAATAGTATATAATGTGATTAGAACTTTGACTAAATTTTGGAGTGATAACTATGCTCAAAAAAATATTTGCAATATTATTTACAATAACTGCACTTTTCGCGCTTTCTGCGTGCGAACTTTTTTTGCCCGCAAAAAACAACGATGAAGTTGTGACGTTTGACGTTTCTGACTTTACCAAAGTCGAAAGTGAAGTCGACACAACTGTTGATACAACTGAGGTGGAGTCATCAGAGGAAGATGCTACTACCGAAAGCGAAGTTGTTACCACCGTTGATACAACGGAAGTTACTGCTGAGGCTGAATCTTCAAGTGAATCTCAAGATGCTTATACCCCTACACAATATAGCGGAGTCTATAACGGCTCTGAAATCACAATGACGCTTACTTTAACAGACTACACCTATTCGCTTTGTCAGTTTGTTCCTCCGGGCTTTAAAAATGGTTATATTCCTCTCTGCTATCACGGAAAAATCGGAGAAGAAAACGAATGTCAGGCGCGTGCTTTATTTGACAAAAACGGAAAAATGGTTCTTGAACCCATATACGACTACATGGGCAATGTTTCACCTGATGGAAAAGTCGTAGCTTATTTAGCAGATAATGAAGAGGACCGAGGCAAGCTTACCGGTAATGCAAAGCCATATCTGATTGACCTTAAGAACAATACGATGACTCTTATAACCGAGGAAGAATTAACGGCACACCGACTTGCGTTGGAAAACAACACATCGAAAACTATTAATCCGGAGTATTCATTAGTATTAACCAAAGAAGATCGATATAGAGATTATACTCTCTTTGATAAATACGGCAATGAATATTACACGTTTAAGGATGCTTTTTCTGCCAATTTTATTTCAGACGAAATAATCAAGTGCAGACGAGAGAAGGACGGTAATATTGTTGCTGCATTGTTTGATGTAAACGGCACCCGTATTAGTCTTGAAACAGAGAATATAGGAAGTTTTGATGACGGACTTGCAGCCTTTGTTTCCGATGGTAAATTAGGCATTATTTCCGACAAGGGTGAAGTGATTATACCTGCACAAATAGAGGTGCAAGACCACTTTTCCGCTTTTAACCCGGGGCTTAAACTTAACGAGGGACTTATGCGCGTCCAAGTCGACGGAAGACTCGGAATTATTGAGATTGTCAGAAAATGATTATACAAGTGGGGTGTTATAAACATAACTCCCCACTTTTTTCTGTTGACAGAGCCAATACTTCGTGATATGATGTATTATGTAACGTGAGGTAAGAGCGCTTTTAGTGCTTTTCTACATTATCGGCAGAAGGGAGAAGCTATGGATATTCAACTTAAGCGCGGTATTCTTGACGTGTGCGTGCTTGCCGCTATCAAGAGCGAGGACTCGTACGGGTACAAGATAATCAAGGACCTGAAGCCCTACATCGAGCTTTCCGAGTCTACATTATATACCATTCTCAAGCGGCTTGAATCGGCGAAGATGCTGACCGTACACACGGCAGAGCACGGCGGCAGACTCAGAAAGTATTATCACATAACCGAAAACGGAAGAAGGCGTATTGAGGAGTTCAAGAACGAATGGAAGGAAATTATGTCCATATACAGCTTTGTTACAAAGGAGGTCGACTCAAATGACCAAGCTTGAATTTATACTTGCGCTGAACGAAAGACTGTCAGTTTTTTCGAAGGAGGATGTTCGTGAGCGCATAAATTTTTACAGTGAAATGATAGAGGACCGTGTTGAGGAGGGTATCTCCGAGGAGGACGCGGTCGCGGCGATAGGCTCTGTTGACGAAATAGTCGCGCAGATAAAGGGCGAGCTATCGCCAACAAAAGAAACGGTGAAGCCGCAAAATCAGGGTCTTGGAGCGTGGGAGATAGTTCTTCTCGTGCTCGGCTTTCCCCTGTGGTTTCCTCTGCTTATTACCGCAGTGGCGGTGGCCTTTTCGATTTTCGTAACGCTTTGGTCGGTGATAATATCACTGTGGTCTGTGTTTGCTTTGCTTGCCGTATGCGCGTTTTCGGCGGTGTTTTCCGGTGCGGTGCTTGCTTTTGGTCCAAGCGCACTTTTAGGCTTTGCTATGATAGGCGCAGGTCTTGTGCTTACGGGAGCTTCGATTTTATTCTTCTTCGTTTGCAGGGCGGCAAGCGCGGGTACGGCTTGGCTTACAAAGATGATCGTGCGCGGAATAAAAAGATGCTTTACTAAAAAGGAGGCGGCGTAATGAGTACGAAAACAAAATGGTGGCTTATCACAGCTATCTTATTTATAATAGTCGGCGGAATTATTTTCGGAGGTGTTCTGAATATGTTAAAATGGGATTTTTCAAAGCTTTCGACTGTGAAGCTTGAAACGAACGGTCACGAAATAAACGAAGGATATCGGGATATTCTGATAGAAACGAAAGAGGCTGCCGTTGAGCTTGTGCCGTGGAATGAACCCAAGACCCTTGTAGTCTGTGAGGAGGCAAAAAACACAAAGCACTCGGTGACACTTGAAGACGGTGCACTTGTTATAAAGGTTGTCGACACGCGCAAATGGTATGACTATATAAGCCTTTTTAACTTCAATAGCCCGAAGATAACCGTATATCTCCCCGAAGGCGGATACGGTGACTTGAATATAAGGTCAAGAACGGGAGATGTCGTTATTCCGAGTGACTTTGGCTTTGACGGAATTGATATTTCACTCAGTACGGGCGACGTTACCTGTTTTGCAAAGTCGGGAGGAGTCAAGATAAAGACCTCGACGGGACACGTAAGCCTCACGGACACCGAGCTCGGCGACGTTATGATAAACGTCGACACGGGCAGAGTGGTTTTGGAAAACGTGACCTGCAACAGACTTGAATCGGACGGTGACACGGGCAATATCACACTTAAAAACGTGATAGCCTCGGGCAGATTTGATATCGAGCGAAGCACGGGTAATGTCAAATTTGACAGATGTGACGCCGCCGAAATATCTGTTGAAACCGATACGGGCAGTATCACGGGCACGCTTCTTTCGGACAAGGTGTTCTTTGCCGAGACCGATACGGGCAGAGTGAGCGTGCCAAAGACTGTAAGCGGCGGCAGATGCGAGCTTGACACCGACACGGGCAATATAAAAATTGAAGTTGTCCGCTAAGCGTTCCAAAGCTGCGGCGACTGTCGGTATAACTTGCAATAAATTTTATGTAAAAAGCCAACTGATTTTGTCAGTTGGCTTTTTTGCTATTTGCGGGTGGGCTTTACGTTGACGTCGGGGTTTATGTTTCCATCAATCGCGCCGTTTTGTTCCTCGAATGCTTTGATGTTTTCTCTTATCAGAACGAGAACGTGACTGTTGACGCTTCTGCCCTCGTAGTCGGCAACGTATGCGATTTTATTTAACATTTCTTCCTCGATTCTTATCGAAACGCTCTTAATAGCCATAAAATCACTCCAAAATAAATATATTGTATATTTATTTTATGCAAATTATGTAATATAATATTCAAAACGGATATACGGTATATCCAAAATATTTTGAAGGTGATGTTATGGATGATTTGATTTTACATAGTTGTTGTTTTTTGGTCATAGAAAAATAACAGAAACAAAAGAATTGGTTTTGAAAATAAAAAATGAGGTAGAGAAACTTATCATTAATGAAAACGTGCAAACTTTTTTGTTTGGCAGCAAAAGTCAGTTCGATGATTTGTGCTATGAAATAGTAAGTGAATTGAAAGTGAAATATGAACGCGTGAAAAGGGTATACGTGAGGGCGGAGTTTCCCGATATTGACGAGGAATACAGAGAGTATCTTTTGAAAAGATAGAAGAAACCTATTTTCCCGACGGAAACAGAGGTGCAGGAAGGGCTACTTACGTGGAACGGAATTTTGAATTGATAAATAAGAGCACGTTCTGTATTTGCTATTATGACGTACAATATAGCGTTCCTGATAAAAAGAAAAATATCCGTCCAAGCGATATTGCGCTGAAAAGCGGAACGGCTATTGCTTATAACTACGCAGTAAAGAAATCCAAAAGGATTATAAATGTAATCGACTGCAAGCCTCAAAATATCGACGAATAGGAGCGAAAATTCAACGAATAGGACTAAACTGTTGCTTTTGCCGTCAGTCGGTGATATACTTAAAACAAATTAAAATTTATAAAAATAGTGACCAAAATTTATACTGCAAGAACTCGGAGGTATTTTCAATGAAAAAAATAACGTGTGCGGTTTTGATAATGTCCGTGCTCGCGTCACTTTCCGCGTGCTCTCTTTTTTCTCCTGCACAAACAGAAGAAGCTACAACGTTTGACGCGTCCGAGCTTACCGAGATTGAAAGCGAGGTCGACACGACCACAGATACCACCGAGGAAGAATTTGAACACACGTCCTCTTCCGCAGATTACGAGTATGACGAAGTTGACGTGCCGGCACCTATAAGCGCCGTTTGGGGCAACAAAAAAGTCACACTTGAATGTGACATCGTAACAGATATACGTTGGCCGTCCGATATGGGAGTAATTTATTATAAAAACGATTATGCTGTTTTTTGTAATTACGGAAAGTATAGTGAGCCAATTGATTATGAAACGTTGGGGTTCAATGTTCTTGATAAGAACGGAAACATAGTTCTTGCCGAAAATTTGCAAAATTTAAGTGATTTTGATTCAAACGGCATTGCAAAGGTTCACTATGAAAACAAATTGGATAAATTTTACTACATCAATTTAAAAGGCGAGAGAATTGATAAAGAGGCTTATGATGGATACAATGTAACCGGACCCGAGCAGGCGGACTGCGAAGCGCTTGGAATCAGGCACGAAGGAGTAGGGCGTTATTATATTGGAGAAACGGAAGTAAATCATATCGGCAATAATTATAACGGACTTATTCCTTTTTTGGTGGGATTGCCCGATTCATCTAATTCTCTGTTAGGTTTAATGGACACGGATCTTAATATAGTTATCCCGGCTACTATGGAAGTATACCTTCCGTATCATTTGGGTTTCTATATTAGCGAAGACAGACTTGTTGTTAATCTTGATGGTCGTATTGCCATTTTAAAATTGACGGTTGAAGAAACGCTGGAGACAGAGGAGGGAACTCTTGAGGATCAAGCGTTATCTCTTACCACGCACATTGTGCGCTATGCGATGACATCTGATTGGCTTGAGGGTAAGCTTGAATTTACAGATGAAAGAATGACACAGTTTGTTTATGCGTTAGCAACGCTTGACGAAGATGACGCGGATCATCCGTACTCAGATCTCTCGGCGACCTTGGTTGAAAACGGTCATAGCTATGGTCTGCTTGAGAAAGAAAAGGCAGAAAGAGCATTGCTTGAAGTGTTTGGAGAGGATGTTACGTTCCCGTTAGACAAGGATAATTCTATGATTGTTGACGGATATATACGTGTACCTCACGAGGTAGGATTTTCAACTACTATGTATCATCCTAAGGATATGACGGCGCGTGTTGACGGCGATCTGGTACGTGTAACCTGCTCTCTTGAATATGAAGACAGAGCTGATTTTGAAGTAGATGATATCGGTGACTACGAATTAGTATATAAACTCATTCGTGACGGAGAGCGTGAATATTTAAGACTTGACAGCATAAACAGGATAAATAACCCTGAAAAGCTTGAGTTCGGCGGTATTTATAACGGTTCTGAAATCACAATGACACTAACGTTAACCGAGTACAATTTTCCATCCTGTATGTACCGTCCTGTGGGCTTTGAGAATGGTTATACTACTCTCTGCTATCACGGGAAAAGAGGAGAAGAAAACGTATGTCAGGCGCGTGCTTTATTTGACAAAAACGGAAAAATGGTTGTTGAGCCTATATACGACACCATAAGCACTGTTTCACCTGATGGAAAAGTCGTAGCTTATTTGGCGAATAATGAAGAGGACCGAGGCAAGCTTACCGGTAATGCAAAGCCATATCTAATTGACCTTAAGAACAATACGATGACTCTTATAACCGAGGAAGAATTAACGGCACACCGACTTGCGCTTGAAAATAATACATCGGAAACTATTAACCCGGAGTATTCAATAACCGGTGATTTTAGTAAAGCATACGATGATTACACTGTTTTGGACGAGGAAGGCAACGAATGCTACACGTTTAAAGATGCTTATAATGCTTATTTTGTTTCCGACGAAACAATCTGGTGTTTACAGGACGGGATATGTGCATTGTATGATGCATATGGAAAACGTTTGAGCCCCGAGTGCCAGCATATAGGAATATTCGAGAACGGACTTGCAGCCTTTGTTGCCGATGGGAAATTAGGCATTATTTCCGACAAGGGTGAAGTGATTATACCTGCACAAATAGAGGTACAAGATCGTTTTGTTGCCGCGTATCCGCCGTCCCTTTGGCTAAATGAAGGACTTATTCTTGTCAATGTTGATGGAATACTCGGAATTATTGAGATTGTCAGAAAATGATACAATAATGTGAAGTTTTGGAGTGAAAACTATGCTCAAAAAAACACTTGCAATAATACTTACAATAACTGCACTTCTTTCGCTTTCGGCGTGCGGACTTTTTCCGCCTGTGGAAACAGAAGAAGTTGTGACGTTTGACGTTTCTGACTTTACCAAAGTCGAAAGTGAAGTGGACACAACTGTTGACACCACCGAGGTGGAGTCATCAGAGGAAGACGCTACTACCGAAAGCGAAGTTGTTACCACCGTTGATACAACGGAAGTTACCACCGAAGTTGAACCTTCGAGTGAATCTCAAGAACTTTTTACCCCTACACAATATAGTGGTGTATATAACGGCTCCACCATCACAATGACGCTTAGGTTAACGGAGTACAATATTGACACTTGTCAGTTCCGTCATTCGTGCTTTGTGAACGGATATGCCACTATCTGCTATCACGGAAAAAGTGGAGAAGAAAATGTATGTCAGGCGCGTGGCTTAATTGACAAAACAGGTAAAATGGTGCTTGAGCCCATATACGATTCTGTAGGCGCTGTTTCGCCTGAGGGAAAAACCGTAGTTTATTTGGCAGATAATGAAGAGGATCGGGGCAAGCTTACCGGTAATGCAAAGCCTTACGTTATTGACCTTAAGAATAATACGAAAAGTGATAAAACTGAGTCGACATCAGAGGAATACAGGCTTGCGGAAGAGTATATTAATAAACCAAAAATTGATCCGGAGTATTCAATAATCGGTGATTTTAGTAAAGCATACGATGATTACACTGTTTTGGACGATGAAGGCAACGAATGCTACACGTTTAAAGATGCTTATAGTGCTTATTTTGTTTCCGATGAAACTATCTGGTGTTTACAGGACGGGATATGTGCATTGTATGATGCATATGGAAAACGTTTGAGCCCCGAGTGCCAGCATATAGGAATATTCGAGAACGGACTTGCAGCCTTTGTTTCCGATGGGAAACTTGGTATTATTTCCGACAAGGGAGAAGTAATTATCCCTGCACAAATAGAGGTGCGAGATCGTTTTGTTGCCGCGTATCCGCCGTCCCTTTGGCTAAATGAAGGACTTATTCTTGTCGATGTTGATGGAATACTCGGAATTATTGAGATCAGCCGTTCAAATGAGATCGACGTTGAAGGATTCTTTGAGCTTGATTGGAAGTCTGAAGAAAACGGCGCAAAGGTATACGTCACAAAAGACGAGATAATTGACTTTGACAAAAGCGCAACGTTTGTTGGCGGAAATCATTCGTTTGCCGTTACCGGTAACACTCAGGGAGGCTTTAATATAATAAGCGAAAACCGCAGTCTGTGGGGTCACGGGGGATGCCTTGTTAAATATTACGGTAGCTTGAAGGAAGACTCTGAAAATATAGTACCCGAGGACAATGCTATGTACGGTACCGTGTATGAATACACGGGTGACGGAAGCGACGTAATGTTTTCAAGGATGATTAACGTCTATGTTCCGAACGTAACCTATAACGATTATGTTGATATTTGGCAAAAGGTACTTGAATATCAGTACGGTGATAAAGCCGCTGAGTATTCGCAGAGTTATCCGATACCTTATGAAATTGTTGAAGCGAAAGACGCTTACGGCGAAGACACGGTACTTAAAGAAATTCAAAATCACGGTGATATAGGTCGGATATCCTTAACTCTGACAACAGGGGACGATATGCAGGACTCTGAATATATAGGTTGTTTGCCGCAGCCCCTTGAAAATAGACTGAAGATATGCTTCAAGTAGGAGAGAATACACCATGCTGAAAAAGGTAATCGCAGTATTATTTGTGGTGTTGGCACTTTTCGCGCTTTCCGCGTGCTCGCTTTTTAAGGATGACACTACCGAAAGCGAAGTTATTACAACCACAGACATGGCCGAGAGAGAGTCGTCAGAGGACGGTACCGCGGTTGATATCACAGAAGTTGATATTAAAGGCTTTATAAATCTCGACAGAAGCTTGACGGACGACAACAAGCCTTACCTTACCAAGGACGAGCTTCTCGATTTTGATAAATCAGCGCGTTACGTTGGCACGGTTCCCGAGCATTCTTATAATTATTCCGTATTCACTTTCTTTATAGAAAACCGTGATCAGTCAATGTTTGGTCATAACGGATTTTTATATTACCCCGTGGAAATTGACGCAAATGAGGTTATCGAAAACACAGAGGACTATCCGCACGACTTCTACTCGCCTTGCTACAAATATATCGGCGATGGAAGCGACATTCCATTTGGCGACGATATGATGTTCACTATTGTGAACGCAACGTATAACGATTACGTTGACGTGCTTGAAAAGGTTGCAGAGCTCACGGGTACAAACAAGAGCGATATAAAGATAATACACGATCCAACCTTCAAGAAGCTCGAATATTCTCATATTGATGATATTCCCGAGGTTTTGTCTGTTGAAGATTGCGGCGCAGTCGTTAATAACGAATATCTTAAATTGTGTTCTCAGGCGTTGTATATTCCCGACAGCACAGATCATCCCTTTTATATTAAGGTCGATTGGCTCAGCGAGAAAAAGTTTTTGTCTGCTCACAATATGTATAAGGAAATTTTCCTCGGCGGTGACGAGGTTTCAAACCGCATAGTGATCCGCGTTTATCGCGGAAGCTCGAAGCTCGAGCCTACGGTAAAAGATACCGATTATTATATCGACGGTACTTATACCTGCTCAAGTGAATATTTCAGTAATTTGTCCACGGCTTCGTCCATCTGCTTTAGCAAAGACGGTGACTGTGTTATCTCAGTAAACTATTCCGGCGGAATATGTAACGTGGAGGGGAAATATTATATCCTCGATAACAAAATATACGTTAAGTTAATTTTTGATAACACCATCTTCGAGGACACGGGTGACGAATATAAAGACGTAGATTATATGTCGGACGAATACGTATTCACCGTTGTGAATGATAATGAAATCAAAATTAACAGAGGATGTTATGCGGTAAACGCAAACGACGTGTTTGTTCTCGCGGACTAAACCTTTGGAAAACAAAAACCGCGGTCGGATTATCGACCGCGGTTTTTTGTTACCCTGCGAATTGACTGTTGTAAAGCTCACAGTAGAAGCCGCCTTTTGCAAGTAGCTCCTCGTGATTTCCTTTTTCTATCACGTTTCCGTCTTTCATAACAAGTATAACGTCTGCTTCCCTGATAGTCGAGAGACGGTGTGCGACGATAAAGCTTGTTCTGCCTTTCATCAGCACCTCAAACGCTTTTTGTATCTTCATTTCTGTGCGGGTGTCGATTGACGAGGTTGCTTCATCAAGTATTAACATCGGAGGCAGACAGAGCATTATTCTTGTGATACACAAGAGCTGCTTCTGTCCCTGCGAAAGACTTCCGCCGTCCTCGCCGATTATCGTGTTGTAGCCGTTTGGCAGACGCTTTATAAAGCTGTGCGCGTGAGCCGCCTTTGCCGCGGCAATTATTTCTTCATCTGTTGCATCGGGCTTGCCGACCGTGATGTTGTCGCGGATGGTGCCGGATTTGAGCCAGGTGTCCTGAAGCACCATACCGTAATTCTGTCTGAGACTCTTTCGTGTTACGTTTCGCACGTCATTGCCGTCAACGGAAATTTCGCCCGAGTTGACATCGTAGAATCGCATAAGCAGATTGATGAGTGTGGTTTTTCCGCATCCCGTAGGTCCGACTATTGCGATACGCTGACCGCGTTTTACGTCAACACACAGGTCTTCTATCAGTTTTTTGTCCTTGACGTATGAGAATGACACGTTTGAGAGCTTTACGTCACCGTCTGCCGTGCCGAGTATAGCTGCCCCCGCATCCGACACCTGCGGCTTTTCTTCGATAAGCTCAAACAGACGTGCGGCACAGGCTATCGAGTTCTGAAGCTCGGTGATAACCCCCGAAATTTCGTTAAACGGCTTGGTGTACTGGTTTGCGTAGCTCAAAAATGCCGAGAGATTACCGACTGTCAGTGTGCCGCCGCCGATTACGGTGAGCGCACCTGTCAGCGCGACACCTGCGTAAACCAGATTGTTTACGAATCGTGTTGACGGATTTGTTAGAGAAGAGAAGAACACCGCTCTGAGGGAGCATTTTTCAAGTCTGCCGTTTATCTCATTGAATTTATCAATACTTTCATCGGTACGGTTGTAAAGCGTAACAATTTTCTGATGATTTATAACTTCGTCGATAAATGCGGTCTGCTCACCGCGTGTTTTAGACTGTTCGACAAACATTTTGTGTGTTCTTGATGCAATAAATCTTGCAACGAACAGCGAAAGCGGAGTGATAAGAATTACCACAAGCGCAATTTTGAAGTCGAGCACTATCATAAATACTATCGTTCCGAGAATAGTCATTATTCCCGTAAAGAACTGTGAAAAGCCGAGAAGAAGTCCCTCTGCAAAAGTGTCGGCATCCGAAATGACACGGCTGACTATATCGCCTGTCGGGTGACGGTCAAGGTATGAGAGGGGGAGCGACTGAATGTGCTCAAAAGCCTCGCGTCTTATATCACGGATGACGTTAAAGGTTATTTTGTTGTTAAAATAGTTCATCAGCCACTGAGCGAGTGCGGTGAGCGCAATAACTATCGCGGCTTTTGAAAGTATGGGGATAATTCCGCCAAAATCAACGCCCGCATCGGTGATAAGGTCTATTGCGTCACCGAACAGGATAGGCAGATACAGGGTGAGTACAACGCTTATAAACGCAAGTACAAGAGAGAGCGCAAGAATAAAAGAGTATTTTGATATGCGCTTTAATACCTTCGAAAGAGTAGAGGAGTTTTTCATATCATCTCACCTCCGTCCTCTTTTTTATACTGCGAATCGTGGATCTCACGGTATACTTCACAGGAACTCAGAAGCTCGTCGTGAGTACCTGTACCGCAGACTTCACCGTCGTCGAGAACGATAATCAAATCTGCGTGACGTATAGACGAGGTGCGTTGTGATACTATAAATATGGTTGGCTTTGGGTCAAGCTCACGGATAGCGGCACGCAGACGTGCATCGGTTGCATAGTCGAGAGCGGATGAGCTGTCGTCGAGAATAAGGATTTCGGGATTTCCCACAAGTGCTCGGGCGATTGAAAGCCGTTGCTTCTGACCGCCTGAGAAATTTCTGCCGTTTTGTTCAACCGTGCTGTCAAGACCGTTTTCTTTTGAATTTATAACGTCGCACGCCTGAGCGATCTCGGCGGCACGCATAATTTCTTCGTCTGTTGCCGCAGATTTTCTCCACTGCAGGTTTTCTCTGATGGTACCCTTGAAAAGTACGGATTTTTGAGTGGCAACTCCGATTTTGTCACGCAGTGTTATGGGATCGTAGCTTTTTACGTCTTTGCCGTCAACCAAAACTATGCCTTCGGTTGCGTCGTAAAGGTGAGGAATAAGGTTTATAAGTGAGGTTTTGCCCGACCCCGTACCGCCGATGATTCCGACAGTCTGTCCGGATTTTACTCCGAAACTTATTTCTGAGAGAGAGTTTTCAGAGGCGTTTTTGTATCTGAGAGAAACGTTTTTGAATTCTACCTTGTATCTATTGTCGGTCTGTTCGCCGTTCTCTGCTTTCTCAAGGCTTGACTCAAGCTCAAGTACAGCGGAAATTCTTCCCGAGCAAGCAAGCGCTTTTGATATGGTAATTATAAGGCTCGCAAGCTTGATGAGCTCAACAAGTATCTGAGCCATATAGTTGTAAAGAGCAACAACGTCACCCTGACTGAGTTCTCCGAGACTCACGCGGAGCGCGCCCGTGTGGATAAGAGCAATCGTTGCGATATTGATGATGATATATGTGACAGGGTTTAAGAGAGCTGAAATTTTTCCGGCAAGCTGTTGGATTGTGTTAAGTGCATTGTTTTCGGCTTCAAAATCCACGATTTCACTGTCTTCACGACAGAATGCCCTGATGACACGTACACCGTTTAAGTTTTCACGGGTTATGCGCGTGACTTTGTCAAGACCTTTTTGCACGTTTTTGTGAAGCGGCATAGTTTTGAGCATTATGCCGAATACTACTGCTGAGAGGGCAGGAATTGCCAGAGCAAAAACAAGAGCCGCCCTCACGTCAACGGTAAACGCCATTATCATAGCACCGAAGAC
>JAZNNG010000074.1:0-33818 GCA_045580165.1 Eubacteriales bacterium
TGGTGGCGCCGCCGATGGTATCGACTGCGTCTACTGCCGCGGCGTCCTTGCCTGCGAAGCTTTCGCCGTACGTCTTTTCCTTACTGAGAGTTTCGTTTGACGAGAGGCAAACGGCACCCGTTACCACGCCCGCATTGTCAACGCCGCACATAATGACCATATCGGTTCCGTATCCTGCGGTGACAAGCTTTACAACGTATCCGACACCCGACGTTTCCCTGTAGACCTCGGTAACGGTTGCGGGGAGAGTGTAGTCGCCAAGTGCAACGGCTTCAAAGCCGCTGCCGTTTGGCATTACCTCGAGCAAGGCCTTATTTGCCGAGGCGTTCTGATTTTCGATTATGATAGGCTCGGTTACCGAGTTCGTAAGAGCCAGCAAAATGGTTATGACCGTACATATACAAACGAACACAGAGAGGTTTTTTATACTGTTTTTCATTATTTCTTACCTCCCGATGCAAAGATCTTGTGTTTTGTCAGGCGGTTTATGTAGGGATTTAATATGTTCATAAAGAGTATAGCGAAGGATACGCCCTCGGGATATATGCCGAAGTAACGAATCATACAGGTCACAAGTCCTGCGCCGAGTCCGAATATCACCTTGCCCCACGCCGTGAAGGGAGAGGTTACGTAGTCGGTCGCCATAAAGATAGCGCCGATAAACAGACCGCCAGCCATTGTGAGTCCGAGCGCCGAGGTAAGATCAAAGCCCTCGGTAATAAACGAGAACACGAATACCGTTCCGATATACACGGTCGGAATATGCCAGGTGATAACTCGTTTTATAAGCAGGTAGATACCGCCGAGAAGAAGTGCCGCCGTACAGGTCTCGCCAATGCTTCCGCCGTGATTTCCGAGGAAGAGCTCGAGAAGCGAGGGCATCTCCTCTGCCGAGAGAGGCGTTGCGCTTGCAACCGAGTCGACGGGGAACGCCGCCGTGGCAAGAGAGCCGAACGCAACCAGCATAAATACTCTTGCGGTGATGGCGGGGTTAACGAGGTTGTTACCGATACCGCCAAACAGACACTTTACGACTATGATCGCAAAGAGCGAGCCGACCGCACACTGCCATAACGGGATATTGGCGGGCAGATTGAGCGCGAGCAAAAGTCCCGTAACTGCGGCGGAAAGATCTCCTACCGTCTGGCGTTTTTTAGTAATGAGATTGAATATCGCTTCAAAGCCGACCGAGCACACCACGCAAACCACTATGGGAAGCAGTGCGCGCCAGCCGAAGATGATAACACCTGCAACTGTTGCAGGCAAGAGCGCGATAAGGACGTCGCGCATAATTCCCGCGGTGGATCTGCCGCTATGAATATGGGGAGCAGCCATTACCTTCGTAAGATTATTCACGATTTGCCCTCCTGTTTCTTCTTTTCCTTAAGTAATTGCTTGGAAAGTCTGTTGATCTGTGCAAGCGGACGGTTTGCCGGGCAAACGAAGCTGCAACAGCCGCATTCCATACAGGTATTTATCGACAATTCTTCGAGCGCCTCCGTGTCATTCTTCTCGTATGCCTCTGCAATATTTGCAGGAGCAAGTCCGAAGGGACAGGTGTTGACACACGCACCGCATCTGATGCAGGCGGTGGTCTTCGGAAGCCACGCCTCCTTTGCGGTCAGCGCCAGAACGGCATTGGTGTTTGAAAGAATGGGGTAGTCGGCGGTGGGAACGGTCACGCCCATCATAGGTCCGCCGTAAATTATCTTGGCAGGGTCTTCTTTAAGACCTCCGCAGAATTCAAACAGGTCGTGAAGTGAGGTGCCGATAGGTGCCTCGACGTTCTCGGGCTTTGCCACGGCTCCGCCCTCTACCGTCACGCACTTTCTGACAAGCGGCATACCCGTTTTAAGATATTCGCCGATAGCGGCAAGCGTCGTGCAGTTAATGACAACGCAACCGACGTCGATGGGAAGCTTACCCGTGGGTATCTTTCTTTTCGTAGTATGATAAACGAGCACCTTTTCTCCGCCCTGCGGATAAAGCGTAGGAAGAATTCTCACGTCTACGGAAAGCTCTCCGCCGACAGTAGCCGCCATTTCACGCATAGATGCGGCTGCCCATCTGTTGCTCTTTTCGATTCCGACGATCACGTTCTTTATACCGAGCAAACGATAAAGCTCCGTGAGAGCATACCTCATATCCTCTGCCCTTGTAAGCATAGAAAGCGTATCACTCGTGATGTACGGCTCGCATTCCGCGCCGTTTATTATAAGGTAATCGATGCGCTCTGGGACAACGTCAAGCTTGACGTGCGTCGGGAAGCCTGCGCCGCCGAGTCCGACGATACCGCTTTCCTTCAGCGCGGCGATAAGCTCGTCGCGGTTATTTACCGTGGGTGGTGCGAGCTCGGGATCGGGCATCATCTCGCCGTCCGATTCTATAACGACCGCCGGAGTCACCGAGCCGTTTGCTCCGAGATAGTCTGTGATCTTCGTCACCTTACCCGACACGCTGGAAAATACACACGCTGATATTCTGCCGTCCGCCTCTCCGATTTTCGTGCCGACGCAAACGGTATCGCCAACCTTGACAGTCGGAATAGCCGGTCTACCGATATGCATAGACATGGGAATGGTTACAGTCTTCGGAGCGATCATTGCCGCCGTTGGCTGTTTTATTGTACGTTTTCTGTGCGGAGTATGTACTCCCTTAAGAAAAAAAGCCATAGCCTGATACCTTTCTTCAATAATAATTAGACACTGTAAAAATTATACCTTAGAGCACGAATATTGTCAAGTGCAAATACTATGAATAAGTGGCATTTTCTGCTCCTTATCAAAAGTTATTTTTTTAACATTTTTTCCTTTTTCGGAGAAACAAAAAACGCACCCCGACGGGTGCGTTTTTTATCAGCTTGCGATCTTATCGGAAATCGCTTCGTATATTTTGTAGAGGTCTTGGTCGGGGTTTGCTCCGAGAACTATGGTTTCTTCGTCAACCGTAAGCACGATACAGGGCTTATTTCCCGTGTAGGTGAATCTCGTGTAGGTACCAAGCTCGTCGTTTTTGAAGCTGCCGAGCAGCAGTCTTGCCGAGCCGAAGCCGTATATTCTCGTGCCGTCAACACCGTTTTCAAGGTATTCGACCGAGTCGATGTCGTCGTAGCTTATGCTGACGTCATTCCAGAAGCTTGCTTCTACCGTAACGGAACTCTCGCCGACTACAAGCTCGATATCTCCCGTGAACATAAGGAAGCAGACGAGCGCGGCGACAATGACCGATATTATAACGGCTATAACCGCCGCAGTCTTTGAATGCTTGAACATGGACGCAACCTCTGCGTCGCCAGACTCCCTTGTAAGCTCGCCGTTTTCAAGCTGCTTTTTGTAAAATCTGTACGAGTATACAATAGGAAGCACCGTGCATAAAAGTATCAAGGCTATGGCGAAAAACGGAAAGCTCTTTTCGGGAAGGAATACTCCGACAAGGCACAGAACACCCATTACAACGTACACCTTGCCGCCAAAGCGGTGTGTCGCGTTCCAGTTTGCGTCACTCGAGTATGCCCACTTTATCTTTATTCCCGTGGTCTTATTGCGGGTGGTCTTGGGCAGATAGTTTCCGATAACGATAAACATCACCGCAAGCAGAACGAAAACCGACGAATAGATATTAGCCGTATATCCGAGCGCAATTGCAGCAACCATACTGCCGGTGAAAAGCGACATAACGGGCATTATCCAGAACATTATTCCCGTAACCTTTGGACTCTGTTCGTTGTTTTTATCGATCACTGCGGTAACGCTTATACAGAGCCAATGAATTGCAAGAAGTATAAGCGGTATCATAACGAAGAAGGTCGTAGGTGCCATAAAGCCGTCGGGGGTGCCGTGAATATCAAAGTGCACAGCTATCCTCTCGGGCAATATTTTGTCGGCAAAAAGAGCGAAAAGCGCGGGAAGCAGGATTATAACCGACGAAATTATAAGCTTCCATTTGTGTTTTTTAATCATTGTTACATTCTCCCTTCAGATCTGCTATCCACAGCATTATTTCCTCGAGTACCGAGGCGTTAAGCTCGTAATAGATATATTTACCCTCTCGTCTGTCACGTATGAGATCAGCGTCCTTCAAGACCGACAAATGTCTTGAGATCGCCGCGCCCGTTACGTCAAAGCGCTCTACTATATCCCCCGCGGACATTCTTCCCTCTTTTAAAAGGTTGAGAATTTCTCTGCGTATGGGATCGGAGAGGGCTTTAAGTGTGTTTTGAAGTCCCATTGTCTCTTTCCTTTCATTTAACATTTAACTTAACTGTTAAATGTATTGTAGCACATCTCGGCTTCGTTGTCAAGGGGGGGCATAGAATTTTTTTGAGATAATTCCGTCTCTGTTGAAAATCTGCTTGATCTGTGATAGAATGAAGCCAGTATATGAGGGGGAATTATAATGAAAAAGTATTTTGATCTTTTCTTTACAATGCTCAAGATAGGACTTTTTACGTTCGGCGGCGGTTACGCTATGATAGCCCTTCTTGAAAACGAATTCGTATCAAAGCGCGCCTATCTTGACCGTGACGAGTTTCTCGATTTGACCGCTATCGCAGAGTCGACCCCCGGTCCAATCGCAATAAACGCCGCAACCTACATCGGCTACAAGCTTTACGGCTTTTGGGGCTCTCTTTTTGCAACTGTTGCTATATGTATTCCCTCTTTCGTTATCATATATTTGATTTCCCTGTTTTTCGATGCGTTCCTCTCGCTCACACTCGTGGCGTATGCGTTCAAGGGAATCAAGGTATGCGTTATATATCTTATTCTGTCGGCAGGCTTCAAACTGCTCGGACAAATTAAGAAAACTCCCTTTAACGTCATAGCAGTTTTTTCAGTAACGGCTTCTATGATAATCCTTTCGCGCCTTTCGGTCAGCTTTTCTTCGTTTTTTTACGTTCTGATATTCGGTTCTCTCGGAGTTGCCGTATATCTATGTAAAAAGCTTTGTGATAAGGGGGTGGAAAAATGATATATCTTGAGCTCTTTTTAAGCTTTCTTGAAATAGGTGCGGTCTCCTTTGGCGGCGGCTACGCTATGATATCGTTCATACGGGAGACCGCGCTTATGCACGGTTGGCTTGACGAGGCGGAGCTTCTTGATATGATAGCAGTTGCGGAGTCAACGCCCGGGCCTATCGCGGTAAATATGGCAACGTTTGTCGGCTCGTCACAGGCAGGCGTTATCGGCGCACTCGCGGCAACCCTCGGCGTTGTTCTCCCCTCGTTTACCGTCATACTCGTGATATCGGCGCTTATCCGCAATCTGCTCAAATACAAGGGAGTACAGGCTTTTCTCGACGGCGTACGTCCGTGTGTCGTGGGGCTGATACTCGGAACTGCCGCGCTTTTGTTCTCAAGCACGGTTATGGGTGTAAACAAGCTCGGCGATACTCTCGCGACTGATATAAGAGGCTTGCTCATATTCGCGATCTTGTGTATAGTGGCGCTTGGGTTCAAGCTTTTCGCCAAAAAGAAGCCTTCACCTATTGTAATGATACTGTTTTCTGCATTCCTCGGAATAATTTTGTATTCGATGTAAGGAAAAAGCACCTCAAAGGGTGCTTTTTTCTTAATATGTTCTGAACATTTTGGTTTCGCCGAGGGTCATATCGAGCTTAAGCTCGGTGACGTTTTCGGCGTAGACCTTATCCTCATAGACCTCGAGGAGCGTGCATCTTTTCGGGAAGCGGAGCAGCTTTTCGCCGCCCGTTGATGCGTGCACGGTTATATAGCTTGAGCCGATATAGGTGACATCGTCAGAGTCGCAGTAGATATGGCATCCTGCGAACCTTGCGATGCTTCTTACGGTATCGTGGCGCAGTACACGCGAGCCGTGGAACACCGACGTGTAGCCGTCTGCCTCAATAACCGTGAGCGCGGGCTTGCCGTTGTTGACGAAGCTTGCCGCTACACTGCCGCTTTTGGGATAAAATGCCGGGAACATATACGAAGGCTTATCAACTACCGTTCCGCCGAGGGAATGCTTGCGTCCGCCATCGAAGTAGCCGTACAGAAATCTCGGCTGCATACCGTCAATTATTCCGTGTGAGTCCGGAACAATACGGAACTTTCCGCTTACTGCATTTTTGTACATTTAAAAGTCCGCACAAGCGAAGCGGTTTTTACTTATTTTGCTTTGTGCATATTTCTCTTTTTCTTGTCAGCCTCAGCGGTAAGTGCAAGCTCACCGTTTAGGTACATTACGACAAGTCCGAGAAGCACAAGAATTGTTGATGCTTTGATTACTATCGGGAAGAAGGTCTTATAGATAAAATCGCATATAAGTGCGGCGGTGTCACTGCCGATAATAAGCGCGGCAATATAGCCGAAAAACGTAAGACCGCCGGCGAAAAGGCATATCATTATTCCGTAACCGAAAACTGTACGGAGTGCATCTGAAATTTTCTTTGCAATATTTTTCATATCTGTTATACCTCCTTACAGTCCGAGTATGGGAAGCCATCCCATAAGCACGAAGATCTGAAGCACGAACTGCGCTCCTACCCACCAGAGGTTATTATTGAAAGTCTTTGTAAAGTCGGATTCGGCAAGGGTCATACCCGCGTACATTCCAAGTCCGAGAGGCGGCGTTATTCCGCACATAACTCCGCATATACAAGGAAGCATTGCGGCAACAAGGATAGGATCGCATCCGACGCTTGCAAGCACGGTAATAAACACTGAGCCGAAAATTACTACCATAGACGAGCCGGGGATAACCATTCCCATAAAGCAGGTGATCAAACAAACCGCCAAAACCGTTCCAAGCTTCCCGAACTGCCAAGCCGCGATGATATCACCGAGATCGGTGGCAACGTTAAGATCGGCAAACAGCGAGCCTATCATATATCCGAACACACACACGCCGATCGACGGTGCGATAGTCTTTACTGCGTTTCCGAACATTTTTGCAAGACCGTTTATGCTTACAAGCTTCTTATCCTTACAGATAAGACATGCGTAAATCGATGCAATTCCTCCGATAAACAAAAGGAGCGAGCTTGACAAATACTTAGCACCCTGTGCACCGAGTCTTGCAGTAAAGAAGTTATCTTTAAAGAGGTAATCAAGGACAAACGGGAGAAGGATTATCACAGGCAAAAACAGTCCCTGCCAGCCTTCCTTTATGGAATCCTTGAAGGACGGAAGCTCATCCTTTGACATAGGCTTTACCTTGTAATATTTGCAGAATGCCCAAACCATTATAATTCTCTGAAGCACAAACCACAAGGATATTCCCCAAAGTATTATCCAGAACTGTCCTGTTGTAAGGTCTGCCGCGGGATAAAGCGCCGCATACGCTCCGAGAGCTGCTACAATATTAGAGGACGGCGGAATCATATTTCCCATATAGCTTGCGTTGCTTTCAACATTTGCGGCAAGCTCTGCGGGAAAGCCCGAGCGCTTCATCGCAGGAATGGTGATAGCTCCCGTTGCCATTACATTGCCGGGGCCGGAGCCCGAAAGCGCGCCCATAAACGCGCTGGCAATTACTGCAGTATAGCCTGCGCCGCCGCGTACGCGTCCAATAAGCGAGAGTATAATACCTATACAGCTGTCAACCACCTTGGTTTTAGTCAGAATTACCGACATTGCCACAAAAGCAACCATAGAATAAAGGAGCGAGGTTGAAAGCGCGTCGTCTACGTAGGTCCAAAGATTTCCCCACGTCCCCGTTACCGCAACGAGTATTATAAAGCTTAACAGTACCGCTTCGTAAACCGGTCTTTTGAACGCGACAAACCATACGATTATCACGAGCAGCATAAGACCTAAATATAAGAGTGATACAGGCATTTTCTTCTTCACCTTTCCGAAATTAACTTTTTGGTTATGAATCTTATATCTTGCAAGTTATATTGTACCATGAATTTGATTTTTGTCAAGGGGTTAAAATATTTTTTGTAAAAAACTTGAAAAATCAACGCTATTGGAGTATGATATTGTTATAAAGGTACACGAAAGGTATTCTTCATATGAACAACAAGCAGCTTGAATACGCCCTTGCGCTTTCAAAATCTCTAAGCTTTTCCAAAACCGCAGAGCAGCTTGGAATTTCTCAGCCTGCTCTGAGCAAGCAGATATCCGCCCTTGAGCGTGAGCTCGGAGTGGAGCTTTTCGACAGACACAAGACTCCGCTTGCCGTTACTGCGGCGGGCGAGTACTTCTTCCGTCAGGCCAAGGAGCTTATATACCGCGAGGAGCAGCTATACAGGTCTATGGACGCCTTCAAGGAGGAGTCAAGCGGAAGCCTTACGATCGGCGTTTCTCCCTTCCGCGCGCTTTATCTGCTTCCCGAGGTATGCAAAAAGATCAAGGAGCGCTTCCCCGGTGTTACGATAGTGCTAAGGGAGGAGCCAAGCGGGAAGCTTCGCGCAAGCGCCGCCGAGGGAAAGTACGATCTTGCGGTAGTAAATCTGCCCGTTGACGAATCGGTGCTTGAAGCAAGACTTATCGAGCAGGATACGCTTGTGGTTGCGGTTCCGAGGACTATGGTACACCTTATTCCCGATAATAAGCGCTCTGAATGTGAGCTTGAATTTGCGGATTTCCACGGCATCGGGTTCGTGGTGGTGACGCGCTCGCAGGAAATGCGCCAGCTTTTTGAAAGGCTATGCTCCGCAAGCGGTATACGTCCCGAGATATCGGCAGAGGTGGTCGGTATCACGACCGCGTGGTCTATGATGCGCGCAGGCGTGGGCGCGGCTATCCTCCCCTTACAGTTTATACGTAGCATGGGTGATAGCGACGACTTTATCACGTTCGGACTCAAGCAAGCCTCCGACACGAGAACTCCCGCCGTCGTGACCCGCCGAGGTCAGTATCTGCCCGAATACGCAAGATACGCGATAGACCTCCTGACAGGAAAGAAATAAGATTTACAAATAAAGAACTCCGACCGTTTTCAAACGGTCGGAGTTCTCTGTTAATTTTCCGGGGTAAGTATATATTTTTTGATCAGCACCGTGGCAACTATCATTGCCGCCGATATGCAACCCTTAGAAATAAAGCCCGCAAAGCTAAAGCTCGACAGCGCGCTCAAGGCATTTACCGCGTTGACGATTCCGAACACGATCAGCCATTTTCTCGCGTTTGCGGCGTATTCTATCTGAGCGTCGTCTGACTGCATGCTCCTATAAAACGACTTTACAAAACGGTGTATTTTGCGAAGTCCAAGCATATTTAACAAAAGAACTATCACCACAAAAACCACAGCAAGCACCGCAATCGCCATAAAGGACCCCTGCAGGAATCCATTTATTACCGAACTCGCAGGGGCAACAATCCCGACGGCATCTGACTCTAACGCAACCTGTGGAACGAAAATACAAACTACGGTAATAATAGCAGTCGAAACAACGCATACCCAGAACAAGACGGTATTTATAATGTAGTCAGCGTATACCGTGCCGCTTACACAGCGCAAACGTCCTGCGTCTGCCACCCCTCGTCTGCTATCCGCGTAGACCAGCCACAAGAATACCGTCAGAAGTATAATTATGACAGGAATCTCGCCGGAAACAAGAGAAGAAAGGCCGGCGGCGCTGAAAAGTATGCAGAGCGCCAAAAACAGTTTATCTCCAAAAGCGCGCAGGGCAATGCTCTTTACACCGTTTTCGGCAGGCTTGGTCTGTTCTGCACCGCAATTCGGACAATATGGAAAATCGGTTTCGTTTTCATAATTACATGAATTACACTTCATAAAGTTTCCTCCAAAGATAAATCAGTACGGTAATTATAGCACATCGGGCGCAAATTTTCAAGGCTTTTGTAAAAGCACGGAGCTTTAGTACCGAATGCGATATATTAAAACGCATTTTTTGCCGTGTACGTATTGCAATAATTTACAAGTTATGTTATAATACTATGAATTATTTTATTTTTCAAACGAGGTTTTTGAAATGAAGGATAAATTAGACGCGCTGCTCCGCGAAGGAGCCGCAAAGATCGAAGCCGCGCAGACCGAAGCCGCGCTTCAGGAAATAAAGGGCGCATTGCTCGGAAAGCAGGGCGCTGTAACAGAGCTTTTAAAGGAGATACCCAAGCTCGACGTTTCCTTAAGACCCGAAATGGGCAAGGCAGTAAACAACGTCAAGAATCTTCTTGCAGAGCAGATCGAGGGCAGACGCGAGGAGCTCAAGCTCAAGGCGTCCGAGATATCTCCCGACTTTGACTGCACTATCCCCGGAATCGAGCCGCAGATCGGCGGTCTTCACCCCATCACTCAGATGTGCTACGACCTTAACGACGCGTTTCGCTCTATGGGCTTTGAGATATATCAGGGTCCCGAAATAACAAGCGAATACTACGCGTTTGACAATCTTAACTTCCCGCCCAATCACCCTGCAAGAGAAAGCATGGACACGTATTGGCTCGAGGGACACGATTCGGGTGACGCTAATGAAAAGCTTTGCCTTCGTCCTCACCTCACGGGCGGCAGTGTTCGCTATATGCAGACTCACAAGCCTCCCTATCGCTTCGTTTATCCCGGCAGAGTTTACAGAAACGAGACCACAGACGCCCGTCACGAGCGCGCGTTCTTCCAGTATGAGGCGCTTATCGTTGACAAGGATCTCACATACACCTCGGGTAAGGTCATGATAAAGAGCATTCTCTCGAAGGTATTCGGTCAGGACGTTCCCGTTCGTATGCGTGCCGGCTTCTTCCCCTTCGTTGAGCCCGGCTTTGAAATAGATATGGGTTGTCTTGTATGCGGCGGCAAGGGCTGCAGCGTGTGCAAGCACGTGGGCTGGATAGAGGTCAGGCCCGGCGGTACTCCTCCCCCCAACGTACTCCGTGCGGCAGGCGTTGACCCCGACGAGTACACGGGCTTCTACGTTAACATCGGTCTTGACAGACTTGTTATGATGCGCTACGGCGTTGATGACGTGCGTATGTTCCACGGAACAGATCTCAGATTCTTAAAGCAGTTCCATTGAGGAGGCACAGACAATGAAATTATCTCTTAACTGGATCAAGGATTACGTTAAAATCCCCGACGATATGGATATGTCGAGACTTGCATTTGACCTCACTATGTCAACGGTTGAGGTTGAGGGCGTTCACGACCTCGGCAAGCAGTTCGACAACATCATTGTCGGTATAATAAAGGAAGTTTTACCCCATCCCAACGCGGACAAGCTCCGCATCTGCAAGGTCGACATCGGCGACGGTGAGATCAAGGACATCGTTTGCGGAGGAAGCAATCTCGAGCCCGAGATGAAGGTTGTCGTTGCCTGCCCCGGCGCTATGGTGCGCTGGCACGGCGAGGGCGAGCCCGTTGAGATCAAGAATGCAAAGCTTCGCGGTGTTGCAAGCTTCGGTATGATATGCGCGTCCGTGGAGATAGGTCTTGCCGACCTGTTCCCTGCCGAAGAGGAGCATATGATAATGGACGTTTCCTCGCTCGACGTTGCCGCGGGTACTCCCATTGCCAAGGCTCTCGACCTCGACGATATGATACTTGAGATCGACAACAAGTCTATGACAAACCGCCCCGACCTCTGGGGTCACTACGGTATCGCCCGTGAGCTTGCGGCGCTTTACGATCTTCCCCTCGTTGAGTTTGAAAAGTACGTGCCCGAGACAACTAACCCTTACGACGTTCGCATAATCGACAAGGAAAGATGTCCCCGTTATATCGGTGCAAAGGTTGAAGGCCTTTCGGTAAAGCCCTCTCCGTTTGAGATGCAGAGCCGCATCTGGAGAGTGGGTATGCGTCCGATAAACGCTCTCGTTGACGTTACAAACTACGTTATGCTCGCGCTTGGTCAGCCGACTCACGTTTTCGACTCCGACCACATTATAGATCACATTGAGGTACGCCGCGCAAACGAAGGCGAAGCTCTGAAGCTCCTTAACGACAAGGATCTCAAGCTCTCATCTGACGACCTCGTTATCGCAGACGCCGAGGGTGCGGTTGCGCTCGCAGGCGTTATGGGCGGCGCGAAGGACTCGGTTCTTCCCGATACGGACAGCGTTATTTTAGAGGTTGCAAACTTTGACTCGCGCACGGTCCGCAGAACTGCACTCCGTTACGACAACCGTACAGAAGCATCCTCACGTTATGAAAAGGCTATCGACCCCGAGAGATGCGACCTCGCGCTCTCGCTTGCTATGAAGCTCTTTAGCGAGCTTTATCCCGATATGAAGGTGACTGCGTTCACCGACGAATATCCCACTAAGCTTGTAAAGAACGAGATCGACGTTGATTTCGACTGGCTCGACAGACGTCTCGGTATGCGTATTCCCCAAGAGGTGGTTTCAAGAAAGCTCGGTGCTATGGGCTTTGAGGTTACCTTTACCGATAAGGGTATGCACATCGTAGTTCCCACGTGGCGCTCGACAGGCGACGTTTCCATCAAGGCAGACATTATGGAGGAGGTTGCCCGTATGTACGGCTACGAAAACTTCGAGCCGACTCCCATCACGACGACCTTCAACAGTGCAATAAATCAGCTTGATATGGACCTCGTTCGCAAGGTCAAGGAATATCTCGCGTTCAGATGCAATATGCAGGAGATATTCACCTACCCGTGGATGACGGACACCTTTGTAAACGCGCTTCTTCCGAGTGACGAGGGTGTACTCACGCTTTCGACTCCTCCCTCACCGTCCGAGAAGTATATTAAGTCCACGCTTCTCCCCAACATCTGTAAGGCTATCGTCAAGAACGAGCGCAACTTCGACGAGTTCGCAATATTCGAGGAGGCTCAGGTGTTCGCCGACCGCGACTACACCTCGCCTTACGACAAGATAGAAAAACTCCCCTCTCAGAAGAGACATCTCGGCTGTGCGTTTGTCGGTAAGTCCGACAATATCTCAGAGCTCTTCCGCCGCGCTAAGGGCGTTATAGGCTCAATGCCGACCTACACTCACATGGAGGGCTTCACCTTCCGCAAGGAAGAAAAGCCGTACTGGGCTGACGCTACCGTATGGATGAATATCTACCTCGGCGACAAGAAGATAGGCGACTTGGCCCTGCTCTCAAAGAAGGCAAGCGTTGCCTGCGGTATAAAGGTGCTCTCCGCCGTTCTCGTTGAGCTTGATATGGACGAGCTTGTTCCCCTCAAGTCGAGAACAAACAAGTTTACCCACCTTCCCGAGTTCCCGATGAACGATTACGACTTATCATTCCTCGTTGACTCTATGGTCAAGTGGGACGACATCTATTCTGCAGTTCTCGAAAAGAAGTCTGACGATTCCCTTCTCCGTGACGTTTTATTCGTTGACGAATACAAGGGCAAGCAGATCCCCGAGGGTAAGAAGTCGATGACTATAAGACTCGTTATCGGCTCAAAGGAAAAGACTCTTACAAGTGCGGAGATCGAAGCTGTTGCCGCATCTGCCATCAAGAAGCTTACCAAGAAGCTCGGCGCGGATATAAGAACTGTATAAAGCATTATAGCCTGCGCGGAAATTTCCGCGCAGGCTTTGTTATACGGTCAAATGCCGCTTCCGTTAAACGATTATTCTCTCCCGAAAAACGAGCCTGTTATATAAGCTCGATTGACGGTCGGAAATACTTATGATACAATCTACTTACAATAATTGCTTTTATGGAGATCATTATGGAATATAAAGTGAAATACGCAGTTGAAAACTCATACCATGCTCCCGAGCTTGGTAAGGTTTCGCTTGACGGTCTTATCGGTGAAAAGTTCGACAAGCTTATTCACGAGCGCGTGACGAGCGATTTTGCGATCGACTTTATTCTTCGTGAGGCAGAGAACTGCTTCAGGGACAGGTTCGATGACGAATACAAGTTCGGGCTTTGGCGCAGTGAATTCTGGGGTAAGCTTATCATCAGTGCCTGCCGTGTATGCCGTTATCTTGAAAGCGACAAGTTAAGATCTGCCATCAAGACGAGCGCTTACCGCTTACTCTCATTCCGCGATGACGACGGCTTCCTCTCTACATACCGTAACAGAAAAGCCGTTATTATGCCCACTCAGGAAAAGGCTGCTTTTGACCACGGATGGCGCTCCAACTGGAACGTCTGGGGCAGAAAATACACCCTTTGGGGTATGCTTGAGTGCGCTATGCTTCTCGATGACAAGGCTCTTCTCGACGCATCTGCTCAGATAGCCGATATTCTTCTTGAGGATCTCTCCGAGCTTGGCATCCACATCAGCGAAACCGGATGCAAGTACGGTATGCCCTCCGGCTCTATTATGAAGCCTATGCTTGTTCTCTACCGTCTGACGGGTGACAAGCGTTACCTTGATCTTTGTCTGTCTATTGCCGACAACTGGGACCGCGATGACGATGTGTGGCCGAATCTTATCAGAAACGCGCTCGGTGAGGTCGGTCCTGCCGATTGGTATGAAAGCGGCGACGAGGTGTGGGAAGCAAAGGCTTACGAAATGATGTCCTGCTTTGACGGTATCATCGAGCTTTACCGCGTAACGGGCAACAAGCGATATTTCGATGCGTGCAAGGGACTTTACGACCAGCTTGTTAAGTACGAGCTTAACATTGCGGGCAACGTCGGCTACTGCGAGCTTTTCCACAACGCGAAAAAGCATCCCGATATGGCAACGGAGGCTTGCGACGCTATCCATTGGATGCGTCTTTGCTACGAGCTTTTCGGTCTGACTGGTGATATGTGCTACGCCGAATCGTTTGAAAAGGCGTACGTGAACGCGTTTATGGCGTCCGTAAACGAGGACGGAAAAGGAAGCGCGTTCTTCCTCAGAAGCTCGGGCAGACATTGGAACGGAGACGCTCAGTGTCACACAAAATATCAGCACTGCTGTTTAAACAATCTTCCACGCGGATTTGCCAATGCGGCTGAAATGTCCATGGCTGAATCAGACGAGGGTTACTTTATAAACCTATACACAATGTCAACAGTTCGCTTCGGTGACACTCTTATCAGAGTCGGCGATCACTACTTTAACTCAGGCAGAGTTACGGTCTCCATCCGCAATCCCAAGCCCGGCAAAAAGCTTTATTTCAGAGTTCCCGACTGGAGCGAGAATATGACCATACGCGTTGGCGAGATAACCTACAACCAGAGTGAGCTTAACCACAAAAACGGCTATGCCGAGGTCGAGCTTTGCGGCGACATCACCATCTGGCTTCAGTTTGATATGACTCCCCGCGTTATAGATTTCGAGGGTGAGTGGCAGGAGCTTCCCGCAGACGATTACCACATCAGACGTTGGTGTGACGACGATGACGGAGTATGCAACCGCGCACAGATGGTAAAGCATCCCATGGCTCACGTCTATCGCGGTCCTGTGCTTCTCTCCCGTTCAAAGCGCATCGGCTCGACTGCTGAGGATATGTTCAGCGGCGAGACCGTTTACGGCAAGGAGCGCACCTGCGAGGCACTCAACCTCCAGGGCGACCGCAAGCTTGCATATTGCAGGCTCACTCTCAACTACGACGGCAAATCACGCGAAATTGAAATGTGCGACTTCGCGTCCGCGGCAAATCTTGCGCTTGAGGACCCGTGGTACTTTAACGTGTTTATCTGATAACATAAACTTAAAAATCACCTGTTCAAACGAACAGGTGATTTTTGTTTTTCGTTTGCTCTTATGCCGCGGACTCAGCCGTGGTATTCGCCGTTGTACTGAATGAGGGTTGCATCCTCAACGCCGTTTATTGCCTTTATCTTATCGAGGAAGAAGGTATCGTTTTTCTTGCAGTAGACCTCGACTGCCATCTCGGTCTTTTCCTTACGGACGGTCTTGGACTTAACGAAATACTTCATCTTACCAAGGGCGCGGATAACGTTCTCTCCCGCCTCGTCGGTGGTATAGTGGATAACTGCTATGTATATTCTTCCCTTCTGCTGCTTGCTGTAGAAAAGAATTATCATAACTATCATTACAAGTGCAGTGAGAATGACAAGCATATACATTCCCGCTCCTGCGGTAATGCCCGAGGTTATCGCCCAGAACAGATACAAGAGGTCCATCGGGTCCTTGATAGCCGTTCTGAAACGTACGATCGAGAGAGCACCGACCATACCGAGCGAGATCACGATGTTCGTGCTGATCGCAAGGGTTACCATCGCGGTGAGAAGCGTCATTCCAACGAGAGTGACCGCAAAGCTGCGCGAATAGATAACACCAACGTAAAATTTACTGTAAACTACGTAAATTATTGCTCCCATAATGAGCGCGGTCACAAGTCCGAGCAATATGCTCGTGATGCTTGCGCCGTCAAACGCGCCCGATTCAAGTATTGATTTTTTGATAAAATCCTGTACGCTCATTTTTTCACCTTCCTAATTCTCATACCAGTACTTAAAGCTGTTCATATATTCGGTCTTTTCATAACAAAGGACGTATTTTGACACCGCAGTAAACTCGGACGCTCTGTCGGGGAGTATCTCGCGCACCGCCTGAGGTAAAAATTCGGTGAATTTTACCTCCATTACGCACTTGCCCGGCTCAAGCACGTTCAGCGTGGGTAAGTTCGGGTCGAAAATATCAAATCCGCCGATCGCCGCCCGTACGTCCATATCGAAGGTTATTCTGACCGTTCCCTCGTCCATTATCCACGGCTCGCGGTCGTAGTCGACAATGGTTCTCGGACGCATTCCGTTTGATACGCACTCAATGTAGAATTCTCTGCAAAGCGAATGCGGACTCTCAAGAAGAAATCCGTAGTCGCCGTCAAGTATCTTATACACCTCGTCACGGGTAAGCGGTGCGGCTTCCTTATATATGTAGCTTCCGAATTTCTTTTTTCTCTCAAGCTTTATGCTTCTGTCGCTGCAATCGTATATTCTGATGCGGTACTTTTTTCTCTGAAGCACGCCTGCGTCCTTTTCCTCGTATGCGGTCTGAAAGTAGTCGTCAAAGTAAAGGCTCCTCAGCATATAGCCGCCGTTCGTTGCGTGCTTGTCAAGCTTCAGAATCGGTCTCAGTCGGCTGCATACCGCCTCCTTCTGAGCCGTATCTATCAGATACTTCCACTCGTTTCTGTATCTCTCAGCCTTCGACATAAACATCCTCCACGACCTTGCCGTTTTCGTCAATATAGAAGCATTTTGTGCCGTAGACCTTTCCGAATTCTATTACGTAGTAGTCAAACGCATACTGCTCGTATCCGCTTTCGTTTCTGGCTCTTACTCTTATAAAATACTGTCCCTCGGGCAGCTTATCGAGCTTCAGCGCAGGAAGCTTTATGTTTTCTTCCTTGTAGATCACGTCTTTAAAGGTATAATCTCTCGCAAGCTCAAAGGTGTAGGTTATTTTTTCGGAGTTGAAATCGTACGAGTTATCCCAAACGAACTCGAGCTTGTCCCCCTCAGCGGTAGGAACACCTATATAGAACGGCTGAGGCTTTTTGAACGATTCCTCGTAAAGCTTGTAGCTTATCTCAACCTCGTTCGGAACAACTGCGAGTATTTGGTTGTATTCCTCAAGGGTCAGAGGCATATACATAACGTCGGGCATCGAGTAGAGGTAAGGCTTTAATACCTCGGCGTATGCGTTTGCCATTTCACCCACGCGCTCTGCCGACAGATATTCTCGAAGCTCCTCTACCGCATTGTCAAGCGCCGTGCGGAAGCGCTCGGACTTGAGAGCGCGCTGGAACAGGGCGTTACCCCAATAGTTACTTATTCCCGTTTCCCACTCACTGTAATCACTTCTGCCCTGCATTTCGTACTCCTGTCTTTTGAATGCGGCGTCGTTATCCCACGAATAGAAATACCATTTTTCCGAATTCAAAGGCGAGTAGATATAGCAGTTTCGGCTCTGTGTATCGACGTTTCCGACGAGTATCTGGAACGCCATCCAATAGGTAAGATTTTCAATATCAAAATGCTTGTCGAGGACCTCGTCGATGGGTAAGGCGTAATCGTTTACGTCCTTTAGCATTTTTATAAGCTTTGAGTGATCGTCGTCACCCTTGGTCTCAAGCATATACTCAAACGCGGCTTCATCGTATGTCGGGTCGGTCTTTAGCTTTATTACGTCATCGTATCTGTAAAACTCAAACGAGTTTATTTTATATAGATGTCCGTTTTTGTCAAGCCCGTGTGCCTTGAGCGCGGTTTTGTTGAGCTGCTCGACCTGCGTGTATATGCCGTAGTCCTCAAACTCGCCGCTACCGCCCTCGGTGGTATCCTTTACCCAGAGATGCACAAAGGTGGTACGGAGTCCGAGCATCTGCTCAACCCCCGCCATAAGGTCGTAGGCGATTTTGTTTCTGAAGCGCATACCGTCGGTCATATGCTTATTGAGGGCGATGGTGGTCTGACCTCTCCACGAGCCCTTATTGTCTTTTATGCTGATTTTGTAGTTTTTCTGTGGGTTTTTACTCGAGGTCTGTCCTCTTATCTGTACCGTACAGTTTGAGGAGATCTGACCGTAGCCAAGCTCGCCCTCGATAAGACCGTTTTCGTCGCCCACCTGCAATAGTCCCGCTACCTTGTATCTGTCGATACCGAGCTCGTCATAGTAGTACGCCGAGTAGGTGTTTATCTCTTCCCACGTGTGATCTGTGTTCTCGGCAGTGTTTCCCGTGGAAACGGTCAGGTACATAGTAACCACCTCTAAGGGGTCGTAGGCTTCATAAAGAAGCTTCTTGTCCCTGAGATGTACCTCGTTTATTGAAGCACTTTCCTTTTTCTCAACGTCCGCACCGTGGCTTTCGCCGACTGTTTCGGAAAGCTCACCGCAGGACGCAAGCGTCAGCAGTGCAAGCACGAGAGATAAAAAAACTGCAATTTTTCGTGTTAAACTCATTTTTTATCCTTTCTGCCGAATTTCTCGTCCATAAAAACTCCGAGTCTTGCAAAGAATCCGCTTCTGTCCTCTGCCACAAGCGGCTGAGCCGCGAGTATGTAGTACGGAAGCCTTTTGGTAAAGTAATCGAGTCTGATGACTGCGACTATTGTAAAGGCAAGAGATGCCAGCAAAAAGCCGAAGCCGTAATAAACCGACGGGAACATAAGCGACACGAGGGTGAACACCACCGAGCCTGCGGCAAACACCGCGCTCGTGAGGAGCGAGCCCTTGTAGTCGGTAAAATAAAGAAGTATCAGCATAAGCATATTTCCAATGGCGTAAAGTCCGTACGCTACGCACAGTGTTCTGAAGTATCCTCTCATCATTTCATTGAAGCCGAGAGGAAGCGCGTCGAGAACATATCCGCCGACCGCTATACAGACCGCCGTGAACAAAAGCTGCTTTATCGCGGTGTAAAGAAGCTCTGTTTTCAGCGTTTTGAGCATCTCCTTTTCCGCCTGCTTGATGTCACCGATGGTTCCCTTGTAATTATAAAGACTATAATGGTTTCTATACTTTGAGTAAAAATTGACCTCGACCGACACCACGAAATTGACCGTCGTCATTATGGTGGTCAAAAACGCTATCAGCGCGGGAACGTCGTAAAACGGCGCGCTGTATAAGAGTCCGTGCACCTGCACTCCTATTTCGCTGAACCATATTGTAATAATGTGAGCGAACATTCCCGCGTTCACGAGAAGTCCCGTAAGCGCAAGAGGCAAAAACTCGTCTATCCACTTCATAAAGGTAAACGCGCCAACCTCTGATTCGGGAAAATAGCCCTGTATCAGTACTACGTCCCAGATCATCATTATTCCGTATCCAACCGTCACCGCACATAAGAGCGATTCTATCGCGGGAAGTCCGCATTTCAGAAGAATAAAGCCGATCATGAATATTGATAAGATCGATGTCAAAAACGATACGGAAATGCTTCTATAATCCTTTATGGCGCTGAGATAGCTCATCGCGTTCCACACTATTATAAGCTCGTTAAAGAAAATAAAGCACAAAAACTGCTGCAAGAATGTCGCGCCGGAAAAAAAGAGAAATATGCCGTACAGGATACTGCCCGGTATCATCATTATCACGCTCGAGCCCCAAAAGGACGGAAGCACTGCCTGATGATTTTCCTCATACATCATATCGGCGGCATATCTGGTAACCACCATCGAAAAGAACGCAGTCGCCATAATTGACGCAAGGAGCGTATAGGTTATCATACATATAAGAAGCTCTCTGTTATATACGGGAACTCCCGAGACGGAGCAAAGTCCCATCAGACCGAGTAAGAGCAATACGCCGAGTAACATCGGTCCCGCGCACACGACCGTCGCATAGCCGAATGCCTTTACCGATTCAAATATTCCTCTTTTGGCAAACAGACGTTTAAGCTCAAAGCCTATGCCTGCCACTCGTCCTCCACCTCCTTATAGAGATTCTTGTATTTCGTGATCATTATGTTATATCTGAAGTATTCGTACGCCCTTTTCTGACCTGCCTCGCCGCATTTGAGTATAAGCTCACGCGAGTTGCAGAACATTTCCATTGCCGAGGCAAGCTTTTCTCTCTGCATGGGGGGCGCTATAAATCCCGCTTTTCCGAACGGGTCGCCCGGCTTGCCGTCAAGAAGCTCGCTGCAGCATCCAACGTCGGTGGTCACTGCGGGGCGTCTTGCCGCAAAGGATTCAAGCACCGACAGAGGCTGTCCCTCGGAGATGCTTGTCAGCAGGGTGAAATCGAGCTTTTCAAAGTATTCTATGATATTTACTCTGCCCGTGAATATTATTTTATCTTCAAGCCCGAGCGAACGTACCAGCGCATAGCATTCCTCGGCGTACTCCTCGTCGTCAACACCGCCCATTATGTGAAGGCGCGCGTTGTCAACTCTTGAGCAAAGCTCGAAGAACGCGTATATCATAGTCTTTATGTCCTTGATGGGCGCAAGACGTACTACCGCGCCGATATCGACCTTTCCGTCCTCCTTCTTGAGAGGAATGTTGCACAGTCGCTCGTAGCTTATTCCGTTTTCGATCACTCGGCATTTTTCGGGATCGCAGCCCATATCTATCTGCGTATACATAGCTCTCGTGAAAAGCGCGGTCACACGAAAGGCTCTATCGTAGATGAGGTCGGAGAGCATATAGAAAAAGTCTATCCATTGCGGCTTGAACGCGCGCGCTACCCACTTTGCGCGGATTATCTCCTCTTCTCTTTCGCGGGTATATATACCGTGCTCTGTCAGAAGCAGGGGCTTTTTGTTTATGTACGCACCCATTGAAGCGAGAAGTCCGCCGTATCCCGTCGAGATGGCGTGGTAAACGTCGGCGTCGGGTATCTCGGTGCCCATCAGGTACAGGACGGGTAAAAGTCTTGAGCGCACCGAATGAAAGGCTTCCGAAAACGCTATGTACGGAAATTCCTTCTCGCAGGTTTCGGTCAGAATTTTCAAAAAGCTCTCGCTTTTAAGGTATGACATCGGGTTTATCTTCTTTACCTGATACATATCGAAAAGCAGATCCCAGTCCGGATGATCCGAGGTTACCAAACGCGAGAGCGCCTCTCTTTCGGGCGCTGTAAAGCTATGTGAAAGCACGCCCTTGTCCCGTACTCTGAGCGCGTCGTCGAGGAACACCTGATATACCTCACTCACGTTCTCGGGCAGCTTGTATACGAATTTGTCACGATCCTCGGCCTTGGCGCCGATGACCCAAAGTACAAACTCGTGCTCGGGCATTTCGGTTATATATTGGTGCATCCAGGTGGACACGCCGCCGTTTATATAGGGGTAGCACCCCTCCAAAACCAAACAGATCCTCAATTTTTTCTCCTATTTAAGGAACACGGTCACCGTGTCCCGCTTTGCTTCAACCAGGTACAGATTCCCTGTAACCCTCGTGAGTCTTCCGCCGTCGATCGTTAGCGGCTCGTCCTTATTGAACCTCACCATCACCCACGCCTCGTCATAGAAATTTCCTATTTTCAGAGTATATTTCCCGTCGCCCTTTTCGACCGAAACGGTTGAAGCGATGTAACGTTGTATCGCGCCCGACATTTCACTCGCCGTGAAGTTTCTTATCATGGGTGCAGACGAATATAGCCAGCTCAAATAATCGTTAAAGCCCGTCTTCAGCCTCTCCCATCCAAGCTCAGCCCCGCGATCGGGGTCAAGCGAGTCGTCGGGGTGGCTAAAGTGGCTGTTTGCAAGGTGCAGGTTAAGCTCTGACATTATACCGAGTGTTGTAAATTCGTCAAGCTCACATCCGGAGGCAATACGGGGAAGGTCAACGATTCCGTTTACATCAACATCAAATTCCTGTATGCAGGCAAAATCAAGCTGATCGTCGGGAAGATATATTCCCGATATCGTTCTTATCTGCGGATACTCACTTATAAGGAACTCCCTGCCCTCGTCGGACAAAAGGTTTGACGGGGGAACGTAGACCGACATATTGACGTCCGGGAAAAGCTCGTCGCAAAAGTCCACAAGCTCGTCAAACGCGCTCTTCATAGCGTCCGTGCTATCCCATATTTTATAATCGTAGATGCCTTTGTAATCGGCACCATCAAGACAAAGCGGCTGATGATTGTAGCCGTGATAGCCTATCTCTCCACCCTGCCTCATAAGCATATTTCCAAAATTCAGGAAGGTGCCCTTGTCGGGGGCGGGGGTTGTGGTGCCGTCCACCGTGTCATCGTAGCATTCTATCGCAAGTCCCGTATACTTGATGCCGTATCGGTCGGTGAAATTCATCATATCGGGCCACCAGATATTAACGTAAAAGTCGCGGATGGTGGTGTTATAGTCCCTCTCTATGTACTCGCTCGAGCCCGACGGTATCTGTGACGGGAAGTCATCGAGGAAGAAGGTGGAGGCGTTTATTACGGGGTACGCCACCACGTCCTTGAGCAAGGAGTAGGACGCCGCGAAAAAGCCTCTCGTAACCTTTTCGTAAATTCCGAAGTTATTTATGACGAATTTTCCCTCGCCGTATGCGCATTCCCATATAAGCGGTACCTTTTTTTCGTCGTCGGTATACGCGTATACTTTTGCTTTTTCGGTAAGCTGCAGGGCAAGTGCCGAATCAAACGGGCTCGGAACTGCAAAGCCTCTGCCGCCGCCAACCATAAAGTCGGCGTCGACGTATATGCCTTCAACAAGCGTATTTTCATACGATGCCTCAGCAATTCCCATCATTCCCTCAAGTATTGCCGAATAGAGATTTTTTCTGAGTGTCAGAGGGAAATACGCGCCGCCGCCCTCGCGTACGAAGTCGGCAATCTCTAAAACCGATTCTCCCAACGGCTCAAGGTCAACGAGAAGCACAGTCACCGCATCAAAGCCGTCAAATTCCGGAACCGACTCGTGTGCAAGGTCGACGGGAACATACCCTACCTTCATATCCTTGTAGGTGACCTCGAACTCCTTATAAGCGATAACGCTCTCTGTACTGTTACTGTTCCAAAGCAAAAGGTCGGTCTTCGGGATGCTTTCCCACGCGGTCTCTTTGGTGACAATTTCTTCCGTGGGCATATAACCGATCGAACGGTGCTGGTAATTGTAGCTTATTCCGCTTCTCTCGATAAAGCATATCACACCGATAAGGGTGAATATAAGGGCAACCAAAACAATTCCGCCAAATCTGAAACCGTTCGCCTTCTTTAGCTTTTCCAAAATGCCAGCTCCTCCTTTGCCCTTGACGAGAGGTATATTCTTCCTCTTTCCGTTTCCTCAATAAGCTCCTTTATGCCGTCCGCATCGCCGAGCGCGGCAAAATAGCGGAGTCTTAAAATGACAGACTCCTCACTCGTCGGCCACAGCTCAAGCACCTTGTCGATTATGACCTTACAATCGGTATAGTTTCCGAGCTTAAGCTCGTTTATGGCAAGTCTTACGTAATCCTCAAGTCCTCCCGCCATAGAAATCTTCTTTTTGGCGAGGGTCGAAAACAGGCTTCTGTTCATTAGCTCGAGCTGTCCCTGCATAAGTCCCTGCTCAAGGCAGCTCCACAAAAAATTACAGTACTCCTCAACGACCTCATAGTTATCTGGCTCACGGGAATATCTCGTTTCAAGCTGCTGGAGAGTATAATCGTTTTCCTTGGATATCTCCACCATCGCGGTAACTGCGTAGTGAACGACCTCGGTATCCTCATTGTTTCCCGCCTTTTTAAGAAACTCAACGTATTCCTTTGGGTTATCGTTGAGCACGTCCATAATTATCTCGCGTCGCTCTCTCGCCGAGTTTACGATCAGAGCCTCCTCTATCGGCACTATCGAATCCGCGCCCTTGCCCTCGTCTACCGTGACGCTTTTGTAAAGCTCGGACTCAAGCTTCATCTTTTCTATATGAATATCGTACTTGCCGTCAACGTACGCGCCGACGTGGAAATGCAGTATAAGTGCCGCAACAAGTCCCCAAAACGGGATAAGCAGCACGATGAAAAACATATATTTATGTATTCTGAGATGCCCGAAGACTATTCCAAGAAGAACTATGACAGAACAGAGGATATGTACTGCCGAAAATATTAAATATAGCTGCATCACATATCTCCTTTCTGCCGTTTGATACGTTAAATTACGGTTAAATCTATATCAAGTCCCTCAAATCTCGGGAGTATTACCGCAAGATCGCTCTCGGTCGCCTGCGACAAAAGTAGCTTTAAGTGTCCGTCACCGCCGTCACCGAGGATATCGTTTGCTCTGATGCGTCTGCCGAGAATTGCATCAGCCTCGGCAAAGCTGTGTCCCTTACAGTCAATATCAAGCGCAACGAAGGAAAATACCTTCTTTTGCGCCATATTGTTGAAGTCCTCAAGCACAACCGCAAACTCCTCTGCCTTCATCACACGCGTACCCTCGATATAACGCTTTTCGAGCATTGCCTGATTATAGTCAAGGGCTCTGAGAAGCGATATCTGTACGAGATCGCAGAGAATTTTGAAAAGGTTTGCGTAGTAAAGCGAGCGCTGGTCAACTCCTACGTTCCAGATAAATATGAGAAGCTCTATCTTCCCTGCTCTGCTTACTCCCGCGGCATAGCTCGGAAGCTTCGGGTCAAGCTCGGTATTTCTCCATATCTCACCCTCGGACACGCGTTCAAGCACGGATGCGTAGGTATCAAGAGATATCGACTTTGATAGGTCCGCCGATATATCTCTCGACGCAACCTCAAGTCTTCCGAAGCGGCTCTCCGCATTGACCGAATACACGCTTATGCTCTTGTTTTCAAGCACGTCCTCAAAGGTCTCCATTATCTTGAGATAAAGCTTTCTCGGCTCTACCGTGTCAAGCTTTCTCGTTATATCGAATATTTTTCCAAAGCTGTCCTTTGAGCCGATTATCTGCTTTTTAAGGTCACGCTTTTCTCTGTACGTATCGTCGTAAAGCTCTCTTGTGAAAACAAGCTTTTCCTCAAGCAGGTCGTTCTGCTCGGAGGTGAATTTTATCTTATCGTCGTTCTTAAGACGTACGTAACCGCAGACCGAGCCGACAAGGAAATAGAAAACGAAGGCAAGCCAGTTTGACGGCTCGTAGAATATAGTCAGCCACTTCGTACCCGACGCGAGCTTTGCGAAAAACCACGCGAGCGACGCAAGTCCCGACGCCGCGAGTCCCCACGAGAGTCCGTGCACCGTTGCCATTATCACAATAAAAACAGTTCTGAAATCAACTATCGAGAAATATATCGAGGAATCTGTTATATGCGTCAGAAGCTCGGAAAGCAAGAACATCACGATAAGCTCAAGCGTTTTTATAACCGTTCCGTGACGCTCAAGCCACGCGCGAAGCTTATCAAGCAGAGTATCAGACTTCGCCTTTCGGGAAAGCTTGTAATTTTCGTATTCCGCCTCAAGCTCCTCAAGCACAGATATTTTTGAAAACCATCCGTACTGATTGCGTACGGCTCTGTTATTCGTGACAAGCTCCTTGGCCGTATTTTCACCCGTAAAATCAAACGTCGTGCCACTCTTCAGTCCCGCAAGGAAGGTACACAAGTCTGAGAACGTTATACCAAACTCGTCGTTTATGGTAAGAATGCCCTTACCCGTCGTCCAGTTATCGACAAGCCTGCTTATAAGCTCGGCAAGGTCGCCCGTGGAGAGAAAATAGCATTTTGACGAGGGAAGCTCGTTTATGACCACCTTATCGCTCTTGTCCATTTTATCAAAGAGCATATAAAGCCAGTCGTTTTCCTCGGTGCCGCTATAAAGATACGGTATGCGTATTATCTTGACGTCAAGACCCCGGCTCTTTGCGTAATACTCGCATAGCCTCTCGCTACCCTGCGCTAAAACGCCTCGGTCATTCTGACCCTCAAACGCGGCGTCAAGCGCCGAGAAGTAAAGAAGCTTTATGTCCTTCTGGCTTTCACTTGAGTATCTAAGAACCTCACGCAGCTCCTCGGAGTCGCTTGCGAGGTAGCTATCGTAGGTGAGGTCGCCCGCAAGATACACTATAACGTCAAAATCATAGGTTTCGAGGATCGCTCTTATCGGCGGCTCTGCCATATTGAATATCTTGAGTCCGCGCCTCTGAGTGAGCTTACTTTCACCAGCTATGACAACTTCGGCAAGTCCGAACGCAGTTTCTACCATTTCTTCGGTAACGTATCCTACGTTTCCAACGAAAAGCACCTTCTTCGGAATAAATACGGTCGGGTCGGAAATTACGCTTCCTGCCCTCTTTACCCTGTCTCTGATGTCGGTAAGCACCTTATCGTTTACTACGTGGAGCAAGCAATCCACCAGCACGGGGTCAAAGACTCCGCACATTCCGTTGGATATCATTTCTATCGCAACATCCTGAGAAAGCTCATCCTTATAGCTTCTGACGCTGGTGAGCGCGTCAAAGGCGTCGGCAAGGGACACCGCCTGCGCTGACACGGGGATCTTATCGCCCTCAAGTCCGTCGGGATAGCCCGTACCGTCAATACGCTCGTGATGGCTTCTCGCTATATCCTTCGCGTGCTTCAGTGTAACGGGGTCTACGTCGCTTTCGGCGCGTGATATTATATCTTCGCCGAATGCCGAGTGCTTTTTTACTATATCAAACTCGCTCGGAGAAAGTCTGCCGGGAAAATCAAGAATGCTCTGGGGTATTTTGCTTTTTCCTATATCGTGAAGCGACGACGCCACCGAAATCGACGCAATGGTCTCATCGTCAAGTCCGAGCTCAGGCTTCACTCGCCTGAGCTGATGAAGAATAAGCTCGGTGAGCATTCTTACGTGAAAAACGTGGAAGCCGCTTTCACCGTTAAGGGTCTCGGGAATGGTTTCGTTTGAAATATATTCGGTTTTCAGTACGTCAACGCCGTCAATATTCTCAAAAACGAGAACAGGGCTCTGCTTTTTTGAATTCATTTCACTCCACTCCTTCTTGAAAAATAAAAAGCCGCAACAAAAAGTTGCGGCCAGTCAACCATACAGAATAAACTGCTTAGGCACTAATGCTTTGCGTCCCAACCTTTCGACTGGTTTGCCGATTTAATTTACCTTAATATTATATCTCAACAATTCTGATTTGTCAACTTAATTGTTAAAAAAATTAAAATTTTATTTTTTGTGGTGTTGTCGGCAATATTGATCCCTCCGCCCTGCGGCATTTATTCTTGAGCTCTGAGGGGAAAGAAAAAGCACCCGTCTGAAACGGGTGCTTTGGTTTTTATTCAGCTACCGTGAATTCCACAGAGGACGTACCGCCGCCGATATTCAGAGTAAGCTCGTACTTGCCTTCTGCAAGTGCTTCGTCGGGAATGATGGTGATATCCTTGCCCGAACGGCTCATATTGAAGTCGGTGATATCAACAGTCTTGCCGTTGAGCTTTAAGCTCTTCATTGAGATGTCTGTGATACCGTCAAGCTCAAAGCCGCAGGTCACGCTTATCTCACTGCCGTTATAGGATGCGGTGAGGGGTGCGTCACCGAGAACGATGATGGAGGTCACCTTACCGTCTTCGGTTACGTACTCAACGTTTGACATATACGCGGAGGAGAGCTTGAGGCTCTTAACCTCAAATTCCTCGTCGATCTCAAAGATGTTTACGTTTTCCGCAAGAGCAAACGTGTCGTTGCCGATGGTTACTGTGCCGTTTGTGTAGCCCGTGATGATACCGCCTGCAATTTCAGCGCTTACCGCAGACACCGTGCCGTCGTTGTTGAGCTTGTAGTTGTTGCCGGGGATGAGATCGGAGCTTACGGAGTTAAGCTGCTCAACGTTGCCCGTATCAAGGTTTAAGGTGTTGTATACGGTATAAACCTTACCGTCAACGTACTCGATACCTATGTACTCAAGTACCTTTACTGCCTTGACAGTGCTTGTTGCGCCGCCAACAGAGCCGTTCGAGATGTAGAGGTATCTTATAGCCTCAACGTTACCTATCTCGTTGTCGAAGATTGCCGCGATATACGCGCCGTCCTCTACTGTGATGCTTCCGTCAAACTCGCCCTTTCTTACAACGTAGTCACCGTCGCCGTTACCGATCACTATTACCGTATTCTTGCCTGTGATGAAGTCAATGTTGCCCTGGAAAGCGGACGAGGAGGATACGAAGGAGGACACGCCTGTGTCAAGCTCGTAGCTTGCGCCCTTATCGGTAAAGGTCACGCCGTCAGCTTCTTCAATTATAACTGCGATCTCGTCTGCGCCGTTTACGTTCTGTACGAACTGGTCGCTGCCGGAATCGATAATACCGTCGTTTACTACGTAGGGGATAAGAGTGTATACGCCGTCGTCGTTTACGGTGTATCTGTAAGCCTTGCCTGCTACTACGCCTTCGGTCTCGGAGAACACGGACATTACGTTACCGTCGATGTTTACCTTGACTGCGTAGCCGAAGGTGCCGTTAGTGAACACGGGTCTTGACTCTGTGAGAGTGATGAGGTAGTTAGATGCAGTACCTGTCTCAATACCGTCGCTGATTGCGAGGATCATACCGTTGACTGCAACAACGCGCACCTTTTCACCTACCGTAAGCTGGTTCTTGATGGACTCAGCGGTGATTCCGAGAGCCTCGCAGCCGAGCTCGTAGGTGGTGCTGCCGAGTCTTACGGTAGTATCGGTAAGTCTGTTTACCGTCTGAGCCGCGGACACGGGAACAACGCTTGCGATTTCAAGGGACTTGTTTGCTTCATTGTAGTAGTAGAGAACGTAGTCGCCGTCATCTGCCTTTGCAGTATTTATAATACCGCCGTCAAGCTCGTCTGCCTTAAGACCGTCAGCGATGTTATACTCGCCCTTGCCCGAGATCTCGAGCTTATCAAAGCCGTAGGGCTTGATAATAATTCTGCTTGCTGCCTCGTCGCTTCTGTTATCAAAGATAACCCTTGCTTCGTATACTCCGAGGAGCGCCGCGAGAGCCTCGTTTGAGGTGATCTGAGCAAGCTTTTCATCGTTATCGTATGCGAAAACGAGAAGCTCGTTTGCGTTTGTGGAAAGCTTGTCGGAAAGCTCTTCCACTACCTGATACTTAACGCCGTCTATCTCAATGTGATCAACCGTATCGTTCTTCACGGACGCTTCGATACCGTCTGTGAGCTTGTCCTCACGTCCGATCTCGGTAGCGCCGAGAACCGATGCGTTCTTTGCGGAGTCAATGCTGTAAATAACCTTTACTCTCTTGCCGAGGCTTGAGTTTGCATCGCCCTCAAGACCGAGGTCTCTGTACGGAACGGTGATCATCTTGGAGTCGCCGTTTTCGTCTTCGTAGGAGAGGCTTACGTAATCTTCCTTAACTACTGCCTGAGCTGTTCCTGTGGAGTAATCGTTGGTTGCAACTATCGTCGCTTCTTCAAGCTTGTAGCCGAAGATCTTTTCAATGATAGTGCTTGTTTCAAAGAGTGTCGCACCGTTTGCGGCGGTCTTCGGAATTATGTATTCCGCCGTGAGCGCATTGAAAAGAAGCGCTGCGGTCTCGCCACGGGTGAGAGTCTTTTTGTAGTCGATGTCTTCAAGCTCAACGTCGAGGTCAAGCTTTACCGCGGAGTTGATGTAGGTCCACGGATAACCGCTTACCATCTTGTCATTCTCGTGACCGAGAATACGTACGAGTATTGTCATCGCGTCCTGAAGCGTGATGCCCGCTGCGGGGTCAAACTTGGTCGCGGAGGTTCCGATGATGTAACCGTTTGCATACGCCCAGGAGATAGCACCGTTATAGGTGGGGTCTCTGAGGTCTGTAAAGGGTGTGGTGTTTACCTTGCCCGCATTGTCGTTACCTACCATAAGTCTGTAAAGTAAAAGAGCCATCTGGTCACGCGCCACGGGTGTTTCGGGAGAATATTCGGTTGCGCTCGTGCCAACCGTTACGCCGATGTCTGAAATGATATTGATCTGCTCGGCATATTTATAATCAGAGGGAACGTCGGTGAAGTTCTTAGCCGATGTGCTGACTGCAAACGTGCTCATTATCATAAGAGCCGCAAGAGCCAGAGACAAAATCTTTTTGAAATTTTTCATCAAAAAACTTCCTCCATAAATATTTTTTTGAGAAGTCCGAGCCATATCCCGTCTCCGAGGTCTGCCTCGCTTCTGCGTAACTATGATAACACAGCGAGCAAGTCGCTTCAATGGATTTTACCCCTTTGTAAGCACTTTGACATCACCGTTAACAAAGCGTTGCTTTTTGTGGAAAATTCTGCTTTTTTATTTGATTTTTAACGCTTTAAGTCCGTAATTGTAAACGGTGTCTTAACAAAGACTTACGCGAATTGGTGACGGTACACCCCCTGCCTCCATTTTATTTGCAAAAAGCAAATTTTGTAAAATCTTACCAAAAAATTGTAATATTTGAGTAGAAATCCACGTCACGTTATGATATAATTATGATGAATCATTATATGAAGGAGAAAACCATGAAAAAGATATCGCTTTTCATTATGCTTATTTCGCTTTTGACAATAGCTTTTATGCTTTCGGCTTGTGCAAGCGGCAACGACTTCAAGCTCTTTACTGCAGATGAGCTTTTATCGATCATGCCCGCTACGAACGGCACGCTCTCGGATGACAAAAGCTATATCCGCTTCACAGACGGCAATGTTGCGTTCACCATCAACGACCTCGACCAGTTCGACGTGTCGGAGTATAAATATATGGTGGTCGGCGCGAGAGCAAGCGCATCAAACGGCAACACTATTCCCGGTGACGCGGTCATGTGGTACAACGATGACCCTGCATTCGGCGTAAGATACGGCTTTACCTCATCGTTCCGTGTTTGCGGCAGCTGGACGTCAAACAACGTCCTTAACGCAGGCGAAACGTTCGAGAAGGTAAGCTTCACCGTGACCAACGCAAAGCGTCAGGACAATGCTCCCGACGGCATCGACTACACTCGCGGTATTGCTACGGTCGTAATAAAGCCCTTCAGCACAAGCGTTGGTATGCTTGAAGCAGGCGAGAGCTTTGATATAAGCTACATAGGATTTTTCAAGAGTATGTCTGATGCCGAGAAATTCGACATAAGCACGTACGATCCCGCCACAGCACCCAAGCGCACACCTTTCGTGCACGATGGAAGCAGCCCCGTCGTTATCCTCAAATTCGACGACCTCGGCGGAAACTTTTTGACCTTTGACAGAGTCGCAAAAATTCTCAGAGAAAGAGATATCGTTGCATCATTCGGTCTTGTAGGAAACACAATTCTCGGTGTAAGTCCCAAAATGCCTCTCATCACCTATATGAAAAAATGGATAGAAGAGGACGGTATTGAGATCTGGCATCACGGCTTTTACCACACTAAAGAAGAATTTTCAACCGACGATTACGATACCCAGCTCACAAACTTCAAGCGCACTCTTGACGAGTTCGAGAGAACAACGGGACTCAAGATCACAAGCTTCGGTTCTCCCCACAACAACTCGGGCAGAGACACCATTATTATGGTAAAGGACAACTTCCCCGAGATCAAAGCCTTCTTCCATGGCTACTACGACGACAATGTTTCAAGCGTGTATCACATAAGAAACCACTGCGCGCTTGAGCCCGGCGGTGTTCCCGGTACTCAGGACCTCGACGCTTTCAAAATTATGTACAGCTACCAGAAATACAACTCCCACATATTCATTCAGATACATCCCGGTAACTACAAAAACTCCCAGCTCAATGTTCTTGAAGAAATGATAGACTACCTCATAGCGGACGGCTGTACGTTTATGACTCCCACCGAAGCCGCATCCGATCACTACGTAAGAAAGCCCATCGAGGTAAGGATCGAAAACCAATATATCGATTTCGACGTCAAACCTACTCTTATCGACGGAAGAACAATGGTGCCGCTCAGAGGCATATTTGAAGCTCTCGGTGCCGAGGTTGAATGGGACGGCGAAACACGCACCGTCACCTCCACAAAGGACGGCGACACCATAAAGCTCACGATAGGTAAGCCCGAGCTTTACAAAAACGGCGAGCTTCATTACGTTATGGACGTAGTTCCCGTTATACTCGAGGAAAACGGCGAATCCCGCACGCTCGTTCCCGTAAGAGCAGTTGCCGAGGCGTTCGGCTCACTCGTCCACTGGGAGCATTCGACGAAAACGGTCACCATAATCCCCGAGCTCACAAAGCAGGAGCTCGGTACAAACGGTATCGAAATTGTCAAGGCAACCTACGACGACTATCAGAAGGATCCCGTGGCACTCGGTGAATATTCGTTCGACGGTGACGTTGAAACATACTGGTACTGCGAGGGCAAGACCGACAGAGATATCGTGTATGAGCTTAAAGATACGGCGACAGTCAAGTCAGCGGAAATTGTATGGTACTCACAAAATGCACCGTTTGAAATCCTCGTGTCAAATGATAACGTGAATTTTGAGCTTGCGGCACAAGGCGTTGCTCCTACTACCTTTGGCGAAAAGCAGACGGTCAATATAAATAAAGAAGCAAAGTATATTAAAGTGGTAACTAAATACAACGGAACCAATTACGGCCACGGAATCTGCGAGATCAGCTTTAGCAAATAAATAATTTCAGGAGTTTTTATGAAAAAATTTCTTTTTCTCATTTTGACGCTAATCATGATGATATCCACCATAGTCGCCGTTTCTGCCGCAAACTACGGCGACATCAACGGTGACGGCGAGGTCACGCCGGCAGATGTGGTAACATTATGCCGCTATCTCGCAAACTGGTCCGGTTATAATAGTATTTCCACAGAAAACGCTTACATTGACAGCGACGACCAAATAACGTCAAAAGATGCGATCGCGCTTTCACGCCATCTTGCGGGCTGGAGTGGATACGAGACTCTTCTCGGCAAAATTACGCCTTATGAATTCAAGGTATTCACCGCCGAGGAGCTATATAGCATTATGCCTGCGAAAACAGGTACTCTTTCGGATGACGGCGAATACATCCGATTCACGGGCGGCGACATTGCGTTTGGCATAAACGATCTCGATCAGTTTGACGTGTCGGAATATAAATATATGGTGGTCGGCGCGAGAGCGAGTGAGGCGAATGGAAATGCAGTTCCCGCAAACGCTTATATGTGGTACAACAACGACCCTAATGCAGTTGGCGCGCGGTATGGATTTTCGTCAAGCTTCGGTCAGTGCTGGAGCTGGAAGTCCAAGAACATAATAACCGAAACAGGAGTGTTTACTAAGCTTAACTTCACGGTAACCGAGGCAAAGCGAGAGGATAACAAAACGCGCGACATTGACTACTCGCGCGGAATGTCGTCTCTTGTGCTCAAGCCGTATATCAGCAGCAGCGGAATGCTTACAGAGGGGCAGACGTTCGACGTTCAGTACGTAGCGTTCTTCAAAACGAGCGCAGAAGCGGAAAGCTTTAATTACAGCGACCTCGTGCCCTCAAGGATTGCTCCCCGCACACCCTACGAGAGAGGCACGACGCGTCCTGTCGTGGTGCTCAAGTTTGACGATCTCGGAAGAGCATCGTACAATACAAACTTTGACCGCGTTGCACAGATACTTGAAGAAAGAAATATCACCGGATCATTCGGTACAATTTCATACCGTTTTGAGGACGAAGCCAACGCAGCTGTTGTCCCGTACGTTAAGAAATGGGACGAGCAAGGCATTGAATTCTGGAGCCACGGA
>JAZNNG010000075.1:0-17000 GCA_045580165.1 Eubacteriales bacterium
TGCCGCAAAGCTTCAGCTGGCAGGAATTATAATTGAGCGCGACAGCGTTTCGCGTATTGAAATCGGGACTCGTTTTGTTGCAGATTACGAGCTTCGCGAGCTTTCAAATATACTCAACGTTTCGGTCGCGTGGCTTCTTGGGATAGAATAAGCTTTCAAAATAGCCTCCCTCCGGGAGGAGAGTTGAAAAAGTATTGCTTCACAAAACTTTCGTAAGGAGCCTACATGACAAACAAAATCGATAAAATTCTATGTTTACGCGCTCTCCCTCACCCGACTTCGTCGGGAGCTCCCTTCCGGAGGGAGCCTTATGGAGTCAGCGTGATATGGAAACACAATACCGTATTAAGGCCATTCAAAAAAGGAGAAGCGACACGCGCTTCTCTTTTTTATGGCTTCCCCTTGAGGGAAAGGCTTTTATAGATTTTTACTTTATCTCATAAGTGAGCTTGTTGTAGTCTACGGTAACGGTCTTACCGTTTGAGTAGGTTACTCTGTATACGTTCTCGGAAAGCTCCTCGTGCTTTTCCATAGTTTCAAAGCAGAAGGACTGCATCTCGTCATTGAGCTCGGAGCCGCGCTTGATACGCTTGACCGAGTCCTTGAGTCTTTCATCATCGGGACATACCGCGTCATCGTTACCCATCCAGTTGAAGCCGTTGTTCGTAAACTTGGAGTAATAGTAGAACGAGGGTCTTCCGCCGTATTCTATTACCTTAAGCATGTTTTCATGGTTCTTGAAGGTGCAGTTTACGGTAAGCGGATAGGGGTTATAGAGCATATAGCCGTGATATACTATCTCCCAGAACGGCACGGGACGGTCAACAAGTCCGTCGTTTTCGTTACTGAAGCCGACGTAAAGACCGTAGTCGAGGAAGGGGGAAATAAAATCAAACGTACCCTCGGAGGATATACCGCCGAATATTTCACGGGATAGCTCGCAAAGCTTTTTCGCGTACGCGACAGCACCCCTCGAATCAACGTAGTGGTCAGGATGATAGCAGCGTCTCGGGTGTACTACGCCGAGAACGTCGAGGTAGTGTGTTCCCGTAAAGCCGAGCTCCCGTATCTTCGGGAGCATATCAAGTGCCTGCTCGTAACCGATCTTCGGGCAGAGCTGATACATCTCGCCTCCACTCCATGCCTCCGCGTTGATAACGGGAGTACCGAAGCGGTCGCGGCGTGTGTTTTCCGAGTCATATATATCGGCTATCTCATACTGGTCACAGCTGTTTGAGTGGCAGGTCATCTGATACCCCATACTCTTACCCTTTTCTATAAGGGCACGGAGCTTTTCTTCGCCGCCGAGCTCCTCGCACACGGGAAACGCCTGAGGCCATCTGCCGTCGTGTCCCTTTACGTTCCAGCCGACAAGGCAAATTTCCGCCTTTTCTATTCCCTGCGCCTTGAACTCGTCGAGTATCTCACCGACTCTGTCAAAGTCACAGGCTACGAACATTTCGGGCTCGTTTTCAAGCGTCTGGTGCATTACAAAGGGCGGCGCGGGCTTCCAGCCGCAACGTATTCTTACCATTACGGATTTTGCGGAATAGTCTATGCACTCGCTCTTTGCCGCTTTTTCAGCAAGTGGAGTAAGCTCGCCCTTGTCGAGTCTGTACTTACGGTAACGTCTTGCCATACCCGAATAGTCTGCGTCCTCTCCCTCAAGGAAGAAGTATTCGACGCAAAGGTCCTCGGGTATTACCTCGCCGTGTATCTCGTAGATGGGATAAATATAGAAGCCGCTGTTTTCGCGCTTTACGCAGAGCGTGTAATCGTAGGGCAGACCGCTGACTACCGCGAGGAAGGTCTTGTCACCGCTTTTTACGCCGTACACGGGCATATTGCTCTCGGTTATCTCGCGGACAAACTCATCCGTGTGCTTTTCAAAAAAGCAGAGGGTGTAATCGTTACATCCGACTCCTCTCGGAATGACCGCGTAGCCCGTTTCGTCGCCGTTTGCTACCGCGCCGAAATAGTCGAACTCCACCCTGTCGATATCCGAGTAGTCAATATTCTTGGAAAGACTTACCTTTATATGGTTTTCGCTCTTTACTACTACCGGCTCAAGCTCGCAAGCACTTCCGTCAAGGTGTATCGCTCTCATTTTGTGTCCTTTCCGGCAAAATCGTTTATATCAAACTGCCAAGGCTCTCTTTTTCTGAACGGAGTCTTGAATTTCTTTGTTAAAGCACCCTTTTCTTCAAGGTGTATATAGCAAGCCATATCGCAGGCTTTCCCGCAGATAGACGACTGGTAGGAATGTTTTGTCGGAGGATAGAAACGCATAGCGTCGATAATTGCTCTTGCGGTTTCGGGTGTGACCTTAGCCTCACCCGCAATTATATCTATTCTGTTGTCAAATTCAGAAAAATAGTCGGGGGACATAAACGGATTCTTGGTGCCGTTCGCACCCTTGTAGTAGACCGAGCACTGCCACTTATCAATGCTTCCGTTTTCGTCGATGGCTTTACCGGGGCAAGCCTTTATACACTTTCCGCACTTGTCGCAAAGATGAGGAGTATACATTTCATCGGGCTCGAGCTCAGCGTCTGTCAGAACGAAGCAATATCTTACAAGCGGTCCGAATTCGTCGGTCAGGATCGAGCCGTGAAGTCCTAACTCGCCGAGTCCGCACAAAACCGCGGCTTCGGGGAAGTTCATCTGAGTTTCGGCAGTAACACCTCTGTATATAGCATCGTACGCGACCTCGGGGTTGGTGCTGTCCTCCTCCGACATTATCAGCTGATGAAGCTTCTGTGGAAGCGCCGTATAGCCCTCTGCTTCAAGAAGTGTCGACACTCTGACGGTAGCCATCGGCATTACGGTCTCTTCCATGTTTTCAATTGCCATAGTTGTATATTGATAATATGTGCTTCCCTCTTCAATTCCTCTGCACGCGCCTCTGAGTATTCTGAAGGCAAAGCCGATTACCGTCTTGACGTTCGGCATAAGCTTGAATATCGCGCTATCCTTGGGGAATCTTTCTGCAGGAGCAAGCTTGACTATATCCGCGCCGGTCTCCTTCGCGAGCTTGATTATCCTCTCTTTCACTTAAAATTCCCCCTTTATATGCTTATAGCACGCAATATCGCATTTTCTTCCGCAAAGGCAGGGAGAATATCCCCAATGCGTGTTCGGAAGGAATTTGAGGTGCTTGTAGATCTCTCTTGCGCTATCGGCGTCAAAGCGCTTTTCACCGTTAATTATAGCTTCTCTTTCGGGATGGTCCTTGAGGAAGTCCTCCTTCATAAACGGATTTGACTTGTGCGCGCCCTTGTAGTAGACCGAGCACTGCCAGGTGTCGAGTCCCGCGTCGCTTATCGCCTTGCCGGGGCACGCCGCCTTACACTTGCCGCAGCCCTCGCAGAGGTTTTCACTGTACTCTGAGTCACACTCAAGGGGTGCGTCGGTTATGATAAAGCAGTATCTCATAAACGGTCCGTACTCGCGGTTTATTATCTTGCCCGAAAGCCCCGCTTCACCGATACCGCACGCCTTCGCCGCCTTGCCGAAGTCAATTATAACGTCGGGGATGGGCTTGCCTGCCTCTACCGCCTCCGCGTGGATAAGCTCGTATGTGTCGACCACCTCGGGGTTTGTGGTCTTGTCGCCCTTTATACGAAGATTGGGTATAGCCTTCTGAAGGCAGGCGTCGTAGCCCGCGTTTTCGATCATAGCGCCGATCTTAAGAAGGAATATCTCTGCCATTTCCTCATCTATGTACTTAACTCCGAGAGTTGTATACGCATAATACTGCGCGTCGGACTCCATTGCCTTGTAAAGTCCCTTCGGAACTGCAAATCCAAAACCGATTATGCACTTCGCGGCAGGGAGTATCATTTTGGGGTCTCGCTGTATGTGCTCACCCTCGAAAATATCGAGTGTGCCGATTCCGCAGACAGTCGCGCCAAGCTCACGCGCCTTGTCCTTTATCATCTTAGCCGTAATCATCAGTTTATCATCACCTTTCCGTATTATCTGTCAAGCTTCCAAGCTTTTTTACGGTTACGGAGAGGCTTGTCGAATCTGCCCTCCATACATCCGCCCTTTTTCTCAAGCATGCTTACGCAGGCCCTGATGCATCCGCCGCATTTTGCCATATTATAGCCTACCCAGCTCGGAAAGTACTTCTGAAGCGCGTTGTAGACCTTCATTATTTCTTTTTCGTTTGCAACGTCGGTAACGCCTTCCATAAGGTCAAGCGCACCGTTTTCGTTTTTGTCCCAGACCTCCTTGGGAACAAAGGGGTTATAATATCTGCCTGCGTGGGTGTAGAACGCGTAGCATCTCCACATATCGATGTCGCCCCACTCGATGACCTTGTCCTCTATCTGAACGCGAATGGTCTTGCCCGAGTTCATAGGGGGGATACATCCGCCGGGACACTCTCTCACGCATGCGCCGCACTTTCTGCAAAGCGGCTCGCCGTTATACATTTCATCGTATTCAAGCTCGGCGTCGGTGAAAAGGAACGCCACTCTCTGGAGAGGTCCGAATTCGGGAGTTAAGAGCATCTTGCTCCAGCCTATCTCACCGAGACCGCAGGCTACCGCCGCAAGTCTGAACTGAAACTGAAGGTCGGGAGCGACAACACCCTCTCTCACGGGTCTTGTGTACTGTACGCTTCTGTGGTGAGCCGTGTGCTTCTTGGCGTTTTCGGTTATCTCTATCTCCTCCTCGGGAGAAAGACTGTTTCCGGGGCTTCCGTCCATATCGGACACCACTCCGCGCGCTCCCGTGTTACGGTAAACGAACGCCTCGTAGCCCTCGTCCTCGATGAGCTTACCTACCTGGTAAAGCACCGCGGGCGCGAATATCTCGTTTATTCCGCCGTACGCCATCGAGGGATACTGATAAAACTGCGTTCCCTCCTCGATTCCTCTCTGAACTCCTCTCGGAATTCTGAAAACGAAGCCGATGCAGCTCTTTGCCTCGGGGAAAAGAAATTGGGGGTTCATTTCATCGGGCGCGCCCACAAAGCGCGACATAGGCGCGATTCCGCACGCGTCTGCTCCTGCCGCAAGCGCCGCTTCCTTAATCATCTTGCCGGTTAACATCGACTATTCCTCCTGTCGTATCTATTTTCACTATTTTCAGCTCATCGCCGTTTTCAAGCACGTACGGGTAGATACTGTGCGCCGGCTCAAGAAGCTCCAAAAGGTTTCCGCTGTACTTTTGTCTGACGTAGCTTTTGAGAATCTGCGACGGATTTCTGTTGATTCTCGTCGCAAGCTTTATTCCGTCAAAATAAGGCTCGTATTTGTGTATATCCTCAGGTCTTATAAAGTTGGTGTTCGTTATCAGCGCGCCGTAGTTATCGGGATCACTTAAATATTCCTTGCATATACCCGTGAAGCCGTACGCATTGTCCATTTTCGCTATCTCACTCTCGTGAGCAACGAGATTATCGTGGAAGTTGTGTGCCGAGCAGAAGTTGAGGCAGCCGCTGTTGGCAAGCAAATAAAGCTTCTTGCCTCTTTCGTCGCACCACGCGCGAAGCTTTTTTATTACGTCAAAGTCACGGTTGTACTCGCGCTTCATATAGTAGCCGTCAAAATATTTTGCAATATAGTCCATTCCCTCGGGGGTGCCTATTTCCATATTGACGGAAGCGCGCACCTCAAGTTCCTCGAAATTATCGTGGATGAACTTAGCTATAAGCGGCGACGTTGTGGTAACCGAGCTCAGTACGTATTTTGACTGAATATAGTCAACCGTAGTGCCGATTTTTTTGAACAGCGCACGCGACTGACTCTCGGCACCGTAGCAGTTTGCATTAAACAGAAGATTAAACGGTATACCGTTTTGCGAGAGCTTGTCGAGGTACGACACCTGCTCTGTCTGTCTTTCCCACTCGGTAAGCTCACTCATATCCGAGCCGTTTGACCTGCCGCTTGCAAAATCTCCCCACGCAAAATAGACCTCGCCCACGCTGTCCTTATACTCGACAATATCGTTTACGAAGTCAGGATTCATCCTCGGAAGTCCGACCGAAAATTTCACACTCCGACTCTCCTTTGTTTATAAATTTACGTTTATATCTTGATTGTATCATTATTTTGTGGTAATATAAATCAAGAAAACACATCTGTTTTTTAATAAAACAAATATTTTGAGGTACAGCATGAAGCTTGGAGAAATAAATCCTTTCGTGAGATATGCTTCCGAATTTGATTATAAAATGGACGAAATCACGGTAAGAGTCAGCGACTGCAGACTGTTTTACATAATTTCGGGAAGCGGCGAGATTGTTATTGAAAACCAACATTATAATGCGTCAGATGACACGCTTTTTTATATTCCTGCCGGCAGTACTTATACTATAAGAGTACCTGACGGCTTCAGACTTATTTCCCTCAATTTTGATCTCACGCAAAGTCACTCGGATAAAACAAAGGTGTTCCCGCCCTGCCCTGCAGGAAGTGATAGCAATGCTTTAGTGATATTCACCGAGGTCGAGGACAGTATTCTGAATACTCACGTATGCCGCGTGGATTCGGGGGAATTCGCCGCAGATCTGAAGCTTCTTATTGAAGAAATAGCGACAGAACGAAAGTACTTCAGAGAAAGCGCGTCCTGCATACTTAAGAAGATTCTCATAAAGCTCCACCGTGACAACGCAATAGCAAGCAGTAAGAGTCGCGGCGCGGTCGACAAGGTAATCAGTTATATCTCGGAAAGCTTTACGCGCGAGGTGTCAAACGCCGAGCTTGCCGCGCTTGTCGGCTACCACGAGTTTCACTTAAACAGACTTTTTGCGAGATACACGGGAACGAGCATTCACCAATACATAATCAACAAGCGTCTGAGTGCCGCAAGAGAGCTTATTCTCTCGACCGACCTGCCTCTGTCCGAAATTTCCGAGCAGACGGGGTTTAACAACTACTCGTTTTTCTCGTCGTATTTCAAAAAGCGTTTTGGCATCTCGCCTGCAAGATTCAGAAGTCAGAGCCGATATATAAGCCCGTAAAAAAGGACTGCCGCAGCAGTCCTTTTTTTATTTTCTTATCATTTTTCGGTATTCGCTCGGGGTGAAGCCCGTTTGCGCGGTGAATACGGTCGAAAAATAGTATTCGTTTGAAAAGCCGCACTCGGGAGCAATGGTTTTGAAGGGCTCGTCGGTGGTGGCTATCATACGACACGCCTTTTCTATTCTGAAGTTGGTTATGTATCTGCCTGCGGTGTCGCCCGTACACCTCCGAAACCGTTTATTTACGGTGACTCTTGAAATCGAAAATTCCTTTGCAAGCTCGTCAAGAGTGGTCGAAGGATTTTTTTCGATAAAATCGGTCATTTCCTTAAAGAAGCTGTCCGCCGTTTTTTCTTCATACTTCACGAACGGAAAATCCAACATAGCGCACACCGAATACCACAGATCGTTGACAAGGTGACATCTGTATTCATCCGTCGGAATAGATGCTTGCGAAACCAGTCCCTTTAAGTAGCCGAGTGTCTGCGTGATACGGGGACTCTCGGAATAATTATACCTTCCGCCCGTGATCGCCGCCCTCTCGTCAAAGTCAATGAGGATGAGGTGCATAGTCACGGTCTTGATTACCGATTTATAGAAATTGGTCTCGGGCGGACATATCACGAGCTCGCCCTCGCTTACAATTTCGGAAACCCCGTTGCCTATACGGTACTCGAAGCTTCCCTTCTCAACGATATATATCGCGTATGTGTCAAAATTGTCGTTTCCCTTTCTAAAAAAAGGAAAGTTTTCAAAGTACGAATAGCTTTGACGGCAGGGAGTCATCTCCCATACTGATATTTTCACAAAACCACTTCTTTCCGATTTTATAAAAATATTATACTATTTTGAATTTTAATTGTCAAGCATCCGTGATAAACTTAAATTGTAGATAGCAGACTTTCACGACGCTCGTCGGAAATAAAGCGGAGGTTTTTATGAATACTCTTAACTATGACATTTGCGTTCTCGGCGCAGGCCCTGCGGGCTGCGCGGCGGCAATTGCCGCAAGACGAAACGGCGCCAAGGTACTCCTCGTTGACAAAACGGGTGTGCCCGGCGGTATGAGCACCGTAGGTATGCTCAACATCTGGTGCGGCGACGCTTACGGCTCTGTTTTCGAGTACATTCTCGAAAAGACCACCAAGACCGTACCAAGCGGAAGAAGGATCTTCTCACCCGAGGAGGTCAAGATAACCCTTATAAATATGCTGACCGATGCGGGAGTGGAGCTTTTACTTCACAGCTTCGTTTGCGGCGTAAAGCAGGCGGACGGCAGAATATCCGAGGTCTCCCTGCAGACAAAGTCGGGAGAGATCACGGTTTCGGCTACCACCTTCATCGACTGTACGGGTGACGGTGACGTTGCGGCGCTTTGCGGTGTGCCGTTTGATAAGGGACGCGAGGACAACGGACTTATGCAGCCTGTTACGGTTGAATTTATGGTTGGCGGAGTTGACGAGTCGCGTGCGCTTTTCGCAAACGTGGGTACACCCGAGCTTAAAGCGAAGATGCAGGAATACCTCGCTGACGGAAGGGTGTCCTTCCCCGTCGGACTTCTGATCCTCATCGAAGCGCTCGAGCCGCATACCGCTTACGTCAATATGACAAACGTAATAGGTGTTGACCCCACAAACGTGTTTGATCTGACGCGCGCCGAGCTTGAAGCAAGACGTCAGATACCCCAGATAGTGAGATTCTTAAAGGAAAATGTACCCGGCTACGAAAGCTGCTGCGCTCTTACCTCGTCGGCTTACGCAGGCGTAAGAGAGTCAAGGCGAATCCGCGGCAGACACACCATCACGGTTGAGGAAATAAAGGAAGCGATACGCTTCGAGGACTGGATAGTAGACGGCGCGATGTACCACTTCGGCGTACATAGCACCGCGGGTACGGTCAAGCGTCCTGACGACCAGCCCAAGAGCGAAAACAAGCGCTACACCATTCCCTACGGTTGCTTTACGCCTGAGGGTATGAAGAACCTGCTTGTTGCAGGGAGATGTATTTCGGGCGACCACTACGCGTGCAGCAGCTACCGCGTAATGCCGATATGCTTTGCTATGGGCGAGGGAGTCGGCACGTGCGCCGCGTACGCGTTTGCAAGCGGTGTTGACGCGACGAGTCTTACCCTTGAGCAGATAAAGGAAGTACAGACGCTTATAAAAACAGGTGTAATGTGATAAAAGTTACGGGAGGCTGATAGCCTCCCCTACGGCGTGGGTTTGTATTGTAGGGGAGGCGTTACGAATAGCCCGTTTGAGGTGAGATTTGTGATATAATCTCTATTTTTTGTTAGGATAAAAATGTTCATTTGTGCGGGACGCCGAGGACCCCCTGTCCCTACGAATGACGTCGAAATTTTCTCGTGGTAGAGGGTGTTATCCTCCCATTTGAAACATAAAAACGGCAGAGTTTTCTCTGCCGTTTTTTTGTTCTGTGCTTACTTCACTATTTCAAGCAATACCTTACCGTTTGATACAACGGTGACAGTCGCTTCTTTGATGCTCGGATCGTATTTCACTTCCGCAGTCGGGTTATTGTTGCCCGTTGCCTTAACTTCCGGTACCTTTTCAAGTCCCGATAAAACAATCGTGGTCGTTCTGAAGTCACTCTCCGAATCCATTTTTTTACCCGCTAAGTAATCGTTCGTGAATTTCCACGCACTTTCCTCGCCAACACAAGCGTCATACGAATCAAGTCTGAGGTTTACGAGCTCAACAAGAAGTCCGTCCGCCTTATCCTCAAAAATCATATAGGTATGTATCGGAAGTGTTGCAGAAAGGTCAAGTCCGCTCGTTTCAAAAGCATAGCCAAAGGTTTGGTCATTCGCCTTGAACTCGTTATTGTTAAAGGCATATGTGAGTCCGCCTATCGAGAAGAGGGTCGCATCTCCCGTATAGAACTCCTCGTATTTAGAGTCAAGGTAGTTATGCTTTTTGGCCGAGGTGAGTCCCATATTCACCTTGTAATTGCCTGTGTTCAGTATATCGGCGTCCGGCAAAACCTCTGCCGCGTCGGTAAATTTCGGCAAGAACGGAATTATATAATAACGTCCCGTCGAGGGAACCCATTTCTTTGTGGAATCGGTATTCTTATATTTATTATACCAATTTATATCCATTCCGTAGGTGTCAATAAAGATGTCGGACTCAAGTCCTTGCATATATTTGTCATCGGGGGAAGTAAACTGATATGCAACCTTTATTTTTTCTGCAACCTCGTCTTTTTCGGGAACAGCACCGTATATAACACGCTGATACAAGGGGTAAATAACGCTCCAGAAGGTTTCTGTAAATTTAACCCCCGTCATTGTGGTAGAGTATATGTTAAGCTCCTCGGAGGAATATACGTTAGCTCCGCCGACAAGGTCGCTGATTGTGTCAATTCCTGCAATTGCGGGCGGATATCTGTGGATAAACATCTCACCCGAGTGCTCAATGGATTTCTCGGCATAGTCGTTTGTTCCAACCTCCCACCAAAGCCATGCTTCCGTGTTAGTGCCCCAGTTGTCGCAAAGTCCCGCGAGCCACGCGCCCATTGCCGATGACTGAGTCGAGAAATGTCTTCCGCGTCCGTTATGCTTATCCATAATTATAACGTTGTGGGAATAGTCTTTCATGAGGTTATATAATTCTTCATCCTCAAACGCTCTTTGGAACGTATTGGTATGATTTTCCCACTGATATTCCATATCCTGCCATACGAACAGCGCGCCGTACTTCTGGCAAACTTTTATAGTTGTTTTTATACGGTTAAGCTCTTCGTCGCTAAATCCCGAGCAACTAAGCTCAACGTGATTATATCCCACAAGGCTCGGGTGGCGCTCAAGCAGGCCGCAGAGCTGCTCCTCTGTAAACGGGTCGCGCACGTCTGCCGAGTCCCAATACTCTATCTGTATGATAGTAGGTACATTTTCTTCGTCGGTTTTATCAAGAATCTTATCGTACTCTTTTAAAAGATCATCGACTGTTCCCGTGTACTGGAAGGCAACGCTTGAGAGCATTACCGTAAATTCACGAACGTCCTCGGGGAGAGCGTTGTATGTGGAAACGAGCACACTCTCGTGCGACGGGAAAATAGGCAAAGAAGGGCGAAATAAAAACAGCGGGTTTTCACTGTTTACGAGTAAGCGCGTACCTTCCGCGGTTTCTCTTGTGCGAGTGACCTCGCCCACGGTTGCGGTGTCAAGCTTGCTTACCGCAAGGGTGGTCGTGACTACTCCGCTTTCGTCAACTACCACTACGTTTTCACCGACTATCTCCTCGTTTTTGCCCGTCTGCTCCTGACCGCAAGCAGCAATACATACTATTACTGCAACCACCAATAAACAAACCAATGCTATTTTCAATAATCTCGCCTCCTAAAAGCCACTTTTTGTTAATTATAACACAGGATCTGCGTTTCCGCAATAGAAAAAACGGCATTGGGTTAGTCCAATGCCGTTTTCTATTACATATCTCTTGCCGCGACGTCCGCTAAGGTCTCGCGTCTAACGGCGATAAACTCGTCACCGTTCTCGCGTATTACCACCACGGGCGGTCTTGCCACGCGGTTATAGTTTGATGACATCGAATGATTGTACGCGCCTGTTACAAGCACCGCAAGGACGTCGCCTCTCTCTGGTCTCTTTATTTTCACGTTTTCCTGAATGAGGTCTCCGCTTTCGCAGCATCTTCCGCCGACCGTACATTCGAGGTCGGGCTCTGCCGCAGCATCGCTCGCGTTTACTACCGTATAAGGCGACTGATAAAGCGTATATCTCGGGTTATCGGTCATACCGCCGTCGATAGAAACGTAGTTCTTAAAGCCCCTTATCTCCTTTACGCTGCCCACCGTATAAAGCGTCATACCGGCGTCTGCCACAAGGCTTCTGCCGGGCTCCATATAAATCGTGGGGATATCAAGTCCGCGCTCGGCGCATTTCGCCTTAACGTGAAGTGAGATATCGCGGATGTTATCGGTGATGCTGATCTCGGGGTCGCTTTCAAGATAACGCACTCCAAATCCGCCGCCGAGGTTGAGTATCTCAGCCGTAAAGCCGAGCTTGTCGCGCATATCGGCGATAAAATCGAGCATTATATCTGCGGCAAGCGTAAACGGCTCCGTGTCGAATATCTGCGAGCCGACGTGGCAATGGAAGCCGCAAAGGGTGATGCTTTTCTTGTCAAGCGCCGCTTTGCTTATTTCCTCGGCAAGTCCGGTCTCTATTGCCGAGCCGAACTTTGAGTCAACGCCGCCCGTGCTTATCTTCTGATGGGTATGGGGGTCGATACCGGGAGCTATACGAAGGAGTATCTTCTGCGTGATACCTGCTTTTGCCGCCGCGGCATCTACCGCGTCAAGCTCCTCGAGGTTGTCGACCACAAAATAGCCGAGTCCGCGGCTTATCGCGTACTCTATATCCGCATCGGTCTTATTATTACCGTGAAAGAAGCCTCTTTCCATAGGAAAGCCTGCTTCTGCGGCGGTATAGAGCTCACCTGCCGAAACGATGTCCGTACCGATGCCCTCACTCGCCATTATTCTGTATATTTCCTTAAAGCTCAAAGCCTTTGAAGCGAAAAGCGGCATCGAGTCTGCACCGAAGTAGGTTTTCATCGCGTTCTTGTACTCGTTAACCCGTGCGCGTACGCGTGCTTCGTCAAGAATATACGCAGGCGTACCGTATTTTTCGGCAAGCACGGTCGCGTCCTTGCCTGCAAAATACAGGTGCCCGTTTTCTCCAACGGTTACGTTGGAGTGTACTATTTCTATTTGTTTCATAACAGTTTTCATCAGTTTTCTCCGCTTATTTCGCTACAATGGAGTCCATATTGTAAAGCCCTGCGGGCTTTGTGCTGATAAACTCCGCCGCGGTTACAGCGCCGTTTGCGAACAATGCACGGCTATGCGCCTCGTGCTTGAGCGTGATGGTCTCGTCGCCCGTATTGAAGATTACCTCGTGCTCACCAACCACGTTGCCGAGTCGTATTGCGTGTATGCCTATCTCGTTCTTCATTCTCTTTGCGTGACCGCTTCTGCCGCAGATAAACACCGCGTTCTTGATTGCGTCCTTTATCTTGCCCGCAAGCATAAGCGCGGTGCCGCTGGGCGCGTCAAGCTTCTGATTGTGGTGCTTTTCGATTATCTCAATGTCTGCGTCGGGCATAAGCTCTGCCGCGCGGCGCGCGAAGTCGGCAAGCACGGCAACGCCTATCGACATATTTGCCGAATAGAAAACGGGTATCTCCTTTGCCGCGGCGAATATCGCCGCCTTTTCATCGTCCGAATGTCCCGTTGTAGCCACTACGCAGGCAATTTTTCTGCTTTTTGCATATTCAAGCAGGTCCTTCGTGCAGGCGTGGTTTGAAAAGTCGATTATAACGTCGCCCTCACCCGAAAAGTCGGCAAGCGACTTATAGTAGCCGTCGGTCTCGGGCTCGGCGTTTATATCAATACCTGCGGCAAGGGTAGACGTTTCGCTCGCTTCGAGTCTTTTTATGATCTCCGCGCCCATTCTTCCCTTTGCACCGTTAAGAACTATTTTAACCATTATCCTACCCAATTCTTCAAAAGTGTGTTGTTATCGTACGCGAACTTATCTCTGAAGTCTTTAAGAGCTGCTCTGAGCTTTTCGCGCTTAGCGTCCTCCATCGGATAGAGGGGCAGACGCATCTCAGGGTCACAAGCGCCGAGCATTGCAAGCGCCTCCTTTACGGGAATGGGGTTAACGTCCGAGAAGAGCGCGTGGATAAGAGGAATGTAGTCGCACTGAGCCTTTGCGCTCTCTGCTACCTTGCCCTCAAAAAACGCCTTGCACATACGCGAGGTTTCTGCGGGGGCTACGTTTGAGAGAACAGAGATAACGCCTATACCGCCGAGAGAAAGTATCGGAACCACCTGATCGTCGTTACCGCTGTAAAGAGCGAGTCTGTCACCGACAAGCGCCATTGTTTCAGCGATCTTGGAGAAGTCGCCGCCTGCCTCCTTGATAGCAACTATGTTGGGATGGTCGGCAAGAGCCGCGTAGGTAGCAGGCTCAATGTTGAGTCCCGTTCTCGAGGGTACGTTATAAAGTATAACGGGCTTGTCGACCGAGTCGGCGATCTCGTTATACATATGGATAAGTCCTCTCTGCGAGGTCTTATTATAGTAGGGTGTTACCATAAGGAGCGCGTCGGCACCCACCTTGCAGGAGTCCTTGGCGAGTCTGATACCGTGTGCGGTCTCGTTACTTCCCGCGCCCGCGATCACGGGCACTCTGCCGTTTACGTGATTTACCGCGTACTCGATGGTTGCGATCTGATCGGGGTCGGTCATTGTCGACGCCTCGCCCGTCGTTCCGCATATTACGAGCGCGTCGATTCCCGAGTCTATCTGGTAATCGATAAGCTTTGCAAAGGACTCGTAGTCTACCTTCCCGTTCTTAAAGGGGGTGATGAGAGCCGTTGCAGCTCCCTTAAAAATCTGCTTCTTCATATTAAAAATCCTTTCAGAGAAATCAGCGAATAAAAAAGCGTTTTCAAAATCCACACGTTCAACAGAACGTACAAACCACCGAAAACGCAAGCATATATACTGCCAAAGCGACTCCGATAGCTCTCCGTAAATTACGACAACCGAGGGGATGTTCTCTCCTAAGCCAAGTAATACGGCTCCGCCTGCCGTACTCTTTCGGCGCCGCCACCTTTCGCGCATCGGACGGTCGGCGATGACCTTGACCCGAAACGCTACTATTTGACAAGCGCACCTCTATCTCTTCACTTTTTTATTCATTTGTATGGCTCAAAGATACCACACATCTTGCGAAATGTCAATAGTTTTTTATTCTTTTTTCCTATTATTTAAGTACTCGGAGCGCCGAGAGAACGCGAACGCCCGATTCCGAGAGCTTATTTTCAAGCTCTGCCCACTCATTTTCACTTATCTCGTCGGTAACGTACAGGCAGTCGGAGATCTCGTTGAGTCCGTTTGCCTTTTTGTCAGTCGCCACCATTCTCGCCGACTTCATTTCGTCAAACGGGATAATATCCTTATCCTCTGCCGCAACAAAATCATAGCTCACTCCGTTACCCGTCAGTATGTTTATGACGTCGGCAACCACCGCGCTCGCCGTCGGGAGCTTACCCGCGCCGCGCCCGTAGAGCATTACCTCTCCAACCTTGTCGCCGTCTATCTTGATACCGTTGAAAACGTCGTTTACGGTAGACAGAGGATCGCTGTACCTTACTACCATAGGAGAAACGTACGCGCCGAATCTGTCGCCGTCGGCATACGCTCTGCCGATAAGCTTTATCGTACCGCCGAGCTTTGCCGCGTTTTCCACGTCTGCGCCCGTGATGCTTCTGATACCCTCTGCAAACGTCTTATCGGGATTCGGAAGCTTACCGAAGGCAAGCGCCGCAAGAATACAGATCTTTCTGCAGGCGTCGATTCCGTCAACGTCGGCAGACGGGTTTGCCTCAGCGTAGCCAAGTGACTTTGCTTCCGCAAGAGCCTCGTCAAAGCTCACGCCTGCGGTGTTCATTCTGGTTAGAATGTAGTTTGTCGTACCGTTTAATATGCCGTCTATCTCGGAGATATTGTTCTGTGCAAGCGACGTGTCTATCGTGTGGATAACGGGGATACCTCCGCCGACACTTGCCTCAAACATATATTTGACGTTGTTCTCTCTTGCCGCCGCAAGAAGCTCAATTCCGTGAACCGAGACTACCTCCTTGTTCGAGGTTACGACGTGCTTGCCGCGCTTCATCGCCGCAAGTGAAAACTCAAGCGCGGGGTGTGAGCCGCCCATCATTTCGCAAACAAGCTCCACCTCGGGGTCATCAAGGATAACGTTTATATCGTGTACCACCTTGTCGGCAAAGGGACTGTCGGGAAAATCGCGCAGGTCGAGAATATACTTGACCTCAATCTCAAAGCCCGTCTTTTTTGCAATGGTCTGCTTGTTGTCGTATAAAACGTCGGCACAGCCGCCGCCAACGACACCGAAACCAAGTATTGCTATCTGTTTTTTCATTTTCGTTTACTTTCCGTCGGGATTCCGACTGTCTTAAAATTTGTATAGACTAAAGTATAACACACGACAGACTCAATTTCAATAGCTTTTTGCCATATTCGGCTATTTTGCACAGTTTAGGAGAGGTTTTAACAATAAAATTTTTTCAAAAACCTCTTTACAAGCGGTAAAATGTATGGTATAATACCTCAGTATGTACCGCCTACACGGTTTGCGGAGAAAAGAGCCTACGGCTGTATTCACCCACCGCTTGCTGGGTTTGCGGTAACAAAAAATATTTTTTATGAGGTGAAACTATGTTACTCAAGGACGAAAAGCAGCAGATCATTTCCGAGAATAAGCTTCACGATACCGATACAGGCTCGCCTGAGGTTCAGATCGCTATTCTCACAAACCGCATCAACTCTCTCAACGCTCATCTTAAGAGCAACCCCAAGGACCACCACAGCCGTCGCGGCCTTCTCAAGATGGTTGGTCACAGAAGAAACCTTCTTAACTACCTTGCTAAGAAGGACATTATGCGTTACCGTGCAACAATAGAAAAGCTCGGAATCAGAAAGTAAGACGCAAATCAAGCCGTAATCCCACACTACTTTCCCGGGATTGCGGCTTGTTATTATGTTAATATGCGGCGTGCACCTGTGTTTAGCAGTTAAACGTCTGCCGGAAGCTCCGACAGAGGCTTAAATGCTAAACCTTAGCGGGAGCTTGCCGTAAATATAAATAAAAAGGAGAAATAAAATGTTCCCGAATTACAAGGTTTTCAATTACACCTATGCAGGACGTCCTCTCGTTGTTGAAACGGGTAAGATCGCAGGTCTTGCAAACGGAAGCGCTCTCGTGCGCTACGGCGATACCGCTATCCTCGCTACGGCTACCGCATCAGCGAAGCCCCGTGACGGTATCGACTTCCTTCCCCTTTCTGTTGACTTCGAGGAAAGAATGTACTCTGTCGGCAGAATCCCCGGCGGTTACCTCAAGAGAGAGGGTAAGCCCAGCGAAAAGGCTATCCTTACCTCCAGAGTTATC
>JAZNNG010000076.1:0-33570 GCA_045580165.1 Eubacteriales bacterium
GGATACTCCCTTTGGAAACCCCCGCGACACGTTTGTTTTTCACGCTATGTGAAATCGTGGGCGCATAATTTTGCTTTGCGATAAAATTTCAAGTTTCACCGTAGGGGAGGGGTCTCCCCCTCCCGTCCGAATTTACACAGATAAACGGGTATGGGTTGAGATTTTACGGGCGATTCGTGAATCGCCCCTACAAATCCTCACGCGCTGTATGGGAGCCGACCCTTGTCGGCCGCGCTGTTTGCCCGTCGGGGCGCCCCGACCTTTTTTCAAAAAGCCGCTCTCAAGGAGAACACTATGAACTTAGCACTACTTAAACTTTTCGTAAAAGACATCAACGACAAATCACCCGAAAACAAGAGAAGATGCGGAACTGCCGCAGGAATCGTGGGAATTGTGTCAAACGTGATACTGTTCGCGGCGAAGCTCGCTATCGGTATCATCACGTCGAGCATTTCCATCATCGCGGACGCCGCCAACAACATCTTCGACGCAGGCTCGTCGGTCATAACCCTTGTCGGCTTCAAGATATCCGAAAAGCCTGCCGACGACAAGCACCCCTACGGTCACGCGCGCGTCGAATACCTCACAGGCTTCATCGTTTCTCTCATTATAACGGTAGTCGGCGTGCAGTTTCTCGGCGAGTCGGTGGGAGTTATCTTTAACCCCGTCGAAACCAAGCACAGCGCGGTGTCGATAGCCGTGCTTGTAATTGCTATCATCGGCAAGCTCTGGCAGGCGACCTTCTACACGAGAGTCGGCAAGCACATCGGCTCTACCTCCCTGCTCGCAACCGCGGCGGACAGCAGAAACGACACTATCATCACGGTGTCGGTGCTTATCGGCGCAATAATCAACAAGCTTACAAGCCTTGTTCTCGACGGCTACCTCGGCGTGCTTATTGCCCTGTTCATCATCTACTCGGGAATAAAGCTCGTGCTTGAGACTGCAGACCCCATACTCGGCGTACCGCCGAGCCGCGAGACCATACGCGAGATAGGCGAAAAGATACTCTCCTACGACGGCATCATCGGCATCCACGACCTCATCGTCCACAACTACGGCGAGGGCAGATGCTTTGCGTCGGTTCACTGCGAGGTGCCTGCAAGCGAGGACGTGCTGAAAAGCCACGATATCATCGACAACATCGAGTTTGACTTCCTCAGAGAAAAGGGTATCAGCCTCGTCATACACATGGACCCCGTCGTCACCGACGATGAAAACGCAAACAGACTCCGCGAGCAAGTACACGAGATAGTGTTTGCACTTGCGCGCGAGCTTGACGAGGAAATTTCAATGCACGATTTCAGAGTGGTGGTCGGACAGACTCACACCAACCTCATTTTCGACGTGGTGCTCAACTACTCCTGCAAGGCAGACGAGGGTGAGGTCGTCGCGCGCATTGAACAGGAAATCAAAAAGATCTCGCCCGATTATAACGCGGTCATCAACATCGACCGCAGCTTTATCGCAAGCAAAAAGTAATATTTCTAAAAAAACTCAGTAATAATTTGTATAGACTTTACGGCATTTTGGTGTATAATTAAGTTAACAAAGTAAAATTTTTGCCGTTTTTGCGGCAGATGGGAGATTTATATGCAAAGACTTAAAAAGATCGGTACGGTCAAGGCAAAAAGCGCTCTTGAAATCAAAAAATCCAGATGCGGTATAGGCTTTGAAAAGCTCGACCGTGACGTTTTCGACCCCGAAAAGGCTTATGATAAGATCGGCAAGATCGGCGTTAAGTGGATAAGACTTCAGTCCGGCTGGAACAGAACCGAAACCGAAAAGGGTGTTTACCACTTCGAATGGCTAGACTCCATCGTTGATAACCTCATCGAGCGCGGACTCAAGCCCTGGATCTGCCTCTGCTACGGCAACCAGCTCTATGACGAGGCGGCTGCAAAGGTGTTCGGCGCGGTTGGATGTCCCCCTATCTTCAACGATGAACAGAAAAAGGCGTGGGAAAACTACGTTAAGGCAACCGTTTCGAGATACGTTGGAAAGGTCGACTACTTTGAGGTATGGAACGAGCCCGACGGAATCTGGTGCTGGAAGCACGGCCCCAATGCAACCGAGCTTGGTCTGTTCACTATCGACACCGCTAAGTACATAAGAGAAGCAAATCCCGAGGCAACCGTTCTCGGCGGCTCTCTCTGCCTGCGCGATATGAACTACATCAACAAGTTCTTAAAGACCGGCGTTGCAGACCACATCGATGCCCTCACCTACCACGATTACACACCCTTTGAGGTTTACGCATTCGACAGAGTAAAGAGCATCCGCGGCGCACTTGACAAGTACAATCCTAACGTTAAAATTATTCAGGGCGAAACCGGCTCACAGTCGAAATACGGCGGTAACGGCGCCCTCAAGGAAGGCAACTGGACACCCATCAAGCAGGCAAAGCAGCTTGCACGCCGTTGCATTTCCGACCTTATGACAGGCGTTGAGTTCTTCTCATACTTCACGAGCGTTGATATGATAGAAGCGCTCAACGGTACAGTCGGTGACGTTGCAAGCTATCTTGACTACGGTTATTTCGGAGTTCTCGGTGCTGACTTTGACGAAAACGGAAAGTCAACGGGCGAGTACACACCCAAGCCCTCATACAGAACACTCCAGACCATCGCGGCAATGTTCAGCGAGGACGTAGAAAACTGCGAGCTTCCCGCACTCATTCGTCCGAGAGGCTACAACGAGTATGCAGAGGATTACGATATGCCCGATGCACGTCTTATCAAGACGGGCTTCAAGAGAGAAAACGGCTCGTTTGCATACGTTTACTGGTATCCCGCAGGTCTTATGACCACCACGTACGAGGGAACGATGACTGTGCAGATCGCAGGCGTCGGCGGCAAGGACGTAAAGCTTGTTGACCTTCTCGACGGCTCTGTATACGAGCTTCCCGAAAAGATGATAGAGGTAGACGACGAGGACGGAGATTGCAAGACGTTTGTAAAGATACCCGTACACGATTCACCTCTTGCGCTTGTTTTCGGTGATTTTATCGACGGTATTGAAAAGTAAGTTAAACCAAAAAACGGACGGTTAAACCGTCCGTTTTTATTTTTCCATCAAAGCTTGTAGTTCTTCCAGCCGTCGAGGTATCTTGCAAAATATACGCTGTCAACTACCGTTACCTTGCCGTCGCCGTCTACGTCTGCCGCCTCGGCGTTGATGTCACCGTTTTCGGTGTCGCCTGCAAGGTACGCATTGAGCGCGGTAAGGTCCGAAAGCTTCACGCTGCCGTCACCGTTGACGTCGCCGCGCTTTACCTCGTCCTCTTCCTCCTCGCCCTCTACTGCCTCGGGGGTGTACTTTTCTGTGTAATATACCTCCCACTCTCCCTTAGTATAGCCGTTTGAGCTCTTGGGATAGTAGATGGTGAATACCTCGTCGTCAACCTTATCAAACGCGTCAGAGCCAAGCTCGGGAGCCGTGCTTGAACGCATATAAGCCTCACGAAGAAGCGTACAATTCTTGAACGCCTCAGCGCCGATCGACTCAATACTCTTGGGGAAGGTCACGCTCTTAAGCTTTTTACACTTTGAAAACGCGCCCGAACGTATATTTTCAACACCGTTTTCAAAAGTCACGCTTGCAAGAGCAGAACAGTTCGAGAACGCCTCCGCGCCAACTATCTTAACGCTACCGGGAATAGTGACGCTCTTAAGCTTCAGACACTTGTAGAACGCCTGCATACCGATAGACTCTACCGTGTCGGGAATGCTTACCTCCTCAATAAGGATCATATTGTAAAACGCACATTTACCGATAGCGGTTACTCCACTTTCAATGGTGACCTTTTCAACCTTTTCGGCGTATGCCGCCCAGTCTGCTCTAGCGCCCGAGTAGTTCGGAATAGCCGCTTCACCGTAGATAACGAGCTCACCGTCGGAGTAGAGCGTCCACGAGATCTCATTATCGTCCTCGGCAACGTACTTGCTTATAACCTTTCGGCTTGCCGCGCTGATTCCGAGCGCGAGAGCCGCCGCAAGAGCTAAAACGAGTGTTAAAGTAATAATCTTCTTCATTTCATTTTCTCCTTCACTTGTTTGAATTTATTCCCGGCATATAAGCCGCAAGATAGTCGATTCCCGACCAAAGTGTCATTACGGTCATTATTGTCATTGTAACGTATGACAAAACGTGATTGTCGCGGATAATGGGAACACCTGCAAAGATCACGGGCTCAAGAAGTATCGTGGTTATACATACTATCTGAGATACCGTTTTGATCTTACCGAGCCAGCTTGCCGCGATCACCTTGCCGCTATTGTTGACAACGAGGAGTCGCATCGAGGTTACCGCAAGCTCGCGGAAGAAAACGACTGTTGCGACCACTATAAAGAATTTAAGGTAGGTGTATCTTGCAAGAATTGCGATTATCGCGCCGAACACGAGAAATTTATCAGCAAGAGGGTCGATAAATTTACCGAAATCGGTGATAAGGTTGTGTTTTCTTGCAATCTTGCCGTCTATCATATCGGTCACCGATGCAATAACGAATATTGCCGCCGCAATTATTCTCGACGCCGTGTCCCCTGCTACGGGAGAGGCGATAAAAAACATAAAGAACGGCACTAAAAGTATTCTGAAAATTGAAAGCTTATTTGGTAAATTCATAACTTCTCCCTTTCGCGCTCATTTTGCGAGCTCGCCGACGAGATCGTAGTCGCAAACGTCGGTGATCCTTACCTTTACTATATCGCCTGCGTGAGCGCTGTCGCGCTTCGCGGTGAAGTAGACCTTGCCGTCGATTTCGGGCGCGTCGGCGGTGCTTCTGCCGTAGAACGCCTCGCTTACGGGATCGAAGTCCTCAACAAGCACGTCGATGACGCGTCCGAGCTTTGCTCTGTTCTTTTCCTCGTTGATGTCGAGCTGAAGTCCCATTATAATGTCAAATCTGTCCTGCTTTACCTGCTCGTCTATCTGATCCTTAAGGTTATACGCGGGTGTTCCATCCTCACGCGAGTAGGTGAACGCGCCAAAGTGGTCGAATTTCGTTTCCTTTATAAACTCACAAAGCTCTGCGAAATCCTCGTCTGTCTCACCCGGGAAGCCTACTATTGCGGTAGTTCTTACTGTAATGTCGGGCATCGCGGCGCGAAGTCTTGCAAACACGTCGCGGATAAGCGCGCCGTCGCCGTGGCGGTTCATTCGCTTAAGCACCCTGTCAGAGATGTGCTGAACGGGAATGTCGATGTACTTTACTATCTTTTCGTTGTTTTTCATTACCTCGATAAGCTCGTCGGTAATTTTGTCGGGATAGCAGTAAAGTATTCTTATCCACGGGATGTCGGTTTCACGGCAAAGTCTGTCGAGCAGCTCTGCAAGCGAGTATTTGCCGTAGAGATCCTCGCCGTAGCGCGTGGTGTCCTGCGCTACGAGGCAAAGCTCCTTAAGCTCGCCGGTTTCTGATAGCTCCTTCGCCTCGGCTATTATGTCCTCGATGGGACGGCTGCGGAATTTGCCTCTTATCGAGGGTATCGCACAGTAGGTGCAGCGGTTGTCGCAGCCCTCGGCGATCTTTAAGTATGCGGTGTAGTCGGGGGTGGTGAGAATTCTGTCGCCGCCGAGTCTTACCGTGTTTTTGTCCTCGTAGGACGAGAACCTATTGCCGTTTGCTACCTCAGTCACCGCGTTCACGATCTCGTGGATCGAGCCGACACCAAGCACCGCGTCTACCTCGGGAAGCTCGGCGAATATCTCGTCGCGGTATCTTTCGGCAAGGCATCCCGTTACGACTATTCCGCGTAATGTGTGGTTTTTCTTGAGCCAACCCACGTCGATTATGTTGTCGATAGCCTCTTGCTTTGCGCTTTCAATAAACGCGCAGGTGTTTATTACTATTATGTCCGCCTCGGTGTCCTCTGAAACTATCTCGAAGCCTGCATCGTAAAGCTCGCGGAGCATTATCTCCGTGTCAAGCTGATTTTTCGGGCATCCGAGTGAAACGAAGCCTACCTTGACGGGTGTTTTGTTCTGTTTTTTCATATTTTCTCCGAATATATGGGTTTTTGGGGGTCATTCCCCTTTTATTACCTCTAAGAGCGCCGCCTTTATCTCAGAGAGCGAAAAGCCCTTTCGGGTAAGCGAGGCGATAAGCTTTTCCCTTGATACCTTGTCGCCAAGGTCTACTCTCTTTGCTTTTTCTATCTGCTTTTTGCAGATCTCCACGAAGTCGAAGTCGAGAAGTATGCTTTCAAGCTCGTCCTCGACGCAGGTGCGGTCAAAGCCCTTTTCTTTTATCTCCGCGAGCAGCTTTCTTTTTCCGTAAAGCTTTTTTGTAACACAGTACTCACAAAAGCTTCTGAGGAACACGGGCTCGTTTATGTACCTGCGCTCGGTGAGATATATCATCACCTCGTCGACCACAGTCTGTGAAAAGCCCGATGCCGTAAGCTTTTCACGCATACGCTTTTCGGTGTAGTCCGAGTACGAGAGCAATATAAGAGCCTTTTCGCGCGCCCTTCTTATCTCGGGGCGCTCTCCCTTAAAGCCTTCGGGTACGATTTCAATCTCTTTCATTTCTCCTCCGCGGAAAAATTATTCGATGTCCTCTCCGATATCGAGAAGCTTGATGTCAAACTCGTCCTCGGGCTCAACGCCGAAGCTCTGCTCGCCAACCGTTGAGCTGTCACTCATCTTTTCCTTGATAGCTGCCTCAACCTCTGCAAGCTTATCGGGATTTGCTTCAAAGAATTTCTTGACGTTTTCGCGTCCCTGACCGATTCTTTCTCCCATATACGAGAACCAAGAGCCACTCTTTACGATAACTCCGAGCTCTGTGCCGATGTCAACTACCTCGCCCGTTTTTGAAATTCCCTTACCGTAGATGATATCAAATTCAGCTGTCTTGAAGGGCGCGGCTACCTTGTTTTTAACTATCTTGCACTTCACGCGACTGCCGACAAGCTCGGCGCCGTTCTTGATGGAGTCGGATTTTCTGATGTCGATACGTACCGACGCGTAGAACTTGAGCGCGCGGCCGCCCGTTGTGGTCTCGGGGTTGCCGTACATTACGCCTATCTTCTCACGAAGCTGGTTTATAAATATAATGATACAATTCGACTTTGCAACTATACCCGCAAGCTTTCTCATCGCCTGCGACATAAGTCTTGCCTGCTGACCGACGTGGGATGCTCCCATATCACCGTCTATCTCCGCCTGTGTAACGAGCGCAGCTACCGAGTCGACTACGATAACGTCGATAGCACCGGAATTTACAAGCTTTTCGGCAATTTCAAGCGCGTCCTCGCCGCTACCGGGCTGGCTGACGAGAAGATTGTCGATGTCAACGCCGATATTGTGGGCGTAAACGGGGTCAAGCGCGTGCTCGGCGTCAATGTACGCCGCCTCTCCACCTGCCTTCTGCACCTCGGCTACCATATGGAGCGCGAGTGTGGTCTTACCCGAGGACTCGGGGCCAAATATTTCTATAATTCTTCCCTTCGGTATACCGCCGACACCGAGTGCAAGGTCGAGAGTAAGCGAGCCTGTGGGGGAAGCCTGAACGTCCATCGCCGCACTGCCCATTCTCATTATCGCGCCCTTGCCGAAATCTCTTTCGATCTGGCTTATCGCGTTTTCAAGGGCTTTCTTTTTTTCTGCGGCGTCAAGACCAGCCGCTTCGGTTTCTTTTTTCTTTTCTTTTGCCATTGTTTTTGTCTTCTTTCTTTGATTTTGCCGCTTTTTGAGAAAAAGCGGCGCAAAAAATTTAATGGATCGGGCTTGGATGTGAGGGTAATCTCAACTCTTTTTTGCGCACACCCAATGATCGCCCCCCACAAGAGAGTTGTAATTTGCTCCGTAGGGACAGGCGTCCTCGACTGTCCGTTTTCATACGAGAGAGGTTTCCCCTCCCGTTTGCGACGGGATCTTACATCTCAACATTATTTTTTATGATAATAAAATTGTTTGTTTTTACGGGACGCCGAGGTAGCGAAGCGGTGCCGAGGGAGTGAATGATATGCCGGGGGCATATCAGAGCCGAGGCGTGACCAAACCGCAGTAGACCGTCGTCCCCTACAAAACGAGATTTGAAGTCCACTTCGTAGGGCGGTGGCTTGCTCCCGCCGCCCCTACAGGAGATTTGGATTTCGCTCCGTAGGGACAGGCGTCCTCGACTGTCCGTTTGCGATGGTATTTTACATCACAGAGCTGTCGAGCTTCCACACACCGTCCTCATTTTTGAGGGTGATAAGGGTGTTTTCGACGGTGCCGTCCTCGCATATCATATCTATCGTGATCTCTGCGAGGTATTTATTGGCTCTTTTGAGCTTTATAGTATCATAATCGGGAGTTCTTATTTTCATATCAAACTCAAACTCGGAGTCGGCGTAGAGCTTACCGTCCTCAAAAACGTAGCGCGCGCGGATAATACCCTCGGGCTCGTTCACGCCTTCAAACGCGGCTACGCAAATTACTGCTGTCTGCGCCGAGGTAAAGTACTTTTCCATCTCGTCGGTAAAGCTTTGCTTGTCCGAAACTCTTTCGTCATCGACAAGCTCGTAGACGTCACGAAGCGGATTTTTCTGCGTGGGGTCAACGGCAAGACCGTCGCCGTATACGAGAAGCTCAACGTTTCGTCCGTTTTCAATAAGCGCGGGAATATCCGCGTCGATACTGCTTATATCCTTGCCGCACGCGCCGAGCGCGAGGGCAAGGGCGGTGACAAGCACCGCCGCTAATATACGCTTAAGCATTTTCGTTCTCCTCGGTAGCAGCGGCTTCCGCCTCCGAGCCCTCATTTGAGTTCTCCTCGAACTCAACCGCTTCCTCCTCGTCTTCCTTTTCGACCTTGGTGAAGTTCACAATCTTCGCGCCCTCGTCAAGTCTCATAACTATAACGCCTGCTGCCGCACGGCTGTAAACGGGGATTCCGTCAACGGGTATCCTTATTATCGTACCCTCGTTGGTTATCATAATGAGGTCGTCGTTATCGTCGACTGCGGCAATGCCCGCGAGCTTGCCCGTCTTATCGTTGATGTTGTGGCAGGTTACGCCCTTACCGCCTCTGTTGTGGCAGGTGTAAGCACTGAAGTCACACTTCTTACCAAAGCCGTTTTCGGTAATGGTGATAAGCGACTTGGTGTCGTCGACTACCGTTGCACCTGCAACATAGTCGCCATCCTCGAGCCTGATACCTCTTACACCGCGCGCCGTTCTGCCCATTACGCGAACGTCGTTTTCGTCAAATCTTACTGCCATACCCTCGTGAGTTGCGATAATGATGTTACCGCTTCCGTCGGTGTGCTTAACGAAGAGAAGCTCGTCACCCTCGTCGAGGTCGATGGCAATCTTACCGCCGCGGCGCTGATATTCAAACGCCGAGAGGTCGCACCTCTTGATAACGCCGTTCTTCGTTATCATTGTAAGGTATTCGTTTTCAAAGAATCCTTCTATCGAGAGGATAGAGGTTACAACCTCGCCCTCTGCAAGCTCAAGAAGGTTGACCATATTGGTACCCTTTGCGGTTCTGCCCGCTTCGGGAACCTGATAAGCCTTTTTGACCTGTACCTTACCCTTGTTCGTGAACATAAGGAGGTAGGAGTGACTGTTGCAGGCGATTACGTCCTCAACGAAGTCCTCTTCCTTGGTGGTCATACCGATGATGCCCTTACCGCCGCGGCGCTGAGCGCTGTAAACGTCGGAGCGAAGTCTCTTAATGTTACCCGAATGAGTAACAGTGAGAACACAGGTGTGACGCTCAATGAGGTCCTCAAGGTCGATCTCATCCTCTGCTTCGACAATGTCAGTACGTCTTTCGTCACCGAATCTGTCCTTTATCTCAAGCATTTCTGCCTTGATGATGCCCTGTATCTTTCCTCTGTCGGCAAGAATTGCTTCAAGCTCGGCAATTTTTTCTTCAAGCTGAGCGATCTTATCGTTTATCTTCTGTCTTTCAAGACCCGAAAGACGTCCGAGTGTCATTTCGACGATAGCCTGAGCCTGAGCCTCGCTGAACTCAAATCTTGCGATAAGGTTTTCCTTTGCGTTTGCAATGGACTCACTCGCTCTTATTATGTTTATTACCTCGTCAATGTGGTCTATCGCAAGACGGTAGCCCTCGTTGATGTGGAGCTCGTGACGCGCACGCCTGAGGTCGAAGTTGGTTCTTCTCTCGATAACCTCCTCCTGATGCTTGATATAAGCTTCAAGAATAGGCTTGAGTCCGAGGCATTTCGGAACGTTATCGTCAAGAACGACCATATTTATACCGAAAGTATCCTCGAGCTGAGTGTATTTATAAAGCTGGTTAAGTATTATCTGACCGTTTGCATCGTGTCTGAAGTCGATTATTATCTTAAGACCGTTTCTTCCCGAAACGTCACGGATATCGGTAATTCCCTCGACTCTCTTTTCCTTAACGAGATTTGCTATCGACTCAACAAGCATACTCTTGTTTACCTGATAGGGTATCTCGGTGATGATTATCTGATGCTTGTCCTCGTCTACCTCCGCCTTTGAGCGCACCTTTACCTTGCCGCGACCCGTATTGTACGCTTCAACTATTGCGGCAGTGCCGTAGATCGTCGCGTAGGTCGGGAAGTCGGGACCCTTTATATATTCCATAAGGTCTGCAACGCTTGCGTCGGGGTTCTCCATAAGGTAGATGGTACCGTCAATTACCTCGCCCAGGTTGTGAGGAGGAATGTTTGTCGCCATACCGACGGCGATACCCATAGAGCCGTTTACAAGTAAGTTCGGGAAGCGCGCGGGTAAAACCACGGGCTCTTTTCTGCTGTTGTCGAAGTTCGGGGTAAAGTCAACTATGTCCTTTTCGATATCGACAAGGAGAGAATCTGCAAGACGCGCCATTCTCGCCTCGGTATAACGGTAAGCAGCCGCGGGGTCGCCGTCAACGCTACCGAAGTTACCGTGTCCGTCAACGAGAGTGTATCTCATCGAGAAGGGCTGAGCAAGACGAACCATAGTATCGTAAACCGCCGTATCACCGTGCGGATGGTATCTACCAAGCACGTTACCTACCGTCGTCGCCGACTTTCTGAACGGCTTATCGTAGGTAAGATGATCCTCGTACATAGCGTAAAGTATACGTCTGTGAACGGGCTTAAGTCCGTCGCGCACGTCGGGGAGGGCTCTGGACATAATTACGCTCATAGAATAGTCTATAAACGATTTTTTAACTTCCTTATCAATTTCAATGTCTACTATCTTCTGATTCGGAAACTCGTAGGTCGGTTTTATTTCTTTCACTTTTTTACTCCTAAAAATATCTTTTTCCACAAGTGTTGATAATTGGTTTTCACCTTATTTTTTTCCTTAACTACGGGAAATTTTATTTTTCATCAACATACTTATCGAAGTTTTCCACCAAAGTTTTCCACAATGTTGAAAACTGTTAAATATCAAGATTTGTAACGTATTTTGCGTTTTCCTCGATGAACTGCTTTCTCGGCTCAACCTTATCGCCCATAAGAAGCGAGAAGGTCTTGTCACATTCGATCGCGTCCTCTACCGTGACCTTGAGAAGAGTTCTTCTTTCGGGGTCCATTGTGGTTTCCCAGAGCTGCTCCTTGTCCATCTCACCAAGACCCTTATATCTCTCAGCGGTTATGTTACCGCCAAGCTCGGCTATTATAACGTCTCTTTCCTCGTCGCTGAACGCGTATCTTATTTGCTTACCGCGGGCAAGCTTATAAAGCGGCGGCTGAGCGAGGAAGATGTGACCGTTTTCGATAAGAGGTCTCATATGTCTGAAGAAGAATGTTAAAAGAAGTATTCTGATGTGCGCTCCGTCTACGTCGGCATCGGCCATTATGATTATTTTGCCGTATCTGAGCTTTTCGATGTCGAACTCCTCACCGATACCGCATCCGAGAGCCTGAATGATAGGCTCGAGCGAGAGGTTTGAGTAGACCTTGTCTATTCTTGTTTTTTCTACGTTAAGAACCTTACCGCGAAGGGGTAATATTGCTTGATAGTGGCTGTCGCGTCCCGTTTTTGCAGTACCGCCCGCACTGTCTCCCTCGACAAGGTAAAGCTCTGTTACGTCTTTTCTCTTTTCGTGACAGTCGGCAAGCTTACCGGGAAGTCCTCCTCCCGAAAGCGCTCCCTTACGTCTTGCAAGCTCGCGCGCCTTTTTAGCCGCTTCTCTCGCTCTGCAGGAGCTTATTGCCTTTTCTATTATGATTCTGGCAGTCGCGGGATTTTCGTCGAAATAATCCTCAAGCTTCTTTACCACCATATTGTAAACGAGTGTACGCATCTCGGAGTTACCGAGCTTTGCCTTGGTCTGGCTTTCAAACTGCGCGTCAACAAGCTTTACGCTGATTACTACGCAGATACCCTCCATAATATCGTCGCTCGATAGCTTTTCCTCATCCTTGAGTATCTTTTTTGCGTGACCGTAATCGTTTACTATCTTGGTAATACCCGTCTTGAAGCCAATCTCGTGAGTACCGCCGTCAATTGTGTGCATATTGTTTGCAAAGCTCATTACGGTGTCGGAATAGCTGTCGTTGAACTGGATAGCAACCTCGCCTGTGCTCGTATCCTTTTCTTCGCGCATATAAATGACGTCGTTGTGGATGGGAGTTGCCAATTTTTCATTATTTAAGAACTCAACGAAGCTCTTGATACCGCCCTCAAAGCAGAGGTCCTCGCGTCTTTCCTCCTCACCGCGCTCGTCGATAAGAACTACTCTTATTCCTGCGTTTAAGAAGGACTGCTCTCGCACTCTCTTTAAGAGAATATCGAAATCAAATACCGTTTCCTCAAATATATCGGGGTCGGGCTTGAAGCGAACGTAAAGTCCGTGACGTCCGTTGCTATCCCCTTCTTCCTTACACGGTCTTGCAACCTTGCCGCGCTCAAAGCGCTCGGTGTATCTCTTTCCGTCGTGACAGTTGTCAACCTCCATCCACTCGGACAGAGCGTTAACTACCGATGCACCCACGCCGTGAAGTCCGCCTGCGATCTTGTATCCGCCGCCACCGAACTTTCCTCCTGCATGAAGCACGGTAAATACTACCTCAAGAGTAGGAATGCCCATCTTCTGATGTATTCCACTCGGTACTCCTCGTCCGTTGTCCTGTACCGAAACACTGTTGTCCTTGTGGAGAGTTACGGTAATCGTGTCGCAATGTCCTGCGAGAGCCTCGTCAATGGAGTTGTCCACGATCTCGTATACGAGATGGTGAAGTCCCTTTGCCGAGGTCGTTCCGATATACATTCCCGGACGCTTTCTTACTGCCTCCAGACCCTCAAGCACCTGGATCTGATTTTCGTCGTAATTTTCGGTGATTTGTGTGTTGATGTTTTCCGTCATTGGATTTGCCGATCCTTTCATATATTTGAAAAAGCTTTGTCGTTTACTCGTGAGGTCAGAGTTGCAGCGGATATGTCCGAAACAAAAACCTTTATCTCTCCTCTGTCCCGTACCAAGACAAAGGATTTCGGGAAGCTTTCCCATGTGTTTATTAAATTGCCTAAATTTTCTGCTTCCTTCAGAAGCGCCTTGGTGGATGATTCCACCGTAGCACTGTCAAAATCAAATATCCCTATAATATCCTTTTTTCTGACAGTGAAGTAGTTTCCTATGTGTAAGTACATAATTTCTTCGCGCTTTTTTGTAAAAAAGCGCACAAAAAACTTTATTTATATAAAAGACTGTATCTTTAATTGTAGGGGAGGGGTTTCCCCTCCCGAAAGGCTTCCCCTTGAGGGTAGCGAAGCGGCACCGAGGTAGTGAATGATATGCCGGTGGCATATCAGAGCCGAGGCGTGACCGAACCGCAGTAGACCGTCGTCCCCTACGATGGGATTTCGTGTTTTCTCGTAGGGCGGGGGCTTGCTCCTCCCGTTTGTCTTTGCGGACGACCGATGGTCGCCCCTACAAGAGATTTGGAGTTTATTTGTAGGGACAGGCGTCCCCGACTGTCCGTTTGCGATGAAATATTTACTCTTTTATCTCATAACATCCGTCTATAACCTCTGTAAGCGATGCTCTTGACAAAATTTTCTTATCAAAAACGCTTATATCACAGGCAGTTATTATTACCTGACTTCCGGGAAGCGTATCAGTCACTATCTTCTGCCTGTCACGGTCAAGCTCGGAAAGCACGTCGTCGAAAAGAAACACGGGATATTCACCCGTTTCCTCTCTCGATATCTCACCCTCGGCAAGCTTTATCGCAAGAGCTATACTTCTCTGCTGACCCTGTGATGCAAAAATCCGCGCCTCCTTGCCCGAGAGATATATTTCTATATCATCTCTGTGTATTCCGTGCAAAGTCGCTCCTGCGGCAATTTCACGCGCCCTGTCGACACTAAAAAGCTCAAGATAGAGCTTTTTTATTTCATTAAGGTCGTAATATTCGTCGCTTTTAAGACTGTTTTTGTAATTAAGACTTACCTTTTCTCCGTTTCCCATACCGTCAAAAAACATTCCGACGTATTTTGAAAGCTCTTTTATATAGTCGCGTCTTACCGTATATATATAAGCCGCCTCAACTGCAAGCTGCTCGGAGTAAAGGTCTATAATATCCTCATATTTTTTCGGAGCATCCTCACTTTTTTTAATAAGGATATTTCTCTGCTCCAAAATATGATTGTATTTTTGTAAGCTTTTAAGATAGACCGGCTTTAGCTGACATATTGCCGAATTGAGAAAGCTTCGTCTTGCCGCAGGTCCTTCCTTGACGAGTGACAAGTGATCGGGACAAAACAGAACTGCTCTGAAAAGTCCTATCACCTCACCTATTTTCGCAGGAGCCTTGTTTATCTTACATTCACGTCTTTTAGTCTTATAAAGCTCGAAGGAAATTTCTCTTTTTCTGTCACCGCCCGAAAAGGCAAGCTCAAGAGAAGCCCTGCTTTCGCCAAAGGTTATAAGGTCGCGGTCATTTTGAGTACGGAAGCTTTTTCCGTGAGCGAACATATATATTCCCTCAAGCGCGTTGGTCTTTCCCTGCGCGTTTTTACCGAAAAATACATTTATTCCGTCACTTAAATCGATTTCTCCGTTTTTTATGTTTCTAAAGCCCTTATATCTTATTTTTTCGGCTCTCATCTGAGCTTGATGGGAAGCACGAGCATGGTAAGCTTTTCGTTTTCGGGCTCGTCAATCGGCTCAACCAGCATACTTATGATGGATGAAGCGAGAGAAAGTCTTACCTTTTCACACTTGCACGCCTTAAGACAGTCGAGAAGATAACGGCAGCTGAAGCCGATCTCAATATCGTTACCGTCCTTTTCGCACGAAACCTCCTCGCGTACCTTTCCGTTTGCGGAAATTGACGAAATTTCAATCACTCCGTCCTTTATAAAAAGCTTAACGTATGATTTTGCACCGGACGCCGTGTTCTCCTCACTTACGAGAGAAGCTCTTTCAAAGGCGGATATAAGGAGATCCGTATCAACAACAACGTAGGTGTTGAAGCTTTTCGGAATAAGTCTTTCGTAATCTGCGTATTCGCCGTCGATAATTCTCGAGAAGAAAACGAGATTCTTTTCCTTGATTTCAAAAATTATATGCTTGTTAAGAAGCTTTACCGTAATATCCTTGTCACTGTCACCGATAAGTCTCATAAGCTCTGCAAGAGTCTTACCCGGAACTATGACCTTTCTCTTAAGTCCGTCGTAAGCATCGGTCAGCTCACAAATGGTTCTCTTTACCGCAAGTCTGTATCCGTCACATCCGACTACCGTTATTTTATTTGAATCTATATCAAAAAGCGCACCCGTAAATACTGCTCTCTGATTGTTAAGGCTGACCGCGTAATGAGTCTGCGCCACCATTTTATTAAGAGTCTTTTGCTTTAAGGTAAAGGCGTACTCACTTTCAAGCTCGGGGAAGGACGGAAACTCTGATCCGGGCATCGTCCATACCTCGAACAAGCTTTTTCCGCTTTCAACGCTTGCAACGTCACCGTTTAAGGTGAGGTCAACCGTGCTTTCGGGCATCATTTTTATTATCTGAGCAAATCTCTGAGCGTTTATAATACAGTTACCGCCCTCGTGTACCTCAGCGTCAATTATAATTCTTGTTCCCTTTTCAAGGTCAAAAGAGGAAATAACGCATTTGTCGTTTCCGAGAGTTACTAAAAGAAGTCCTTGAATTGAAGGAATGGTATTTTTTGTTGAAACAGAGCTGAGAGCATAGCCGACAGCCTCTATAAGCTTGTTTTTCTGAAAAGTGATCTTCATTTTTTTCGTCCTTTCAATATAAAAAGAAAAAGATAAATAAAATAATAAATAGTAGTAGTAACAGTAGTAGTCGCTGTGGAAAAGTGGAAAAGTCTTGAAATTGCCTTGTTTCTAGGGAAAATAAGAGCTTTTTCCTTTGGGTCGGAGTGATGTTATCCTGTTTTTTTAAGGACACGCTTTTGTTGAAAAGTAAATAGGCTGTTTTTTAGTGTAAATCTATTAAAAAACAAACAATTTTATCAACATATATACCTTGAGTTTTCCACAATAATTTTCAACATTGTGGAAAACTATTGCTTAGTTATTTCTCTTATAAGCTCGTTTATCTCTATTTCAAAGAGAGAATTGCATCTTATTTCGTTCTCTATTCTCTTTACCGCGCTTATTACGGTCGAGTGGTCCTTGAGATTGAATTTAGCTGCTATTTTTCTAAGCGGCATACCCGTTTTTTCTTTCATTATATACATTGCGATCTGTCTTGGAGTCTTTATCTGTTCTTTTCTGCTTGAGCTCTTTATTTCCTCCCTCGTAAGACCGTATCTGTCGCAAACTACGGATATTATAGTCTCTGCCGCAAGATTTTCGGGTATTTTGTCTTTTATAAGGTAAGATATTGATTCTCTCGCAACCTCAAGAGTTATTGTCTTGTCCGATAACATCTTAAGAGCAGCGAGCTTTCTTACTGCTCCCTCAAGCTCTCTTATGTTTTCGGTTATGTTTTCTGCAAGAAGATTTATTACCTCGTTTGAAAGATCAATTCCGCGTATCTGCGCTTTCTTTTTGACTATTGCGGCACGAAGCTCGTAGTCGGGAGGAGTGATGTCTGCATTAGTACCCCAGTTGAATCTCGTTTTAAGTCTGTCCTCAAGATGCTTTATATCCTTTGCGGGTCTGTCCGAGGTAAAGATTATCTGACGAGAATCCTCGTAGAGAGCATTGAAGGTGTGGAATATTTCCTCTTGTGTGGTTTCTTTTCCTGCAATGAACTGTATATCGTCGATAAGAAGAACGTCTGCGTTACGGTATATGTTTCTGAATTCCTCGGTTTTTTTCTGAGAAATGCTTTTTATAAGCTGATCGGTGAATCTTTCACCCGTAACGTAAACTATGTTGGTATCGGGATTGTTTTTAAGTATTCTGTTCGTAATAGCGTTAAGAAGGTGAGTTTTTCCGAGTCCGCTTGGTCCGTAGAGGAACAGAGGATTGTTGTCACCGCTGCCCGGCTCCTTCGCAACCGCTAAGCACGCGTTATATGCAAAGCTGTTGGAGTTACCTACGATGAAGTTTTCAAAGGTGTATTCCTCTTTTCCCTTAAAAAAGGTGATAGCCGTTTCACTTTCCGCTTCATCGTCGTTTTCCGTAACAGCTTCAATTAAAGGCTTTTCTTCTTTTACTTCTTCTCTAATTTCTTCGCTTTCGTTTTGAGCCGTTACTACCTTTACCTCAAGCTTAAGTCCTATCACCTTTTCAAAATAATCTTCAAGCTTTGACTTAAAGGATTCATTAAGAATTTTTTTCTTAAAGGAGGTAGTAGTTTTCAAAATTGCGGTAGAATCGGTAATATCTATCAGCTCAAGCTCAGAAAACCAGAGATTGAATATGGTTATATTGTGGTCTTTTTTAAGCGCTTCGTAAATAAGCGGCCATATCTCTTTTGCGTTGTTCATCCATACCTCCAAAAATAATTTATATTCTCTACAAATATTAATAAACGCGCGTGCGCGAAATAAAAATATTATATATATATAATAATATAATATGATCCCTTACAGTATAGCATACTTTTTCCACAATTTCAAGAGGATTGTGGAAAATTAAATAATTATTAAAAAAACTCTTGACAAAAAGCGAGTTTTGTGTTTATAATAGGGAGTGACGTTATGCGAGAAAACATAATAAATAGATATTTTGAACAGGAGGTGCGATAATGCTCAGAACATATCAGCCCAAGAAGCGTCAGAGAAAAGTTGAACACGGCTTCAGAAAGAGAATGAAAACAGCTAATGGCAGAAAGGTCCTCAAGAGAAGACGTGCTAAGGGTAGAGCAAGACTTACCTATTAATTTGCTCAATGCGGCAATGCCGTTACAGACCGACGCAAAAAACCGCCGAATCCGATTATGTCCTCAGACTTTTTCGTTTCGGGGGTTTTTGTTGTATGGGAACAATTTGTTTACAAAATAATGTTAAAATTGCCTTAATCAGAAGGTATAATTGTTACGGATATGAAATACAGAGCCATAGGTGAAAACCATCTATATTTAAAGACGTACAATAAGGGAAAAAAATACGTTGGCGCAAGCGTTATAGTTTACGTGCTTAAGGACCTTGCATCAAACAGACTCAGACGTGCAAATCCCGAGAAGAAGAAGATAAACCGTATCGGTATAACGGTTACTAAGAAAAACGGTGGCGCCGTAACAAGAAACAGGATCAAAAGAATAATCAGAGAAGCTTTCAGACAGACAGACACGGAGATTTCCATTAAACGGGGATATTTGATAGTAATAGTCGCAAAATATTCGGCGGCTGACAAAAAAACTCAGGATATAAAAAAAGATATTGAAAAGGCAATGTTGAAGCTGGATATGATAAATTCGGCGGAAAATGCTTTGTAATGAAGAAAATTTGTATTTTTATACTCAAAATATATCAAAAGTATATATCTCCCCTTAAAAAACCGTGCTGCAGATTTGTGCCCACTTGCTCGAGCTATGCAATTGAGGCGTTTGAAAAGCGCGGCTTTTTTGTTGGCTTTTTCCTGACTGTATGGCGTATTCTCAGGTGTAATCCGTTTTGCAAGGGCGGGTATGACCCTGTTCCCGAAAAAAAGAAAAAGACGCAGTAGACGACTGCGAAGTATAATTGTCGCAGAATTGCGACAGAATGGAGTTCATAATGTTCGATTGGTTAAACCAGGGACTTGGCTACATTATTAAGTTTTGCTATTCCCTCACTAACAACTACGCTCTCGCACTTCTTTTGTTTGCTTTTCTTATAAAGCTTCTTTTATTCCCTCTCGGAATAAAGCAGCAGAAGAATATGGTCAAGCAGGCAAGGCTCAGACCTCGCGAAATGGCTATCAGAAAGAAGTATGCCGGCAGAAACGATCAGGCTACTCAGCAGAAGATGCAGCAGGAGGTTATGAACCTCTATCAGGAGGAGCATTTTAACCCTATGGGCGGTTGTCTCCCTCTGCTCATTCAGTTACCTATCCTCTTTTCTCTTTATGCGGTTATAACGAAGCCACTTACCTACATCTGTAACTTTACAGAGGCTACTATCGAGGCTCTTACAGCAAGAGTCAGCGAGATTACGGCCGCAGGCGCAGATGCCGTAACACAGGTTGCCGCAAACGCAAGCCGTTACTCCGCGCAGATAACCACGATCAATCAGATGAGAGAGCTTGGCTTTGAAAATTTCTCGGATATCGCGGGATTTTCCGCAGAGGCAATTCCGGACTTCACTATTTTCGGCGGCGCGCTCAATCTTGCGTACACACCGAGCTTCAAGGATTTTTCATGGCTCCTTCTCATACCCCTCTTTACGTTCATATTTACTATTCTTTCAACTAAAATTACGAGAAAGCTCTCGTATCAGGCACCCTCGACTCAGGACGCGGCGAACAACCCCTCTATGAAGATAATGGAGTACTCAATGCCCTTGCTCAGTACCTATATCTGCTTTACTGTTCCCGCAACCATCGGTCTTTACTGGATATTCCAGAACATTCTTTCCGTGCTTCAGACCGTCGTTTTGACAGCACTATACCCTATTCCGAAGTTTACCGAGGAGGACTACAAGGCTGCTGAAAAGGCTGCCGGCGTAGGTAAGAAGCAGAAGAAGACCGAGTCTGACCCGAACAAGCCCAAGGTTCGCTCGCTTCACCACATTGACGATGATGAATACGAGGAAATTTACGGCAAGAAGGCTGATAACTCCAAAAAGACCGAAAAGTCTGAGAAAAAGGAAGAAACAGCCATAGCTCCCGAGGAGGCTCCCACTGAGGAAACCGTAGAAAGCTCCGAAGAAGCTTCTTCTGAAGAAAAGGATATTCCGAAGCTCAAGGACGACAAGACAAAGTATAAGAAGAAAGACTAATATTTGCCACAAGGAGATAATACTGTGAAAAAGGAAAGTATTTTTACGGGAAAGACCGTGGACGAAGCGTTAAAGCTTGGTCTTGCGGAGATTGACCTCAAGGAAGAAAACGTTGAGTGGGAGGTTATTGAAGCCGAAAAGAAGGGTATTCTCGGCATCGGCTCGGCTCCTGCAAAGATAAAGATCACCTATAACGAAAAGAAGGACGGCTCGGTTGCAGTCGGATTTGTCAAGAATCTTCTCGCTAATATGAAAATTGACGCGGACGTTGATTTTGAAAAGACGGGCTCGGGCAGATACAAGCTTTCGGTAAACGGAGAGGCGGCAGGTATGCTCATCGGTCACCACGGCGACACTCTCGACGCGCTCCAGTACCTCGTTAACCTTGCCGTAAACAAGAGAGAGGACGACGGCTCCAAGGGTGAGTATATGAATATCACTCTTGATATCGAAAACTATCGCAAAAAGAGAGAGGACGCGCTCAGAAGCCTTGCAAAGAGAATGGCAAACAAGGTGCTCAAGTACAGAAGAAGCGTAGTTCTTGAGCCTATGCTCCCCTATGAAAGAAGAATTATTCACTCTGAGATTCAGGGTATTGAGGGAGTTTCCACAAACTCCATCGGTATAGAAAACAACCGTAAGGTAGTTATTTTCCTTGAGGAAGTTGGCTTTGAGGAGTCTATGCAGAAGGACAGACGTCAGTCTGACAGACGTCAGAGAGGTGAGCGCGGCGGACGTGAAAGAGGAGAAAGGCGTCAGTCGGCACCCCGTTCAAGCGGAGGCGGCTCGAGAAAGAGCAGCATTGACGCTATTCTTCCGAGAATAAAGAAGCCTGCTCCCAAGATAAACATTGACGACGTTGAGGACAGTGAGTACAGTATTTCCTCTACTGCTTACCTCCGTGAGCCTACCAAAAGATTTTCAAGCTTTGCAGAGTATGAAAGTCACATGGCAAAGCTTGCGTCAGAGTCTGAAAATAAGACTTCCGTCGAAGAAGAAAGTACAGAAGAATAAAAAAGTGCGGCGGTGTATCGGTTTTCGGAAACACCGCCGCTTTTTGCGGTCCGTAGAACGGACAGGCAAGGCGCGCGTGAGGCTTTGTAGGGGCGATTCACGAATCGCCCGTAAAATCTCGACCCATACCCGTACGTCTGTGCGGATTTGAACGGGAGGATAATATCCTCCCCTACAAGAAATTTTGAATTTAGTTCTTTAACCCGTGTAGACAAATGTTTTTCCATCCCCCGCGCGAAGACGCGTCTTCGCGCTAAATAAAGTTTTTGCGCCGCTTTTTCAAACTCCCAATTTCCTTTTGTGTTTCCACTGTTGGAAACAGGCTCTAAAGCCTCCCTTGTGTAAAGGGAGGTGCCCCGAATGGGGCGGAGGGATTGACTGAAACGACCCCTAAACAACCCCTCAGTCAGCCTTGCGGCTGACAGATCCCCTTACACAGGGGAGCCTTTGGGTACGCTTGCATTGCCGGGAACACGAGGGCGAATTGGGACTTTTCAAAAAGCGGCAGAAAAGAGACAAAATGTATACAGAAACAATATCAGCGATATCAACTCCGTTCGGACGTGGAGGAATAGCGGTAATAAGGGTGTCGGGAGACCGTGCGGCAGAGATCTGCGAGAGAGTGTTCAGACCCTTTGACAAGAGACCGTTATCGGCACACGAATCGAGAATTGCCGTTTACGGCGAGATAATATATCGTGGCGAGGTCATAGACGACGGAATCGCCACGCTTTTTAGCGCGCCCGCCTCGTACACGGGCGATGACACGGTCGAGATAAGCTGTCACGGCGGCATAAAGCTTGCCGAAACGGTGCTGAAGGCGACCCTTGCCGCAGGCGCGGTGCCTGCAGAGGCAGGAGAATTCACCAAGCGCGCTTTCCTTTCGGGAAAGCTCACTCTTTCACAGGCGGAATCGGTTATAAACCTCATCGACGCCGAAACCGAGGAGCAGATAAAGCTTGCGTCCTCGCACCGTCGCGGAGCGCTCTCGGCGGCGGCAGACGCCATTTACAACGATATTTTAGGGCTTGTTTCAAGCTCGTACGCATACATTGACTATCCCGACGAGGACCTCACCGATGTAGAGATAGGCGACTACAAGGTGCGCCTTGCGAAAATTCACGAGGAGCTTGAGCGCCTTGAAAGGAGCTACGACACGGGCAGAGCCGTGAGCGAGGGTATAAGGACCGTCATTGTCGGCAAGCCGAACGCGGGCAAAAGCTCGCTTCTTAACGCAATGCTCGGCGAGGAGAGGGCGATAGTTACCGACATCGCGGGCACAACGCGCGACGTTATCGAGGAGACCGTGCGTCTTGAGAGGATAGTTTTGCGCCTTTCGGATACCGCGGGTATCAGAGAGACAGATGACGTTATTGAAAAGATAGGCGTTGACCTTGCAAAAGAGAAAATTTCGGGCGCGGAGCTGGTTTTTGCCGTATTTGACGCGTCCGCACCTCTTGACAAAGAGGACCGCGACCTTGTATCATATATAAAGGATAAGGCGGCTGACAAAAAGGTTGTCGCCGTGATAAACAAGACGGATGCCGCAGTGTGCGACGAAGCCGTCGCAGAGCTTGAGTCGGCGTTTGAGCATGCCGTGAAGATAAGCGCAAGGTCGGGAGTGGGGATAGACGCGCTCTACTCGCTCTCCGAAGGCTTCTACATCAACGGCGACATCGACTATAACTCCTCTGCGGTCATTGCAAACGCGCGTCAGCATTCTGCCGTTATGCGCGCTAAAGAGGCGGTCGCAAACGCGGTCGCCGCCCTTGAGAGCGGCTTTACTCAGGATATCGCAGGTATGGACCTCGAGCAGGCGCTCTCCTCTATCCGCGAGCTTGACTCTCGCGGTGTTGGCGAGGACGTTGTAAAACAAATCTTTGGTAGGTTCTGTGTCGGGAAATAAAGTTGGCTTTACGCGCACGAGGTTTTTTATGCCGCTTTTTGAAAAAAGCGGCGCAAAAAGCTTTATTCAGCGCGAAGACGCGGTCTTCGCGCGGGTAAGGGGACTGTACTCGTCCACTCTCTGAATTTTATCTGCTTTACGATAGCCTTCCCCTCAAGGGGAAGCCTTTGACCACATTTTCCGCGCCCTTCTGATTAAGACCCACTACCTCCAAGCAAGGCTAATCCGCACAGACAAACGGGTATGGGTTGAGATTTCACTTGTCACAAAACCACACGCGCTGTTTGCCCGCGGGTGATACCCGCCCGCCAAGCAGGGCTAATCCGTGGAAACGTTCGGGTATGGGTCGAGATTTCACTCACCACAAAACCTCACGCGCGCCTTGCCCGTCGGGGCGTCCCGACCGCAGGGGTTTCCAAAGGGAGAATCCCTTTGGCGAGGAGAGAGATTTTCAAGAGGGGATTCGAAACCCCTCTTGAACGGCTCTTTTCGTTCTTTTCTGTCCGTACAGAAAAGGACATACCTACTCTACTTTCACCAAACAAAACCAGGACATCAACCACCTCCCTAACTTAAACAAAAAACTAAAAAGGTCGGTGAAACCACCGACCCTTAAAGCAATATTAACCTCAGACCGTCTCCGCATACTCCTCGCTTGCCTGCGTTTCTGCTATAATAAGCTCCTTTTCGTAGGCGTCGATGACCGCACGCTCAAGCTCCTCCCTGAACGCCGCGTTTATGGGATGAACTATGTCGCGGTAGGTGTTATCGGGGTTTTTGCGGCTGGGCATCACGATAAAAAACTTGTCGCGTGCGTTTATCACCTTGATATCATGTACTGCGAGCTGATTGTCAAAGGTAACCGAAACCACCGCTTTCATCGGTCCTTCGTCAAAAAGCTTTCTTACTTTAATGTCCGTAATTTGCATACGCGCCTCCATTAAATTGAATTTTTCTTTTACTCTCTGCATATATTGTACAATTCGTTTATGAAGATTAAGCGACATAAAAATAGGTTTCTTTGAAACTTTTATGAACTTTTTTCGAGCTTTGACTAAAACAGACCAAAGTTCTTTTACAGTTCATAAAATATTATTATCCTCTTAAAAAACGAACAGCATCAATGCGTATATATTATTGTCCCGAAAGGTAAAAATTATGTATAAGACAACACATTCCGTCAAAGAAATTGAAGAAATTCTGAATAGTTCCGCCCACATATTTTTTATAGGCATCGGCGGAGTGAGTATGTCCTCTCTCGCGCACATCTCTCTTGAGGCGGGGCTTAAGGTCAGCGGAAGCGACAGAGTAAGCTCTCTTGCTACCGACAAGCTTGTTGCGGCAGGTGCGAGGGTGTTTATCGGTCACGATGCCAAGAATATCGAGGAAGCCGACGCCATAGTTTACACGGCGGCGATCCCCGAGGGCAATCCCGAGCTTCAGGCGGCGATATCGGCAGGCGTTCCGCTTATATACAGAGCCGACTACCTCGGCTACGTTATGAGCCGCTACAAGACGCGTATCGGAATTTCGGGTATGCACGGCAAGAGCACCGCGACATCTATGACGACGGGTGTGTTTATGGCGGCAAACGCCGACCCGACTGTGGTTTCGGGCGCGGCGACCCCCGAGCTTGACGGCTATGCGTACAGGACGGGCGCTGACGACTATTTCATAATGGAGGCGTGCGAGTACTGCGACTCCTTCCTCTCGTTCACACCGAATATAGCGGTAGTTCTGAACGTGGAAATGGACCATCCCGACTACTTCAAGGACATTGAGCAGATAAAGGACTCCTTCCGCCGCTATATAAGCATTGCGGCAGGCGGATACGCACTCGTAAACGGCGACGATGCGCTTTCGCGCGAGGTTGCCGAGGGCTTTGACGGCAAGGTGGTGACCTTCGGGCTCGGCAAGGACTGCGACTACACGGCAAAGAACGCCGACCTCTCCGACGGCTATCCTGAATTTGATATTTTCGCTCACGGCAAGCTCTTCACCCGCGTGAAGCTTGGCGTTACGGGCGACCACAATATAATGAACGCGCTCGTTGCGGCGGCAGTTGCCGATATATGCGGTCTTAGTGCCGACTCAGTCAAGCGCGGACTCGAGAGCTTTTGCGGTGCGAGCAGACGAATGGAGTCTCGCGGCAAGATCTTCGGCAAGGCGGAGCTTTTTGACGATTACGCGCACCACCCCACCGAGATAAAAGCCACCTTAAATGGCGTTTTGAAGGCGGCGCGCGGTGACGTTTGGTGCGTCTATCAGCCGCACACGTATACGCGTACAGCCGAGCTTTTCGACGAGTTTACGCGCTCCTTTGACGGCGTAAAGACGGTTTTTGCCGACATTTACGCGGCGCGCGAGGTAAACACCACGGGAATTCACTCGAAAATGCTTGCGGACAAGGTTTCGGGCGCGGTCTATATCGAAAGCTTTGAGAAGATCGCCGCTTATCTTGAAAAAAGCGTAGCAGACGGCGACACGGTAATAGTAATGGGCGCAGGCGACATAATAAAGCTCAGCGATATGCTTGTAAACGGAGATTATAAAAATGCTTAAAAATCTTATGCCGGACGGAATGTTCGACTCCTTCAGCGACATAACCCCCGAGCTTCTTGCGGAGATGGGGATAAAGGCGCTTCTTCTCGATATTGATAACACTCTCGTCACCTACGATGACGCAGAGCCCACCGCAGAGGTGATCGAGTGGCTTTCGGCGATGGAGGCGGCAGGCATCAAGGCGGCGTTTGTGTCCAACAACGAGAGTCCCGAGCGAGTTGATGTGTTCAACCGCGCACTCGGTCTTTACGCGACGAGCAGAAGCAAAAAGCCACTACCCGTAGGCTTTCGCCGCGCTATGCGTGCGCTTGGTGTAAAGCCCTCGGAGTGTCTGTCCGTGGGCGACCAGATATTTACAGACGTGTGGGGAGCTAAAAACGCAGGCGCGAGGGCGTTTCTCGTGCCGCCGATAAAGGACCGCACAGACTGGTTTTTCAGGCTGAAACGCAAGCTTGAAGCGCCGATAATAAGAAGGTACAAGAAGAAAAACTGCAAGTGAGGCTTGCGGAAAGGATAAAAAATGAGTGCATTGTTCGGGCCGGGCGGAAACAGCGAGGAGTTTTACGCCGACGGTAAAAAAAGCACGGTCGAGGCGCCCGCGTGGGTTAAGGCGAAGGGGCTCGATGCGTACGAATATCAGGCAGGAAAAGGAATTATGGCAGGTCCCGAGTCGCTTAAAAGGGTAGGCGACGAGGCGGCAAAGGCAGGAATAAAAATGTCCATCCACGCGCCGTATTTTATTTCGCTTTCAAGCGTCGAGCTTGAAAAGCGCATCAACAGTATCGGTTATATAAGAAAAACGCTTGACGCGGCAAAGCTTCTCGGCGCAGACACTATGGTAATTCACGCAGGAAGTGCCGCAAAGATAACGCGAGGGGAGGCTATGAGGCTCGCGTCCGATACTCTCTATAAGGCTGCCGAGGAGTTTGACGGCGAGACCGTTCGCTTCGGCATCGAAACTATGGGTAAAATAAATCAGCTCGGCACACTCGAGGAGGTGCTTGAGCTTTGCAAGGTGGCAAGGATATACTACCCCGTCGTTGACTTCGGGCATCTTAATTCGCGCAATGTCGGCGGCTACTACGTCACCGAGGACGATTATAAGCGCACCTTTGAAACCATAGGTGAAGCTCTCGGCGACGAGTACGCGAGATATCTTCACTGTCACTTCTCGCGTATAGAGTACACGAACGCAGGTGAAAAGAAGCACGTCACCTTTGCCGACGAGGGATTTGAGCCGCCCTTCGAGCCGCTTTGTAATTATCTCGCAAAGTCGGGTCTTGAGCCGCGTATCATCTGTGAGTCCGCAGGCACGATGGCTAAAGATGCCCTTGCTATGAAAAAGTGTTATCTTGGAATTTGAGTTGGTTTTACGCGGTCCGTAGCACGGACAGGCAAGGCGCGTGTGTGGCTTTGTGACACATAAAGCCTCAACCCATACCGCTGACATTGGTAAAAAATAGAGCGGAGATTTCAAAGGGGCATCCCTTTGGCGAGGAGAGGATATTTAAGGGGAGGTTCGAGACCTCTCCTTTGACGGCTCTTTTCGTCCTTTTCTGTCCGTACAGAAAAGGACAAGTCGATGCAAATTACCACAAAATAATATTAGGTCAAATAGCTTTTATTATAAAACGGTGATATTTATGAAAAGAATTGTAGATACAGATAAGAAGAACATTATCGGTCAAAGAATAAGAGAAGCGAGAATAAAGGCAGGAATGAGCCAAGAGGAGCTTTCAGCTAAGCTCGAGCTTGTCCCCGTGTATATTTGCAGAGGGTCACTTTCAAGAATAGAAACGGGCGACCGTACTGTAACCGACATTGAAATTAATGCAATTTCTGAAATTTTGAAGGTTTCGCTCGATTATCTCTTTGGCAGAGATTGATTTTCCCCCCAAAACCCCACTTTTCCGCCACTTTTTCATTATTTTTATTATTTTTTTGCCGTAAGGACTTGAAAATTTCAGACTTTTATTATATTATATATATGGAATAATATGCAGACGTACGAAAAGTACGTACAAAATTAATTATCCGAAACTATTGGAGGTTTTAAATAATGGTAGTAGCAGGAGATTTCAAAAACGGTATAACATTTGATATGGACGGTAACGTAATGCAGGTTATCGAGTTCCAGCACGTTAAGCCCGGTAAGGGTGCGGCGTTCGTAAGAACTAAGATAAAGAACGTTGTTACGGGAGCAGTTATCGAAAGAACTTTCTCTCCTACAGATAAGTTTGAAAACGCTATCGTTGAAAGAAAAAAGATGCAGTATCTCTACTCTGACGGCGAGCTTTATTACTTCATGGACAACGAAACTTTCGAGCAGATCCCGCTTGACGCAGCTAAGCTTGGCGACAACTTCAAGTTCGTTAAGGAAAATATGGACTGCACGATAGTATCCTACAAGGGCAACGTATTCAGCGTAGAGCCCCCCATCTTCGTTGAGCTCGAGGTGGCTGACACAGAGCCCGGCTTCAAGGGTGATACAGCAACAGGCGCATCCAAGCCCGCAACTCTTGAAACAGGCGCTCAGATCAAGGTTCCGCTTTTCATCAACATCGGTGATGTTCTCAAGATCGACACTCGTACAGGTGAATACATCGAGAGAGCCTAAGCGTGAAAGTTTTATATTTTTAAACTTTTAGCTTAGTGATTTCACGCTCGAACCCCTTGCAAAAAGAGGTTTAAGAATTTATTGCGCCTACGGCGAAACGGAGGAAAATTATGACACTTAACGAAAAGGTTGCATATCTCAAGGGCCTTATCGAAGGTCTTCAGATCGACGAAGCCAAGCCCGAAAACAAGATAATCAAGGCAATGGCTGACATTATTGACGATATCGCTCTCACGGTTACCGACCTTGAGGACGTTGTTGACTCTCTCGATGAATATATTGAGGAGATCGACGAGGACCTCGCGGCAATCGAGGACATCGCGTACGAGGATGACGAGTACGACGAGGATGAGGATGAAGACGATGATTGGGATGAAGACGATGACGCAGAGTTCTATGAGGTTATGTGCCCCAACTGCGGCGAGGTAGTTTACCTCGACGATTCCATCGATCCCTCTGAGATCACTTGCCCCAACTGCTACGAGGAGTTTGACATCTCGGGCGAATGCGGCGACTGCACAGACTGCGAAGGCTGCGACGGCAAGTAAAAAATAGGCATAAAAGGGGCGGCGGTGTCGCCCCCTATTTTTGGCATATCAGAGGTTGACTGAAAGAAAATTAATAATTTTACAAAGAGAGTATTCCTTTTTGTTCTTTTAACGGCTCTTGTTTTCTGCTCGCTGATCATCCCTGTATTTGCGGATGACGGAGCGTTTGAGGACGCACTCAACAAAGTGGCAGATTTTTTTGACGGACTTCCGATAGCGGTAAAGGCGATAGGAGGTCTTGCTCTCGCGGCATATATAATATACGAAATATTCCGCGAGGACGGCGAGCTTCGCCCGAGTAACGTATTCGGACGTTATCCGCAGAAGAAATTTTACGATTTTGCAGCGATAAGCGGATATCTTATATTTCTCCTTATTGATACTGTGGACTTCCCTTTTTGGGAATTTTATAAGTCTGACGTATCAAATCACCGCGAGTTGTTTATAATATGCGCGGTTTCAACTGTGCTTTGGCTTTGGAGAGGGCTTCTGGCGCAAGGCATCCAAAATCGGAGAGAACTCCGGAAAGAAAGCTTATGACGAAGCAGACAATGACTTGTCTGCCGGCGAGAGAGACTAACCTACATTTTTGAGACAGAATTAATACCATTTTACAGATAAATTTTTAGAGAGACTGATACAGACAGAACAGAGTTAGAGACAAGAGAGACTGGAGAGACACGAGAAACAAATTACCCGCGATAATCGGGTTTTGTTTCTCTTTTTATTTTATCTGTATGTGCTAATCTGTAAAATGGGGTTAGTCATAATGAAAGAGGATAATATACCGCTTCAGACAAAGAAGCAACTGAACGAAGCAATCGAAAAGACGATTGCGTTTCATAAACACGCATATATTCATCAAGCCGCCAACTTCTCCCGCAGGCGCAAACTGGATATCGAAACGATGATAAAACTGCTCATTTCCATGCGCGGAGGAAGCATTTCCAAAGAGTTACAGAGCGCATTTCCGCACGAAAAAGTCAGCGCGGCAGCGTTTGTAAAGCAACGCCAAAAGCTGTCTTATAAGGACTTTGGAAACATCATGGAGGAATTCAACGCGACACAGACGGACTTTCAGACATTCAAGGGATATCGCCTGCTTGCCGTAGATGGAACTGCGGTAAACATTGCGCGGAATCCTGCTTCTGAAAGTTATATGCAGAATGAGGAAAACAAGAAATTCCCAATGGGATTTTCCATCTCCCTACCCGATGAAATTCCGCGTGGTACGCTTTATGCTCAATACGGGAGACTATGAAACCATTGCAACCGGTTTGTCCCGCGAGGAGTTCCCGATGGAGGATATCAAGGAACTGTATCACAAAAGATGGCGCATAGAAACTGCGTTCCGACATCTCAAATACGATCTTGGTTTATCCCATCTGCATGGAAAAAGTGATGAATTTGCTATGCAGGAGATTCTCGCCGCGCTGATTATGGGAAATTTTTGCAGTCGCATAGTCAACGCAGTCACAGTTGAGCAGAAAAAAGAAAACGTATATGAGTACAAGGTAAATTTGAAAATGGCAATCGAACTTTGTAAACAGTTTTACCGAGACGATAACGCGGACGGCGAACAGCTTCTCCGTGATATTGCGGGATATCTGGAACCGATTCGTCCGAATCGGAGTGACAAGCGGAATATTCATGCAAAATCATTCGCGGGGTTCGTTTATCGCGTTCCATCGTGAAAAAGTAACGGCGGCGGGTATGTTGTTGAGGCATACCCGCCGCGATCAATTATGCGCATTTTCTCAACATCTCGCAGAGATGAGGGGCAAAATTGCAGGATTTTCCGCAAAGCGAAGTAAATCATTTTTTCGTGGAAATAACAACATATGGGCAAACGGTATACGAAAATCGCACCGTAATCAATCCCCCATAAAACAGTAAAAGAGTTCCTATGTCTTGTGCCGTTAACTTAAAAAAGACATCGCGCCGATTTTATACTGAGCATTGAAATTACAGTATAAAGGCATTTATTTTTCTGAAATGGCTTGAAAAAGTGGCTAAAACAGGCATTTAGAAAAAATATATGCAAGGGGGACTGGAAATTCTGACAAACGGGTGAAATGCGCCATAAGTTTCATAATGAGGTCATGCAAATCTTAGCATGTATGTGAACAGAGGAAAAAATCTGCGAAACTTTCACGAAAAGGAGAGAAACGAAAAATCTCAACATGTGGGTGAGATGAGGAAAAAACGGTACATTTTCGGTTTTGACTAATTGGAAATTTGCGTGGTTTGGTATTTCGGGCGGTGTTAACTTTAGAAATTCGACCAGATATGGCGAGCGACTTATGGTTTTCTCTACTATCCTCCAATTCGATTGTTCTTTCTGCACGTATATGATATAATAGATATATGATTTCAAAAATAATTTTTCTACTTTTTTTGAAATCCACACAACCTTTTTTTCTGATTTGTGTCTATAAGACAAGCGCTTAAGAAAAATGAAAATTTTCATATAACCGTGAAAGGAGGATGCATATTGCAGAATCAAAATTATACCGATGAAACCCTCGTTATGCTGACCTTGACGGGAGATCAGTCTGCCTTTGAAAAACTGGTTTTCCGTTATCAGAACGCTGTCATCGCATCGGCAGTACAAATTACGCACAGCCGATTTATGGCAGAGGATGCGGCGCAGGATGCGTTTGTTACGGCATGGATGAAACTGAACACCCTGCAGCAGCCGGAGAAATTCTGTGCATGGGTATGCCGGATTGCCAAAAACTGCGCGCTGAACATGGTCACACGATACCGCGGCTTCATCGACTTTGATCTGGTGGAAAACACCGATACCGCCGAGGATCCCCGCACAAATCCTGCAGAGCTGTATGCATTGTCCGAGGAAAAAGAAGAACTGCATAAAAGTCTCGGTAAGCTGCCCGAAAAGGTGGGACGCATCATTCGAATGTACTACTTTGACGGACTTTCCATTGCGGAGATCGCCGACAGAATGCGTATCTCCGAGGGAACCGTCAAACGGCAGCTCCATGACGGCAGAAAGCGAATCAGAAAGGAGCTTTGTGCAATGAACGAAACATACTACGATACGTTGGTACAGAGAGTCATGAAAAAGGTGGAAGAACTCAAACTGTGGCAGCTGCAGAACGATAAAAGCGGTTTCGCAGCTGTGTACAAGGATGTCCTGCGGGAAGTGGAGGAGCTGCCGGAATCGAACAACAAATACCACGCGCTGGCAGATGTGCTGATGCGCGGCTGGTGGTGGCTGCCCGGCGACAAAAACGATGCCTTGTTTGCGAGAATCCGCGATGCGGCAATCAAGGGAAAGAACGATGAAGTGATGGAATTTATCGTAACCCGTGAGGACAGCAAGGTCTGGGGCAGTGCGAAAATTGACTTCATCCGCGACAAACAGATTCCCATGCTGGAAGAAGCGGGACTGATTCACACGCTGGCAAGAGAATGGTTCTGGCTGGGACACCAGTATTTCCGCGACGGGCAGACGGAAAACGGCTATGCGGCATTTGATAAGGTGCAGTCGCTTCTGACGCCGGCGGACAGATACTATGCACTGACGATGTATGCCAGAGATGTGGAGAAGAAAATGGAAGAGGGATACCGCGATAAGAACAAGAAAAGGTATCTGAACAACGCCTCTGCGGATGAACTGCACTGGATGGACGGCAGTCTCAGGTACTGGAAACAGGAGCAGTACGGGGAAGGCTATATGAACTCTCTCGACCGCGAACTGCCGAATATTTTCCACAACATCTCCCGATGTGACGGCTGGCTTTTTGATGAAACGATGTCGGTTGGCGGAACGAAGGTGGGAACTGACGGCGCAACGCTGTTGTTTGCCGCTGAGAACGAGACAGTAGAAACTCCCTGCGGCGTTTTTGAGGATTGTCAGCTCTGGATTACCAGCCTGTTTGCCCAGTACAGCGGTTACTGTGTCAACAAGGTCTGGTACAAATCCGGTGTCGGTATTGTAAAATACGAGCGCACGGTAGATGATCTGACAGAGGTACGGCTTTTGAAGTCCTATAAAATCGTCAGCGGAAAAGGAATGCTTCCGTTAGCGGCTGGCAACACATGGGAATACGCGGATACCTACAACCACGATACCCTGATCTCCGAACTTGTGATTACCGTTACCCATGCCGATGATGAGACGGTGATACTTGCATCAAGAGATTTCGCAGAGCGATTCCGATATGATGAGAATAGCTGGCTTGATATGATTCAGCAGATCCGCAATGAATACTGGATCTACGAAAACGACAAAGGGAAACTGGGCGATATCACCGTTCCACTGGAAAAGGTGGAAGCGTTGGCACAAACTCCCATGGAAAAGGCGCATTCAAAAGCCGCAGTTTCCGTTGCCCGTCGGATCATCGGCGGAGAAACAACCGACAGCGGTTATACAGGGCGCTGGAATTTCTTCTCCAAAAATGTTGTCTATCCGAAAAACAACAGGCTGAATTTCACACACAATCACCGCTGGTCGTTCGAATTGAAAAGAACGGGTGGTATGGGAGAAGCGGACACACCGCTGCTCTACAACGACATTTATGGTATTCTGCAGGATGCGGCAAACTGCATCTGGTCGGATGAATGGCGCATCGGTGCATCGCCCATCGTGGAATACGATTACTACGGCGACGCTGTCAGAAC
>JAZNNG010000077.1:0-76162 GCA_045580165.1 Eubacteriales bacterium
CAGTATTTCCGCTGAGGACGGGCGAAGCGTAAAGCATGTTAACATTTCACCGTTTATTAAGTGGTTGCCGGGTGGAGACACAAGTGATTTCTCCACAGATCATGCATCGGGCTCGACCTCGCAAGCAGCGAACATTATGGAAGCTGTTGATTGTGGAGCAAGGCTGTTGCTTATTGATGAGGACAGAAGCGCCACCAATTTTATGATCCGCGACCGCATGATGAAGGAGCTTATCGAAAAAGAGCCGATTACGCCCTTTACCGACCGAGTCAACGAGCTTCACAAAACGCACGGTGTTTCCACTATCCTTGTTATCGGTGGTAGCGGTGAGTATCTTTCCGTTGCCGATAAGATCTATATGATGGAGGATTATCTGATTCACGATGTAACCGACAAGTCAAAGAACATCTGTAATTCCTATAACGTGACTACCGCATTACCAGTGTCTGCGAATTGGCAACAATGCAGAACGCTTTATTCTGACCGCTTTTCCTCTTATCCCGAAGGAAGTGGCACGGAAAAGCTTGAGGTTTCGGATATGGGATTCGTCATTATCGGTGACGAAAAGATCGATGTGCGCGGACTTCACGACATTGTTTCTCTCCGTCAGCTTGACGCGCTTGGATTTATGCTGCGTTATTTGGAGGTGTCCAACACCGACCGAAAAATTGATATTGAGAAGAAGATCAACGATCTGTACGCACGAATCGATGAGGAAGGCATTGATTTTCTTTATTCGTCTTTCTTTACGACCTGCGAGAGATTCCTTGATCTGCCTCGCAAGCAGGAGTTGATGGCACTCGTAAATCGTATGCGAAAGATCAATATGGTAAAGGGCGGTGATACGATATGACTATGCCTACCTACCACATTACAATTGCGGACAAAATCAAGGCGTACCGCAACGAAAACAATCTGTCACTAAAGGAATTCGGAAAGTTGATCGGCGTTTCAGCACAGGCGGTCTGCAAGTGGGAGCAGAATACCTGTTATCCCGATATTATCTTTCTTCCGCATCTCGCTCGGATTTTGGGATGTACGGCAGATGATTTCTTTGAACAATATTCAGTTGATAATAACAAACATCTGCATCATTGAAAATTAAGTAAAAAATAGAGAAATCCGAACCCTTCGCCTACCGGCTTTGGGTTCGGATTTCTACTGTTTGGTGCGGGTAACAGGACTTGAACCTGCACGAAGTTGCCCCCACTAGAACCTGAATCTAGCGCGTCTGCCAATTCCGCCATACCCGCATATTATGTGTCGCGTTTGTTTTTGCAACATAGATATAATATCAAAAAATCCATTTGGTGTCAAGAGGAAAAAGCTATTTTCGGCGTTTTATAACCGATTTATTTTATACTCTTTGCGCTACTTGAAAATTTATTGAACTTGTTGTATAATAACATCAGAATTTGTTTGGAGAATGTTATGTTTGATTTTACAAAGGTCAAGGTTGCTCTCGCACCTCTTGCGGGTGTAAGCGACTATTCTTTCAGAAAAATATGCGCCGACAGGGGTATGAAATACTCGGTCACCGAGATGATATCGGCAAAGGCGGTGCATTATAAGGACAAAAAGACCGCTGAGCTTGCGTATATACGCGAGAGTGAGCCCGATACTGCCGTTCAGATATTCGGCAGTGAGCCCGACATAATGGCTGAGGCTGCGAAGTTAATTGCCAACGGCACGTACGCACACAATCTCGGCTCAAAGCAGCCCGTAGCCATTGATATAAATATGGGGTGTCCCGTAAACAAGGTGGTAACGAACAGAGAGGGAAGTGCTTTAATGAAGACTCCCGAGCTGGCGGGTAAGATAATAAAGGCAGTAGTTGCTGCACAAAGTCTCCCCGTAACCGTAAAAATACGCGCAGGCTGGGACGAAAACAGTATTAACGCGGTAGAGCTTGCTAAAATTGCCGAGGATAGCGGAGCGTCTATGATATGCGTACACGGACGTACACGCGAGGATATGTACGGTCCGAACGTCAGACTCGATGTTATCAAGGCGGTGAAGGGAAGTGTTAACATCCCCGTTCTCGCAAACGGCGGCATAATGAATGCGGATGATGCGATAAGAACGCTTGAACTTACGGGCGCAGACGGAGTTATGATAGCTCGCGGAGCAATGGGTAACCCGTGGATATTCGAGGAGATCGACGCACGGCTTGCAGGAAAAGCTTATACTCCACCTGAGCTTGATGAAAGGATAGAGACCGCGCTTGAGCACGTTGCGCTTCTCATCAAAGAGAAGGGTAGTGTTACCGGTGTTCGCGAGGCAAGAAAGCACGTAAGCTCATACACCTCGGGTGTAGTGGGCGGTGCGCAGGCGAGAGGCAGAATAAACTACGCAAACTCTTATGAAGAATTTGCAGAAATATTAAACGGACTCTTAAAATAAACTGCCAACTATATTTTGGGTTTACGTTGATCTGATTTGCTTAGGCGGTGTACAATTTTCATCATAGAAAGCAATTGAGGCTCCAACCATATTGGTTAGAGCCTCAATAATTAACAACTATTCGGGAATTTCTGCCGTTATTTCATCTTCGGGATTGTTAAAGAAGATTGGTAGGGTGATATATTCTGCTACCGGTGCCAAATTAGCTTTCGGATTCATAATTACATAATAATGAGTTGTTGTTACTGCCTCGCCTTTATCAAGAAATTTCAGAGCAACTGCTACATCGTTTGAAACTCCGGAAATAGAATAGATTTCACCACGAAGTTTCTCAGTGGAAGTATATTCGCCAGCAGCGTTCTTCCACCCTGCAGTTACAGAAACATCCGATAACTTGTCATTGATTTTGTCATTGGAAATAACTTTACCTCCAACGTAAGTGGAGAATGCTGACTCATCTACATTGTAAAAATATCCGGATTCGTATTTGTAGTCATTCTCTACGGATGGAGTACCATTTTCGTTATCAAAAAACATTGGTATAGCAACAATGCTTGCCAGTAATATTACTAAAAAGGAAGCAACAAGTGAACACCATCTGGGCCAGACATTCTTTTTTGCTTTTTTCTCCTGTCCTGCTTCTTTGATGTGGTTTTCGTTAATATTCCCAAGGACTTCATAGAGTTTTTCAATTTTCATAGTTCAAATCCCCTTTCTAATAGGTATTTGTTTAATTTTTGGCGTATGCGTTTGAGTGTCATTGATACTGTACCTTCTTTCATACCGTGCTTAATAGCTATTTCTGTAATGCTATTAGTGTACCAATATCGGCAGACGAAGATCCTTCTTTTCTCTGGAGAAAGGGTGCCCAGAAATGTATCAATGGCCTTTACAAGTTCTTTTGTGTAAAATTCCTGTTCTACATCATCGTTGCCAGATACCAAATCGGACAGTTCATCAAGAACTGCAGGAAGTTCTCCCCCGCCTCGTTTGTCGGCGGTATTGTGTTTATATCTATTAAACGACAAGTTTCTGGTGATTTTTCCGAGAAATGTTGACAGTATGCTTGGCCTGTGCGGAGGCATAGAGTTCCAAGCGTGCAAATATGTATCATTTACACATTCTTCAGCATCTTCTTTGTTTCCTAGTATGTTTATGGCAATTGAGGTACAGTAATTTCCGTATTTTTCCGAGGTAGCAGGAATGGCCTGTTCATCTCTATCCCAGTATAACTGGACTATTGTTGCGTCATTCAATACAATCACTTCCTTCCGTTTGTTCCCCTTCACCTATATACACAACTTTTGAACAAAAATCTAACATATTTTTGGATTTTTTCGAATAGGTCTTTACCAAAAATACCATATTGTAGGTGAAATTTCATTATGACAATAAGCTCGATTTGAAATATAACAAAAGAAGTGCGACGGTCAGACCGTCGCACTTCTTTTACCGTGAACCTCAAAGCACGTATCTTCTGTTGCCTACCTTGACTGCGAATTTAACGAGCCTGTGGTGCTTTGAAAAGTGAGAAAGAAACTTGAAAAGTATATCTATTTTTGCTTTTCTTTCAGCGTAGTCAGCTTCGATTCCGCCTATCTCAACAACTGTGGGACGCTTTGTGTTAGCAAGCTCATTTAAGCGGCGGATAAACGAGAAGAGAGTATAGTCGTCTGCTCCGATTGCTTTGGCAGCAATGCCTACAGTGGAGTTGCTTCTTCCGCTTCTGTATAAATTAGTTCTGTAGTATCTTATATTTGTTGTTGCTGTCATTGTAATCACCTCGTAATCGAACATTTGTTCTTTTGCAAATTCATTATACCAAACAAATGTTCGGTTGTCAATATAATTTCCGAACATTTGTTCGATTTGTTAAAAACTAACAAATTCGAGCTTGGATTTAGGTGAATATGACAAAAAGCGAGCCGCTTTTGCGACTCGCTTTCAAATTATTTCTTTTCAATAGCCTCTTTAGCCTTAGCAACGAGGTTGCTTGCGGTAAGTCCGTACATTTCCATAAGCGGAGGTACCTTGCCCGAACGTCCGAACACGTCGCTTGTACCAACTCTGACAACGGGAGTGGGGAGCTCCTCTGCAAGAAGCTCACAAACTGCGCTTCCGAGACCACCGATTATGTTGTGCTCCTCTGCAGTTACTATCGCGCCCGTTTCTTTTGCAGCCGCAAGAATTATTTCCTTATCAAGAGGCTTGATGGTTGCAATGTTGATAACACGCGCGCTGATTCCTTCATTTTTAAGAAGCTCAGCGGCGGTGAGTGCCTCGTGAACCATAAGACCCGTTGCAACGATCGTTACGTCGTTACCGTCGGTGAGTTTTACACCCTTACCGATCTCAAACTTGTAGCTTTCGTCGAATATTACCGGGATAGCAAGACGTCCGAATCTGAGATATACGGGACCGTCAAAGTTGATAGCGGCTTCAACCGCAAGTCTTGCTTCGGTAGCGTCGGCGGGGTTGATAATGGTCATACCGGGGATGGAGCGCATAAGCGCGATATCCTCAAGACATTGGTGCGTAGCGCCGTCCTCACCAACGGATATACCTGCGTGTGTAGCGCCTATCTTTACGTTGAGGTGGGGATAAGCGACTGAGTTGCGTATCTGCTCAAACGCACGGCCTGCGCTGAACATTGCAAACGAGCTTACAAAGGGGATCTTTCCCGTGGTTGCGAGACCTGCCGCAACCGACACCATATTACCTTCTGCAATTCCGCAGTCGAAAAATCTTTCGGGAAATACCTTTTTGAACTTGATCGTCTTTGTCGCTTCAGCGAGGTCGGCATCGAAAACGACGAGGTTTTCATACTTGGCGCCGAATTCTGCGAGAGCCGCGCCGTAGGCTTCTCTTGTAGCTATCTTATCTGCCATTTGTGATTACCTGCCTTTCTTATGCGCCGAGCTCTTCGAGAGCGAGCTTGTACTGATCTTCCTTGGGTGCGGTGCCGTGCCAGGAAACCTGGTTTTCCATAAAGGAAACGCCCTTACCCTTAACTGTCTTCATAATAACCGCGGTGGGCTTGCCCTTTGTTTCCTTGGCAATTTTTACCGCGTTTCTTATTTCGTCGAAATTATGACCGTCTATTTCAACCACGTTCCAGCCGAATGCCTCAAACTTTTCCTTGAAGGGAGCAGGTCCGATTATCTCGGCAACACTTCCGTCGATCTGAAGACCGTTGTAGTCGAGGAACAGACAAAGATTGTCAAGCTTGTAGTGTGCCGCGAACATCGAAGCCTCCCAGACCTGACCTTCCTCTGATTCACCGTCACCGACGATGGTGTAGACTCTGTAATCGTCGCCCGAGATCTTCGCCGAAAGAGCCATACCGCATGCCGCGGAAATTCCGAGTCCGAGTGAGCCGGTAGACATATCAACACCGGGAGTACCCTTCATATCGGGGTGACCCTGGAGATAGCTCTCTATATTACGGAGAGTCTTCAAGTCGTTAACGGGGATAAATCCGCGATGAGCAAGTGTGGAATAAAGCGCAGGAGCCGCGTGTCCCTTCGAGAGAACGAAACGGTCACGGTCAGCCGCCTTGGGGTTCTTGGGGTCGATGTTCATTTCCTCAAAATAAAGGTATGTCATAACGTCGGCAATCGAAAGAGAACCGCCGGGATGACCCGAGGCAGCATTGTAAACGCCCTCGATTATACCAACGCGTATTTTTCTTGCCTGCTCTGCGAGAAAAGTGTTTGTCTGTAGCATTTGTCTTATCCTTTCAACGAATTAAATTTCGGAATTCTTGCTTGCGTTAGCCTTGAGGTAAGCGTTTATGAAGCCGTCGATCTCGCCGTCCATAACCGCATTTATGTTACCGTCCTCGTAGCCTGTACGGGTGTCCTTTGCGAGTGTGTAGGGCATGAATACGTAGGAACGTATCTGAGCACCCCACTCGATGTTGGTCTTGTTACCCTGAATATCCTCGATACGCTCAAGCTTTTCGCGTTCCTTTATCTCCATAAGTTTGCTCTTGAGCATTTTCATAGCCGTTTCCTTGTTCTGAAGCTGGCTGCGCTCGGTCTGACATCCGACTACTATACCGGTAGGTATGTGAACTATACGGATAGCCGAGTCTGTCTTGTTGACGTGCTGACCGCCCGCACCGCTTGAACGGTGAGCAGTAACCTCAATGTCTTCCTCACGTATTTCTATCTTGCCGTCGTCCTGGAACTCGGGCATTACCTCGACGGATGCAAAGGATGTGTGACGTCTTCCCGACGAGTCGAACGGTGAAACTCTTACGAGTCTGTGAACTCCGTTTTCGCTCTTTAAGTAGCCGTACGCGTTCTCGCCCTCGACCATAATAGTCGCGCTCTTGAGACCTGCTTCTTCGCCGTCAAGCCAGTCAATAAGCTTTACGTTGTAGCCGTGCTTTTCGCCCCAACGCGTATACATACGGTAGAGCATAAGCGCCCAGTCCTGAGCCTCGGTGCCGCCTGCACCGGGGTGGAACGAAACGATAGCGTTGTTCTGATCGTATTCACCCGAGAGCAAAAGCTCGATCCTTTGCTTTTCTTCTTCGGCGCAAATTGCTTCAAGCTCGCCCTCCACCTCGGGAACGAGAGATTCGTCGCCCTCGTCGATTCCAAGCTCTGCGAGAACTATTGCGTCCTCGAGTCTTGTTGCGAGGTCTTCAAATCTTTTTATCTTGTCTTTAAGCTGCTTTACCTTCTTGAGAACCTCCCCCGATTTTTCCTGATCGTTCCAGAAATCGGGTTCAAAGGTGATCTTTTCAAGCTCGTCGGCCTTTTCTCTCAGCTTTTCTATCTGGAGAGCGTTGCCGAGCTCCTTGATGCTTTCGCGCATACCTTGAAGCTTGTATTTAGCTTCTTCAAGTTGAATAATCAATATTTCCTCCCGACGCTTAAGCGTCATATTACTTTAGCCTTTCATTTCATACACAATAAGTATAACAAATTTTCACTGTCAAGTCAATACGGATACAATACCTTTTTTAATCGAAACAAACATTTTTTCGTGTTTAGTTTTGTATTTTAATAAAATGTAAACTTTGTCAGAACGTAATTGTTTTTGCAATCGCACGGAGTTATAATTACTATGTATATTTATGTCCCCCGGGTGGGAGTTAGGAGAAGCAAAATGAAATATCTAATACTTGTATGTGACGGAATGGCAGATTATCCTATTGACGAGCTTGGCGGTCTTACTCCTATGGAGAAGGCTGATAAGCCGTTTATGGACAAGCTTGCGAAGGTTTCGGTGTGCGGAACTGTATCTAACGTGCCTGAGGGAATGGTACCCGAGAGCGACACCGCCAACATTGCTATTATGTCGTACGATCCGAAAATATATTCCAAGGGACGCTCGCCCCTTGAGGCCGTCAGTATGGGTCTTCACATGAACGACAACGATACTGCGTACCGCTGCAACCTCGTTACGCTCAGCGAGGAGGACTGCGACTACGATGACCGTACTATAATCGACCATAGCGCTGACGAGATAACGACCGCAGAAGCCGATGTACTCATAAAAGCGCTTGAGGAGCATTTCGGACGCGACGGTATGCATTTCTATACAGGCGTCAGCTACAGACATTGTATGATTCTTGAAAACGGAATAGAGAAGTACGATTTTATGCGTCCTCACGATATTCTCACACAGAGAATAGGCGAGTATATGCCGAAGGACAAGGACGGCGAGATGTTCTATAAAATAATGCGCAAAAGCTACGATATTCTCGAAAACCATCCTATCAATGTAAAGAGACGCGAAAGAGGGCTCAAGCCCGCAAACTCCGCGTGGTTCTGGAGTCCGGGAAGAAAGCCCGCCCTTCCTAACTTCAAGGAGAAGTGGGGACTTGACGCGACCGTAATTTCTGCAGTTGACCTTATCAAGGGAATAGGACTTTGCGCAGGAATGGAATCTATCGACGTTGAGGGTGCTACCGGTAACGTACACACTAATTACACGGGTAAGGCAAACGCCGCGATAGACGCGTATAAGCGCGGTAAGGACCTCGTTTACATACACGTTGAAGCGCCCGACGAGTGCGGACACAGAGCAGAGCTTGATAACAAGATAATATCGGTAGAAAAAATTGATAAGCTCATTCTTGAGCCTGTTTACAACCACTTAAAGTCAAGCGGAGATGACTTTACAATTCTTATACTCCCTGACCATCCCACGCCTATATGCAGAAGAACTCACACTATGGAGCCTGTACCGTTCGTTCTGTATTCATCCGATAAAGCAAGTGCCGGAATCGATATGTACAGTGAAAAGAACTGCGCGGCAACAGGCAACTATATTGCAGACGGATATACGCTTCTTGACACGGTTATAAGAAAATAAAACAGGAGATAAATATGGACAACAGAACTGAAAAGCGGAACGAGGCACTAAAGCCTGCAAGATCGGTATATGAGATAGTTGAAATGATCGTTCTCGCAATGGTCATAACGCTGACCCTGTTTATGTTTGCGGGTAGACTTACAACTGTTGACGGTCCCTCGATGAACAATACTCTTGCTGACGGTGAGGTGCTTCTCGTCACCAATCTCGGCAAGGCTCCCGAGAGAGGGGATATTATCGTGTTTCAGTCGCCCGAAAGCCACCTCAAGGACCCGATAGTAAAAAGAATTATCGCGACCGAGGGCGAAACGGTCGATATAGATTTCGAAAACTGGATAGTTTACGTTGACGGAGAGCCGCTTTATACTGATGAAAACGGCGATCCGGCGCGTGAGCCTTACGTCAATTACGAAAACACGCGTATGTACCAATATGACAGAGACTTTCCGTATACTGTACCCGAGGGCGAGGTGTTCGTAATGGGCGACAACAGAAATCACTCAAACGACAGCCGCGGTACTGATATAGGTACCATTGACACAAGATACATTTTCGGTAAGGTCATATTCAGAATCAAGCCCCTTTCCAGAATGGGAACTGTCGCGTAACTTGTGATGTATCGGAGAACACTATGGGATTCGGACTTTTATTTATAGGATATTTGCTCTCGCACGGATTTACCTCGGGCGCAAACTACGTGGTTTCGCTCGTTGGTATAATCGGTGCGGTCATATTGCTTTTTGCCTGCAAAAAGCTTGCCGTATATTCAAGAGAATTCAAGTATGCGGGCATAGTGTCGGTCTTATTTGCTTTGTCGTACCTGTTTAACGGTATTCTTCAGCTTGTTGAGACCTATGGAACAGACGCAAGTGTACCGTCGGTTTTACTTAATCTTTCCCGCGGTGCTATCATTGCGCTGGTATTCGGATTTAACTATTTTATGTACAGAGGAATTGCAGATATAGCAAGATTTGCCGAGGTAAGGGGACTTGCGGTGAGTGCCGTGAGAAACCTTGTGTTTATGATAATCTATTATCTTGATCTGATTTTTGCTATGATACTAAAGCCGTATTACCCGAAGGTGTCGGGTGTGCTTGGACTTACGGGTGCAATAATCGGTGTAGTTTGGCTTATTCTCAGCGTATGGTGCGTGATGAGCGCATATATGAAGATATGCCTCGAGGGCGACGAGGAAATGCCCGACGCTCGCGGTAGAAAATAAGATCTTGTAACGGAGAATTTTATGAATTTAGCATTACTTTTAACCGCGCTTTTGTTTTTGGTAAACCCGTCGGTAGCGGTTTTTGACCTGTTACCGGACTTTTTTGTGTGGCTTATAATACTCAAGCTTATCAGACGGGTAAGGTATTTGTCCGTCAAGATGAATATTGCCGCCGAATACGCGCTCAAATCTGCGTGGGTGGGCTTTGGACGAATTGCGGCATTTTTTCTGATACCGTACGTAGACGGTACGATGGAGCTTACACTAACGTTCGTTTTCTGCATTATGGAGCTTGTGTGGGGACTTCCCGCAATCAAGTTGATTCTCGGCGGAATAGTCGAGCTTTCCGAGCTTTACGGCGGAACTGCGGTGTATAAGCCTGTATACAGACTAAAATCAGAAGGAATACGCACGGTACAAACTATAACGGTCTGGTTCTGGTCCGCAAAGGCCGTGCTCAACGTGTTACCCGAGTTCTTTGAGCTCACTGGTCAGTCCTCCGATATTTTAAGTGAGGGAGTAAGACCGCTTATTTCCTTTAAGCCGCTTGCTTACTATTTTACCTTGGGAACAACCGCGTTACTCGGTATTGTTCTCATTGTTCTTGTAATGCCGCTTTTTAAACGAGTATTTTCCGACAAGCCTATGCTTGAAAAGGTAAATGCGACATATACCGAAAAATACGTTGACACGGGGATACATAATGCAAGACGCCTGATCGGTTCTCTTATGCTTGTTATCGTTGCAGGACTGTTTGTTTTCAGCCTTATGCTTGACTCAATGAACGTAATGCCGAGATTTTTGTTCCCGATACTCGTTTTGTGGGCTACTGGCGGTATAAAAGCCTCGGGATATAAAACTAAGGGTATTGTAATAACCTCGGTTGTGTCTACCGTTCTTTCGATAGCTTCGTATGCTTTAAGGTGGGTATTCGTTATAGTCCACGGATATTTCGCCATCTCTCAAAGCTTTGAGGCTTACGACTTCTTTGCGCTTACATATACTTTCGTCTTTGCCGAAATGATCTCGTTTGCCGTGCTATACCTTATGATTTCTCGTCTTATTATGAGAGTCGCCACTGATAATACTGCTGTCAAGGCGCTTACCGATTACCGTATTGACGCATATGAAAGGCGAGAGCTTAAGAAAATTAAAATCAAAGCTGTTTTCGCTGCGGTCTTCTTTGCTATCGGAGCCATTATAACGGCAGATTCGTTTATTCTATACGCTACCTTCTCCGAGATATGGATGATCGTGCTCGCTATTGACGTTATATGGTTCCTTTTGACTTATTCGACGTATATGGACGTAAAGGAAAGAATAGAGAATAAATACCTTATCTGAAACGGATTATAAAAATGAAACTGATAATAGCCGAAAAGCCGTCGCTTGCCAGAAACATTGCCTCGAGTATCGGCAATATGAGCAAGCGTTCAAGCTACTTTGAAAATAATGAATATATAGTGACGTGGGCGTTCGGCCATTTGTTTTCGCTTTGTGACATCGACGATTATAATCCTAATCCCGACGGCAGCAAGCGTTGGAGTATGGACAATCTTCCGTGCTTTCCTGATAAGTTTATGTTCAGACTCAGACAGGATGAAAATAAGCAGACCGATTCCGGTGTCGAAAGACAGTTTAACGTTATTAAGGAGCTTTGCGAGAGGGCGGACGTTGACACCGTAATAAACGCTGGCGACTCTGACCGAGAGGGCGAGATCATAATCAGACTTTGCGTAAACAACACACGCGCGTTCGAGCTTGGCAAAGCCTTCAAGCGCCTGTGGCTTCCCGATCAGACCCCAGAAACCATACGCTCGGCGCTTGCCGAAATGAAGGATGAGAGCGAATACGAAAGCCTCGCAAACGAGGGCTTTGCGAGAACCTATATAGACTGGCTCTACGGAGTAAATCTTACTCGCTATGCAACCCTTAAATGCGGAACGCTTTTGCGTGTCGGCAGAGTAATAATCCCCATAGTCAAGGCAATTTATGACCGCGATATGGCGATAAGAAGCTTCAAGCCCGAAAAATATTACACCATTGCGAGCAAAACAGAGCGCGACGGCGAAAAGATAGAGCTTATAAGTAAGAATAAATACTCGGCAAGCGAGCTTGACCGCGCAAAGCGTGACTGTGAGCTTTATAATGCCGCCGAAACCGTTGTGGTCGGCAGAAAAAGCAAAAAGGACACAATGTCTCCGGGTAAGCTCTATTCACTTTCAAAGCTTCAGAATTACCTCGGCAAGAAGTTCAAGATGCCGATGGAAAAGAGCCTTGCAATAGTGCAGAAGCTTTACGAGGAGGGCTACGTTACCTACCCGAGAACAAACAGTGAATATCTTGCAACCGCAGAGCAGGATAAGATCAAAAAAATACTTGAGGGAATACGCAAGATAGGCTATCCCGTAAAGTTCAAATTCAGTAAGACAATATTTGACGACTCAAAGATAGAATCCCACTCAGCGCTTACTCCTACGTATAAGATACCCGACAAGAATAAACTGTCACCCGAAGAAATGCATGTGTATTCTACCATACTGCGCCGCTTCGTTGCAGTATTTTGCGAGCTTGAATGTAAGGTTGAAAAGACCGAGATAAAGATCAAAACGGGAGATCTTGAGGAGTTTGTGCTCAAGGGTACGGTTATCGTCGAGCCCGGTTGGACTAAGTTTGACGATTATACTCAAAAGGACAAAATCCTGCCGAAGCTCGAAAATGGAGATATTATAGAAACCGCGTTTGAGCCTCTTGAAAAGGAAACCAATCCGCCAAAGCACTATACCATTGAGACACTTAACAACTATCTTAAAAATCCCTTTAAGGAAGAAAAAAGCCAGGCGTCAGAAAACGAAAGCGACGAAGAAGATTACAAGGCTATCTTCGAGGGACTTGAGCTTGGTACCGAGGCAACGAGAACGGGCATTATCGAAAACGCAAGAAAAAGTAATTACATAAAGCTTACTAAAGACGTATATACAATTCTTCCCGATGGGGAATATCTTATCGACGCCCTTGTCAGAATGAATATTTCAATGGATAAGTATAAGACGAGCGAGCTTGGTAAGGCGCTCAAGGGAGTTTACCGAGGCGAGCTTACGGTTGACGATAGCGTTGAGCTTGCCGAGAGGGAGATAAGCGAGGTGTTTGCTCGCCGCGAGCTCCCCCCCGAAACAGATACGTACGACGGATTCTTCGGTGACGTTATCGGCAAATGCCCGGTATGCGCCAAGGAAATAGTGAAGGGTAGATACGGCTACGGCTGCAGAGGCTACAAGGAAGGCTGTAAATTCAAGATAGGCGGAGTGATATGCTCTCGCGTGATCTCTGTAACGAATGCAAAAATGATACTTGAAACAGGCAGATCCTCTAAAATTCAAGGCTTCGTATCAAAAAGCGGCAAACCGTTTGACGCATATCTTAAGCTTGAGGGCGATAAGGTTATTTTTGAGTTTGATAATGACCGTCCCCAAAAGCCTCAGTCAATCGTAAATGCTCCCGTTGGATTTACAAACAGACACATACCGTCAAGCGAGGATCTTTCGTTTCTTGACTCAATAACCGAATAAAGAGAAAGCATACACGCGGGAGGCCGCGTGTATGCTTTGCACAAATATAGGAGGGTATTTGATATACTTTATCTGTTGCTGTCCTGGTTGTTGCTATTCTTGTTCTGGCTATTGTTCTGATTCTTGTTCTGGTTTTTGTTCTGGTAGTTCTGATTGTTGTTTTCGTTCTTGTTCTGATTTTTGTTCTGGTAGTTCTGGTTCTGCATTGAAATTAATTCCTTTCCGCATATCACGAGTGTAAATGTGTTTCATTTACGGTATTATTGTTTCACGCGGCGCGAAAAGTATGCAGACGCAACGATACCATTATTTTCATTTTGTAAAGGTCATTTTATGAGCGATTTATTTATAACCGAAATAAACGAAAAAATTAAAATTTATCAAAAAAAAGACGGACTTACCTTTGGAACGGACGCCTATTTGCTATACGCGTATATGAAAACGCGAAAGAATGCCATTGGAGCTGACCTCGGCAGCGGAACGGGTGTAATATCTCTGCTTGCCGCGTCGAAGGGAAAGCTTTCGTATATCCACGCCATTGAAATACAAAAGGATTTTTGCGACATAATTGATAAAAATACCGAGTTGAACGCACTATCCCATAAAATCACCTCACACAACTGCGATGTTCGTGATCTTCCTGACACGCTTGTCGAAGCGCTCGACGTAGTCTTTACCAATCCGCCTTATATGAGGTCGGATAGAGGACTTTCAAATCAAGCAGACTGTAAAAACATAGCCCGTCACGAGCAAAACGGTACTATATACGATTTTGCGTCCGCAGGCGCGAGATTGCTAAAATTCGGCGGATACTTTTACGCGGTCTACCGTCCCGACAGACTTTGTGACCTTATTTGCGCTCTTCGAGAATATAAACTGGAGCCCAAGCGTATAACCTTTGTTTACCCGACGGTAAGCTCAAAGCCGTGCCTTGTGCTCGTTGAAGCAAAAAAAGGTGCAGGCGTATCGGCGGTTGTAACGAAGCCTCTTATAATGAACGGTGAGGACGGTAAATATACCCCCGAGCTTGACTATATTTACAATAACGGAGAATTTGATGAGCAGTATTAAAAATCCCGACAGAAGCTATTCGGTTGAAAAAAACGCAATACTCAAGGGACACCTGTATCTCGTAGCAACACCGATAGGAAACCTTGCCGATCTCTCCGAGAGGGCGGTAAAGACCTTGTCTGAGGTCGATTTCGTAGCGGCAGAGGACACGAGAAACACGGCACTTTTACTGTCGCGCCTCGGTATAAAAAAGTCCCTTATCAGCTACTATGAGCACAATAAGCGCGAGCGCGGCGAGGTTATATGCGAGAGAATCAAGGCAGGAGAGTCCTGCGCTCTCGTTACCGACGCGGGAACGCCTGCAATAAGCGACCCCGGTGAGGATATTGTAAAGCTATGCGCCGAGATGGATATTCCCGTGACTGCGGTACCGGGTCCCTGCGCGGCAATAGACGCGCTTATATTATCGGGACTTTTCACGGGCAGATTTGCGTTTGAGGGCTTCCTTTCGGCAAACAAAGCCGAAAGAAGACGCCGCTTTGAAGACGTTAAGAGCGAAAAGAGAACTATGATTTTTTACGAAGCGCCACACAAGCTCAAGACAACCCTTGCAGATATGCTTGACGTTTTCGGAGCTGACAGAAAAATCACACTTTGCCGTGAGCTCACAAAGCTTAATGAGGAAATAATGCGTACAAGCCTCGGCGACGCCAACGAATATTATTCACATAACGAGCCGAGAGGCGAATACGTCCTCGTTCTTGAGGGAATAAGCGACGATGAGCTTAATAAGGACGCGTTTTATGTCAATATGACCGTTAAGGAGCACGTAGAGGAATATATGTCGCGCGGGATGAGCAAAATGGACGCCATGAAGGCGACTGCACGTGACAGAGGCGTGTCAAAGAGCGAGATCTATAAGGAAATGTGTTAATAAAAAACGGCTTCACAGTGAGTGAGGCCGTTTTTGTTTGAATTGGTATATTTGCAAAATCTGTCGGCAGGGAAGGGGGGTGAACCTGCCGAATCCCCCGTTTTTTTTGCTTATTCGATTGCCTTTTTCGCAAGCTTTATCGCAAAGTCGCATATCCTGCGCGTAGAATCGGGGTGAGCGTATATAGAAATACACTTTTTCATCGCTTCAAGCCGTCCGGGCACGTTGAAAAGAGTGAACACTATCTCCTCAAGTGTGTATGTAGGAGTGACCGCCATAGCGCACCCGTTGTTTACAAGAAACTCTGTGTTCCTGTCCTCTTGACCGGGAATGGGGTTGATTATTATCATCGGAAGACCTTTGGCGAGTGCCTCAGAGCTTGTAAGACCGCCGGGCTTTGTTATGATGCAGTCCGCCGCATCCATAAGCTCGTCTACGTTAGAAGTAAAGCCGAAATTCAGAACGGTTTTGGAGTATGTTCTTGAGTCTATTTTTGCTTTGCTCGTCTTGTTGCTTCCGCAAACCGATATTATCTGAAAATCGCTCATAATACTGTCAAGCCTGTCAACGGTCTTTACAATGTTACCGTAACCCATAGAACCGCCCATAAGAAGTATCACGTTTCTGTCGGGGTCAAGTCCGAGGCGGAGCTTTGCTTCTCGTTTGTCAACTTGATTTTCAAACTTCGGACTTATCGGTATACCGAAGGGAAGTATCTGACCGTCGTGAAATCCTTTTTCTCTTGCTTTAAGATATAAGGATTCGTTTGGCACCACAACGTAGTCGAGGTCGTCGCCCTCCTCCCAATACGGGTGAAAAGCGAAGTCGGTGAGGATCGCTATTGATTTCGCGCGTAGCTTTTGCTCGCTTTTGATAACATCAACAAATATACCGGCGTATACGTGCGTGCATATGATCAAGTCGGGATCAAAGCTGTCTATGTACTTTTTTAGCTTTTGAGAAAGCATTTTAGCAGTTATCCTCGTAGGATTAAGCTCATCGATCGTTTTCTTTCTCATTTCAGCGAGTCTGTACGCACCCTTGTACGCAAGCTTTGCGCGGCTTGATATAAAAAGGTAACCCTTGTCAACGGTTTTACCGAGAAGCTTGTTAATGTATCTCATGGTGTCGAGTACTCTTACCTCAGCGCCCAATCCCATAAGACGCTCCGAGAGCGCCTTTGCCGTAGAGTTGTGACCCTGACCGGCAGTAACGGATAAAATCAAAATTTTCATATAAATCATCCTTTCGGGAATCATCTAAGCTTGATTATATACTCTATCTGTTAATAAACTAAAAATAAACGGATAATATTTTGCAATCAAAGAAAGTTTTTGCCCTTGATTTTTTAAATAAAGTATGGTATAATCATTAAATACAAATTTGAGAGGTATAGAATTGAAGAACGAATTGATACAAATTTTCTATGAAAACGTAAATTTTGAACAGCTTGAGTATTTCATAAGAATACTCCTTGCCTGCATTTGCGGCGCGATAATAGGACTTGAGAGAAGCAGCAGGCAAAAAGAGGCGGGACTTCGTACACACATTATTCTTGCAATGGGAAGCGCCATTACTATGATAGTGTCAAAGTACGGTTTTTTTGATCTGCTCAATACATACGGAATAGACGCAGACCCCAGCAGACTTGCTTCAAACATCGTAACGGGAATCTCGTTCCTCGGTGCAGGTGTAATATTCGTAAGAACCGGTACGATAAAGGGACTTACAACAGCAGCGGGAATGTGGACTACCGCGGCTATCGGTATAACTCTGGGCGCAGGAATGTATTTTATAGGGCTATCCTGTACGTTGCTTCTTCTGATATTGCAGATAGTATTGCACAGATTTTTACCTGCATCCGAGAAGTATACAACAAGCGAGCTTTCTATGACCGCAAAGAATACGCCGGACATTGTAGAAAAAATACAAAAAGAGCTCACTGAAAAAAAGATGAAGATAGTCGGTATGAAAATGAGCTACGCAGACGAAGGAAACATTAAGCTCAAATTTACCGTAAAGGCAAAGAAGGACTCGGGAATGAACAATATTATGAGTATAGTAAAGGATTGCCCGGAAATAATCAGTATAAGCGGAGAATTTTAAGAAAAGCAACGCGCAAGCGTTGCTTTTCTTCTTGACATAAGGTGAAAACTGTGCTATACTGTAACGGTATCCGAAAAGAGTGCAGATACACGAATATGCGCCTGTGGCGAAACTGGCAGACGCGCTAGACTTAGGATCTAGTGTCAATGACATGGGGGTTCAAGTCCCTTCAGGCGCACCAAAAAGAACGGTTATTTTGATAAATAACCGTTCTTTTTTCATATAAAAAACTTTCTTTCAAACGTGTCCCTAAGCGGACGGCTTATCGCAATTATCATAAGCATCATTCCAATTATGAACAATGCCGAGAACGGATACACCGACCATCCGATAAGCCTGTCAAATTTGAAGGTTATCATAAGCAAAAATTCAATAAAGGGCATAAACAGGGAAAGGGCTAAAATTCCGCCCGAAACCACGAATAAACGACCTTTTCGTAAATACTTAAACAGGGTAACTGCCGTTGTTATTACCACTCCGACAAACACCACTATCGGGAAAGCAAACGTTAAGAACCAATCGCCGTTTTGAACTTGGTTTATGTAAAGCAGATATAGCCCAACGGTACCAAATACGCACGGAGTGAATATAACAGGGTTCGGTTTTTTGAACCATAACGGTAAAGCGACGCTCATGTAACCGATAACGAGCGCACCCGCAACGTATCCCGACCACGTAATGCTTCCGCTGATCCTCAGATCACACAGTATAGTGATAACAAGCGGTATAATAAACAGAAATGTTAGGATAAACTGGAAAATTTTACCGTCTTTGCTTTTGGGGTATTCGTTTAAGGGATATAGATTTTCGGCGGGCTCTCGTTTGATGTCGGGATGATAGGGAACTGTGCCGCATAGAGGACACTTGCTTTCTGTGTCGGCGAGCTTTACGCCGCATTTTATACAATACATATTAAACTCCTTCTGTCTGACTGTTGGTTTGAACCTCGGCTTTGAGTCCAAGGCTTTTGATCACCTGAAAAAACTCATACTCGAGGTCGGACTCGATAATATTTCTTACGAAATTCATATATAAGTCGTCGCCGAAAGAAATAACGGCGCAGTTGTTTGGAATGGTAGCCTGAACGCCTAAAATAAAATCAAAGCGTCGTGTATATTCCTTCATAACCTCGGGGATTTTTACAGCACCGAGGTTTGACATTGAAATGCAGGATTTCTTTTCTCCCACTACGTTGAAAACCGCCTTCATAACAACGTTTTTTATAAACAACGGCATTAGTCTGACTATCATTGAACGCTCGTTTTTGACGTTTGCGGTTATCTTTGTTTTCATTACCTTTTCGTTGACGTTGAGCGCCATATGATGATGAACTATACTGCATATTTCCTCAAATGAATAAGCGCCGAGACGCGGATCTATTTCGGGGGTAGTGTAGAATGCAAAGTTTCTGAGTGTTGTGGAGCCGAGTATTCGGCGCAAGTTTATCGGCAGAAGCACCTTGACGGGCTTGAGTCGTTTTTTGTCATGTACCTTTTTAAATTGTAGATTCTGGAGCGCCATCATCAAGGCAGAAGCTAAAAGAGTGTTGACGCTTACACCGTACTCGTGTGCCTTGGATTTGCACTCGTTTACCGAGAGCTTAAAGCAGGTGAGATTCGTAAAATTTTTAGGCTCGGGTGTTCCCGAAATATGCCAAGCATTGCTTTCGCTTCTGTTTGCAGCAACGTTTCCGACGTGCTTTTGGAAGCTATCCTCCAGCTCCTCGTCACGGGGCTGTTCATAACGGTCAAGCACGCCGTTCTCACTCGGTATGTCAACACCGTATTTTTGAGTAAGATATTCCGCGGTAAGAGTTTTTAAGAAAATAGGCGCCCCCGTACCGTCTGTGAGAGAATGGAAAATTTCAACGGCAATTCTATTTTTGTATGCAATGACTCTGAACGCGCATTTTTTTGTTTCGGCGCGGCTGATATTGGTTAAAGGATAACACTTTTCGTTCGAAATTTCGGGCGCTTCCGAGATCTCTTCGAGATAATACCAGAACAGTCCGCGGCGAAGACGTGCGGCAATAGAAGGGAATCGTTTGATAGTAACGTCGAGCGCTGATTTGAGAATGCTACGATCGACTGTTTCGGTCAGCGTTACAGAAAGCCTGAAAATGCTGCTCCAATTACGCCTTCGCGCAGCGGGGTAAATTTTAGCGGCGTTGTCAAGTCGCATCCAACGTAGACCGTTGACACCTGAACGCACCGAATAGGAGGTGGCGTTTTTTTCATTTTTTGTTTGATTTGTGTTGTGTTTCATTGGCGTGCTCCTTTGTTTTTCACAAAAATTATACCACGGATTTATTATCTTTGCAACCTACTGCTTTCCGAGAATTCTACTCGTAGTAGAGTGACATATCTACTAATTCTACGGGCGGCTCTACTGCGTGGAAAGCTTTTTTATTTATTGAGTATACTTAAAACAGTTGACACACACTTAAATATAAAGTATAATATGTATAATTATATTAAAATAGGTGTAATATGCTTAATATACTTGTCGACTTCGATGGAACTATATGTAATTCCGCCGAGGGTGTTTTGAAATCGGTTGAATATGCGCTTGAAAACCTTGGCGTAAGACTCGACGTTTCGTATTCAGAGCTTTCCGCAATGTTTCTTGGTCCACCCTTATCTTTGCCTTACGGAGAGATCTTTAACGGAGATGAAGAAAAGATCTCTCTTGCTATAAAGTATTTCCGTGAACGTTACAACACGCTTGGGGTTTTTGAAAATGAGCTTTATGACGGCGTGGCGGAGTGTATGCGAAGGCTTTCCGAAAAGGGAATCAGAGTATGTATTGCATCGTCGAAGCCGGACGTTTTTATTAAGAGCATTCTTGAAAGGAACAACGCGCTTGACTGCTTTGAGAAAATTTTTTCTCCGGGACTTGACGGAGAAAAGCTTTCCAAGCTTGACGTTGTAAACAAGGCTCTTGAATACATTCAAAGCGTTGATCCCAATCCTCGTGTCTATATGGTGGGTGACAGAAAATACGATGTCGAGGGAGCTCATCTTGCGGGCATTGAGTGCATCGGCGTTGAATGGGGATATGCTCAAGAAAACGAGCTTCGGGAGTACGGTGCCGAGTATATAGTAAAAAATATGAGAGAGCTTTATGACTTAGCCATAGAACTTTCACAAAAGGATCATTAAATGAAAAAGCAATGGTATAATATGTCCGACACAGAGCTTGAGAGCGAGCTTTCTACGAGCCTTGTCAACGGACTTTCCAAAAAAGAGGCGTCAGTGCGTATAAGAAAAAAAGGCGCAAACATCGTGTTCAGACTTCCGCACGGTAGCTTTTCAAGCTATCTCAAGGATATACTGACGGATTCCTCGTCCATCATACTTATTCTGACCGCTATAATTGCGACTGTATTTGACAGTAGTATTACTTCAACCGTTATCGTCTCCCTGATTGCAATAAACTGCTTTGCATCGCTTTTTACCTATGTTAAGGCGCATAGGGTGTTTGAGAGTATGGGAGAATATTCACTCCCGGGCGCCAAGGTCGTCCGTGACGGTCACCTTTATCTTATGAAAATGACCTCTCTCGTTCCCGGTGACCTTATATACTTAAGAGCAGGAGATATAGTCCCGGCAGACGCCAAAATAATATATTCGGAGAATTTTTACGTATCCGAAAACGGAATAACGGAAAACGTGACCGCAATAAGGAAGGGTCCTCAGAATATATCTCTTGAAAACAATTCTCCCGAAAATCTATTTAATATGGTTTTTGCAACGTCGGTAGTATTAAAGGGGAGCGCACGGGCGATAGTTGTTGAAACGGGAGTAGACACCTACGTAAAGGTTACGGGGAAAAGGAAGCTGTCCTTTGCAAGCGATAACCTTGAAATATTCTCAACTCTGAAAAGCTATGGCAGCAAGATAAGTACTCTGATGCTGTTTATGGTTATTATCATAATGTTCCTTGAGATAATAACGGGACTTAAGGTGCGCGGCTTATACGAAATATTCTTGAACGGAATGTCGCTTGCCGTGGCAACCATGACCGAGTTTTATACTGCCTTCGGGCACATAGTTGTGGCGTGTGCTCTATTCGGCGCAAGGACCGATAAAAACAGAACGTTTGACAGTGCAGTCGTCAAGAACATAAAGTCGATAGAGACACTGCGTGACGTTGATTGTGTTATTTTTAAGAAGGACGGCGTTCTCGCGAAGTCCAAAAAGAATGTCAGCGGATTTTATTATTCCGGTCACGTTTATGACGTAAAGAACTATGACAGAGCCGATATGTTTGCCGAGCTTGTTGAAGCGGCGGTTATCTCTACCGGACGTTACATGAAATCCTCACTTGATACTCCGGGTATGAGGGACGTGCGAGTTTCGGCGGAGGACACGGCTATCATTGAGACGGCAAGACGTTACGATTTATATAATATCGGACTTGACGGAAGATATCCAATGCTAATACACGTAAGCGCAGGAAGAAACTCCGAGTTTGATATGACCGCGGTAGAATCAAACAACAAGATATACGCCTACGTCAAGGGCAAAGCAAGTATACTTCTTGAAAAATGTAATAAGTGTAGGATCGGGAACAAGGACGAACGTATAGACACAAAGCTTCATATAACGCTTGAATCGGTAATTTCCGAAAGCGAAAGAGCCAACAACGGTGTCTGTGCGGTAGCGGTAGTCGAAACCGATATTGATACTCTTTCACTCGGTGTAGATGAGGTTGTTAAAAGGGGACTCACGCTGATAGGATTTGTTGCAGTAAATTCGCCGCTTTACGATAGCTGCGCGCTTACTGTCGATAAGGTTATCAGCTCTGGGATAAAGCTTATACTTACTTCTCCCGATGCATCCCTCGAGGATGTTGCTATGGCGAGAACTCTTGGAATTTGTAAGAGCAAGCACGAGGTGCTTACCGAGCATGAGCTATCTGCATTGACAGATGAAGCGCTTGCTTCGGTTGCCTATGATTATTCGGTGTATTCGGGCCTTTCCAATGCGTCGGTAAGACGTGTTATGTCGGCACTTAAGCAGGGAGGTCACAGAGTTGCATATTGTGCGAGTGCTCTTGAGGAAATAACGGTAATGGATAAAGCTGATATCGGTATTTCGCAATCGGCATTCTTTGAAAAGCAAACGAGAACCAAGAAGCTCGGAATAGATGCCGCCGTAAACTCGGACAACGATGCTCTCAGGTACAAATCCGACATTATAATTCCCTCGGCAGATGCAAAAAAAGAGGGCGGAATATCCGCAATTTTCAAGAGCATACTAACTTCAAAGCTCATATATAAGAATATTGCGAATATGCTTTCATACTTGCTTACGGTTCAGTTCGCAAGACTGTTTATCGTCATTTATTCCGTGTTCACACACGAGAACATTCTTACTCCCGTACAGATATTGTTCGGGGGACTTATAGTAGATTTGTTTGCCGTTCTGTCAATCGCCTTTTCAAGACCGGGGCCGAGAACTGTTAGAGAGTATAACCACTCCGAGAACGAGATGAAAAATCTGACTAGGTTTTATGTAAAGAATGCCTTGTTCGGTGTTTTCTGGGCGGCGATGACTATTTTCGTTCCTCAAATTATGAGGTTTTCCGGTATGAGTCTTGATTCCGAAGCGCTTATCGGCGCGTCGTTCGTTTCCTTCACCGCACTTCAGTATCTTATACTTGCAAATGCGCGAAGGGTAGACAGTATTTTCAGGTTGAGCTCGTTTAATCTTAACCCTTTTTATGTCGGAAGCGCGTTCGTTGTAGCTTTGTTTATGGGAATTGCGATCATCTTTCCCACGGTCGGTGCAATCATTGGCTTAACAACGCTTAACGCTACCGCATGGATCGCAGTGCTTGTTATCATACTCACCGTAGTGGCCTTGTGTGAAACATACAAGGTTGTGGTGAGCAAAAACAACCCCAATACGTAATTTTTTCAGTGAGGGAAAACATGAAAAAGTTATTGGCAATTTTAACTATTATTTTTGTTGCAGTGACCGCGCTTACCGTCGTGTCTTATGCAAACACAGAATACGTTTTCGACGCAAACGATCTTAACTGTATGGTTGCGGAAAAATCTTCTATTGTAAAGACGGGCACAACCACCTCCGACGGGAAAACATATCTTCGGATAACTTCAAGCTCTCAAATCACAAATCCATCTAATACGTTCATAAGGTTTGATATTTTTGATGAAGCTCCGTTGTTTAACGTTGATGAATTTCCCTTTGTGGCAGTTGCATACAAGACTAACATTCCGATGCAGTCTGACGGAATGCATATTAACGCCGGAATGAAAATTACGGATGATGATACTTATGTGCGTTGTTGGGGACTACACGTAGGCTCTGTAAATGACGGAAGCCGAGCACTCGCAATATATGACGTCAGAAGCTTTAGCGGAATTCCGGATAACGGTGAAGTGGGATATGCTGATATTGATCCGTCAGCGGGTATCAAGTTTGTTCGTATTCCTCCGTGGGCAAAAGCTACGGGTACGACATATAGTGACGTTCGCGACGATTATTTTGACATAGAGTACATAGGCTTCTTTCAGTCACGTATGGATGCAGGCCTCTATTTCGAGGGTGACATTGAATATACGGTGACCTACTATGACAAATTCGGTAACGTTTATCAAACTGAAAAGGTGAACTCGTACACAATGTACGAGCCTATTGACGGACCCGAGGTGGACGGATTTGAGTTTACGGGATGGGTAAATTCAAGCGGTACGGCAGTTCCCGAAAGCTTCAGAATGGATACAAATTACGAATTTTTCCCGACGTATAAGTATTCACTCCCTCTTGATTGCTACGTTTATCCCGCGGGACATCTCAAAGCAAGAGGCTCAAAAATGACCGCTTCATCTGATTTGATTTCGGAAAAAGGATCAAATTGGGTGAGGTTTACCGTTAGTGAGGACGGTGTTCACGATAACAGTAACGCGATCACATTTACTTGTGATATTTCGATTCCCGCACACGACTATAAGTACGTAGCTATAAAATATAAGTCAAATATTTCCACCGCCCGAACGTCGGCTGTTAGTTCCGGACTTAAATATAAAGATCAATATTACAGATTCTGGGGATTATATCCCACTTTCTACGGTGACGGTGAGGAGCATCTGATGGTAGTGTCGATTGCCAACATTACCGGAGGAGATGCAAAGGAGGTGAAATCACTGTCCGATATCGATGCCGATTCCGGTATAGAATACATCAGACTAACACCTTGGGGTCAGCCGAATACAAGCATCAAGGTGTGGGCAGGAGAGTACATTGATATCGCATATATAGGCTTCTTCAAGAATGCAGAGGATGCGCAAAACTATTCTTTATCCGAAGAAAGCATTCTTTTGCACAAGCCTTTTATGGAGCTTGACTCAGTAATTAAATTTAACCCCGACAATAATCTGACGAGAGGTGACGCTGCAAGCATCATCACAAGGATAATTACCGATATAAACAAAATTTCGTATTTATATGAGTCATCATACAGTGATATTGATTATAACGATGATTGTTACAGCAGTGTAGCATATCTTGAGAATATCGGATATCTTGAGGCGAAGGAGGGAACCTTTAACCCCGATGAGCCTATTGATACCTCCGATCTCGTTGAACTTATAAATAAGGCTGCCGAGGATTTTGATGAGCTTTCAGCCGTTGACGTTGAGGACATATCAACCGAATATATAACACGCGCGGAGGCGGCGGAGCTTTTCTGTAAGCTTCTTGGAAGAGTTCCGACAAAAAGCGGAATATCGTACGTAACATCCCCGGGTCCGATAGACGTACCTAAGGAGCATCCAAGCTTCGCGTATATACTCGAGGCATGCTACGCCCACAAGTATATGTTAAATTGGGACGATACAGAGCTATGGACGTACGTTAATGATAATAATTTCTATATGAAGAAAGCGCCCGACGGCATAATCGAGCAGCTTAATGATGAGCTTGCAAATCGCGCCGAAGAAATTCTTTCAACAGAAAGCGAGTGGACTTTGGCTTCGGGCGGAAGGATGTTTTACGTTTCAAATAAAGGAAGCGACTTAAATGATGGCCTGTCGGAATCATCTCCGATTGCAACTATCGGAAAGGTTCACGAGCTTCAGAACAACAACACCATAATAGCAGGCGACGTTGTACTTTTTGAACGCGGAGGAGAATGGTATCCTACCGAAAGCCTCAACGAAAACGGCGAGATCGTGCAGGACAAGTACAAAGTAAAGGCGGGCGTTACCGTTTCCGCTTACGGAACGGGTGACAAACCGAGAATACTTGGTTCAGTCAATGCATCGGGTGCTTCCAATTGGTCTAAGGTTGAAGGATACGACGATCTTTACGTATTCAATAAAAAGATTGGCGATGACCTCGACGTTGGAAACATTGTATTCAATGACGGCACTTTTACCTGGGAAGGCAGTGAACCCGTATATACAAACGGAAGCGCTTTCGGTATGCGTCTGATACTTGACCCGAATTCCGACCACGCTCTTCAGGCAGGACATGACGGAGATAGCGGAAACGGTGACTTTATCGTATCAAACGGGCCTTCAAAATGGGTGTTCAACACTGAAGATTACATATTCACAAAATCAACCGACCTTCAGGCGATAGCCGATGCAATTCCGGAGTCTGACCTCTGGTATCATCACAATAAAGAGGATAGCAGGGTATATCTCATTTGTAAGCGCGGTAATCCCGGAGAGGTATTTGAAAAGATCGACCTTTGTACTAAAGTGAATACCATAAGAGCAAGCTCTAACGTTACACTTGATAACCTCTGTATTAAGTTTACCGGAAGCCACGGTGTTGGTGCAGGCTCTTGCGAAAATCTTGTTATCCGCAATTGCGAGGTTGGCTTTATAGGCGGTTCTATTCAAGGAAGTGAGCTTAGCGGTGAAACGGGTCGCTTCGGCAACGCCATAGAGATATACGGAAAAGCTAACGGCTTTTACGTATATGACTGCTTTATATATCAGTGCTTTGACTGCGGACCTACCGTTCAGGTTGGTATTGACGAGCTCACCTGGGGAAATGACGTTATACAAAAGGACGTTCATTTCTATGGTAACGCACTTTGGAACGCTGCTCTTGAGGTTTGGCTCTCAACGAATCAGCCTAACTTCGGTAAATATCACGCAGCTCTTATTAACTGTAAAATGTACGACAATCTCGTAGCTTTCAACGGATACGGCTTCCAGGGGTATACTCATCAGAAGCACGATTATTGCGGATTTTACGGTGCGGGAACCACGTACGCCGACTACATTGACTGTACGATGGAAAACAATACCTTCTGGAATTTGCGTATGAATATTCTAAAAGCTACTCCTACCTCGGTTAACGACGGTGACGGCATTTATTGGAAGAATAATACAATAATTCACGAATATGACAAATATTTGGGACTTCTTGGTGAAAATCTCAAGGATGCCACCGGCAGAAGTGTAAGACACTATTATAACAATGCTACTGTAAAAAAACTTATCAGCGAGGGTGCGTTTGGCTATAATGAATTCTTATATTTGTTACCGGACGGAGCTGAGGACCCGGCAGAAAGCCGGCAACTGTCAGAAAACGGCATTGTTAGTGGGGATGCTAACGGTGACGGAGAACAATCGGCTCAGGATTTGATCGTATTTTCAAGATATCTTGCTAAGTGGAACGGATATATTGACAGAATGAACGGTGCAAACAGCGACCTTAACGGTGACAAGCAGCTTACGAGCCTCGACCTTGTAATTCTCGCAAGAAGACTTGCAAACTGGGTAGGCTATACAGACTAATAAAAAAAGACTTCGGGATCAGACTCCGAAGCCTTTAACTAAGCAAAAATACCGCCGAATATCGGCGGTATTTTTAATATTACTTCTCAATAACCGTGAGAACGAAGGAGTGCGGCTCAAGCGAGATTCTATACATAAGCTCGTCTCGGTGACCTGACGTAAGGAAGCCTTCCTTTGTGGGAACAAAGTCGCTGAGTGATTTGTCACCGGTCAAGCAGTTATTAAGCTCGTCCGTGCACTCATAGTGCTGATACTTGACAGAATAGCTGTTGAGATTGTTGATGGTGATTTTGTAGTTTTTAACCTCTTCGTCGGGGTTAGATATAAGGATCTTTATGTACTTGTCGTCTGCTGTTGCAACCGTTGTGTATTTGGTGTTTTCAACGATCTCTATCTCGTTCTCTGCAAGCATATGGAATGCAGTCATTGCGTTGCCGTTAGGTGTGGGAGCATAGCTTCCGTCTTCGCGCTGAATGAACTGCGTGAATGAAATCTGTCTGAGAGGGTTGTGGAAGGTGCACCACGGGAAAACGTGCGTTCTGTCAAGGTGAGAGGAAAGATTGATTCCCGTAATGATTCGCGTAGCATTCTTGATGTTATCGGCAGGATTACCTATAAGGGGATTTCCGCCTACCATAGGAATTCCGTACTCATCAAAGAGAATAACCGCATCGGGTATTCCGAGATTTCTTACCGCTTCCTTATGACGCATTACGAAATCCGCAATTCTGAATATATCGGGATCGTAATCGTGCATAGAGTAGAAGTCGATTCTCTTTTCGGGGTTGGTGTCCTCTGCGTAGCATCTGAGGAATTCAAACCATCTTGACCAGCTATCGATACAACCTGACATAGCGTATCCGCCGACCTTGAGAGGCTTTTCGTAATTGTGCTTTTGGTTGAGTCTGTTTACGATAGCATAAGCTCTCTTGTAGAACTCATAATATTCCTTGATTTCAAGGCCGCCGAAGCAGAGATATTCAACCTCGTTACAGCATTCGATATAAACGATGTTGGGGAAGAGCTCCTTGTAGTGCTCGATAACCGTTTCAACGGCTTTTTCGTACTTGTCAAAGGAGAGAAGACCCTCCATAACCTCGCGCTCATAGCGACGGAAGTTGTATATAAGCTCGTCACCCTGTGCAGCGTACGAACTTAAGTATTCCATATACTTAGTACCGTAGCTTCTTCCAAGATTCCAGTCGTAGGGAGCAAAATCGGGGTCACCCTCGTGCTTGTTAACACCGATATCGTAGTCCCAATCGAATTCATTAGTCTTGTAGTCCCATACTTCGTCAAGTGTTACGAACGTACGGAGAATCTTAGCTCGTCCGATCTTACTTGCACAAAATTCGGGGAAATCACCGTGAGGAGTGCATCTGAGCGTTGTGTTCTGATAAGCCTCAACTCGGGGCCATTTTCTTGTTACAACGTTAGGATTGACGGTCAATTCAATAAATTTGTTCTGTTCCATAATAATCTCCTTGCCGCTTAGGTTATAGCGGGAGCGTTTCGGCTTTTCTTTCGGGGGTCCGATACCCGTTTTGTTGTTTATGTTGCTCTGGTAATTCTACCCTAATTTGCCGAAAAAGTCAATACTTTTAGCTTTGTTTTTTGTGTTTTTTGTTTTGCGCCAAGGCAAAGCTTAAAAGTGTGTTATAAACCCAAAAAGGCAGACGTTGCGTCTGCCTTTTTGGGTTATCAGAATTCAAGTCTTTTTGAAATGTATTCAACAAGCTCGGACACGGGAATTCTTTCCTGTTCCATAGTGTCGCGGTCACGGACTGTAACCGCACCGTCCTCGAGAGAATCAAAGTCGAAGGTTACGCAGAAGGGAGTACCGATCTCGTCCTGACGGCGATAACGCTTACCGATAGAGCCCGATTCGTCGTACTCAACGTTGAAGTGCTTAGCAAGCATATCGTAAACCTCGCCTGCCTGCTCGCCGAGCTTCTTTGCGAGAGGAAGAACAGCAACCTTAACGGGCGCGATTGCGGGATGGAAGCGCATTACTACGCGAGTATCCTTTTCGTCGATAACCTCCTCGTCGTATGCTTCAACGAGGAATGCGAGCGTTACGCGGTCAGCGCCGAGCGAGGGCTCGATAACGTAAGGAACGTAGCGCTCGTTGGTTTCGGGATCGAAGTAGTCGAGCTTTTCGCCACTGTGGTTTGTGTGCTGCGAGAGGTCATAGTCAGTTCTGTCTGCAATACCCCAAAGCTCGCCCCAACCGAACGGGAAAAGGTACTCAAAGTCTGTGGTAGCCTTTGAATAGAAGCAAAGCTCTTCTTTATCGTGGTCACGAAGACGGAGGTTTTCCTTCTTAATGCCGAGGTTATAGAGGAAGTTTTCGCAATAGTCCTTCCAGTATGCAAACCACTCAAGGTCTGTTCCGGGCTTGCAGAAGAATTCAAGCTCCATCTGCTCAAACTCTCTGATTCTGAATATAAAGTTACCGGGAGTGATCTCGTTTCTGAAAGACTTACCGATCTGACCTACGCCGAAGGGAAGCTTCTTTCTTGTAGTTCTTGCGATGTTATTGAAGTTAACGAAAATACCCTGCGCGGTCTCGGGGCGGAGATAAAGCTCGGAGGATGAATCCTCTGTAACACCCTGATAGGTCTTGAACATAAGGTTGAACTTACGGATATCGGTGAAATCGCTCTTTCCGCAGCTGGGACATACGATGTTGTGCTCCTTTATGAAGGCCGCCAGCATATCGTTAGACCAACCGTTAGGGTTGATATCGAGATTGTTTTCGGCAATGTAGTCCTCAACCAGCTTGTCTGCTCTGTGACGCGTTTTGCAGGACTTGCAGTCCATAAGAGGGTCGGAGAAGCCGCCGACGTGACCAGATGCAACCCAAACCTCGGGATTCATAATGATTGCCGAGTCAAGACCTACGTTGTACTTGGATTCCTGAACAAATTTCTTCCACCAAGCGCGCTTTACGTTGTTTTTGAGCTCAACGCCGAGAGGACCGTAGTCCCATGAGTTAGCGAGACCGCCGTAGATTTCCGAGCCGCTGTAAACAAAACCGCGGTTTTTGCAAAGAGCGACTACTTTTTCCATTGTTTTCTGCTTGTTATCCATTTTTAAACTCCTGTATATTAAAGTGATAAAAAATTACTTATCTGTATGCGGCGTATTCGCCGATAGCAGCCTTGATGTAGGGCTCAAAGCGTTGACTTCCGTTTATGGTTATATATTTGCCCGGATATACGGTCGTTACCTTGTTAAGCTCCTTGTAGAAGGAAAGAAGCTCAAGGTCGGCGGCAAGGTCCTCGACTGTGTAGTTGGTTGTTATATTTTCCGAAATTGCAGTAAAGAGGGTAGTTGCCTTTTTGATAAAAGACGCGTCCGATATTTTGTCAGCAACCGCAAACATAAACTCGGCAGTTGTCTTTTCTCTTGAATTCTCGGAGCTTTTGTAATCCTTGAATCTCAAAAGCTGCTCGGCCTTTTCTCCGTCAAGCTTCTGCTTGCCCTTTTTGAGCTCGATGGTAAGCTCCTGCTCGAGGTCGGAGTATTCCATGTTTTCGGGTACGTTAAAGGTTATCTCTCCAAGCTCATCGATAATAGGAGCGAAGTTTTTAACGTCGATCACTATGTACTTTTCAAGCTCAAATCCGGTAAGCGCGGTGAGCTTCTGCATAAAGAAGTCTATACCCTTACTGTAATAGATCTCGCCGAGAGTAGTGAAGCTTCCGTCAACCTTGAGTCTCATGTTTGAGGGGATCGTTGAAATAAGAAGCGTGCGGCTATCCTTGTCGGCTCTGACGATTGCTATCGAGTCTGCGGAATAAGTGCGATTGCGGCGAAGCGGGAAGGAGTCAGTGTACTCATCCTCGATGTTGTAATCGGGAAGAATATCGGGCTGATAGTCCGTACCGATGATAGCAAAAGCAAACGAATTTCCTTTAAGCTCGACAAGATCGTCACCCTCACCGTGATTACCGGTATTAGGTTCGGTTGACGTAACGATCTCAAGTGAAATCGGAGGAGTGCCCTCAATCGAATCCTGAAGAAGCTCTGCTACGAAATTGGTTATGAAATACGCGACCACCCCGAAAACAAGTAGAGAGGCGAAAAGCGTAATGAGGAAATTTCTGAGTGAAGTTTTCAAGCTAACCATTCCTTTCAAGAACAGTGTTTTTTTGCATAGGTACACGCATAATATACCATTTATACATTATACTACAACAAACGGCTTTTTGCAAGAGTTTCGGGGAATATTCTTTCAACAACTTGATTATCGCATACACCTTGACACAGAACGAAAAAAGATTTATAATACTAACGTCCGCATATGCGGCACGGAGGTGCTTATGGATTCGGAATACACTATACCCTTAAAAAGTATCGTTGACGAGTTTGCGCTTGAAACGATATACGCTCCCGAAAATTTCGACGATATTCTTATACACAAAACCGAGGTAAACAGACCCGGACTTCAGCTTTCGGGCTTCTACGGTCACTTTGAGCCTACGAGAATTCAGATAATAGGAAGGGCAGAGCATAAATACCTCGAAATGCTGACGCCCGACGAAAGAAAACAGGCTCTGACAAACTTTTTTGAAACAAGACCTATTGCTGTCGTAATCTCCTCGGGACTTGAGGTCTTTTCCGAAATGCTCGAAATTGCCGAGTATTTTGAATCTACTGTCTTGCGTACACAGGAGAGAACGAGCGCGTTTATGGCGTCACTCATTGCATCTCTCAACGTAAGTCTTGCTCCGAGAATTACCAGACACGGAGTTCTCGTTGAGGTTTACGGCGAAGGTATGCTTATCCTCGGTGAAAGCGGAGTAGGTAAGAGCGAAACGGCTATCGAGCTTGTAAAGCGAGGACACAGACTTATTGCTGATGATGCAGTTGAGATCAAGCGAGTTTCTTCCAAAACGCTCGTCGGTACGGCACCCGAAATTATAAGACACTACGTTGAGCTCCGAGGCATCGGAATCGTCGACGTAAAGAGAATTTTCGGTGTGGGCGCAGTAAAAATGACCGAAAAGATAGATATGATAGTAAATCTCGAGCCTTGGGTGCAGGGTAAGATGTACGACAGACTCGGACTCGAGAGCGAAACGACTGAAATCCTCGGAATTGAAATTCCGACCACTGTTATCCCGGTGCGCCCCGGACGTAACCTTGCGATCATACTTGAGATCGCGGCAATGAACAACCGTCAGAAGCGTATGGGCTACAACACCGCGGTTGAATTTAATAAACGGCTTATGGCACAGTTTGAAGAATAAAAAATGAACCGAAGCGCAGGCTTCGGTTCATTTTTTAGTTACAGTGCTTTGAATACTCATCAAATCCGCAAAGCAGGTTTTCTTTTGAATGACAGTCGGAGTTTATAATTACCTTTTTACCGAGTTTTTTTATCTCTCTAAGTATAAAGTCTTCCGGATAAGGAGTTGTTCTGTATCCGCGTGAAATGGCTCCTGTGTTTATCTCAAATGCAACGGGTGTGTCCTTGAGCTTATCAAGTGCAGACAGCGCAGCACTTCTGTACCGTTCGGAATTTGTGTCAAACAAAGGGGTTATCTCGTTGAATTTTGTAAGCAAGTCGAAGTGTGCTATAACGTCACAACCCGTCTTATTGTAAAGGTCACCGACAAGCTTGTAGTAATCCTCAGCAAAAGCGAGTGGGTCGCCGCCGTAATGCTTGTCAATCTTTGATGTCAGATAATCAAGACTCAAGTCAACGGCTATATATTCACCGTCCTTGTTGACCGCGTGTACCGCGCCGATAATATAGTCATAGCAGTCTGTCGGCTCCTCTGAGTAGTAATCGTACTCGATTCCTGCGTAGATCTTGAGCTTATCCGAATACTTGATTTTGAGTTTTTTTATTTCATCGAGATATTTCGCGGTATCTTCACGGCTCATACAGTATTCTTCGTCGTACGCGGTGTAAGAGTGACCCGAAAAACCGAGCTCCGGACACCCGAGCTCAATAGCCCTGATTACAAGCTCCTCGGGAGTATCCTTGCCATCGCAGTAGATAGTATGTGTGTGAAAATTTGAGTATGTCATTTGGTCATCTTTTCCTGCTTGACCTTGTGGTCGATTATGTGACGGGAAGCAAGCTCGCGGTGTACGTCCTCAACGCTGATACCCATTTCAACCATAAGCACCATTGCGTGATAAGCGAGGTCTGCAAGCTCGTATATGGTTTCCTTCTTGTCGTCAGCCTTACCCGCGATAATTACCTCGGTGCATTCTTCTCCGACCTTTTTGAGAATTTTGTCAATTCCTTTTTCAAAAAGATATGTTGTGTACGAGCCCTCGGGCTTGTCTTTTTTTCTGCCCTCAAGCAAAGTGTAGAGATCGCCGAGAGAGAAGTCCTTAAGCTCCGCACTCTCCCATACGGGCTTTGTGAAGCAGGAGTCTGTACCCGTGTGACACGCAGGGCCGTCCTTTTCGACCATTACAACAAGCGCATCGTTGTCGCAATCGGCGGCTATAGAAACTATGTGCTGATAATTGCCGCTTGTTTCCCCCTTGAGCCAGAGCTTGTTTCTTGAACGGCTGAAGAAGCAGGTAAGTCCCTTTTCCATAGATATTTCAAGACTTTCGCGGTTCATATACGCAAGAGTCAGAACCTTTTTTGTTATTGAATCAACAACTATTGCGGGAATAAGTCCCTTTTCATCAAATTTGAGTGTGTTTATATCTAACATTTTTATGTCCTCACGATAATATTGTTTTTGTAAAGCTCGGCCTTCAGATCGGGAATCTTTATCTCACCGAAATGGAATACCGACGCGGCAAGCCCTGCGTCTATATCGGGAATTTCCCTAAAAAGCTTAATAAAGTCGTCCACCTTGCCGGCACCGCCCGAAGCGATAACGGGGACGTTAACGGCAGAGCATACCGCTTTTAACATTTCAATGTCAAATCCGCCCTTTACACCGTCTGTGTCGATGGAGTTTACAACAACCTCGCCCGCGCCGAGAGCAACGCATTTCTTGATCCATTCTATTGCCTCAAGGCCAGTGTCCTCACGTCCGCCCTTGGCAAATACTCTGAATTCTCCGTCGACACGCTTGATGTCGACCGAAAGCACGACGCATTGGTTTCCGTATTTTTTCGCCGCTTCGCGTACAAGCTCGGGGTTTTTAAGAGCTCCAGAATTCACGCTTACCTTGTCGGCACCGCATTTCAGAACGCGGTCAAAATCGTCAATGGTGTTTATGCCGCCGCCCACGGTAAGAGGTATGAAGATTTCCGATGCTACCTCTTTTAGAATGTCGGTAAACAGGGCGCGCTCCTCGTACGATGCTGTAATATCGTAAAACACCAGCTCGTCAGCGCCGTTGTCTGAATAGTAACGTGCAAGCTCCTTCGGAGATGAAACGTCATTTAGCCCTTGGAAGTTAACGCCCTTGACTACACGTCCGTTTTTAACGTCAAGGCAGGGAATAATTCTTTTTGTAATCACCTTGCCACCTCTATTGCTTCCTTTAAATCGATCGCGCCCGTATAGTATGCTTTGCCGATTATTGCACCGTAAATGTTCATGCGTCTTAGCTCGGTGACGTCGTCTATTGATGAAACGCCGCCCGAAGCAATGATGTTCACCGAGAATTTTTCAGACAGACTTTTATATAGCTCAAGATTGGTGCCCTTCATTGCACCGTCCTTTGAAATGTCGGTACATATAACGGTTTTAACGCCAAGCTCCTGCATCTGAGAGAAGAATTCGTTTGTTGTTAATTGGGATTTTTCTATCCATCCCTTGATGGCTATATAGCCGTCCTTGATGTCTGCGCCTACCGCAACCTTTTCACCGTATTTGTCGACTGCAGCCTTAAGAAAAGTCCTGTCTGTAACAGCGGCAGTACCGAGTATAACTCTCGCTACACCTGCGTCGATATACGCGGCAACGGTTTTCATATCGCGTATTCCTCCGCCGATCTCAACCTTGAGAGTGGTTTCCTTTGCGATGCTTTTAACTATATCGATATTAGGCGTGGTTCCAAGCTTTGCGCCCTCAAGGTCTACCATGTGAATGAACTCGGCGCCAGCCGATTCAAAGTCACGTGCAACCTCAATCGGATTGTCGTTATATACGGTCATCTGATCATAGTCGCCCTTGAACAGACGGACCGCCTTGCGTCCGTATAGATCTATTGCCGGAAGTATTATCATTTTGTAGTCTCCGTTTCGCAAAACGCGCGCAGAATGTTAAGACCCACCTGCCCACTTTTTTCGGGATGGAATTGACATCCCATTACGTTACCGTTTGCCACCGCCGCGCAAAGCTCCTTACCGTATTCGGCGGTAGCAATTACGCAGTCCTCGCAGTCGCTTGCAAAATAGGAATGAACAAAGTAAACGCAGTCAGTGTCGGTGAGGTATTTGAACAGATCGTGTTTCCTTTTGTATATAAGCCTGTTCCAACCGATGTGGGGTATCTTCAGACCATTTGGAATATATCCGTCCATCGGAATAACGCTTCCTTTTATAAGTCCAAGTCCCTCGTGTTCTCCGTATTCAAAGCTTCTTTCAAAAAGCAGCTGCATGCCGAGGCAAATTCCCATAAGAGGCTTTCCGTTTGCCGCTTCTTCGCAGATGACTTTGTCAAGACCGCTGTCACGAAGCTTTTTCGCGGCATCTGCAAAAGCACCGACACCGGGTAGAATAAGCTTGTCGGCTGCGCGAATTTCGTCCGCATCGGACACGATTTTTGCGTCAGCGCCGATAAATTTCAGTGATGAGCATAGCGAAAACAGGTTTCCTACGCCGTAGTCAATAATTGCTATCATTATAAAGTACCTTTTGTTGAGGGAATGTCATCCTTGTGGGCGTTGTCGATGGCAAAAGCCTTGGCAAGACTTCTTGCAACAGACTTGAATGCGCCTTCAATGATGTGGTGTGAATTTTTGCCGCAAAGCAATGCTATGTGAAGAGTTATATCCGAGCATCTTGCGAGAGCTGAGAAAAACTCCTCGGCAAGCTCGGTATCAAAGTCTCCAACCTTTTCTGCAGGTATGGGGAGATCGATGTAAGCACCGCCCCTGCCCGAAACGTCAACTGCAGAGAGAATGAGCGACTCGTCCATGGGGAGAGTGATGTCACCGTAACGGCAGATACCGCGCTTGTCACCGAGAGCCTGTGCTATCGCTTTACCCAGACAAATGGCAATATCCTCGGTAGTGTGGTGGTAATCTACGTTTGTGTCGCCCTTACACTTTACGTCAAGGTCGAACCTTCCGTGCTTTGAAAAAAGGGTCAGCATGTGGTCGAGAAAGCCGCATCCCGTGTCGATGTTTGATTTTCCTGAGCCGTCAAGATCGATTTTTAGCGAAATGTCAGTCTCGGCCGTTGTTCTTTTGATTTCGGAGTATCTCATAAGGCTTCCTCCAATATTTTTTTAACAGTAGTTATGAATGTTCTCATTTGTTCTTCCGTGCCGACGGTTATGCGGTTGTAATCGGATATAAGTGCCTTGTCAAAATGTCTGACGAGAATGCCGTTTTCACGAAGCTTTAAGTAAAGCTCCTTGCCGCCGATCTTTGGAGATTTTGCAAAAACAAAATTTGTTTTCGAGTCGGTAAGCTCAAAGCCGAGCGCTTTAAGCTCTCTTACCGTGTACTCACGGTTTTTAATTATCTTGCGGCAGTTTGACATATAGTATTCGTTGTCAACGAGCGCCGCAACACCTGCCGACGACGTCATTTTGTTGACGTTGTAGGGGTTTGTGGAGTATCTGAGTGTGTTAAGGTCGGCAATCAGAGCTTTGCTTCCGATAGCGAAGCCAAGCCTTGCTCCTGCCATAGATCTTGATTTCGAGAAGGTCTGGGTTACGAGCAGATTGTCATACTTTTCAACAAGACAAACAGCGCTTTCAGCGCCGAAATCAACGTAAGCCTCGTCTATGATCACCACGTTATTGGGATTAGACGCTACGACTATTTCTATTTCGTCAAGAGTGAGAGCAATTCCCGTAGGTGCGTTCGGATTGGCAATTATAATGTTTTGGTTTATGCCGACGTAATCATTAACGTCGATTGTAAAATCATCCTTAAGCGGTATTTCTGTGTAAGGAATGCAGTTGACCTCTGCAAAAACGGGGTAAAAGCCGTACGAAATATTAGGAAATACAATCGGATGATTCTCGTCACAAAACGCCATAAACGCGAAATTGAGGACCTCGTCCGAGCCGTTGGTCATAACTACCTGATCCGATGAAACTCCGTAAACCTCTGCGAGCTTGCGTGTCAAATCAAAGCATTCAGGGTCTGAATATAGTTCGAGCCTGCCCGCTTCCGATAAAACCGCATCGATCACTCCTTGCGACGGCGGAAACGGTGACTCGTTCGTGTTTAGCTTGATATATACGTTGTCCTTTGGCTGTTCACCGGGAGTGTACGGTACAAGCCTTTTGTATTTATTACTGAAAAATCTGCTCATTGAATTATTAGTCCTCAAAACGAATTGTTGCGCTCCTTGCGTGCGCGTCAAGTCCTTCCTTTGCGGCAAAATACGCGACCTTGGAATAAACATCACCGAGAGCGTCCTTGGTGTAGTAGGTAAACTGTGATTTCTTGACGAAATCGTCAACCGAAAGCGGAGAAGAGAAGCGCGCCGTTCCGCTTGTGGGTAAGGTGTGGTTTGGGCCTGCAAAGTAGTCACCGAGCGCTTCGGGACAGTATTTGCCCATAAATATTGAGCCTGCGTGCTTGATCTTGTCAAGGTAGTCGAACGGGTTGTCTACGCAAAGCTCGAGATGCTCGGGAGCGATCTCGTTTGCAATATCAATAGCGAGCATAAGGTTGTCCTTTGCAACTATTATCTTACCGTTCTTATCTATCGATGCGCGTGCAATATCTGCTCTCGGTAGCAGGGGGATCTGGCGTTCTAGCTCTACACTTACCTTTTCTGCAAATTCGCGGCTATCGCATACCAGAACGGCACTTGCCATTCTGTCGTGCTCTGCCTGAGACAAAAGGTCTGCTGCAACGAACTTCGGTTCACACGTTGAATCCGCAACAACCAGAATTTCACTTGGCCCTGCTATCATATCAATCGAAACTCTGCCAAACACCTGCTTTTTTGCCTCAGCAACGTATGCGTTGCCGGGGCCTACGATCTTGTCGACCTTCGGAATTGCTTCGGTACCGTAAGCGAGCGCCGCAACCGCCTGCGCACCGCCTACCTTGAATATTCTGTCAACTCCCGCGATTTTAGCCGTAGCAAGTATAACGGGATTTACCTTTCCGCTTGCAGACGGAGGGGTTACCATCACAATTTCCTTGCATCCTGCGATCTTAGCGGGAACGCTGTCCATAAGAACGGTAGAGGGATAAGCGGCAGTTCCACCGGGAACGTAAAGCCCCACCTTTTCGATAGGTGTTATTTTCTGGCCCGTAACAACGCCGTCCTTTTCGTTTATTATGAAGTTTGTTCTTACCTGCTTTTCGTGGAAGGCGCGTATGTTTGCCGCAGCCTCGCGTATTATTCCGATAAATACATCGTCTACTGCTTCAAACGCTTCGTCGATCTCCTCGGAGGTAACCTCAAGCGTCTTGAGCTCAGCCTTGTCGAATTTGAGCGAATACTCAAACAGTGCAGAGTCGCCGTTTGCCTTTACGTTTTCAATAATTGACGTAACAATATCGGCAACACTTGTAACGGAAGCGTCGCGTGCGAATATTTCCTCGTTTGAAACCTCACCGTAATTGTATATTTTTATCATTTTATCGTACCTGCGCTTTCAGCCCTGAAACTATGGCTTCAATCTCTTTGTTTTTGAATTTGTAGCTCGCCTGGTTTACTATAAGTCTTGCGCTTATCGGAACTATCGTTTCATACACCTCGAGATTGTTTTCCTTGAGGGTAGTTCCCGTTTCGACTATATCGACTATTACGTCGGACAAACCGAGTATGGGTGCAAGCTCTATCGAACCGTTAAGCTTGATAATGTCAATATCACGTCCAATGCTTGAATAGTATTGACGTGCTATATTTGTAAATTTTGTCGCCACCTTGAGCGTGCGTTTTCCGTCGTCGTAAAAGCCTGCTTTAGCGGCAACTGCCATTCTGCATTTACCCATATTAAGGTCGAGAAGCTCGTATATCTGCGGCTCGTACTCAATAAGAATGTCCTTACCCGCAACACCGATATCTGCGGCGCCGCGCTCAACGTATATGGACACGTCAGAGGGCTTTACCCAGAAAAACCTGATCTGCTTGTCGGTATTTTCAAATATAAGCTTTCTGTTGTTTTCCTTTATGGAAGGGCAGTCGTAGCCTGCCGACTCAAACATTGCGTAAACCTTTTCTCCGAGTCTGCCCTTCGGGAGTGCTATGTTAATCACGGTTTTCTCCTCTCAGATCGAGAATTTCCTTGAATCTAATTTTTTCGGGTATGCATTTTTGTGCGCTTACACTTTTGCCGGATGCGGCTATTTTATTCGTTGCATCGCTGACTCGTTTAATGTCGGTTTTGTCATCGTATATAACGAGGGTGTGAACGTCGTATTCGCTCTCGCTTGACTCAAGGTCTTCAAGCAGGTCAAGATATATAGCAAATCCTATAGCACCCGAGCGCCTGCCCATCTTCTGCATAAGCTTATCGTATCTGCCGCCTGCAAGAACGCCCTCGCAGATACCGTTGAGATATCCCTTGAAAACTATTCCGTTGTAATAGCTCATATCGTTTACTATTGAAAAATCAAAGAATATTCTGTTTTCTAGCTCGGTTCCCGAAATATGCTCACGCAGAGCCTTTATCTCGTCAAGCGCAGCTGATGCCTCGACCGACTCGCATACGGGCTCAAGCAACTCGATAATATCGGTAAGGCTTCCATATGCTCCTGCAAGAGTCGCGAGAAGGTCGGATTTGCTTGAATCTACTCCGCTTTCTGCGCATATTCTCATAAGATCGTGAGTGTTTTTTTCAGCTATATAATGCGCCGCGAGTCTTGTAAATGCGGGATCACGGTTTATTGAGTCAAGTATTGACGTGAGTATTCCTAGGTGTGAAATATCAAGAACGTATTCGTTTGAGATAAGCGACAGACTCTTTGCTGCAAGCGTGATGATCTCGAAAACGTCGTAATCGTCAATGTCGCCTATACATTCGATACCGGTTTGCATTATTTCCTTATACTGATGTGTGCTGCCTGAAACCCTGTAAACGTTTTCATTGTAGCAAAGTTTTTGCTTGAAGCCTTCGATATCCTCGCAGTTTTTTATTATTGAGAGGGTAACGTCAGGCTTTAGCGCCATCAGCTTACCGTTAGTATCGTTAAACGTAATTATACGGTCGCTTACCAAAAAGTCTTTGTTTTTAAGATAAAGCTCGTATTCCTCGAACTTGCTCATTTTAAAGGGAAGATAACCGAATTTTGAATAAAGTGAGCGAAGGGAAAATATTGCTTTTTCCTCGCTTTTAAGAAGGTTTGTATCGATCACGTTATTTTTTCTCCTCCGTACGTTCAATAACTGTCTTGTAACCGCCGTTTCCGTATTCAAGACACTTGCTTACTCTGCTTATGGTCGCGGTACTGACACCAACGTCCTTGCTTATCGCGGTGTAGCTTGCGCCCGATTTAAGCATTTTTGCAACCTTGAGTCTTTGCGCAATTTCGATAATTTCCTTAATAGTACACGCGTCTTCAAAAAAATCATAGCATTCCTCGATGGTTTCGAGGGTGAGTATTGCCTCGAAAAGCTCGTCGGTCTGCTCGCTGTGCCACTTTGTCATAATTACCTCCGTTATCATTGATCTGATTAGTCAAATCGCTTTAACGCTTTAGCGAAGTAATGCGATGTCGTGATTGATTATATCACTACTTTTATGGCCTGTCAAGAGGTTTTGAAAATAAAAATTGCGTTTTTTATATAAAAGAAACGCCGCTTTTACGGCGTTTAGTATTATTTATCATTTTTTCTTGATTTAGGCAATGTCAGCATCAGTATCAACATGACGAGGGGGAATAGTCCCGATACCAATATTCCCAGTCTTAAAGCTGCATTTTCGGGTGTAAACCCGAGATGAGTGAGAAACTGAAGACTCGTAAATTCATTTGCCGCATCGTTAACTATTCCGTTTACCCACGGACCAACGGAGCAACCGAGGTCACCGGCGAGCGCCAGAAGTGCGAACATCGAGGTTTTTCCCTTGTCGAATATTGAGGAGGTTGCGGCGAGTGTACCCGGCCACATAACGCTGACAGAAAGACCTGCCAATGCAAATGAGCATATAACTGCCAACGGGCTTTCCAAAACCGAAATTCCAACGTACGCAAGAGTAGCGAAGAGCGCGCACAGGTGAAGCGCCTTTACTATTGGAATTTTATGTCCGAAGAAGCTGTACAGCGTGCGACCGACCGCCATCATAAACGCAAAGATACAAGGGCCCATAAGGTCGCCTACCACCTTGCTGACGCCGAGTCCGGTTTCGGCAAAATATGACGCCCACTGTGAAATAACCATTTCAGACGAGCCAACGCATATCATAACCACAAAAAGCATAACGAAAGATGTGGATCTCAGTAGATTTTTGATATCTGCCTTTTCATTTGTTTGCTGAACCTCGACGGTAGGGGCTACGATGAATAAAACTGCGTTTGCAAGAGGTATGATCGACCATATAACGGGGATAAAAAACCAGTTACCTTCGCCTACGAGAAAAATCAAAAAAGTTGATATCAGAATAACCGCGGTTTGTCCCCAACAATAGAACGAGTGAAGAATAGTAAAAGTAACGGCGCCGTTTTCTGTGGGGAATGAGTCCATTATTGCGTTTATTACGACTTCAACGAGACCTGCGCCCACACTGTATAGAAACGACGACACGATAAGTGCGGGGAAAATCGGAATAAAGCGCGGAAGCACACTTAACAGTACGAGTCCGATAAAAGCCGTCAAATTGGCTGATACTGCAGATTTCTTGTATCCCAAGGATTTTATAAGCTTTATGGATGCAACGTCGGTTATAAGCTGTATTATGAAACTGAAAAGAACGAGAAAAGCTATGTCCGTAACCTTGAGACCGTAGTCGCGTTTGAATATAACGAAAAACAGTGGCGCAATATTTATACAGAGCGCCTGTACCGTATAAGATATGTAACACGCTTTGCGAGTAAGAGAATAGCTGCTTGTCATTTTTTCACCTGTATAGTCGAACTTATTGTAAATAATAATACTTTTTTTAAAAAATGTCAATACAGTACGCTGAAACGATTGACTACGACGGTTTAATTTGATATAATACCGATAAAGAAATATATGTGAGGTGTAAACTATGGTACTCATCGAAATGCAAAACGGTAAACAGATAAAGATCGAGCTTTATCCCGAGATTGCTCCCGAGACTTGCGCAAACTTTGAATCACTTGTAAGGTCGGGCTTCTATAACGGAATAATTTTCCACAGAGTTATAGCAGGCTTTATGATACAGGGCGGCGACCCCGAGGGAATGGGATATGGCGGAAGCGGCAAAAACATCAGAGGTGAATTTGCGGTAAACGGCTTTGAAAACAACCTTAAGCACGAGCGCGGAGTTATCTCGATGGCAAGAAGCATGGACTTCAACAGCGCAAGCTCCCAATTCTTTATTATGCACGCGGATGCTCCTCATCTTGACGGTCAGTATGCCGCATTCGGACGCGTAATTGAGGGAATGGACACGGTTGATGAGATCGCAAGCGTTAAGACCGATATGAGAGATAAGCCTTTGCGTGATCAGGTAATGAAGTCTGTTACTTGGATAGACTAATGAGTGAAAAGGCGGTTCTTCCGCCTTTTTATTTTGAATTGGGAAATTTCTTAAAAACGATTGCAGAATTGCTAATAATATGATATAATATTTGGTAATGATTTGATTTCAATGAGGTAGTTATGATGAACAGACCCTTCAGCTTACTCTATCCCGATCCCGAAAAGATTGATAGCATAAAGACCGACATTTCGGGTGAGGTCATAGAGGCGATAGAGCTTGACTATCTGATAAGCCTTAAAAACAGTACGCTTTCGGAGCTTTTTACAACTGACCCCGAAACCATACGTTACCGTCAGGCGACTGTCAGAGATATGATAAACAATCCCGAGCTTGGCGAAACCCTGCTTGCAGCTTTGCCGCTTCTTTCTGACATAACCGAGCTTCGTAAAATACAGAGTGAAACGGGAGTAACCGAAAATTATCTATACAGCATCACCGAAATTGAGCTTTATATCGAATGTATAGATAAAATGAAGAAGGGCTTTTCGGGCATTCACGGAAGACTTGAAAGCGAAGCCTTCTGCCGTATGGCAGAAACCGTGAAGGAGCTTTCAGAGAGCGACTACTACAAGGAGCTTAATAAAAAGCTCGGCGAGCTTACGTCAAAGGTGCACGAGGTCAAGAGTATTGCTATAGGAGTAAACCTTGATAACGAGCTCAGACCCTGCGAGGCGGGCGTTATAAGCCTTAACCCCGAAAAATTCAAGTCGGGAACTGTAATTGACAAGATACTGCGTCTTGACTTCAAGGACGATGATTATACCTGTATTGCCCCTCTCGTTCCTTTCCAGAAATCAAACAGTGACAACCAGAAGATCGCTCTTACACACGCATTTAATAACGCGCTTTCGGACATATTTAAGTCCTCGGTAAAATCCTGGCGTAACATAGTAAGAACGTACATACTTGATAACACGGATTTCCTTCTTCGCATTATGCCCGAGATTGAATTTCTTATCAAGAGTGTTAAGCTGCTCAACGCGCTCAAAGCGAAGGGGCTCGAGCTTGCGTATCCCGACATTTACCCGATGTGCGATAAAAAATGCGAGCTTTACGGTCTGTATAACCCTTGTGTTGCAATGAAGACCGATGCCGCTATGGTCAAGAATGACCTTGTTTTTGATGAAAACGGTATGATATACGTTCTTACAGGACCTAACAGAGGCGGTAAGTCGGTAATAACCTGCGCTCTCGGAATAATTCAGTCTATGGCGCAGCTTGGTCTGCCCGTTACCGCAGACAGAGCCGCAATAAGCCCCGTTAGCTCCATTTATACGCATTTCCCGACCGAGGCAGAGGATACAATAGATAAGGGACGTCTTGGCGAGGAGTGTGAAAGACTTAACGCGATATTTGATAAGATAAACGAGTATTCGCTCGTCCTTCTTGATGAATCCCTGTCCTCAACAGGCTCGTACGAGGCGTCCTATATAGCTTCCGAGGTGCTTGCGGGCTTCTCGCTTGCAAGGTGCAGATGCTTGTTCTCGACTCACCTTCACGAGCTCTCTGCTTCAATTCCCGATATCAACAGAAAATGCGCCGAAGAGGGCGGTGTTAAGATCGACACTCTCGTTGCGGGAATAAAGGGCAGCGAGCGTAGCTTTGAAATTGTAAGAGCGATACCCGACGGTAAGTCGTATGCCCGCGACATTGCGGAGAAGTACGGTCTTTCCTCGGAAAAGATCAGAAATAAAGTAATAAAAAACTAATTTTGGAGGATAATTATGGATAAGTTACTCAAGCTTCTTGAAAATGATAGCTCACTTACTGCCGAGCAGCTCGCAGTAATGCTTGACAAAGAGGTAGGCGATATTAAAAAGCTCATATCAAAATACGAAAAGGAAGGCGTTATTCTCGGATATAAGACACTTATTGACTGGGATAAGACCGAGCGTGAATACGTTAGCGCGCTTATCGAGCTCAAGGTTATTCCTCAGCGCGACGGCGGCTTTGACAGTATTGCCGAAAAGATCTATAACTACCCCGAGGTGCAGTCGGTATATCTTATGTCGGGTGGCTTTGACCTTGCTCTGATTATCGAAGGACGCACTATGAAGGAGGTTGCATACTTCGTAGCGCAGAAGCTTGCTCCGCTTGAAAACATCAGCTCGACCGCAACGCATTTCGTTCTTAAAAAATACAAGGATAAGGGCGTAGTTTATGACAAGCCCGAAATAGACGTTAGAGGAAACTTGATGATATGATGGATTACAGTAAAATAATATCGAAACGGGTGGCTGACATCAAGCCGTCCGGAATCAGAAAGTTTTTCGATATGCTCACCGATATGGAGGACGTAATATCCTTGACTGTCGGTCAGCCGGACTTCGTTACTCCCTGGCATATCAGAGAAGAGGCAATCGAAAGCTTGAAGCAGGGAAAGACCTACTATACGGGAAACAGCGGTCTGCCCGAGCTAAAAAAGTCAATACGCGATTATCTTAATCGACGCTTTGCGCTCGACTATGCGCCATCAAACGAGATCATAGTAACAGTCGGAGGAAGCGAGGCTATCGACCTTGCCGTACGCGCTCTTATAGACACAGATGACGAGGTTATTATTCCAATCCCGTCTTTTGTTTGCTACGGACCTATCACAGAGCTTGCCCACGGCAAGCCTGTGTTTGTGGAAACGAGAGTTGAGGACAAATTCAAGCTGACGCCCGAGGCTCTTAAAAAGGCCATTACTCCGAAAACCAAGCTTATCGTATTGCCTTTCCCGAATAATCCCACGGGAGCTATTCTTGAAAAGCATGAGCTTGAGGCTCTTGCAAAGGTGATTCTCGAAAGCAACGCGATGGTACTTTCCGACGAGATATACGCAGAGCTTACTTACGGTCATAATCATACATCAATCGCGTCTATTCCCGGTATGCGAGAGAGAACAATACTTGTAAGCGGATTTTCCAAGGCTTACGCAATGACGGGCTGGCGTCTCGGTTACATAGCGGCTCCGCACGAGCTATGCGAGCAAATGCTCAAAATACATCAGTATGCAATAATGTGCGCGCCTACCGCAAGTCAGTTTGCCGCTATCGAGGCTATGAAAAACGGTGACGAGGACGTTCTTGAAATGACGGCTGAGTATAACCGCAGACGTACGTTCATAATAGACGGCCTTAATAAGATAGGACTCGACTGCTTTGAAGCGGAGGGCGCGTTCTATGCGTTCCCCAATATAGGTAAGTTTGGACTTACAAGTGAGGAATTTGCCGAAAAGCTGCTTTGCAGTAAGCACGTTGCAATAGTTCCCGGCACCGCTTTCGGTGACTGCGGAGAGGGATACGCAAGAATTTCCTACGCGTATTCGGTAAAGCATATTACTACCGCACTCGAGCGAATCGAGGAGTTTATAACGGAGCTTAAATCAGGTAAGATAAAGTGAACAACAGTATGATAAAGCGGCCCGAGCTATTGTCGCCCGCGGGCAATTTTGAAAAAATGAAAAGCGCTATACTTTACGGCGCCGACGCGGTATATCTTGCCGGCAATAGCTTCGGTATGCGTGCCGCCGCAGACAACTTTTCAAACGATGAGCTTGTTTGTGCGATTGACTACGCACACGAGCGCGGTGTAAAGGTTTATATTACACTTAACACCATGCCTCACCCCGACGAGTATAGTGAGCTTGAAAGGTATATTGATTTTCTTGCAAAGAATCCGCCCGATGCGGTGATATGCGTTGACCTTGGTGTGATTTCACTTGTTAAAGAGAAGATGCCGGGGGTTGACATCCATATTTCAACTCAGGCGAGTGTTGTCAGCGCGAGAGCCGCAACAGAGTGGATGAAGCTCGGAGCGAGCAGGGTAGTCCTCGCACGCGAGCTTACCTTTGACGAGATCATAAAAATACGCCGTGAGATTCCCGCAGAGCTTGAGCTTGAGGCATTTGTTCACGGATCTATGTGTATTTCATATAGCGGCAGATGTCTTCTTTCTCAGCATTTCACGGGAAGAGACGCAAACAGAGGAATGTGCGCTCAGCCCTGCAGATGGAATTTCGAGGTGTATGAAGAAAAGCGTCCCGATGACGTTCTACCTCTTCAACAGGACAATAACGGCACGTTTATTATGAGCTCAAAGGATATGTGTATGATAGAGCACATTCCCGAGCTTATAAGGTCCGGTATCACCAGCTTCAAGATAGAGGGCAGAATGAAAAGCGCTTACTATACCGCGGTTGTCACAAATACGTACAGAATGGCGATAGATAAGTATCTGACATCTCCCGAGACCTACGAGTTTGACGACAGATGGAACAAGGAGCTTGACAGTGTCAGCCACCGTGAATATGCAACGGGATTTTATTTCGATAAGCCTATTGACGATGCAAAAACCTGCACGACTCCGGGATACATTCGTGAGAAAGCCTATCTTTCAATAGCCGAAAGCTATGACGCAGAAACGGGTCTCGCGCTTTTTGTTCAAAGAAATAAAGCGGTAAAGGGAAGTGCTGTTGAAGTGATTTCTCCCGGCATTTGCGGACGGGGATTCGTTGTGGAGGAAATGTACGATGAAGCTATGAATTCCATAGAGTCTGCCCCCCACCCGTTTATGAGATTTTTTGTTAAATCACCATTTGAGATAAAGCCCGGCGACATAATGCGTTCGGGTGACTAAAGGAGTAAATAATGCTTGAAATTATCAAATCGGTCATACTCGGTATAGTCGAAGGTATAACCGAGTGGCTTCCCATAAGCTCAACGGGACATATGATCCTCGTTAACGAGTTTATCGGAAATTCGGGCTTTACAAGCTCGGATTTATACTTATACGTAATTCAGCTCGGCGCAATCCTTGCCGTAGCAACCCTTTACTTCAGAAAGCTTAATCCGTTTGCACTAAGCAAGACTCCGGATGAGAAAAAAGCGACTTGGAGTATGTGGTTCAAGGTAATAGTTGCGTGTATGCCCGCCGCAGTTATTGGTCTACTTTTTGACGATTATATGGATAAGATCGAAAATTGGCAGATCGTATCTCTTACACTTCTTATCTACGGTATAGCATTTATTATTATCGAGAACAGAAAAAAACAGGCAAGCATAACCACGATAAATGACCTTACCTACAAGACTGCACTTATAATAGGCGCTTTTCAGGTTTTGTCAATAATCCCCGGAACCTCACGTTCGGGTGCAACCATACTCGGCGCTATAATTATAGGATGCTCCAGAGAGGTCGCGGCTGAGTTTTCGTTTTTCCTTGCCGTTCCCGTAATGGTCGGAGTGAGCTTCCTCAAAATTGTAACTAACGATACACCCATTGGCGGATTTGACGTACTTGTCCTTGCAATAGGAATGGTGATCGCGTACGTAGTTTCGCTTGTTTCCATGAAGCTGCTTGTTGACTATGTTAAGCGTCACGATTTCAAGGTGTTCGGTATATACAGAATAGTTCTTGCGATAGCGGTCGTTGCATTCTTTACGGTAAAGTCCTGTTTAGCGATTTAACCAATGTATATAAGGTAAAAACCTTGATAAAATAGTAAATAAACTGAAATTTTGAAAATTGACACTTTTTTAACAAAAATACTTGTAAAACACGGCATTTTGTGGTAAAATGTCGAGTGGACAAAAATAACGTCCTTTAATATTGTAAATTTTTATTTCAGAGGTGAATATAATGTACAACAAGAAATCCATTGAAGACATCAGCGTAAAGGGCAAAAAGGTCCTCGTTCGTTGCGACTTCAACGTACCGCTTAAGGACGGTGAAATCACCAGCGACAAGAGAATCGTAGGCGCTCTTCCCACGATCAAGTACCTTCTCGATAACGGTGCAAAGGTAATTCTTTGCTCTCACATGGGTAAGCCCCACGGTATCTTTACCGAAGGCTTCGGACTCAACAAAAAGGAAAAGGCAAAGATCGCAGAGCTTCCCGAGGCAGAGCAGGCAGCTGCAAAGGCTGAAATGCTTAAAAAGGCTCTCGAGGGCGATGCTAAGAAGTTCACACTCAAGCCCGTTGCTGACAGACTCAACGAGTATCTTGACGGCAAGGTAACCTTCGCTACAGATATTATTGGTGAAGATGCAAAGGCTAAGATCGCAGCTCTCAAGGAAGGCGAAGCCGTTCTTCTTGAAAACGTTCGTTTCGATGCAAGAGAAACAAAGAATGACGAAACACTTTCCAAGGAGTTTGCTGCTCTTTGCGAAGTATACGTAAACGATGCTTTCGGTTCTGCTCACAGAGCTCACTGCTCGACAGCCGGCGTTACCGACTACGTTGATACCTGCGTATGCGGTTACCTCATTCAGAAGGAAATCACAATAATGGGTAAGGCTCTTTCCGACCCCAAGCGTCCCTTTGTTTCCATCCTCGGCGGCGCTAAGGTTTCCGATAAGATCGGCGTTATCAACAACCTCATCGAAAAGGTTGATACACTTGTTATCGGCGGTGGTATGGCTTATACCTTCCTCCGCGCTCTCGGCAACGATATCGGTACCTCCATCTGCGAGGAAGACAGACTCGAGCTTGCTACCGAGCTTATGGAAAAGGCTAAGGCTAAGGGCGTTAAATTCCTTCTTCCCGTTGACAATACGATCGGTAAGGAATATGACGAAAATACCGAGTTTGCTACAGTTAAGTCAAGTGAGATTCCGGCTGACTGGATGGGACTTGACATCGGACCCGAAACACGCGAGATATTTGCTGACGCTATAAAGGGTGCTGGCACAGTTGTATGGAACGGCCCGATGGGCGTTTCCGAATGGAAGAATTTCGCTGCAGGTACAGAGAGCGTTGCAAAGGCAGTAGCTGAAAGCGGTGCTATTTCCATCATCGGCGGCGGAGACAGCGCAGCTGCAGTTGAAAAGCTCGGCTACGCAGACAAGATGACACATATTTCCACAGGCGGCGGCGCATCTCTCGAGCTTCTTGAGGGTAAGGTACTTCCCGGCATCGCATGCCTTGACAATAAATAATCTATAAAGAGGAAATTCAAATGAATAAGACACTCAGAAAGCCTGTTATCGCAGGTAACTGGAAAATGAATATGACACCCTCCAAGACCACTGCATTCATCGAAGAGCTTGCAGGCAAGGTTGAGGGAAAGAACGCTTGCGATATCGTGCTTTGCGTACCCTTCGTTGATATTGCGCCTGCAGTTGCAAGCGCTAAGGGCACTAACATCAAGATAGGTGCACAGAACGTTCACTTCAAGGAGAATGGCGCGTATACAGGCGAGATTTCCGCTGAAATGCTTCTTGAATGCGGTGCTGAATACGTTGTAATCGGTCACAGTGAAAGAAGACAGTACTTCGGCGAGACAGACGAAACCGTAAACCTCAGAGTTCTCGCTGCTCTTAACGCGGGACTTAAGGTTATCCTTTGTGTAGGCGAGCTTCTTAACGAGCGTGAGCTCGGTATTACCGAGGAGATCGTAGGCAAGCAGACAAAGATCGCTCTTAACGGAGTGACAAGCGCTCAGCTCAAGAACGTAATAATTGCTTACGAGCCTGTTTGGGCAATCGGAACTGGCAAGACCGCTACCTCGGCTCAGGCTGAAGAGGTTTGTGCGTTTATCAGAAGCGTTATCGCAGGTCTTTACACAAAAGCAGAGGCAGACGCAACCGTTATTCAGTACGGTGGCTCTATGAACGCAGGTAATGCGGCTGATCTTCTCTCCAAGGAGAATGTTGACGGTGGTCTCATCGGCGGCGCATCTCTTAAAACTGCAGACTTTACAGTTATTGTAGACGCTGCGCAGTAATTTCATATATAATCAACGTCGGGCATTTTAATATGCCCGACGTTTGATATGACAGGGATATGAATGAAAAAATTAACTAATAGCTTTTTGCTCTTATTGACCGCGCTTATTTGGGGTGTGGCATTCCTTGCACAAAGTGTGGGGATGGATTACGTCGGACCGTTCACCTTTAACGGAGTTCGCTCGTTTATAGGAGGACTTGTTCTTGTCCCTTGTATTTTTTTAATCAATGCGATTAAGAAAAGAAGCGGTGAGTCACAAAGCTCTGACAATAAAACGGTCATAATCGGCGGCGTTATCTGCGGAACGCTTTTGTTTGCAGCATCAACGCTTCAACAATTCGGACTTTTGTATACGAGCCCCGGCAAAGCGGGATTTATTACTGCATTATACATAATTCTCGTTCCTGCGGCAGGAGTTTTCCTTGGCAGACGCCCGGGAATCAAGCTCGTGTTTGCGGCAGTCGGCGCGCTCATAGGCTTGTATTTTCTTTGCTTTACGGGCGATAGCTTTACGCTTGAGCTTGGAGACTTGCTTATCTTCCTGTGTGCTATCGTATTTACTGCTCACATTCTTGTTATTGACCGCTTTTCGCCAAAGGTTGATGGCGTTAAGATGTCGTGTATTCAGTTTTTTGTCTGCGCGGCTTTGTCGTTTTTGCCAATGATAATATTTGAAGAACCGAGCTTTTCCACGATATATGCGGCAAAAATACCGATACTATACGCAGGCGTAATGTCTTGCGGAGTCGCGTATACGCTTCAGATAATTGGACAGAAGGGAGTTAATCCGACTCTTGCATCCCTTATACTGAGTCTTGAGTCATGCTTTGCTTTGCTTGGTGAATTTGTTTATCTAAAGCTTACGGGTGCTGATAGCTTTATGTCAACACGTGAAATTATCGGATGTGTTATAGTCTTTGCGGCAATAATCTTAGCACAGCTTCCCGACAAGAAAAGTAAATAAAAAAAGCACTCAACCGTGTGTGTTGTGCTCCATTTTGTGCGGACAGCACAAAAAGAACCCCCTATGGTATAATTAAGAAAAACCATAGGAGGGTTCTTTTTTTCATTGTCCGTTTTTAACGGTTCGGTTCATTTATTATGAAGAAAGTTTTCAATTTCTCGCATAAAGGTTTCAACGTCCTTGAATTCTCTGTATACTGAAGCAAATCTTACATAAGATACCGCGTCTATATCCTTGAGCTTGTCCATAATAAGCTCTCCGATTTTAGTGGTAGGAACCTCGTTGTTGAGCGAGTTCTGAAGCTCGCTCTCAATATCATTGACTATTTTTTCGATTTGCTCAATGCTTACCGGGCGTTTCTGACAGGCTCTTATGATACCGTTCATCACCTTGTTTCTGTCAAACGGCTCTCTTGAGTCGTTTTTCTTTATCACCATAAGCGGTATGTTTTCAACTACCTCGTATGTATTGAAACGTCTTTGACACGCAGTACATTCACGCCTTCTTTTTATAGACTTTCCTTCATCAGATGCACGGGAGTCAATAACCGTGCTTTTCATATGACCGCAAGCAGGACATTTCATTAGTAATCACCTCTTAATTATAACCTTGCAGGTAGTGTTTTCGTCTTCTGAAACAACCTTTACGTCTTTGCTTCCGCCGTAAACGTTGATGATAAATTCACGCGTTTCGGGTTTTCCGTTGTAATCGCCAATTGCTTTACCTACTGTAATTACGGTTGACTCGTCATTTGCGTCACAAGTAATAAGAGTATGGCACGAGGACTTGTTTTCATATTCAAGTGAGATCATATCGTCCTCACGGAGAATAAATTCGCTCTTGCCCTCGGGATATACGTCAATTTCGAGAGTTGTCTTGTCATAATCGCGGATACAGTCAACCTCATTTGCCATACAAGGAATTATTGCGCCTCTCTTGATATAGAGCGCTCCGCCTCTGTCGGCAGGAATAACAGGCTTAACGTCACAAGGACCTTCAATTATCTCGCCTGTCCAATAGTCTTCCCATTTACCCTCGGGAAGATTTACCGTATCAGAATAAGCGCATACCATAAATGAAGGACCAAACATATACTGACAAGTATTGTCGAATCCTTTTTCAAATTCAGGGAATACAAGCGGCATAGGACGAACTATCGGCATTGCATCCTCGTGCGCTTCAAGCGCTGATGAATAGATGTAGGGGTAGAGTCTGTATCTGAGACGGTTGTAGAATTTGAAGAGCTTGTAGTTGTTTTCACCTGCCCACCAAGGCTGGTTAATACCCTGCCAGGTATTGAGATGAGCCCACGGAACGAAGAAGCCGAAATGGAGGCTTGAGGGTGTGTGTACGTTCATATCGATCGTAGAGTTGGAGAAACCGGTCATAGCAAGCGTCAATAGCCATATCATAGCGCCGTGCTCACCGCCGTTGTCACCTGTTGTTGCCGCACCCCATTTCTGAGTTCCGATATAACCGCCCGAATAGTGGTGCATCGGACGCATACCCGTCTGCTTTGCAAAGCCCTCGTAGGTCTGCTTTGTTACAAGCACCTGATTTAAGTTGTGCATTAAAGTCTGAGGCAAGCCGTTCGCGTAAACGACCCAGTCCTCGATCCTACCGAGAGTATCAGACGGGTCTATCTTGAACGCGTCAACACCGCAGTGGGTGAATCTTCCCATATGCTCGTACCAAGGCTCAAATTCGTTGTAGTCGTCGCCTCTGAATACGCGCTCTGCTTCATCTGAATAGTCGTAATAGTCGCAGAACCACAGGGAAGTGTGGAATCCCATTCTTCTGAGAGCTGCAATAAAGGTTTCTTCGGTCTTGCGGCCTCTTTTAACAAGCCATGCAGGCATGTGGAATTTTTCAAGATTCCATTGGGGATCCATAGAATAGTCATAGAAGGTTTCCATCCAGCGAGGCTCAAGGCTGATCATATCACATCCGATCTTTTCTTGACGGATACGTTCTGCCTGACGCATTACCTCAAACTGGTCGGCATTGATAGGTGCTATGTAGTTAAGACCGTATGCCCAACCGGGTAATACCATAGATTTACCCGTAAGCTTTGCGTTGTATTTTAGCATTTCGGGCATTGTTCCGTAAAGGACAAACATATCGAGGTAATCGTTGTCACCGCTGATTATAAGCTTATCATTATATCTTTCTCCAATGTCAACGAAGTGTCTTGCGTATGCGTTAACAAATACGCCCCATCCCTCACTTGACATAAAAAAGGGAATCGGGATCTCGTCGAATTGATAAGACGCCCAGTTCTGATATGATTTTCCGCGAAGCTCAATTCTATCGGTTGCTGCTTCTCCAAGGCCGTAAAACCGTTCTTTTTCGGAAATTTCAAAAATCACGCCGAAGCTTACGTCGGGAATATCCTCGCGCATCTTTCTCTTGGGTAATATTGGGTGATCCTCGATTGAACCCTCAACAAAACCGTTTCTGAGGTAATGATTCTCGAACTTCTTTGTAAAATATTCCGAATTATCCTTCCAGAATTTATCATCGTCTGTCTTGAAGGATATTTTAAGAGTCCGTCCGTTCGGCAAAGTTAAAGTGCTTGTTTCCTCATTAAACTCAATACCATCAGAAGATTCTTCTTTCTCCGCATTAACAAGACCATACCTTTCTGTCATGGAAAGAGCATCTGAGTATTTGGCATCTCTGATTCTGATTATTCCGTTTGATATTTTTTCTACTTTAAGCTTTAACATAGATTGTCCTTCCTGTATAGCATTATTTACTATAAATACTTGAGTTTAAAAAATTAAGGTATATTTTTATTATATCACAAAATCGATTTCTTGCAATATCTTTTAACTATTTTATAACAAAAAATGAAAAGCCGATCGAAATAATCGGCCTTTCGTTTTTTATTCAACTGTACCGTTGTTGGTGGTGTCGGTTTCACTAACGTCACCGACAGGTTCATCCTTCGTCGTTGCCTCTTCATTTTTGGCATTCGCCTTGGATTCTGCCGCTTCTTTAGCACGAAGATTTTCAAGCTCACTCTTTTTGCGCTTTTCGGATTTCATTTCCTCAAGCTCCTCAAAGGTTGGGTTTCCATTCATGGCTTCATTGAACTGACCTTCATCCATGGTTTCATATTTTATAAGAAACTCTGCAATAAAGTCGAGCTTATCTCTGTGCTCTTCAAGGACGGACTTGGCTCTTTCGTAAGCTGCTGAGATTATACGCTTGATTTCATTGTCAATAGAGGATGCCGTAGACTCTGAGTAATTCTTCGTATTGCTGAAATCTCGTCCGAGGAATACCTCGTCGTTACCGTGCTCTGAACCGTAAACGATGGGGCCGAGCAGATCACTCATACCGTATTTGGTAACCATATTGCGAGCGATATTTGTTGCTCTTTGGATATCGTTGGATGCGCCGGTAGAAATATCTCCGAGAACGATTGATTCTGCAACGCGTCCGCCGAGAAGCGTAACGATTTCATTCTGCATATCGGTCATAGACATATACGATCTGTCTTCAACGGGAAGAGAGAGAGTATATCCGCCTGCTCTGCCACTTGCTATTATTGAAATTTGATGGACGGGGAAATCGGGCTGAACGAATTTGGTAACAACAGCGTGTCCCGCTTCGTGGAATGCGGTAAGTCGCTTTTCCTTTTCGCTAATAACCTTTGAGGTCTTCTGAGGACCTACCATACATTTGATGGTCGCATCCTCGATATCGTTCATACCGATAAGGTGCTTACCGCGTCTTGCGGCGAGGAGCGCAGCTTCGTTAAGAACGTTTGCAAGGTCTGCTCCCGTAAATCCGACCGTAGTTTTTGCCACAACCTCGAGGTCAACGTCTTCTTCAAGAGGCTTATTTTTTGCATGTACCTTAAGAATAGCGTGTCTGCCGCGAGTATCGGGATAATCAACGGTAACTTGTCTATCGAAACGACCGGGTCTGAGGAGAGCAGGGTCAAGTATGTCGGGACGGTTAGTTGCCGCGATTACTATTATTCCTGTATGTGAACCGAATCCGTCCATTTCAACAAGGAGCTGGTTGAGAGTCTGTTCGCGTTCGTCGTGACCGCCGCCGAGACCTGCGCCTCTGTGACGACCTACTGCGTCGATTTCGTCGATGAAAATAATACTTGCAGGATGCTTTCTTGCTGTGTCAAACAAATCTCTTACTCTCGATGCACCGACACCTACGTACATTTCTACAAAGTCAGAACCTGAGATAGAGAAGAACGGAACGCCTGCTTCGCCTGCTACGGCCTTTGCAAGAAGCGTCTTACCTGTACCGGGAGGGCCAACGAGAAGGACGCCGTGAGGAATTTTAGCACCAAGCTTCATAAATCTCTGGGGATCTTTAAGATAATCCACGATTTCCTTAAGCTCTTCCTTTTCCTCGTCAGCACCTGCTACGTCATTGAAAGTGACCTTATTTTTGTCATCCGTTATAATTCTCGCTCTGGATTTGCCGAAAGAATTGATTTTGCTTCCGCGACCACCCGACTGATTCATCATAAAGAACCAGAAAAATACGAACAGGAGTATAACGACTACATAGGGGATGAACATAAACCACCAAGGCATATTGACCGGCGGCTCAATGTCATAGCTCTCGATGATTCCGCTTTCAACCTGTGAATCAATAAGCTCTCCGTACTTATCCATGAAATCAGAATAGTCTCTGAGAACGTATGTCAAAACACGGTTATCCTTGGTATGGATTTTGATCTCATCGGTATTGGAGATCTGGAATTTGGTGACCTCTTCATTTTTGAACATCTGAATTATGTCACTGTATTCAAGAGGCTCTGTGCCGGGATCGGAAAGTATGAGAGCTGAAACCGTAAGTATTACTGCAATAAGTATTCCGTAAAACAGTAATATCTTCATATTGTTTTTCATATAAAAAGGTACCTCGTAAATATTATATGTTATTTTGTATATACTTCAGGCTTAAGGACTCCTATATAGGGAAGAGCTCTGTATGACTCGTCGAAGTCAAGCCCGTATCCTATCACGAACTCATCGGGAACGATCTTGCCGCAATAATCCGGAGCAAAGTCTACCTCGCGTCTTGACGGCTTGTCAAGCATCGTGCATGTCTTGACACTGCGTGCACCCTTGAGCTTGAGATAATCGACAAGATACGAAAGCGTACGTCCGCTGTCGATTATGTCTTCAACGATAAGAATATCGAGGCTTGAGAGATCTTTGCGGTGAAGATCAAGGACGATATTTACCGTTCCGCTTGTTTTTGAACCGCTTCCGTAAGAAGAAACCTTCATAAAATCAATTTCAGTCGGAATTGAAATATTCTTCATAAGGTCGCCCATAAAAACTACCGCGCCCTTAAGGATGCAAAGCAAAAGAAGCTTTTTGTCCCTATAATCATTGTTTATCTCGCTTGCAAGCCTTTTAATGATTTCATTGATTTCGTCCTCTGAAACCAAAACCTTTAATACGTCGCTATGCATTTTTATCTCCTATTGTGATTATTTGTTGTCTTTGTTATATGAGTAAAGCAGAATTTCTGCATCTTCGCCCGCTTTTGAGTACGTCCCGGTCCTTGATCTTGCGCCCGGCACCCAAAGTATACCGTCTTCATCACGAAAAATCGGCAAAGAAGCTCGTCTTTCGAGATCCGGTTCGATTTCGTTCAAAAGCTTTTTTAGCTTTCTGTTTACTCCGTTTATGTTGACTGCGTCGCCGGAGTGCCTTGAAGTTGCGAACAAAGCACCTTTAATTTTAGCAGAATAAATAGGTGTCTGTGTTGATATTTTGTAAATATTTTCAAATTCCGAAATGTTTTTTACATCGGTTGAATTGTATCTGCCGATCACACCGTTTGGAATTTTTGTGATCCCCGTGCTGACTGCAACACAGTAGGTAGAAGATACAAGCGAGCCCTTTTCCTTTAACGTAAGTCGGCCACTCTCGATTCTTGCGCAAAATTCACCCGTAAAATGAAATTCCGAATGCTTTATTGCCGACTCGCAAAGCTCAATTATTCCGCGTACGTGCTTTTCTTCAAGTAAAACGCCGACCGATACTTTAACGAATTCAAAAATGATGCGCCTTTTAAGCGAAGGATGTGCTGTATTGAGCTCTGTAAGCTTGATACCGTCTGCGTCCGAGTGAGTCTTTAGAAAATTCTTGGCGCATTGACTTATGAACTGTTCGTCCTCGGTTAGATTTTCCGTCATGCGAGAAATTGCCGCAGGCAGGGAAGGATTGATGCCCTTTAAGATTGGTATAAGATCGTGACGTATCCTGTTTCTTGTATAAGCAGTATCGATATTTGTGCTGTCAGTTATATATTCTATGCAGTTTTCGTCACAATAACCGAGTATATCGTCTTTACTGCTGAGAATTATCGGTCTGATCACGTTTTCACGCATCGGTTTGATCCCACAGAGTCCGTTAAGCGCCGTGCCTCTCGTCATATTAAATATAACGGTTTCGGCGTTGTCGTCTGCGTTGTGAGCTGTAGCAACGAATGTTGGAAGCCCGTTCTTTGAAACTTCAGCCGCATATTTTGCGAACTCGCTATATCTTACGTTTCTTGCAGCTTCTTCAATACCCGTTTTGTTTTCTTTGGAAAGTGCGGGAACGTCTATTCGACGCGACTTAAAGGGTATTTCTCTGATTTCACAGACCCTTTTGCAGAAGTCTTCATCTCTGTCAGCTTCCTTGTGTCTTATCAGATGATTTATGTGAATTGCGTATAGATTATAGCCTAATTCAGACGCATGCGTATGCGCAAGATGAAGTAAAGCCGATGAATCCGCACCGCCGGAAAAACCAACTATAAGGTTGAAATTTTCGGGCAGAGCGAAACGCTTCATCATTTTGAGAAACTGCGAGGTTACAGAGCTTGTGAATTTATTCTCCACCTTGAATTTCATCCTTTTGAAGTGTAAGGAACTTGGTATATTTACCTATCCATTTCATTTTTACCGTATCGGTAGATCCGTGCCTGTTCTTTGCAACGATAACTTCAGCCACGTTCTGATCCTGCTCCTTGTCGGTGTTATAATACTCACTACGATAAAGGAACATAACAACGTCTGCGTCCTGCTCGATAGATCCCGAATCACGAAGGTCGGAAAGCATAGGCTTTGCATCCTTTCTTTGCTCGGCGCCACGCGAAAGCTGAGCGCAGCATACTATCGGAATTTCAAGCTCTTTGGCGAGAAGCTTCAGATCTCTTGAAATTGCGGCTACCTCTTGAACTCTGTTTTCAGACTTTCTGTCAGACTGCATAAGCTGAAGATAGTCGATTACAACAAGACCAAGGTTGTCTATTTTGCGAAGCTTGGCTTTCATTTTTGCGACAGACATACCGCTGGTGTCGTCTATATAAATATTACATTTACTGAGCTGACCTGCAGCATGGGTGAGCTTCACCCAATCTTCTTTTTCTATTTTACCGGAACGCAACGCATAGCTGTCCACCAAAGCTTCACTCGATAACATTCTGAGCACGAGCTGCTCTGCCGACATTTCAAGGCTGAATACGCATACCGCCTTACCCGTACCGTTTGATGATACCTGTGACGCAATGTTGAGCGCAAAGCTCGTTTTGCCCATACCGGGACGTGCGCCGATAAGTATAAAGTCGCCGGGGCCCATCCCGACAAGGACTCTGTCAAGGTCGGAATATCCGGTTTTTGTACCTGTAGCACCTTCCTCACTTTGAGAAAGCCGCCTTAAATTGGTAAGAGTAGATACAAGCACGTCCTTTATGTGAATGTAGTCGTTTTTGTCGTTCGTCTGGATGAGTCTGAAGAATTTATCTGCCGACTCGTGAAGCACGTCGTTGACGTCGTCATAAGCGCCCGTAAGAACGGTATCTGAAACCTCCTCGGAAGCTTCAAGAAGCATACGCAAAAGGCTGTTTTCTCTGACTATCTGAGCATAATCCTTAATGTTTTTTGCGGAGGGAACCACTTGTGCAATAAGCTTTATGTACTCGCTTATATCCTTGTTTTGGAGAACACCGTTCTTTTTAAGAGCCTCTATAAGAGTAACGACGTCGATGCTTTTACTGTTTATAAACAGTTCGCTCATCGCAAGATAAATCTTTGCGTGGTCGTCAATATAAAAGTCCGACGAGGTGATTATCTCCGTTATTTCCTCGATAGATCTCGGGTCGATAAGTATCGAACCGAGGACTGATTGCTCAGCCTCAAGAGAGAATGGGACCTTCCTCTCGGAAACACTCGGCGTTTTGCTAAAATCTGCGGAATTCATATATTTATCCCTTCAAAATTACTTAATGTTAGAAACTACAACGTTTAGCTTTCCGATAACCTCTGAATAAAGCTTGACATCAATTGTGTATGAGCCGTAGCTTTTAATGGGCTCGTCAAGAAGGATTTTCTTTTTATCAATAGAAATACCTGTAGACTTTTCAAGCTCCTCTGCAATATCCTTTGATGTGACCGAGCCAAAGAGTCTGCCGTCGGGTCCCGCCTGAAGCATCAGCTTTACTACAACGGGAGCAAGCTTTTCGGCAAGCTTTTTTGCTTCCTCGCGCTCAACCTCAATTTTGTGCTTCTGTGCTGCCTCTTTATTTTTTATATCGTTAAGTGCCTTACTGTCTGCAACGACTGCAAGTCCCTTAGGGAACAGGAAGTTGCGTGCATAACCGTCTGATACGTTGATTATCTGACCCTTTTTGCCCTGAGCCTTAACGTCTTGTGTGAGAATTACTTTCATTGTTTTACTCCAATCCTTAAGATTAATAATTTGTTATTTCTTTGTATTTGTACTGTCGATATATCCGTCGATCTGCTCCTTAAGGGCAATGAGCGTCTGATCGAGAGTTGCATCCTTGATTTGAGCGCCTGCAGACTCGTAATATCCGCCGCCGCCCACGCCTTCAATGATAGAGGCAACGTTGATCTTTCCTGCAGAACGTGCTGATATGTGGATTATATTGTTGATTTCAAAAACTGCAAACGATGCGTGAACACCCTTCAGGTCAAGCAAAATATCAGCAACTCTTGCCGCAGTGATTTTGTCGTCCGGGTTGTCCGATGCTCTGAGAGCCGCAATAGCAAAATGCTCTCGGTAAATTTTAGCATCTGCCGCGCAAACGGCAGAGCGTTTGTAATCGTCGAGGGAGCTTTCGAAAAGCACCTGCGCTTCCGCAGGGCTTGCGCCCTCGCAACGCAAGTATTGAGCCGCGCTGAAGGTTCTGATACCCGTGTTTCTCGTAAACTGCTTTGTATCGAGGATGATACCCGACATAAGAAGGAGTGCTTCCTTCGGGGGGAGGGTGCCGAGCGTCAACGTGTGCTCGAGGAATTCCGCGACAAGCTCTGACGCGGAGGATGCGTAAGGCTCAATGTATTCGATTTCCGTCTTATAGACTGGTACGTCCTTTGCTTTGTGCTTGCTGTGGTGGTCGATTATTATAAGCTTACCGCTATTTGCCGCAACGTCCTGTGACTCGAATCTGAGCGCATTGTTAGCATCAACTACAATGGCAAGTGAGTCACTTCTGACCAGATCCTGGGCGCTTACCGAATCGATGAACCAGGCATTATATTCGTCTGATGACAGATAGTCAAGGCATAGCTTTGTGTTTATGCTTTCCTTGTCAATGATGATCTTGGGAGTCTGTCCGCAGCTTACCGCGAGACGCGCCATACCAACGCACGCGCCTATTGAATCGTAGTCGGGGTTTTTGTGACCCATTATAAGCACGTTTCCTGCGGATTTCATCATTTCGCATATTCTTGCAGCAGTCATCCTTGCCCTTACCTGGGTCGATTTAGACGTAGTCTTGACTCTTCCGTCAAACGAAACGTTCTCGTTACCGTTGTTATAAACGGCAGTATCTCCACCACGCTTTAGTGCAAACTCAAGTGCGGCTCGAGCGCCGTTTTCTTTCTGTGCAAGAGTGCCGGGGAAGCGCGCAGCGCCGATCGATATAGTAAGCGACAGATTGGTTTCGCCAACTTTAATCTCGTGTATCTTCTCACGGATCCTGAACTTGTCCTCAATAAATCTGTCGAGATATCGCGATTCAAAAACGAAGATATATTTGTTCTTTTCGAATTCCTTGATTATTCCGCCAACCTCGGACGCCCATTCCTTGAGGGTGACCTCTACCTGATGGGAAGCTTCGCGCGTTTTTTCGTTAACGGCCTGACTGAGCTCATCAAGGTTATCTACAAGAATGTAAGCAACTACCGTTTGCTCATCCACAATACGCTTGTTAAGCTTTACATAGTCGGTTCTTTCGTTCCAAATTGTGATGTAATACGGACTGTGCTGAGCTTCTATTCTGTAGCCTTTGATGTTAAAAACCTTATTAAAAGCTGTGGCTTCAACGCCCTCGTTTGCTTCGCTTGCTACTATCGTACCAATATCCGTATTGCATATTTCCTCAATGTTTTTCGGGAACTGAGCACCGCTTTTAATGGGAACGTGTCTGTAAAGCGAATCGTTGCAGTAAATTATTTTGCCCGATTCAGAGCATATAAGAATAGGGAGGTATAGCTCCTTGATAAACTGAAGTGTTATATTCTGGAGAATAGGGTCGTTAAGGTCGCCCGATTTTCCCGTAAACTTCAGACAGAAGAATTCATAAAGCTTGTCGGAAATCAACCATAAAGCGGCGTTTAAAGCAAACATTACGATTGCAAGAAGGAATACGTTCATTTCCTTTGAACGTGACATTGCGGCAAAAATTACAAACACCGCAAGGGTAAGAGCCGGCTTTATCAAAAGCTTTACATTAACTTTTTTGTTTTCTTTATTTTTGATCATGTTTTGCCTCCTCATTTTTTTGGAGATTGCTATACTTAAATGAATATTTTACTCCGGAGAGAGCAAGGTAAAAGATAAATATGGGGAACGCGCCGAATATTGACGAAATGAAAGCGAGAATCAGTACAAAGGGACTTGAATGCTCAACCTTGAATTTGATCGTCAGAATATAATAAATTCCCGAAAAGATAAGCACGGGTGTGAGAATAAGAAGAAGATTCTGAGCGAGCATACTGTTATATTTTATGGTTTCGGAAGGAGCTTTAATGAACAATGTAAACGCAAGCGAAATAACGTAGACCGATGAGGTTATTCTCGAAGGCATAACGTCAAATAAGCTTCCGTTATACACCTCTGAATTTGCTCCGGTGATCTTAAAGGTGAGTGCCGTAGCTATATAGATAAAGCATGATTCAACAACTGTTGAGGAGATATACGTTCCCACAGCCAGCACCTTGAGGATCGATGACACATATTCCGTGCTTGAATAGCTATTGCCCATTATTGCGGAATATGCTTCCATCAATTGCTGAGCGTTTTCATCAATGCTCGAAGATATTGCTTGCAGCTCATCTTTAAACGAAAAACTGCCTGTTGTAATCAAAACCGTTATAACGTATGCTAAAATACAGTAAAGCAAGTAAGAAACGGTAATGGAAACAATAACCGAAATCGGCTTACTTTTGTTTCTGAACGCAAAGCCGGCAGTGAGTGCAGGAAGCAAAAACGCAATCGCATTAATTGCAGAAATGGGATTTTCAAAAAATAATACTGCTAAAAAAATGAGCGTTGCGGGTATAAGAGAATAAATTCCCGTGTAAAACACTACGTAGCTGAAGCAAGCAACGGATATAGCAACAGAAACCAAAGAAACGAACGGTACAAAGGATACTCGAGTGAGAAGAACGGCGAAAATGCCTGCAAGCAAAACGATTATAAGCTTTATAATCGGTATTTTTTTGTCCGATAGAAGTAAGTTCATTGTTTTCCTCGATTGATACGCATATTTATATTATTTTATTATAATATTATATACTAAAAGGAGTCTAAAAGAAAATTTTTTGTTAACATTAAAAGCAGACGTCATATAAACGTCTGCTTCTTGTCATTTTCTAGGCCCTTTGCTGAGTCCGAGAAACACCAAAATTCTGAAATTTTTGCTTCCTGCATAATAAGATAGTCCCGATACTGCTATCGCAGGTAAAACGAAAGCCGCAAGTACTATAAACTTATGAATATGCGCCTCGAACAGTGTAAAGAAAGAGGCGTACATACCGTTAAGAAGGGTAGAGACAGTGTAAGCGGTAGCGCTTATGCCGGATGCCCATTCCCAAAAGCTTAAAAAGTAAAAGAATATATTAATAAACGATAAGATTATATATAGGCTGTTAGCCGCTACTCCGAGCAGCATGCCTTTGTAATCGCATCTATCCATCCTTCCGCCGTCGACCTTGATTTTGTCCTTGGCTCCGATTTCCCATCCTGTACAGTACACAAGATAGAGATAAAAGAGTGCCGACAAAAGCCCCGTTGCGATTTTCAGATCTGTTTTGAAGGTAGCAGCAAAGAGAAGGTGACCGAAAATCGTCATGCCGAGCTGGTTAACGAACAGCTTAACGATAGAATCTGAATTGTTCTTGTAGAATGAAAACATATATATACCTCGTTTCTTTAGGTAATTCTACACTAAGCGGTATTATTTTTCAAGCGCGAAGTCTAAAAATTTACAGTTTATATAATTTTAGTTTTTATATTTCTTCCTTGACATGCACAAGGTAATTTATTATAATTGAATCAGAAAACAGAAAGGAGGTGTCATTATGCCGGTGGATATCAGCTCAAAGCTATCCGGACTACCGTCTGTTGTACGAGAATACTGTATGAGTAAGCTCGTTATCGAAAACAAGTCACCGAAAACGGTTGAGGAATATGCAAGCGACCTTAGGATATTTTTCAAATTTATGATGATCCATAAAGGACTCTCGTCTGCACGGATTACAGATTATGAAGAATTTTCTACGGTTGATATTAGTCGCATTGACGTATCTTTTCTGAACTCTATATCTACTGTGGACGTATACGAATATCTTATATATGCTCAAAGCGTGCGCAAAAACGAATGGTGTGCAAGAGCAAGAAAGCTATCAGCAGTAAAGAACTTTTTCAAATACGTTACTGTAAAAATGCACTTGACGGACCACAATCCCGTAAAGGATATAGAAAGCCCCAAGCCTAAAAAGACACTTCCTAAGTTTTTAACGCTCGAGGAGGCGCAACTTCTGTTAAATGCAGTTGCAGAAGATAAAGAATCTCCGTTTCTCGACAGAGATTACGCTATTATAACGCTTTTCCTCAACTGCGGAATGCGTTTGTCCGAGCTTGTTGGAATAAACAAAACCGACATAAGCGCTGATCTTGCCACTGTCAGAGTAGTCGGTAAGGGTTCTAAAGAAAGAGTCCTTTATCTCAATAACGCTTGTAAGGTCGCCATCACTTCGCATCTCAATATACAAAACAAAAGACTTGATATTAAGGACACGAACGCTCTATTTTTAAGCAGGCTCGGTACAAGGATAAGTGTTAAAACCGTACAGTGGGTAGTAAAAAAATACCTCGAGAGGGCAGGACTTGAAAACAGGAAAATGTCTGTTCATAAATTGAGGCATACTGCGGCAACTCTGATGTACAGAACGGGAAAGGTTGACGTAAGAGTTCTCAAGGATATACTTGGTCACGAACAGTTAAATACTACACAGATCTATACACACGTAAGCGACGACTCAATGAGAGCCGCTGCAGAAGCAAACCCTATGGCAGACATAAAAAAATGACCCTCGCACGACTGCGAAGGTCATTTTTTATATGGTAGAATCTATGTATTCTATAAGTCCCGCGACCGCGCCGTTATCGTTGGAGCAAACGACAACGTCGGAATAAAGCTTAACTTCCTTTAGTGAGTTTTCGGGACAAGCCGCTACGTCAGATTGCTTGAGCAAATCAATATCGTTTTCGTAATCGCCGATTCCGTACATGCAAATAGGACCGTGCTTAGCCTCAAGCATATGCTTGACCTCAAGAGCACCGACGCCTTTAGTTGCTTTAAGATTGAACAATTCGAGCTGAGTAGGTGAGGAGCGCGCAATCTGATAAAGCCCCTCTGCTTTAACTTTTATAAACTTTGAAGCAAGATCAAGGTTATCCTCATCCCCCACAAAAACCACCTTGTGCCAATCGTACGTCGGGAGATTCTCTATATCGGTTATCACAAAAAGCTCGGGATTGGCGCTGATGCGTTTAAGGTTTTGCTTGAGCGTTTCTCCGATTACATAATATTTGTTGTCGGCAGTAACCCTGACGCCTATATCGGAAAAGCTTGACAAAGCGGTTTTTATCATAGAAATAATAGGACCGGGAGCAATGCATATTTCTCTGAGACGACGGTTACTTTCGGGGTCATACAAATACGAGCCGTTGCAACAGATAACGGGAGCGTTTACGAGCTTTATTACGTCCGGCTCAAGTGTAAGCTCGTTTCTGCCTGTTGCAAACGTAAAAAATCCGCCGTTTTCCTTGAAGTAGTTGATGGCATCTACGTTAATGCCTACCATTCCCGCTTCTGAGTCAAAAAACGTACCGTCAAGGTCACTTACTATCAGTTTATTATCAAATTTCATGATCCCTCTTATTTTTCGTATTATTGAAATTCGGTCTAAGAAGTATATCACATTTTTCTTAGTTTTTCAAGTATTACTTCAAAATACTCGGGCAAACCCGAATCAAAATGCATATATTCGCCGGTAATAGGGTGTTTAAAGCCTATTTCACGCGCGTGCAAGCATTGACCGCATAAAATTGAAGCGTTTGCTTTTTCAAATTTATCAAACGTATTTTTATAAACTGGGTCACCTATAACGGGATGTCCGATGCTGGACATGTGGACTCTTATCTGATGAGTGCGCCCGGTTTCAAGCTTTAACTCAACGTAATCGTATCGGTCAAAGCTTTCAACAACCTTGTAGTGAGTTACGGCATTTTTGGCAAGCTCGGTGTATTGGACGGCCATACGCTTGCGTTCAATAGGATGACGTGCAATTGGTGCGTCAATAATCCCTTCCGAATTTTTGAGTGATCCGGTTACTATTGCGTTATAAACCCTTGTGAACGAATGGGTTTTGATTTGTTCGGCAAGTCCGACGTGCGCTGCATCGCTTTTGGCAACGATAAGTAAACCGCTTGTGTCTTTATCGATCCTGTGGACAATACCCGGTCTTATGAGACCGTTAATAGAGGAAAGCGAGCCTTGACAATGGAACATAAGTGCATTAACGAGCGTCCTGTCAGGGTTTCCGGGAGCAGGATGCACCACCATTCCTTTTGGCTTGTTTACAACGAGTAAGTACTCATCCTCATACACAATATCAACAGGTATGTTCTGGGGAACGGCATCAAGAAGCTTGGGCTCGGGAAGTATAAGCTCAATCCTATCGGATATTCCTATGCGATAATTCTTTTTTACTGGTTTACCGTTCACGGATACGTTTCCGTCGGTCAAGAGCTTCTGAGCTGCCGAACGCGTAATTTCGCATTGATTTGATATATAGACGTCTATACGTTCACCACAGGTCACGGGGAGCGTATTCAGTGTAATTATCTCACTCATATTATTGAAAATGCAGGGGAGCTTAAGAAATCCCCTGCGTATCCTTGTCATTTTCTTGTTTGAACAGATAAAGTATCATCAAAGCCGCGCCTATGGTTACGAAGGTATCGGCAAGATTAAAAATAGGGAAGTTGATGACCTTGAAATTAATAAAATCAACTACATATCCGAGGAAAACTCTGTCTATCATATTGCCGATCCCCCCGCCGAGAATCATAGAGAGAGAGCAAGAAAGAAGTGAAGAATTTTCCTTGTTAAAAAAGAGGTACGCAGCTATCGCTATTATTGCTATTGACGAAATCGTCATAAATACCCAGCGATTTTCAGAAAGCATACCAAAGGCTGCGCCTCTGTTTTCGTGATATGTAAAATGAAATATTCCGGGAATCGCGGCAAAATCTATTTCGCCTGTATCCTTGAGAGCAAATATTGCAAGATTTTTTGAAAACGTGTCAAGCAAAACGGATAATATAACGATGGCTGCAGACACCAACTTATTTGAAACTTTTTTCATAATCACTCGTCAGCTTTTACGGTATCAATAACCTTAGTGTCACCAATATCCGAGTCCGTGCTCAAATGCTCGGTGATTCTGTCAAACACAACGGTATCTCCGCCCTCAAACAACTCATCGGGATCAAGAGAGACCTTAGGAGTCTCTGCGGTTACCTCCATATCGAAGTCGATCTTAACCTTGGGAGTAACACCGGTTTTTCTTTTTTCAAGCTCTTCGCGGGTCTTAACAACTGCATCGTTCAGATATTCTTCGCTTGTTTTGATCTTGATAGAATCCGTTACGGCGGTAAGCTTTTCTACAAGCTCTATATGTTCCTTATACTTTTCAAAAAGTTCTTTTTTAAGCTCAGCCACCTGTTTTCTGAGACTTAGTAAGGTTTCTCTTTCTGCGTCAATCTGAACGTTGAAATCATCAAGTATAGTGTTACAACCGACTTTTGCGGAATCGATAATTCCTTCAGCGCGTTCGTTGGCTTTTTCAATAATTCTTGCAGCTACCTTCTGCGCGTTTACAAGAGCTCCGCGAACAGAGTCTTTTTCGCCTTCGAGCTCGTTTTTGACCTCAAGAGCTGCTCTGAGCTGCTGCTCGAGTTCGAAGTTTTTTCTGAACAACTCTGTATATTTACCTAAAACGAAATCCATATATTCGTCGACTTCAGCTATGTTATATCCTCTGACAGCCTTAGTAAACGTCTTGCTTTTCAATTCACTTGGCTTTAACATTTTTATACCTCTGTTAAATGTATTTTGCGGCTTTTAGCCTGAACTTGCCTTTGACGGTTTTTGTATCCGTGCTTAAAATACGGTATTTACCGTATCCTCTGACGGATATGATATCTGACGAAGCAATCTCCGAATCGGGCTTTGAACGAGAAAAATAATTATGTTCAACAAGACCCGAGGAAATCATACTCTTTGCTTTATCTCTCGATATACCGGTCAATGACGATACGACGCAATCAAGCCTTAAAGATGTTGATACCGCGTCGAACGTATGAAGATTTTGCTTTATCCTGACGGCATCCGATAAGCTTTTTTCCCAAACCTTAACGGGAGCTCTGCCAACGGTTTTTAGTTCGCTTTTGATAAACGAGGAAATTTTTGACGATACAAAAGCAAAAGCATCGTGCTCTCCGTTAACCACGATATCTCCGATTGATGAGCGTTCGATTCCGAGTCCGAGTAAGGCTCCCATATAATCTCGGTGAGTCAAAGTAGTGAAAGATGAGCAAGAGATGGACAAAAGCGTTATATAATCGCTTGCAATATCGGAAATGACCGGTAAATTATCCTGTTCACAAGGAATAAATCCCGAACTCATAAACGACGTATACGCCATATATTCGGGGAAGCAGAGAAGCATACCTCTTTCAAATTCAGGGTAACCGCCAAAAAAAGAAAAACAGAAAGAACCGTCCGATTCAAGGGCGGTTTTTACGAGATTTTGTTCGCGGACGTTAAGAAACGCAGACGCGCACACGTCAGAATCGATAGCTCTGTAAGCTAAATCAAGCGCATGCGATACTGTTCTGCGTTCCTCATCATCCGAAAAATTCAGGAAAGACAAGTCCTTGTGCATACTAACCTCTGATCAAAGAAACCAATCTCTGCAAAAACGCAAGAAATACGCATGAAACGAAAAACGTAATGTCGATCGGAAGACCGTTCATTATGTTGAACCTGTCAAAAATAATTCTTATCGGAACTATAAACGGCTCGGTAACCATATAAACGAATTCTTCAATAGCGTTATCGTCAGAAATCGGCAGCCAGGATAGCACGACTCTCACAAGCATAAAAAACAACGTTAGTGAAAGAAACACGTCGATTATGCTTGTGAACAAATACATAAATGTAAACTTTAAGCTTAACACTTGTAACGGTCCGAATATACCTTAAAGGTTATTCGTCAACTTCCTCGTCAGTTTCGGAAGCGGCGAGGGGATCGCCTGTAACGTCAACGTCGTGAGGTGTGATAATGAACGTATTAACGGCAACATTTTTGAAATGTCCCTGAATGGAGAAAACAACTCCGGAAAGGAAGTCGATAAGACGTCTTGCGGTTTCCTTATTAGTGTTTTCGAGATTGAGTACAACGGTCATTCCCTGAAGAAGATGAGTAGCTATCTGAGTTACGTCATCGTAAGATTCAGGCTTAACGACCTTGAGCTTAAGAGCCGCACTAGTTATAGAAGTTGTATCGTCTTCTTCGTAACCGTATTCGTCATCGAGCGCGTATTCTTCGTCATCGATTGCATCAATAACGTCGTCAGCTGCCTTTTCGTCAAATTTCTTTTTTAATGAATCAAATATGCCCATTTTTATCCTCCGATAAATTTATTTATAATTTCTTGCTCCAAAAAGGAGAGTACCGACTCGAATAAGAGTAGAACCTGCAATAACAGCTTCACGATAACTATCGCTCATACCCATTGAAATCGTGTCCATACATATATTATGTATGTTTTTTTGCGAATTGTCAATAAAATATTGATAAGTTTCTGAAAAATATTCGACTTTTTTATTAAAATCGTCAATTTTCGGCGCAACCGTCATCAGTCCGCGCACTCTCAGATTGTCGAAAACGGCAAGCTCCCGGAGAAAAGACGAAATTTCTTCAGGCAATATCCCGCCTTTTTGAGGCTCACGGCCAATGTTAACTTCAACAAGCACGTCCATTACCTTGTTTATCGCCTTGCATCGTTTGTCTATCTCCGAGGCAAGCTTGATAGAGTCGAGCGATTGTATCATATCGACCTTATCGACGATGTATTTGACTTTATTGGTCTGCAACGTACCGATCAAATGTATCTCGACCTTTCGGTCGGCAGGGAACTGTATTTTATCGTATTTTTCCATTAACTCCTGGACGCGATTTTCACCGATATACGAGATGCCAAGCTCGTTAATAGCATAATTTATCGCTTCAACAGGCTGATTTTTCGTTACAGCCATAATACCAACGTTTCTTTCGGTGATCTTTGATACTTCGGCTTTTATTTTTTCGTAATTTGATTTTATCTCGCTAAATTCCATCGTCAGTTGATCACCTTACCCTCATAGAGATCCTTGCCGCTTACAATTATGTTGTCATATACGCAAAGAACACCATACGGAGTTTTGCTGAGGTCGGGGTTTGCAGCTATGTAATAGTTCTCATTACGACCTATTATATCAATTTTACAGAAGAATACCTTGGAGCCGTACAGGATATAAACACCCTCGTTTCCGTCAACTATACGAAGCGCGCTCACCGGAACCTTAATACCGTTGATTGAATTTTCAACAATTTTTACCGATTGAAGCCTCGTAAACGAGAAGTCGGCAGGACAGTCGAAGGATTCAAAAACAAGAACTGCACCGTCTCCGTCGGTATCAGATAAGACCTTCGCTAGCTTAAGATCAAGCTCTTTGTTTCCGTTAGTTTCAAAAACTACGGTATAAGAATTGCCGACCGAAAAGCTTTTAAGGTCGGTCTTTTTAACAGGACAAGCCAAATACCATCTGTAATCGTAAGCAATTTTACAGAGAGAGTTGATAGCGCTCTGATCCGGCGCCTCAAGTGTCATTGATTCGAATTCGTCATAAGACATAGAAAGCGCTTTGTCGGCCGTGAATGAATTCTCATATCCGTCACAGCTCGAGTAAAAATAACCCGAAATTTGTGATGTAAGAGGAGCAGAGCTATCGCCGTATGAGGATTCGTATCTTTCTCTCTGACTAAGCAGTTGGTCGACTTGGTCCTTGAACCCCGAGGATTCTCCCGTTATGATCATTCTTTTGTTCATAAGCGTTAGCATCTCGTTTGAATAGGATGCAGAAGCGGCTACGTTACGGTCGCTGAGCGAGATTCGTGTAGAATAATATAACGAGTCGATTTTTTTATCGATAGACGAAGTATCTGAGGTTAAAAATGCGTTGTCTATACTGCTTTTTTCAAGAAAATCTATTCTTTTATCGATCTCAACCAACGCGTCGCCGTGCGAGTCGGCGTGACCGCTGTATACGGCGGCGATAACGGCGTTTTTGGGGACCTTTTCGCCATCATTAAAATAATATGAAGCTGAAGCCTCTGTTTCCCCTGCGCTTATAACCGTCTCATTTCTCATAACGTACCCATCTGCGGAAAGATAAATTCTTTCCGTAACCGGATATGCAAATTCCGTGATAATGTTGTCTGATGATGAAAAGAAAAGATGATATACAAGATAACCGGTCAGAATGACGAAAACGAGACCCGACAGGATATAGCTGAATATTTTACTTTTTAACGTTCTTTCCATTTTTTCACCACGCAAAAATTACTTCAAGTTACATTATATCACAAAACCCCTGAGATTTTAAGTACTCCGAAGCATTATTTACAATAATTTCAAATGTTGACTCGTTGACGTTCCCGTAAGCCTCATCAGGATAAAACCACTTTACCGAAGTGTTCCTTTTGAACCAGGTCAATTGGCGCTTTGCATAGCGTCTGGTTTCGCGTTTTATCTCTTCTACGGCGACGTCAAGTTCGGTCTCTCCGAGTATAACGGAAAACAATTCCTTGTATCCGATAGCCTGAGATGCAGTCGTGCCCTCTCTGAGTATTTCTTTCTTATAAAGCTCGGATGCTTCCGCAAAGAGTCCTTCTTTCATCATAAGGTCAACTCTTTTGTCTATTCTTTCATAGAGCTTATCTCTGTCTAAATATGTTATACCTAAAAAGGTAGCCTCGTAAGGGCTTTCTTGTTCGTGAGATTCTGCATCCCACTCAGTCTTGGTCCTTCCGGTAAACTTATATATTTCAAGAGCTCTTATCACGCGCTTGAGATTGTTTGGATGGATTGAGGAAGCAGATTCCGGATCGATCTGTTCAAGCAAGCTGTGAACGTATGTATTGCCTTTTTCGCTCGCGAGAGCGAACAGCTCCTCTCTGTACGACAAGTCATTCTTCATATCCGAAAATTCGGTCGCGTTTACAATACTGTCTATATAAAGTCCGGTGCCGCCGCAAAGCACGGGCACTTTACCTCTCGATATAATATCGTTTATCGCTTTGTTTGCCATAACCGCAAACGAAGCGCAGGAGAAGGGCTCCGTTGCGTTAGGATCTGCAACGTCAATCAAGTGATGCCTGACAAGGGAGAGGTCGGCATCACTTGGCTTAGCCGTGCCAATGTTCATATATTTGTAGACCTGCATAGAGTCGCACGAAACTATCTCTCCGTTAAATCTGCGAGCTATCTCAATGGCTAAAGCGGACTTTCCTGCGGCTGTGGGTCCTACTATAACGATTATTTTACTTTTCATATTAACACCGCTATATTACTGAATAAACATCGCGTCACCGATGTTTACGGCATATAAGATTTCGACTTTTCGCATCGGTTCTGCTCCTTTTCGTCTTTCAAATTACAGTACATTATATCACAATTTCGGGTAAAATTCAAGTGGTAACGAACAATTACCGAACGGAAAGTGCTAAAAACAAAACCGAGGGAGATACTTCTACCCTCGGTCCTGCTCTAAATCACTCTTCTGTTGTCAAGGAACATTTCTTGCGTTTCACATCGTTTACTGCATAAATCGCATCCACAACCATTTCATCACCCGCAAGATTTTCAAGGTCGTTCTGCACCTGTTTGATGCTGTCCCAGAGAGCGTAGAAAGCGTGAACTGCTTTATCTGCTTTCTCCAATTCTTCCGGGGCTACCTCGATGGTGAGGTATGTAGCTTCGATTGCGTACATTACGGCGTTGACTTTCTCGATGTCGAAAAGTGCTTTGTTGAGATTTTTGTTCATAGTCCTTTTACTCCTTTTGAATATAGGTTTTGATATTCGACCACAATCGGAGGTAAAAGGCTCAAAATCTTTATCATATTTTGGGTGGGGAGCAATTACGGCTCCTGTGCGAACATCGAGAACAAGTCTCTTTTTCTTTCCGCCACCATATATTTTACTACATTTTCCCAAAAACGAAAAGATACACTCGCTATTTTGTCAAATTCGACATAACCACGTCGAACTTTCTGCTCTTACCGAACAGGCAATATGTGAACATACGGAAACTGCCTGTCAGGGTCAGGTAATGCCTCGGAAGCGTGTCTTCTCGGATGACATCGTGATACAAAAGAGCAACGTCAGTCTCCGTCATACCGGACAAGCGGTACGCCTTTTTCATTCGGTCAACCGTGTCATTGTTCGTGAATGGCGACCTTGCCAAGCCGGACAAATCGAAATAGAACGAGAGCATTAACGCCTTCATCTCGTCTATGTGCTTGTTTTCGGTTTCGAGAATGTATGCCATAAGGCGTAGCGTTTCGGATGCACGTTCCCAATCTCCGGTCTTATAGGCATCCTGCAATCCTCTTGACAATATCCCGTAGTTGCCGTTGACATTCTCTGCTTTATCGGTCATAAATCTTTCTCCTTTCGTAAATCGTATATGGGGCGTTTTTACGCCTTTTGCGGCCCTTTTGTTTCTGCCTTGGTGTTTGGTGGTCGAGGCGTTTTGGAGGGCTTCTCGGTGTTTTTGCGGAATTTGGCGAGGGTTTCTGCTACAAATTTGTCCGAAGGTCTGTATCGGAGCGTTGCCGACAGGTTCCCGACGACTTCTATATCGAGCTTTCCGGTGTCTTCCCAAGAAAACTCAACCGTTTCCTTTTTCACTTCTTCTGTCCCTTCAAAAGAAAACTGTTCGTCTTGCAGAAATTGTAGTCCTTGCACTCAAAGCATTTGCGATGCAGACCTCCACGGCGATGACCTTTCTTGCAACCCATTATGCTGTCGTGCTTACACATATCGCACTCTGCATATTCCCGAATAGTGCAGTTCTTACATTGTTTCAGTTCTTTCATTGCAATCAACCTCCTCGCTCGACACAGGTTCGGTCATTTTCTTCAGGAACTTCGTTACCGCACCGATGACATCTCCGAAAAACTCAGGGTGGTCTAACATAACCACGTCAGTCATCAGCTTTGCTCTTTCCTCTGCCTGTTTCAAACGGTCTTGCAGACGGTCAACTTCTGCCTCGTATCTCGTCTGTTCGGTTATCAGGTTGCGATACTCGCAAAGAGTAATCGTAACCGTCAGTTCTTTCATTGTTCCTTCCGCCTGAACAAAATCATCGTCGTTTGCTCCGGTACATTCCGATTTAAGATACATACTTTGCCTCCTTATCCTATTTTCAAAAACTCCCTTGTCGGTGCGTGGAACCTTCTGCCGTCCGATGTTTCAATCATCGTCTGTTCCTCGCAAGCGGTAGGAGTGTACTTTTTAATCACACGTCCCGTAACGCCGTAGTAGTCCTTGTGCGTACACACTACGTAGTCGCCGGGACTAAATTTTCTGTTGTCAGTCATCAAATATAACCTCCTCATTTTCTTCGCTTTTGTGATAGTATCCGGTGAAATCTATCGCCTGAAGACATTTCGAGCAACCTCTCAAATCGTTGCTGATGCCTCCGCCTCTTTCCACATCCGTCTCATACAGAGCGAGTATAAATCTTCCGCAGGACGGACAATGAAAACTTATCAACCGACCGTATCGGTGTGTGTTGGTCTTTTCTCCGAAAACGAGCTTGGGTTTAATGGGGACCTGCTTCTTGATTGCAGCTTTTGCCGCACCCAAAAAATTCGCTTCGCTATTGAGTTTTCTTCGCTTTTCCTTGTCTGCCGACTGAAATTCAAGGTCTATTTCATCCAGTCGTAGTTCAATATGTTTCAAGCACGCATCGTATCCCATATCACCCCTCCTTGCACTCTATCGCTTGACCGCACCAAGTACAGTACCGAGGATATTCTTTGCTGTTCGTGGCAACCACTCCCAAACAAGACGGGCATACGCTCTCTCGAACTTCGCCGTCTATATGTATCACCCTTGTATGATGCCGCTCCATTGGCTGTTGCTTTTGGAGTGCTGCTTTCGCCGCTTCGAGCCAATCACAATCATCGGTCGTCAACTGATATTCGATGCTCTCGTCGTAGTGAACGTCAGCAGAAAGCACATCATCAATGTTTGCTATTGCTACCTTTGCATCCATTTATACCACCTCGCAATACGCTCTCCTGAGCATTTCTCGCACGTCGTCATCGTCTCCACCTACATAGTTGTCAGCATCGTCGAAATACTGATATGCCGTGTACGGCTTCGCTACGATGCCTGTGTACTCTTCAAGCAATTCGTGGAACTCTTGGCGACTTCCGCAGGACCGTGCCTCTTCGAGTTCTTCTAACTGTTTCTTGGTTATACTCATTTCGGGACCTCCTTGCCTACAAAATCGAGTGCCTGACCGCACCACTCGCAGAAGCGGTGGTTCTCGTTGTTTGCTACCCATTTACCGCAATGCGGGCAGGGATAGCATTTGTAGGTAACTACCTTGTCGGTTCCGTCGAACGCCTTTATCTCTACCGGATGCTCATACTTCGTAACATCCAACACCTCGGCTCTT
>JAZNNG010000078.1:0-44600 GCA_045580165.1 Eubacteriales bacterium
ATAAGTGCGAGTGAATATTTTGGCGGTGCAAAGAATCTGTCAATGATGCAAGACCGCTATGCCGATGCAATGGCACAGTTTGAACTGACACGCGGATATTCACGGTATAGTGTATACAAGGCAGTGCAAGCTGAAGCGGTCAAAGAGGGTTATGCAAGTGACTTTGAGGGAGTGAAAGCATACTGCGAAGATTTTGACATACCAGTTCCAGAACTCCGACGTCACACCAGTAAAACGGAGTGGTTGGCTGGTATGGAAAAAGAAATCTCCGCAATGGAGCAGAAAAAGGAACAACTGGAACACGAAATCCGACTTGCAACAGCACGGCGCGACAGTGCTTCAATGGCAACATTGGAAAAGCAACTGGACGAAGCAAGAGCAAGGGTGCAGTATCTTGAGGCATTTGTCGAGCGAAAGGAGATAGCGCCGTTCTACCGTGCCTATCTGGGCGAAAAGAAACAACCGACCAGAGCAAAGACCGGTTGGGAAATCGCAGACGAGATTTTGCGATAATTCAAAAAGTTTATGAGGAAAAATCATTCTTTCATCATACACAAAAAATATTAAAACTTGAAAGGAGTTATTTTTTATGGATAAAGAAACTTTATCAAATTACGGATGGATAGTAATTGCGGTATTAGTGCTATCAGTTATGATAGCATTAGCAAGTCCGTTCGGGCATTTCATTGAGGCAGGTGTAAAATCTACAGCTCAAGGTTTATTTGACGTACATGAAAATGCTCTCAATGTTGTGGGTATGTCAGCAACAGGAAAAGAACCTTCGGCACCCATAGTAAATGTACGCGATGAATTTGAACATTTATCAGGATATATCGGCAATGATGGAACAATAGCATCCAACGCACTTTCTCATTATGTTAGGATACCTGTAACTGAAGGTGAACATTGGTTAGTTTGGTACCCAGATGAAAGCAAGTTATATAGTGGAAAATTAAGATATGAAGATAGTTCAAATAATCTTGTAGAATACATTAATATGCACAACGTTGTAAAAAAACATCAAATTGTTAAAGGTACTGAATCAACCGCATCTATTATGGAAATTCCCTCGGGTGTTTCATATATGTGTGTAAATTTAGGTATAGGGACTGCTTGGGATTATACTGATAGTGCAATAATAGCCAAAGTGCAATCACCAAAATGGGTTGCTCTTGGTGACAGTATAACTGCACCCGCAGCCACATCATCTGGTTTGACAAAGAATTATCTTGAATATGTTTCAGAAGAATACAACATGTCCTATCTCAATTTAGCGGCTGGCGGTCAAGGATATGCTTACGGAGAGTATGATATTGTATCAAAACTCGACAAAATACCTAATGATGTGGAACTCGTAACTATATTTGGTAGTTTCAATGATTCCAATAATATAAGCAATTTAGGTACGGCTAATGATGTGTATGTAGAAGGTGGAGATAACTCTATTGCAGCACACATTAATTATACCTATGACTACATTCAAACCAACTATCCAAATGCAAAAATTGCTGTGATTCTCCCTCAACCTTGGGCTTCTATGAACCCACAAGAAGATAGTTCTGGAACAAGAACCTCGAAAGCATATATAGAACTTCTCAAAGAAATATGTGATAATAAAAATATCCCTTATTTAGATTTGTATACCAATTCTGGAATGACACCTTGGGTTGAAGAATACAGAAATACTTACTATCTTAATGCAGATGGTACTCACCCCAATAACGAAGGCCACAAAATCCTTGCATCGAGAATTATACCTTTCCTGCAGAACATTATTGACTAACAAAAAAGATATGCAGAAAATTTTCTGCATATCTTTTTTATTGTTCACACTTTAGCCCTTGCTTTTGTTCGCATTTCGGTATATAATATAGGAGAGTTCAATCGGAGGTGCGGTTATGAACTATATGAGTGTAAAACAGGCAGCAGAAAAATGGAATATGACACCTCGCCGTGTTCAAGTTCTCTGCAATGAAAACAGAATTGAGGGAGCACAGCGAGTGGGGAATGTTTGGACAATTCCGGAAAATGCTCAAAAACCGGATGACGCACGAAAAAAGGTTGAGAGCAAAAAGAAAACTGTCAATGCCAATGTTATGATTGAGCGAGTATGGGCAATGCCCAACAAAAACACTTTTGACATAAAACCCATAAGCGAACTGTTATATGATGAACTCACAGACGATTTGTGGATTGACCCGTTTGCAAATAAAAACAAATATGCTACTATTACAAACGATTTGAACCCTGCCTATGATACGGATTATCACTTGGATGCCCTCGACTTCTTAAAGCTGTTTGAGGATGAATCTGTTGACGGTGTTCTATATGACCCACCTTTTTCGCCCAGACAAGTCAGCGAATGTTATAACGATGTCGGGTATAATGTGACATGGGACACGACAAAAGCATCTTTCTGGGGAAACCACAAAAGAGAAATATCTCGCATTGTAAAAAAAGGCGGTAAGGTCATTACTTTCGGTTGGAACAGTGGCGGAATTGGTTACAAATACGGTTTTGAGATTAAGCGCATATTGTTAGTCCCTCACGGTGGATGGCATAACGACACGATATGTACCGTTGAAATAAAAACACACGATGGCGAATATGCCACAGTAAAGGAGAAAACTTTGAATACCTCTGTGAAGAATACAACTGCAACTAATGCAGACCAAGCACTGATAAAGAGATTTTCTTCTTTGTCTGCTGATTTCTGGGATTTTAAGGAAGATGATACAAGAGAATACACACACGGCATACACAGTTATCCTGCAATGATGGTATGCCCTATCAGCAGAAATATAATCAAGATGGTACAAGAGGTAATGCCTGTCAATTCGCTTTTTGACCCATTTGCAGGGTCCGGCACTGTGCTTGTTGAAGGTATGCTCGCCGGAATTAAGACCGTTGCAGGAAATGACATAAACCCTCTTGCATTATTCTTGTCAAATGCAAAGACAAAGAATATTGACATAAGTGAGCTGCAGAGAGAAATTAACGAACTCACTAACAGAATACGCTCTCAATACCTTGCAGACAAGTATTCCTACGACAATGCAGATAACTATATTCACGATGCTTGGGGTTATGATTTAACTGCAAAAGATGGTTGGGGAACGGATGCACCTACCATTCTGCGACAGTATTGTGATACTGTCAATTTGAGTATTTCTGTTCCCTCGTTCAAGAATATCGGTTATTGGTTCAAACCGAGGGCAATTCTGTTTTTGCAGATGATAAAGGACAATATCAACCAGATACAGAATGTTGATATTCGCAATTTCGTTTTTGTCGCTTTCAGCGAATCAATTCGCCTTGTATCGAATCGCAGAAACGGTGAATTCAAAATGTTCCGTATGCCTACAGCAAAGGTGGAGAAATTCACTCCCGATGTGATTGATGAATTTGAAAAAATTCTGTTCCGTAATGTAAAGAAAATGCACACATTTAATGAGGTGTGTGCTGATAGAGATATTCATGCGGATGTTTCAATTTATCAAAATGATGCAACAGTATTGCCGGATGTTCCCGATAATAGTTTTGATTTGGTGGTAACATCCCCTCCGTATGGTGACAGCAGAACAACGGTCGCTTATGGCGAGTATAGCAGATTATCTTTACAATGGTTGGATATGTCCGATATGACCGAAAAGGAGATTATGGGCATTGACCGTTCTTTAATGGGCGGTAAAAAATATCGAAACGGTTTTGAGTATCTTCTGAAAAGTGAGATTTTGAAAAATGCACTGTTCCAAATCAAAGATGTGGACTTGGAACGTGCCGGGGATGTTTACAGTTTCTATGATGATTTAGATAAATCTATTTCCGCTATTGCTCAAAAAACAAAATCAAATGGTTATCATTTTTGGGTTGTCGGCAATAGAACGGTAAAAGGAGTTCTGCTCCCTACCGATGAAATCATTGCCGAGTTGGCGCAGAATTATGACATGGAATATGTTACTACCATACATAGAAATATCATCAACAAGGTAATGCCTTCTGCAAATTCCCCCACAAATGAGGTTGGAAAAACTGTTACCACAATGAACACCGAGAATATTGTGGTTTTGAGAAAGAGATAAGGTGGAGGGCAAACCTCCACCTTGAGCTTAAACTATTCTGTTGTTAATTCTGAACAGCAAATGATGGTCGGATTCACGAATACGGAAAGCAGTTCCGTGGTCGTGGGTTCGTCCGTCTGGATATTGACCGATTCTCAAATCAATAAAGATTTTGCCCTGTTCAAGTAGGTCAATCATTGCATCGTAATCGAATCCGCTGACCTCATATGCTTCGACAAAATGGAATTCTTCACTTGCTCCACTGCCACGTGATTCTGCTTTTGCATATACGAACTTGTTCTTGTATTTCTTTTCAAAAGCACGTCGCAAAGCATTTCTATCCCAGAACACATTTTCAACAATATCTCTGTTAGCGATAGAAATTTTATCATCGCCACATACGATTTTCAAAGAATAACCAGTGTCCGAGATTGGAACAAATCTCGCTGCTGTCAATGTGGAATGTAATACTTTTTCATCGTTGTCATAAGCATTACTTGAATAACCGTATTTCTGGCGAAGATATGTATTTGCTCTTGCAGGTTGCGGTGTCTTTGTAAACATTGTGAGCATACTCTGGGAATCAAGTCGGCAAGATTTCAATTCATACTCACCGAAATCGGGTTCATCAAGATTATTTTCGGGAATGCCGAGTAAATCTTCCAAAGTTTTGCCTATGCCTGTCGGACCGGAACGATGTGTTTTAATCCATCCTCTTTGTTTGATTTTTGAATACTCACGAATAAAATCATCAAGTGTATAAATCATCTTCTGCATCCTCCTTTCCGCACAATTTATGAAATGCTAAAGCACTCCACTATATATTGTAACATGGATTGGAGAAAAAAGCCATAACGAAATTGTGAAAAATATCTGCAGAGAAAAACTTCCACATTTTGGTGTGGAAGTTTTTTGTATGTACTTATTTTCCTCTGTGGGTATTTTACCGCCGTTATTTGCCTGCGGTGGTATTGTCACCCTCTGCCGTTGCAAGTTCGTTTCTGGGGCATTCTGCGACCTTCTGGGCGAATTCCTCGGCGGTCAGTATGGTAAACTCTGCCGTGTAGTCATCGCCTCTGCCTGTGGTCTTGTATTGCAGATAAATCGGCATAGGAATGAACGACAAGCGAAACTCAAGCAAATTATCGGGATAGACAAAAATCTGCTTTGTCGCTCTCTCATAATACACATCGTTCAGTTCATCGGCAGAGAGGTCAACCATTTCCTGCAGTTGCTTTATGTAGTCCTCATATATCTGTATCTCTGCCTCGTTTGAGGTGCTGTCCTGTGCCTCTTTTAACTCTCGGCGCAGTTGCTCATACTCCGCATTGATAACACAGATAGTCGATTGATAAGCATTCTCTGGAACAGCACCGCTTGCCCAACCCAGAGTAAGTTTTGTGAGCTGGTCTTGTTTTTTTGCGACCTCTTTTTCCAATTCGGCAATTTTGGCGGTGCTGTCTTTCGGTTTGGAAAGTTCCTCAATATCCCTTTTCAGTTCTGCGAGAATGGCATCTTTGTTCGGGATGAGGTAATCAGCCACAATATCGTGAACGGCGGTTTTCAGCACTCTGTCGTTCACTCTACGGGCATTACAACCGACCGTGGCAGTTTCTCCTGTGTCAAGGGTTATCTGCTTGTATGTTCCTCTCTGGTGGTTCTCAAAGCATACCCAAGCACGATACGGCACATTCTTCTGTTTCTTTACATAACTGACATACCGCTGACCGCATAAACCGCAGTAAACCTTGCCACTCGTCCAATAGCGGTTGGAGTGCTTTGCCTTGATTTCTTCGCTCGGTGCTTTCTCTGCGAGAATCGCTTGCACCTTGTCCCAAAGTTCACGGTCAATAATAGCACTTTCCGGGTGGTGGTCTTTGGTATAGTAGGAGAAATAGTCGCCTCGGTTGTATTTCTTTTCGTGGGTCAGAGCATTGGGAGTGTAGGTCTTGCCCTGCGCCAAGTCGCCCACATATTTCTCATTACGGAGTATGCGGAGAATGACCGTATTGCTCCAACCGTGTTTATATCGCTTGGTGGTAATGCCTTGCTGTTCAAGTCGCCTTGCAATACGGTGTGTGCCCTCGCCCGAAGCGAACCATTCAAAAATGTTCTTGATAACTTCCGCTTCTTCCGGTATAATTACAAAATGTTGTATGCCGAGTTCATCCCTTACGATGTTATAACCATACATTTCTTTCCGACCGAAAACAACACCCATCTGCATTTGCTGTTGATGTCCCCACTTGACACGGCGAGAGGTTCTTAAGCTCTCCTGTTCGGCATTGGTTGCCGCCTGTGTCAATCGCTCACGGTAGTCATCGCTTTCGGTGTTGATGTCATCCGACAAGAACCAGATATACACACCCTTTCCGCGCAGTTCCTCCACGATGTTGAGAAGGTCTTGCACATTTCGGGAGAATCGGGAAACCTCTTTTGTGAGGATGATGTCAATTTTTCCGTGCCTTGCATCGAACAGCATACGGTTGAAATCGTCTCTCTTTTTGAGAGAGGTGCCGGAAAGACCTTCATCGGCGAAAATGCCCACATTGCTCCAATTTCTGTGTGCTTGGAAATACCTCTCAAAAAACTGTTTTTGTGCAATGAGAGAGTTTTTCTGGTCGGTTTCATCCGTAGACACACGGCAGTAGGCACAAACGCGGTGCGGCCTATTATCTTCTGTCTTCAGTATTTTTTCTTTCGGGTTTTGTCGCTTTGTCTCTGCCATTTTGCACTTCCTCTCTCTTGATACCCATAACATCTCTTATGTACTTCTTGAACTCGGCAACAAAGACCGCCTGTGCCTCTGCTGACCGAAAAAGTGCATCTGGGTTTGTAATCAAAAGTGTTTGCTCCTTGCTATGTTCTTTTACATAGCAATTATATGAGTGTGTCAGTTCCTCTATTAACAAATCGGTGTCGGGAAATCGCAAAAGGTCTGCGGCACGTTCCAGTTGCTCTTTGGTCATGTGTGTTTGATAGTATTCTGTCAGTAATCGTATCATTTTTCATCCCTCCTGTATATCTATTATATCATAAACAATTTCAATCTTCAATAGGTACAGAGGAGCTCGCCCACATGGAAATGGTGTCGGCAATTCTGTACCAGCTTACGAAAAATCTGACACCCGACGAGATCGCAGGCTCACCCTTTGAAGCCTACTTCGTAGACCATACAACGGGAATCTATCCCGTGGCGGCATCGGGTACACCCTTTGACATCAAATATCTTCAGTCCAAGGGTGACGTGTTCACCGATCTTCACGAGGATCTCGCAGCAGAGCAGAAGGCACGCACGACCTACGATAATCTCTTAAGACTTATCGACGATCCCGACGTGCGTGACCCCATCAAGTTCTTAAGACAACGCGAGATAGTACACTATCAGCGCTTTGGCGACGCTCTTCGCATAGCGCAGGACAAAACCGCGGAATGCAAGAACTTCTATTTATACAACCCCGAGTACGATAAGGGCAGGAATAAATAAAAAAGGAAAAGGAGTTGCCGACAGGCAGCTCCTTTTTGTTTGCATCAATGGAAAGTATCAAGATGACGTTTATTTTTCTATAAGAACGTTTAATTCTTTAATATCAATTTTTTTGGCATATTCCGATAGCTTTTCAATTGCTCTAAAGCATTCTTTAACGTTGTCAATTAGTTCATCGAAAGGAGCCTTAAAATCAAGCTTGGGTACAAATATTCTTAAAACGGCGGATTCTCCTGTTTTATATACCCACATTCCTAAGTTATTAATATCCGCGGTCTTGTTTAATAACTTTTCTGATTCGTTGGATTTATTGGCCATACCGGGAAATGTTAACTCCACATAACCGGTGTTTAGGTTGCTAACGCCTGTCTTGTGAATAATATTAAATCCCTTTATTATCGTGTAGAAATAAAACCAAGAAGATTTGGCGGGTCTTGATTTTTGTGCGGTGATAAGCAATAAGGACGGGAAATCTTTCTTGTGATATGAAATATATTCACTCCAAAAATCAGTAACGGGCTTGCTTTCTATAGCTTGGTAGCCGTTTTTTTGCTTATGTATTGCCTGCTTTATTTGCTCGAGCTTAAAGCTTTTTCTGGCATCAATATCTCTTGAAAAATAGTCAAGGCAGTCCTCATATTTAACCTTTTGCGGATATTTTTGTGCTTCAATATTTTCGGATAAGTATTTTTCGGGAGCGATTATAAATACGTGAAATGAAGAATAATATCCTTCTTTTACTCCGAATCCTCCACGCTTAATATATCGATCGCATTGTTCGGGCATGGCTTGTGCATCAACCTTGTCTTCAATTAACAGGCCGTGACGTTCACCATTAACTTCAATGATTACAGTCATATCGGATTCGCCGAATTCGGGGTGAGTTTTTGAATGCTCAACTTCTACAACGACCGCATCTGTAACACCTGTTTTCGAGGTGAATATACTTAAAACTCCTTGGAAACAACAAATTCTTCCAAGAAAAGTATATCCATATCACGTTCGACGATGTCGTTGAATTTGGAGATCGGTATCATAGATTTTTGCCCCATTCGTCTTCCCTAAAGCCTAAGAGCACAAACCCGTCACCGATTACAAGCGGACGCTTGACGAGCATACCGTCGGTTGCGAGAAGATGTAACTGCTCATCTTCAGACATTGAAGGGATCTTGTCCTTGAGCTCAAGAGATTTATAAAGTAGTCCCGACGTGTTAAAGAACTTTTTAAGCGGAAGTCCGCTTACCTTGTACCACTCGGTCAATTCCTCAAGGCTTGGGTTATTATCTTTAATGTTGCGAAGCTCATACTTCACATTGTTATTATCAAGCCATTTTTGAGCTTTCTGACAGGTGGTGCATTTGGGGTAACAAATAAACTTTATCATAACAGTCTCCTATTTTACAATTTCATACGGCCAGTCAATGATGCCGCCGAATTCAACTACGTTTGTGTATCCGAGGGCGACAAGACTATCGGCGGCTAATTTGCTTCGTCTGCCCGAACGGCAATATACGAGTATCGTTTTTTTCTTGTCGGGCAGTAATTCCTCAGCCTGATCTGGAATATTGGTGTAGGGCAGAAGCATAGCCCCCGGGATGTGCCCCTCGTTAAACTCGTCTTGCTCGCGGACATCTAGAATTACATATTCCTCAACAGAATCCATTATTTTCTTGGCTTCTTTTGCCGAGATTTCCTTATACGTGTTTGCTTTCATAATGCTTTGTGTGACAAGAATAGCTGTAGGACCGTCCGCGCCGCCTATAATTCCTATACTTTTGTCAGCTCCGCAGGACGCGAGGAGTATGCAGAAAAAGAGCGCCGTTAAACATAATATTTTTTTCATTATAAAAAGCCTCACTTTATCCACCACTCGGGAGTAAGCTCGCCGAGGGTAACGGTCCTACCCGTGTTATAGTCCATCATAATTTCAATATCGTAATATCTGCCCGGCATAAGCTGCACCATCAGCTCGCGGCACGCACCGCAGGGAGCGCCGCTTGAGCCGTCGGGCAGAATACAGAGTACCTTGTCGATGTCAGCTTCACCGTTTGTTATCATATTGAAAATTGCATTTCTCTCGGCGCAGATACCGAGTGTGGAGCAGGTGTCGATACACACGCCAGTGTAGATCCTGCCCGATTTTGAAAGCACGGCAGCCGCTACCTCGCCGCAGGTGACATAGTCGGATATTCTGCGTTCATTGAAGACCGCCCTTGCCGCCGAGTACATTTCATTCCAAGTTTTATCCATAAACTATCTCCTGTCAAATAACCATAAACAGCGTACCGAGTCCGATAAGGACGCACCCAATAAGCGACTTGTAAGTAAACTGCTCGTGTAAGAAAACGAACGCAAGTATAAGTGTGATAACCACGCTTAGCTTGTCTATCGGCACCACCTTTGAAGCAGAGCCGAGCTGGAGGGCCTTGTAGTAGCAGAGCCACGACGCGCCCGTCGCAAGACCCGACAGTATAAGAAAAAGCCAGCTTTTCTTGCCGATCTCCGTAATACCGCCCTGCGTGTTCGTGAGGAATACCATACCCCACGCCATAACTACGACCACCATAGTTCTTATGGCGGTAGCAAGATTTGAGTTTACACCGTCAATACCCACCTTTGCGAGTATTGAGGTGAGCGCCGCGAACACAGCGGACAACAGCGCTAATATAAACCACATAGTAAGCCTCCGAAAGTCATTACTTTAAGTAAATTATAATACATTTTGCCGATAAAAGTCAACACAAAAAAGCATACCGCGACACTTAAACCTATAATTGTTTTTGAATTTTCCGTTAAATAACTGTAACCCATTTTTGTTGCCCGTATAAACGCCGTTTGGCAAGGTATATTATTTCTTGAAAAAGCAAGAAATTACGCCGCGGATAAGCGGCAGAACGGAGTAAAAATGAAAAATACAAGCTTTAGAAAACTCATCTGCATCACCGTAAGTGTCATTATTACGTTTATGCTTGCCGTGCCCGCGCTTGCGGTAACGGTTTCGCCTGCACTTGATGTGATTGCCGCCGATTACGGTTTTAAAAAGGTCAGCCTCGTTTCGCGTGACGTTTACTTTGAAAAAGCCGACTTTGAAAACGCCTCGGGACTTGATAAGGTCAGCAAGATCAATATCGTAAGCCTGCCCGACGCGAACAGCGGCACGCTTATGCTCGGAGGGATCGCCCTTACCGAAAATCAGAGTATTTCGGAGAAAAATCTTGAAAACATCAGATTTGTTCCGAGAGTGTCGGGCGTGATTGAAACCGATTTCAGGTTCACGGTAAACGGCGGCAATACGGGCACGTACACCTGCTCAGTGTACCTGCTTGACCGTGAAAACGCCGCACCGACGGTGAGTGACGGTAACGACTGTTATCTCGAGGTTTCGACCTACGGCGGCATCACCCTCTACGGGATTATGAAGGCGACAGACCCCGAAAACGATCCCGTGAGCTACGAGATAATAAGGATGCCCGAGCACGGAAAGCTTACTGTTGACAACAAAAAGACGGGAAGCTACCGATACACTCCCGACGAGGGCTATTCGGGAGCAGACAGCTTTTCTTACGTTGCGTCGGATAAATACGGAAATACCTCCGAGATCGCGACCGTAAACGTAAGCGTTGACGAGCCAAATTCCAATATCGTTTTTGCCGATATGGGCGAGCATTGGGCGCACGGTGAAGCCATCAGAGCCGCGAGTAGCGGTGTTATGGACTTTACAACCGATGGCAGCTCATACACCTTCTCGCCCGATACACCCGTCAGTCGTGCGGAGTTTTGCGCAGCGCTTATGAAGTGCGCAGGCTACGACGGTTTTACAGCGGTAAATGGCACGGGCTTTGCCGACGATAAGGAAATAAAGGACGAGCACAAGGGACTTATCTCAGCGGCATCCATTCTTGGCGTCGCATCGGGCTATCCCGTTAACGGAGAGCTTTACTTCTACCCGAACAATCAGATAACACGCGCCGAGGCGGCAGTAATGATAAACGCGCTCTACGGATTCGAGTATGACGGCAGTATAGCGGTATTTGCCGATGAGGAGAGCGTACCCGCGTGGGCACACGGCTCACTTGCCGCGCTGACACAGGCAGGAGTTATGAAGGGCGACTCAAGCGGAAACATCTCAGCATACGACGGACTCACCCGCGCACACACGGCTGTATTGATGAGCAATCTTATGAAAATAAAGAAATAAAAGCTTTACGGCGGTTTCGAGAGAAACCGCCAATTTTTTCTTTCAAACCATAATTATCCTATTGACAAAGAGAGATTGGAGGCGTATAATATATGAGCAATCATTCATATATCTGGAGGATCTATGGAGCAAAGCAATTTTGAATCAAAAACCCTCGCTTCGCTTTTTAAGGTCTTCGGCGACGATACGAGAGTAAAAATACTGATATCTCTTGCCGAAGGTGATAAATGCGTAAACGAGATAGTATCAGCCACAAACGTTAGTCAGTCGGCGGTTTCCCATCAGCTTAAGCTTCTCAAGGACTCAAAGCTCGTAAAGTCCGAAAAAGAGGGCAGAGTGATAACCTACTCGCTTGCCGACTCGCACGTTCACACAATAATAAATATGGGGCTCGAGCATATAAGGGAGCCCGAATGAGAGGAATACTATGAAATATACTTACAAGCTCGAAAATCTTGACTGCGCGCACTGCGCGGCAAAAATGGAAGAAGGAATAAGAAAGCTCAAGGGGGTTGAATCCGCAAACGTCAACTTTCTCACACAAAAGCTTATCATAAACGCAGACAGCGCCGCTATTGATGAGATAATGATCAGTGTCAAAGCAATAATATCAAAGGTAGAGCCCGACTGCGAGGTGTTGATGTAAATGAAAAGAGTAGCAGCTTGGTTTAAGACTTTGTGGTCTGCGCTATCCGATACCGTTCGAGATATTGCCGCCGTTTTCAATGGCTATAAACCTAACTCAAAGCAAAAGAATACTATCATAAGGCTTGCGGTATCCGCTGTACTGTTTATAATCGGACTTTTTTTCGGCAAGGTGTTCGCGGCGAGTCTTATAATATATCTCCTGTCATACTGTATTTGCGCGTATGACGTTATAATCGACGCGGGCAAGCGCCTTGTACGCAAGAACTTTTTTGACGAAACTGCGCTTATGAGCATAGCGTCGATAGGTGCGTTTGCTATCGGTGAATTTGCAGAGGGCGCGGCGGTTATGATACTTTATCAGCTCGGTGAGCTTTTCCAATCGATAGCGGTAAACCGTTCACGCCGTTCGATAAGCTCAATGATGGAGCTTCGTCCCGACGTCGCTCACAAGTATGTTGACGGCAACGTGGTGGACGTAAGCACGGACGAGCTTGTTTGCGGTGATATCTGCGTGGTAAGGCCCGGCGAGAGGGTGCCGATAGACGGCGTCATCGTCGACGGCGTGCTTGAGGCGGATCCCTCGGCAATAACGGGAGAAAGTCTGCCCGTGACTCTGAAGGAGGGAAGCCGGGTAATTAGCGGATACATAAGCTTATCCAGCGTTGTGCGTATCAAGGCGACCTCGGACGACGCCGACTCAACGGTTACGAGAATACTCAGAATAGTTGAGGAGCAGAGTGAAAACAAGGCACAAAGCGAAAAGCTCGTTACTAAATTTGCAAGATACTATACTCCTGTAATATTTGCATTAACACTTATAATAGGCGTTATCGTTCCCATATTTGCGGGTGATTTCAAAGAGTGGATATACAGAGGACTGTCCTTGCTCGTTATCTCCTGTCCCTGCGCTATGGTAATATCCGTACCGCTTACGTATTTCGGCGGTATCGGCGGCGCGTCTCTCAAGGGTATCCTTATAAAGGGCGGAAGCGTGCTTGACGCGCTCTGCATGTGCGATACCGTAGTGCTTGACAAAACGGGAACCCTTACAAGCGGGAAACTCAGTATAAGCGGAGTCTGCCCCGTGGACGGAGTGAGTGAGGATGCCTTCAAGTCCGCAGCGTCCATAAGCGAGGGCGGCTCAAACCATCCGATAGCGCGTTCGATAATCGAGTACGTGGGCGAGAGCAATATCAAATGCGAGGACTTCCGCGAGTATGCGGGACGCGGCACGGCGGCGTTTGCGGCAGGACATATGTTCTTTGCGGGTACTGTCGAATTTTTAGGTGAGCTTGGTATAGAGATAAGCGACCTCGGCGACGGCGGCGCGCGCAGAGTGCATTTTGCAATAGATAAGACCTATATCGGATATATCGAGCTTACGGATACACTCAAAGAAAGCGCTCCCGATGCGATAGCATCGTTGCGCGGCGCGGGCTTTGATAAAATCGGAATGCTCAGCGGTGACAAGACGGTAATTGCAAATAAGGTTTCCGACACACTCGGACTTGATATTTGCGTGGCAGAGCTCAAGCCCACCGAAAAGCTTGACGCCGTGAGCGAAATTATGGAAAGCTCGGCAGGCGTTATCTTCGCAGGTGACGGAATAAACGACGCGCCCACTCTCGCGCACGCAACCGTAGGCGTGGCTATGGGTGACGTCGGCTCGGACGCGGCTCTTGAAGCGTCGGACGTCGTAATTATGGATGGCAGACTCGAAAAGATTGCCGACGCCGTTAATATTGCGCGACGTACGGTGAAAATAGTCAAGCAGAACATCGTGTTCATACTTGCAGTAAAGCTTCTGGTGCTGGTGCTGACCCTCTTTGGCGTGGGAAGTATGACGGGCGCGATATTTGCGGACGTAGGAGTAGCTGTACTTGCCGTGCTTAATTCAATGAGAACTATGAAAAGAAACAAATAATAAAAATGCGGGAGGCAACAGCCTCCCGTTTTGTTTTGTGTCATAAAACAACCCTGAGCATCATATTCTTTTATCAAAAAGAGAATGGATTGTCAGGAGGATATTATGTCAAGTACAAAACCAAACGCAAATGACATCTACGCAGATATAGCCACCAGAACGGGCGGTAACATCTACATAGGAGTCGTAGGCCCCGTGCGTACGGGGAAAAGCACCTTTATCAAAAGGTTTACCGAGGCTCTTGTTCTGCCGAATATGACCGACGAAAACCTAAAGGAGCGCACGCGTGACGAAATGCCTCAGAGCGCGCAGGGCAGAACGGTTATGACCACAGAGCCGAAGTTCATACCGGACGAGCCGGCGAGCATAACCGTGGGCGCAGGCGCGCGTATGAACGTAAAGATGATAGACTGCGTGGGCTATATCGTCCCCGACGTAATGGGACTCGTCGAGGAGGGTGAGCCGAGAATGGTGAATACCCCGTGGTCCGAGACCCCGATTCCCTTTAAGGACGCGGCAGAGCTCGGAACGCGCAAGGTCATCTGCGAGCACGCGACCATAGGTATGGTGGTGACAAGTGACGGCACTGTTACCGATATTCCGAGAGAAAACTACGTTGAGGCAGAGGAGAGGGTCATAAACGAGCTTAAGGCTATCAAAAAGCCCTTTGCGATAATTCTTAACAGCGCAGAGCCGCAAAGTGAAAGAGCCGTAAGCCTTGCCCTTGAGCTTGAGAAAAAGCACGATGCCCCCGTTGCACTCGTGAACTGCCTTGAGCTAAACAGTGAGGATATCGGAGGCATTCTCGAAATGACCCTTTGCGAATTTCCGATAAGAGAAATAAAGGTCGATATGCCCGACTGGACGAGAGCGCTCGACCGTGACCACGAAATAAGAAGATCGGTCAGAGATTACGTATATTCCAAGGCGAAGGGCGCGTCGAGAATAAGCGAGCTTAAAACTATGTTCGACGATTATCAGACCTGTCCGTGCATAAAGAATATGAGTATAGTGTCAACAGACCTCTCAAACGGCGAGTCTTTGGTAAGAGTCGAGCTTGACAGTGAGCTCTACTATAAGACCTTAAGTGAAATGACGGGTCTTGAGATTGACGGAGAAGAAAAGCTGCTTGAAATTATGAAGGAGCTTGCAAGCGTCAAGAGAAAGTACGATAGAGTAGCGGCGGCGCTTGAAATGGCAGAGGAAAAGGGATACGGAATAGTTATGCCCGACGTCAGCGATCTTAAACTCGAGGAGCCCGAGATAATCAAGCAGGCAGGCGGCTACGGTGTAAAGCTCAGAGCCAGCGCACCGAGCATCCATATGATAAAAACGGGAATAGAAACAGAGATATCGCCCGTTGTGGGAACCGAGGAGCAGTCGCAGGACCTTGTAAAATACCTGCTTGCAGAGTTTGATGAAAAGCCCGAGAAGATATGGGAATCGAATATGTTTGGCAAGACCCTCTACGAGCTTGTAAACGACGGACTCCACGCGAAGCTTGAAAATATGCCTGACGACGCAAGAGAAAAAATGTCCGAGACACTCGGCAGAATAATCAACGAGGGCAGCGGCGGACTTATCTGCATAATACTGTAACAAAAAGCCAAGAGTTCAACCCTCTTGGCTTTTTTGTTCGTCATTCCACCGTTCAATCATTATTTTTTGTTTTTGCTTAAAATTTCTTCTTCAATATCAACCAAAATAAATTCATCGCAAATACCAAGCGTACCTATACTGATTTCTTCGAGCTTGCATTTTTTACCGTCGCAATAAACACATAATTCGTTAGTACAGTTCATATAATCACCTCACACTTTACATTATAACCTAAAACAGGTTAAAAATCAATTCTTATTTCAAAATAATATAAAATGGTTTCACGAGGTAATATATATGTATAAGAGAATTAGAGACTTGCGTGAAGATTTAGATATGACACAGACTGAAATTGCCAATATGCTCGGTATGTCTCAGACCGGATATTCGAAGTATGAAACCGGAGAAAATGACATACCTACAGCTATTCTTATTAAGTTGGCAGATTTTTATAATACTTCAATTGATTATCTTCTTGGTCAAACAGATAATCCCGTCAGAAAACAAACAGACTAAACGAACTTTGTGCACAGAGAAGTATAACTGTAAGCAGACTTTGTACTTATTCGGGAGCGACACAGTCAACTGTAAACGATATAATTAACGGAGTTACCAAAAATCCCGGCGTAGCAACTATAAAGAAGCTTTGTGACGGACTTGATATGCCCTTGTCTGAGTTTTTTGATACGGATTATTTCAACAATTTGGAGCAGGAAATAAAATAAACAAAACGGAAGTTACAGATACTTGTAGCTTCCGTTTTGTAATATATATCAAATGGTAGGGGAGAGGGCAAGCTCTTCCCGCGAGAAAAATTATCCTAAATACGACTTTATCGCCATAGCGTTGAAAAATGCGATCTTCTGCGCTCCGTTCTTGTTCGGATGAAGCCCGTCCTTGAGATCGCGTCCTTCTTCACCCTGGGTTTCGTACCGTCCGTTGATTCCGCAGTATATGGTGTCGATATATCTTACCGACAAACGTGCCGCGATATACTTGATAAGATCTCCCTTTTGCTTTATGCTTGAGAAGGAACGCGTTTGCTCGACGCCCTGAATGGGAGTGCATACAAACTGATACGCGTTCGGGTACAGCTCGTAAAGCGACTCAATAACGTATCTCATAGCACCGCCCCAGGTGCATCTGTTGACCTTGTCGAGAGGCACGTATTCGCCGTCTCTGTAAAACTGTTGGTTGACCTCCTCGATGGAGTCGAGTCGTGGGTCGTTTGTTCCTGCAGCCATAATGATAACGTCAAATTCCTGATAGTCGGGATCGCCCGCGGCCTTCAGACGCCTTAACTTCTCGACCTGATTGCCCATTACGTTTCCGAGCATAACGTCGGGCTCCTTGGGCTTGAATACGGGGTCTCCGTTGTATTCGTAGTCTATAACTCTGTCGCACCATCTCGCGCCCGATACCGCAACGCTCGCGTGAAAAGCAGGCTCAAGAAGCTCGCAGAAATATTTAGGCCAGCCGCGCTCGCCCATATAAAGCGCGGTTATACTGTCGCCCATAAATAAAACTCGTTTACCTTTGAGAAAGTTATCCATAGTTACACCTCGGCTTATGTGTTCTTGCTATCTACTATACCACTTATGTGTCCGTATGTCAAATCCGTATCCTATTTTTAATAAAAAATTTTTTCATTCGTAAAAGGATAAATAAATGTCAAAAAAGTAAAAATTAGCATTTTATGTGTTGAATTAAGGGAAAAAATGTGATACAATGGAGACGTAAATTTTTTTATTATATAATGGAGAAATTATTATGGCAAACAGTATCAATTATTCTTATGAATCTCTCAAAAAATTCTGCACCGACGCGTTCCTCAAGTTCGGCTTCAACGAGAAGGAGTGCGAGATAATCGTTGATGTTCTTCTCACCTCCGACCTCTACGGAATCGAGTCTCACGGTATGCAGAGACTCGTTCGTTACCACAAGGGTATCGAAAAGGGACTTATAAAGGTTGACGCAAAGCCCGAGGTTGTTTTTGAAACGCCCGTTTCCGCAGTAATCGAGGGACACGACGGTATGGGTCAGCTCATCGGTCACAAGGCTATGGAAATAGCTATTGAAAAGGCAAAGAAGGTTGGTATGGCGGTAGTTACAGTCAGAAACTCCAACCACTACGGTATCGCAGGCTACTACGCAAAGATGGCGTGCAACGCAGGACTTATCGGTATGTCTATGACTAACTCCGAGGCAATAATGGTTCCCACCTTTGGCAGACTCGCTATGCTCGGCAGTAACCCTATCGCGGTTGCAATGCCCGCAGAGCCCTACGACTTCTTCTTCGACGCTTCCACAACGGTAGTTACAAGAGGTAAGCTCGAGATCTACAATAAGCTCGGGAAGCCTCTCCCCGAGGGCTGGGCGCTTGATTCCACAGGACACGGCTCGACAGACGCCGCTGACGTTCTCAAGAACATCGTCGCAAAGGCAGGCGGCGGAATTATGCCTCTCGGCGGCGAAACAGAGCAGAACGGTAGCCATAAGGGTTACGGCTACGGTATGTTTTGTGAGATCTTTACCTCCATTCTTTCTATGGGTCTCACCTCTAACCACACTCACATTGGCGGCAAGGGCGGTACCTGCCACGGCTTTATTGCGATCGACCCCAAGGTATTCGGAGACGCAGACGAGATCAAGGAGCATCTTTCCACGTTCCTCCGCGAGCTTCGTGAATCTCCCAAGTCCGAGGGTGCAGAGAGAATCTACACTCACGGCGAAAAGGAAGTTTTCGCATACGAGGACAGAATGAAGAATGGTATCAACGTAAACATCAACACCGTTGCGGAAATGGTAGACCTTTGCAACTATCTCGGTATGGACGTTGAGACCTACCTCGGCGCAGAAGCAAAGAAGCTCCAGCTCAATAAGAGCTCTTACGATATGTAATACATAGGAAGGGGAATAATACAATGGATATCAGAGCAGAATCACTTAAAAAGCATTACGAATGGAACGGTAAGATCGAGGTCATCTCGAGAACTCCCGTCAAGAATAAGGAGCAGCTTTCTCTCGCATACACCCCCGGTGTTGCAGAGCCCTGCCTTGAAATTCAGAAGGATATAACAAAGTCCTACGACCTCACAAGACGTAACAACCTCGTTGCCGTAATCACAGACGGCACGGCTGTACTCGGTCTCGGTGACATCGGTCCCGAAGCAGGTATGCCCGTTATGGAGGGTAAGTGCGCGCTCTTCAAGGAGTTCGCAGACGTTGATGCGTTCCCGCTTTGCATAAAGTCCAAGGACGTTGACGAGATCGTAAGAACAGTATATCTTCTCTCGGGAAGCTTCGGTGGAATCAACCTCGAGGACATTGCTGCTCCCAGATGCTTTGAAATTGAAAGAAGACTTAAGGAGATATGCGATATTCCCGTGTTTCACGATGACCAGCACGGAACTGCTATCGTAGTTGGTGCGGCTCTTCTCAACGCTCTTAAGGTAGTTAATAAGAGCATCGCAGACGTTAAGTGCGTTATCAACGGCGCAGGCTCTGCAGGAACTGCTATCGCTGAGCATATGATGAAGCTCGGTGTCAAGAACCTCGTTATGTGCGACCGCTTCGGTATCATCTGCGAGGGTGACGAGACCCTTAGCGACGCTCACAAGAAGCTCGCAGCAGTTACCAACAGAGAGCACATCAAGGGTCAGCTTGCAGACGCTATGCGCGGTGCAGACGTGTTTATAGGCGTTTCTGCTCCTAACGTAGTATCAAAGGAAATGGTTACTTCAATGGCAGACGGCTCCATTGTATTCGCTATGGCAAACCCTGTTCCCGAAATTCTTCCCGATCTTGCAAAGGAAGCAGGCGCGGCAGTAGTAGGTACAGGCCGTTCAGACTTCCCGAACCAGATAAACAACGTTCTTGCATTCCCCGGAATCTTCCGCGGAGCGCTTGACGTAAGAGCAAGTGATATCAACGATGAAATGCAGATGGCGGCATCCTACGCTATCGCAGGACTCGTTTCAGATAACGAGCTCAACAGCGAGTACATTCTTCCTTTCGCGTTTGACGAAAGAATAGGCAAGACGGTCGCGGCGGCAGTTGCAAAGGCTGCTCGTGACAGCGGAGTTGCAAGAATATAAACAAAACGGAGAAATAAATGAAAATTGAATGGAAGACCTGCTTTAAGGTGGGTATCAGCATTTTCGTTCTTTATCTTTGTATTCACTACTGGAGCGCAGTACAGAATCTTATAGGACTTCTTATCGGCTCGGCATTGCCTCTCATAATAGGCTGTGCGATAGCGTTCGTTACAAATATTTTGATGTGCTTCTACGAAAAGCATTATTTCCCGAGGGCCAAAAAGAAATTTCTCATATCAAGCAGAAGACCCGTGTGTATAACGGCGGCTTTTCTTACGGTGCTTCTTATAGTGGTGCTTGTGGTGAGTCTTATAGTTCCTCAGCTTGTGTCCTGCGTAAAGCTTATAGCAGCGGAGCTTCCGGATGCTATAAGATTCGTTATATCAAAGATCGAGGCGTGGGGAATAGTTCCAGAAAACATAACCGACGTGCTTGAGAGTATTGACTGGAAGTCGCGTATCGGCTCTATAATAGAGGCGTTTACCTCGGGTGTCGGAAACGTGATGGACGTCGTGTTCTCTGCGGTCACCTCGGTTTTCTCGGGTATTGTAACGGGATTTTTGGCAATTATCTTTGCCGTATATATCCTCGCATCGAAGGACAGACTTGCCGCGCAGTTTAATAAGCTCGCAAGAAAATATATGAGCAAGGATTTTTCAGGAAAGCTCACCCGTGTGATTTCCACCTTGAATATGTCTTTCCGTAACTATATCGTCGGTCAGTGCACCGAAGCTCTCATACTCGGAGCTTTGTGTACGATAGGAATGCTCATATTCAGGCTCCCGTACGCCGCGATGATAGGTGCACTCATCGCCTTCACCGCGCTCATACCCGTTGCGGGCGCGTATATCGGAGCAATAGTCGGAGCGTTTATGATACTCACGGTTTCACCCGTGAAGGCGCTTGTATTCCTTATTTTCATAATCGTACTCCAGCAGCTTGAGGGTAATATAATTTACCCGAAGGTGGTCGGCTCCTCGATCGGACTTCCTGCAATATGGGTGCTGGCGGCAGTAACCGTAGGCGGCGGAATGTTCGGAGTTATCGGAATGCTTGTGGCAGTACCGGTAGCGGCAGCGATATATACCTTCTTAAGGGAAGAGATCAACGAAGAATAAAACAAAAAATCCGCATCGTGAGATGCGGATTTTTGTATGCTTATTAAATCAAACCACTCCGTGAGCGAGCATAGCCTCTGCAACCTTGATAAAGCCTGCGATGTTAGCGCCTGCGATAAGGTCGTCGCCAAGACCGTACTTTTTAGCGGTAGCGATGGATGTGTCGAAGATGTTCTTCATGATGCCCTTGAGCTTTTCATCAACCTCTTCAGCAGACCAGCTGTAACGCATAGAGTTCTGGGACATTTCAAGACACGAAACTGCAACGCCGCCTGCGTTAACTGCCTTGGAGGGAGCGATGATGACCTTGTTAGCCTTGAGGTAAGCAACAGCCTCGTTGGTTGTAGGCATATTGGAAACCTCAACGTAGTACTTGACGCCGTTAGCAACTATCTTTTCAGCCTCAGCAACGCCTACCTCGTTCTGGGTAGCGCAAGGCATAATGATGTCAACCTTTGTACCCCAGGGCTTTTCGCCGGGGAAGAAGGGAACGCCGAACTTGTCTGCGTAGTCCTGAACCTTGTTACGGCAGGAAGCACGCATTTCAAGCATAAAGTTGATCTTTTCTTCGGTATTGATACCGTTTTCGTCATAAACGTATCCGTCGGGACCCGAGATGGTAACTACCTTACCGCCGAGCTCGGTGATCTTCTTAACAGCACCCCAAACAACGTTACCGAAGCCGGAGATAGCGAAGGTCTTGCCCTTGATGTCGTCGCCGAAGTGCTTGAGAAGCTCAACGGTGTAATAAACTGCGCCGTAGCCTGTAGCTTCGGGACGGATGAGAGAACCGCCGTAGGGAATACCCTTACCTGTAAGAACACCGGTGAACTCGTTTCTGAGTCTCTTGTACTGACCGAACATATAGCCAATCTCTCTTGCACCGACACCGATATCACCTGCGGGAACGTCTGTGTCTGCGCCTATGTACTTGGAAAGCTCTGTCATAAAGCTCTGGCAGAATCTCATAACCTCGCCGTCGGACTTGCCGGTGGGGTCGAAGTCACTACCACCCTTACCGCCGCCCATAGGGAGACTTGTGAGGGAGTTCTTGAAGGTCTGCTCAAAGCCGAGGAACTTTATGATGCCCTCGTAAACGGAGGGATGGAATCTAAGGCCGCCCTTGTAAGGACCGATAGCGCTGTTGAACTGTACTCTGAATCCGCGGTTTACCTGAACCTTACCGTTATCGTCAACCCACGGAACTCTGAACTTGATGATTCTTTCGGGCTCAACTATGCTTTCAACAACACCCTTTTCAATAAATTCGGGGCGCATTTCGAGAACGGGCTCGATGGTTTCGAGTACTTCGCGTACTGCCTGATGGAATTCAGGCTCGCCTGCATTTCTTTTTTCGACCCTTTCCATAAGGTCTTCGAGATATTTGATCTTAAAACTCATTATAATCCTCCTAACAAGTTTGAATAAAAATAATACCTTAAAATTTTACCACAAAAAAACTATAATTGTCAATAAATTCGCTAAAATCCGAGGGAAAAATTTATAAAAAACGGGAATTTTACAATAATGGTGTGTAAGAGCCCTCCAAAATTTGTTTATATAGTCAATAAATATGCAAAAACAATTGACATAAATTACACGGTTTGATATACTTTAATAGTAAATGCGTCAGAATCAGTTTACCGATCAGAGAGAGATCGACTTCTTGGATACACAGGTCGGCTACGGTTACGGACTCGGTGTCAAAGTTCATATTGACAAGTCAAAATCTCTCCGTCCCACTCCTCTCGGTGAATTCGGTTGGGGGGGAGCTGCAGGTGCAACTATGCTTATTGACCCTGTAAATCATCTTTCGATGTTCTACGTTCAGCATCTGCTTATGAGTCCCGTAAAACCCGGAGCCAGAATAATTAACGTTTTGTATTCGTAATAAAACAACTCATACGGAGATTTGTATGCTCGAAAAAAACAAGGTATACCGTTCCGAGGTTATTGATGTCAACAACTTCGGCGACGGCATTTGCAAACTTGACGGACTCGTAGTGTTCGTCAAGGGCGGCGTCACGGGTGACGAGCTTGATATCAAGATAATCAAGCTCACCAAAAGCTACGCTGTTGCAATAATAGATAAAGTAATAAACTCCTCGCCGTACAGATGTGAAAATGACTGTGCGGCTTACAAGCGTTGCGGAGGATGCGTCACAAGACATATCAACTACGCACACGAGCTTGATCTAAAGCGCGGCTACGTCGTCGGTGCAATGAAGCGTGCGGGACTCGGAGATATAACCGTACACAAAACCGCATCTGCCGGCATTACCGAGGGCTACCGCAATAAAGCGCAGTACCCCGTCGGAATCGACAAGAAGACGGGCAGAGTAAAGATAGGCTTTTACGCGGGACACACCCACGAAATTGCCGATGCCGACGAGTGCAAGCTTGCTCCCGTTGAGTTTACTCGCATAGTCGCAGGTATCAGAGAGTTTATCGAAATCCGAAACGTCAGCGTCTACGATGAAGCCACGGGAAAAGGGCTGGTCAGACACATCTACCTGCGTCGCGGAGAGACCACGGGCGATATTATGCTTTGCCTCGTTCTGAACGGACGGAATTTTGTATGCTCCGACGATTTCGTAAGCTTTATAACCTCAAGATGCCCCGATGTCACGGGAATACTCCTCAATTTCAACACTCAGAACACAAACGTCATACTTTCAGACGATTATAAGCTTCTGTGGGGACGCGATTATATAAACGACACCCTCTGCGACAGAGAGTTCAGAGTGTCGAAAAGCTCGTTTTATCAGGTAAATCGCAGGGCAGCCGAGCTGCTTTATAAAAAAGCGGGCGAGCTTGCGGCTCTCAAGCGCGGCGACGTGCTCGTAGACCTTTATTCCGGAGTCGGAACGGTCGGTATGAGTATCGCGGATAAGGATACCACACTGTATGGCATTGAGATAGTCCCCGAGGCAATAGAAAACGCCAAGATCAACGCAGAGCATAACGGCTTTACCGACGCGCACTTCAAGGCAAGCGACGCTGCGCATTTTAACGAGCTTATAAAGGACAGACGCGACGGCGACCTCGTTATAGTGGTAGACCCGCCGCGTAAGGGACTCGCGCAGTCGGTAATACACGATATAGCAGGGAATAACCCCGATAGGGTAGTGTATATCTCCTGCAATCCCGATACGCTTGCGCGAGATATAGTCGAGTTTGGCAAGCACGGATATACGGCAAATGACGTGTATCCCTATGACCTTTTCCCTCGCACAGGGCATTGTGAAGCAGTAACCTGCCTCGAACGCAGAACTGTTCATAATATGAAATTAAATCCCTCGCCGTTTGAAATGATAAAAAACGGCAAAAAGAATATAGAGCTTCGCTTGTTTGACGAAAAGCGTCGGAAGATAAGGACGGGTGACGAGATCGTTTTCACAAACACCCTCACGGGAGAAGACATCAAGGCGCGGGTCGTAAAGCTCCACCTGTTCGATAGCTTTGAGGAGTTATACAGCTCCTTGCCGCTTTTGAAATGCGGATATACTGAAGAAAATATCGACACGGCAAAGCCGTCGGATATGGAAGAATATTATTCTGCGGATGAACAGAAAAAGTACGGAGTTGTAGGTATAGAGCTTTGTCTAACTGATAAGGAGGGCTAAGTGAAAAAACGTAATTTAAGCGGACCGGCTATATTTATGTATAGCGCAATTCTGCTGACTGCACTTGTATCCTTGATTACCTTTTGGATATATTATTCGGGAAAATACAGTAATGATGTCATTCTATGGGTGGGTATTGTATCGTTTATGATACTTTACCATTTCGGCTTGCGAATACTTATGGGTCTTGTCACAAAAACCTTTAAGATCAACTATTCTCACCCGTGGTACAGACCGAGAAAATTCGAGGAAGGCTTATATAAGCTTTTGCAGGTCAGACGGTGGAAGGAAAAGGTTCTCACCTTTGAGCCGGACAAATACGACTATCAAAACGTAACTCTCGAGGAGCTTGCAACAACAATGTCAAAATCTGAGCTTGACCATTGGATAAACGAGCTTATCTCGATTTTCAGCATAAGCTTTATTTTTCTATGGGGATGTGCTCCCGCATTTGTTATTACGGCAGCGCTGGCAATGCTTTTTGACGCCCAGTTTATTATCGTACAAAGGTATAACCGCCCGATAGTCATTCGTTTAATAAACAGAACAGAGCGCAAAAAGCAACGGACGCTCTCTGAAAATTGACTTTATTTATCAGCTGTGATATAATGAAAGTAATACAAACAACAGGAGGACTTTATGAGTAGTAAAGGACGATCTAATTTTTCCCGCTGGGGATTTATTCTCGCGGCGGTAGGCTCAGCCGTAGGTATGGCAAACGTATGGGGATTTCCCTATAAGATGGGCGCTAACGGCGGCGGTGCGTTTCTCATCGCTTACCTTATATTCGTTGCACTTTTCAGTATAGTAGGACTTTCTGCCGAATACGCTATCGGACGCCGTGCCCGCACGGGTACTCTCGGTGCGTATAAGAACGCGTGGGCAACACGCGGTAAGGGTGCAGGCAAGGTAGGAGGACTTCTCGGATGGCTTCCGCTTGCAGGCTCGCTTTGCATAGCGCTTGGCTACGCGGTCATCATTGCGTACGTTCTAAAGGGGTTCTGGAGCTCAATAACCGGTGAGCTTATGACGGTAGACCCGGCACCCTGGTTTGATAGCTTCTCGCTTAACAGTTACTCTGTTGTTCCGTTCCACATTATTATAGTTGTTGTAACTGTTTTGACGCTCTTGCTCGGCGCAAAGAGTATAGAAAAGTCAAATAAAATAATGATGCCTGTGTTCTTCATTATATTCATCGTACTCGCGATTCGCGTGGCGTTCCTTCCTGGCGCAGTCGAGGGATATAAGTTTATGTTCGCTCCCGATTGGGCAAAGCTCAAGGACCCTATGGTATGGGTTTGGGCAATGGGACAGGCGTTCTTCTCGCTCTCGGTAACGGGTAGCGGCATGATAGTTTACGGCGCATACCTTGACGATAATGAAAGCGTTGTTCCGCTTGCAGTACGCACGGCTATCTTCGATACAATAGCGGCACTCGTTGCATCGCTCGTTATCATTCCCGCGTGCTTCGCGTATAACCTTGACGTAGGCTCGGGACCTAAGCTTTTGTTCGTAACGCTTCCGCGTATTCTTCAGGATGTTCCGTTCGGTCAGCTTTTCGCTATAATCCTGTACGTTGCGATGATATTCGCAGGTATAAGCTCGCTTCAGAATATGTTTGAGGCGGTCGGCGAATCGCTTGAAAACAAGTTCCCGAAGCTTAACCGCTACGCGGTACTCGCAATACTCTGCGTGCTTTGCCTCGGTATCGGAGTAAATATGGAGCCTATTTCAAGCTGGGGACCCTGGATGGACATAGTTTCCATTTATATAATCCCGATAGGCGCAACCATAGGCGCGGTCTCGTGGTTCTGGATAATGAAGAAGCAAGACCTTCTCGATGAGATCAACAAGGCAACAAAAAAGCCTCACGGAAACCTATGGTACTATGCGGGAAGATACCTCTACGTCCCCTGCGCGCTCATACTCTGCATCGTAGCGCTTTGTATGAAGATCGCGTTCTGATTATAAAAGCAAAAAAAGAAGTCGGATTTGACCGACTTCTTTTTTTGTAGTTATTTCTTACTGTAATGATAAGTAGGAACAAGCTCTTTTACTATCTGACGAACGTCAGCAGAGTCGTTATACATAACCTTTTCAAGCTCACCGAGCTTTGCAAAAAGCTCGTCCTCGTTGATATCGAGAGGGTGTCCTATATGTATGCGCTCGTTTTCTGTAGCCGTAAGTCCTTCTTCCTCCATAAGAAGCTCCTCGTAGAGCTTTTCGCCGGGACGCAGACCTGTGAATTCGATCTTAATGTCCTCGTCCGGAACGTGACCCATAAGAGTTATAAGATTTTTTGCAAGGTCGAGTATCTTTACGGGGCTTCCCATATCAAGCACGAATATCTCGCCGCCCTTGGCTGACGCGCCTGCTTGAATAACGAGAGACACCGCTTCGGGAATTGTCATAAAGTAACGTATAATATCGGGATGTGTTACAGTAACGGGGCCGCCCTCTGCGATCTGACGCTTGAACAGGGGAATAACGCTTCCGTTGCTTCCAAGCACGTTGCCGAATCGTACCGCAACGAATTCACACTCGGAGTGATTGTTGAAGGTCTGGACTATCATTTCACAGATACGCTTCGTCGCGCCCATTATATTCATGGGGTTGACCGCCTTGTCCGTGGAGATCATAACAAAGCGCTTGACTCCGAACTTGTCTGCCGCGCGAGCGAGCTTATATGTGCCGAGAACGTTGTTTTTGATCGCTTCGTTCGGGGAGTCCTCCATAAGAGGCACGTGCTTGTGTGCTGCCGCGTGGTATATGATGTCGGGTCTGTACTGATCGAGCACCGATTCGATCCTTGCGGTGTCGCGTATGCTTCCGATAAGCGTTATAAGGTCAAGCTCGGGATGGTTTCGCTTGATTTCGTTTGAAATGTCGTAAGCGCTGTTTTCATATATGTCAAATATGATCAGACGCTTGGGGCAATGGGAGGACAACTGTCTGCAAAGCTCGCTGCCGATAGAGCCGCCGCCACCGGTTACCATAATTGTCTTACCGTCAACGTACTGCATGACCTTTTCAAGATTGGTCTTGATAGGCTCGCGTCCAAGCAGGTCCTCGATCTGAATGGGACGGGTCTGCGACACGTTAGCCTCACCGTTTAATATTTGCACGATGGTGGGTACGGTCTTGACCTCACATTTTGTTTCTGCGCAAGTTTTGAGTATCTGCGCTTTTCTTTCGTTTGAGCAATAGGAAATTGCAAAAATAATGAGCGATATGTTGAGCTTCTGAGCAAGGTGCTTGATATCCTCGGTGGTTCCCATTATCGGAACCCCCTGTATCTGCTTGCCAACCTTTGATCTGTCGTCGTCAATGACACAGAGCAATGAGTATTCCGAGCATTTGCTGTTGTGCTTAAGATCGTTTATAACGAGATTTCCCGTATATCCGCCTCCGATTATCATAACGTTCTGAGTTCCGTTGTCGTGAGATAAGGACTTAAGATGCGTGCCCGAATTCAACTCATATCCGGAAAGACGCTTGTAAATGGTTTTGAACATTATAACAATGATGGCAACGGCAAGTGTTGTAAAATAAACGCTCAGAGGAAGTGAAGCTATTTTGAACGGGAGGGCATCGACGCGTCCCGGAGCTGCGAGCGCGGAGGTGGAAGTGAAATGGATAACGAAGGTGATGAGAGAGGAAAATACAACGATAAGCCCGTACTTGAGCATATCGTACGTAGAGCAGAATCTCCAAATAATTTTATGTATTCCGGCAACGTAATACATGGTGGGGTAGATAATAGCTACGACCGCGAACCATAAGATAATGCTGAGAAGATAGCTTTCAAAAACACTTTCGGGGCTGAGCTGAGTCAGAATTGAAATGAATGCAGACAAAAGCAGTATGAGCAGATCGATAGCGATCTGAACCGACGCCTTAAAGCGAGCGATGCTGATTTTAGATTTTAACAAGCTGATGATCCCCCTGTGAATAGGTTTGATTTTTTGTCTGCGACTTGCAGACGGTGGTAGGAAACAGAGCCAAAATTACTCATTTAAAACAGTATATCATAAAATATTTGTATTTTCAAGGGGGAGAAAACTTATATTTCATTGAAATCGTTGATTTTATTGAAATATTATAGTATAATTAACAGGTAAGCATAAGACGAGAAATCAACTCAAAACGGAGAACAACTATGAAGGTTATCGTAACAGGCGGCTCAAGAGGAATAGGCGCAGAGTGCGTGAAACGCTTCTCGGCGCGAGGCGACTCGGTCGCGTTTATCTATAAAAGCTCAGACATCAAGGCGAAGGAGCTATCGGCGCAAACGGGAGCGATAATGGTCAAGGCTGACCTTTCGGAAATCGGAGAGGCTGCTGCGGCCGTTGATACGGCAATTCTTGCACTCGGAGGAGTTGACGTTATTGTCAACAACGCAGGAGTGTCAAAAATAGCACTTTTCACTGATATGAGCGAAAAAGAGGTGCGTGATATTATAAGCTGCGATCTTGAAGCGGCGATGCTGGTATCAAAGGCGGCGATTCCGACTATGGTAAGGCAGCACAAGGGCTTCATTATAAATATTTCTTCAATGTGGGGTGTTGCCGGAGCATCCTGCGAGGTAGCGTATTCTGCGGCAAAGGCAGGGCTTATCGGCTTTACCAAGGCGCTTGCCAAGGAGCTTGGACCGTCGGGAATTACGGTAAACTGCGTAGCGCCCGGGGTTATAGCCACCGAGATGAACTCGGCTCTTGACAGGGAAACGATAGACTCTCTTTGCGATGAAACTCCGCTTGGCAGAGTAGGAACGGTAGACGATGTTGCCGAGGCGGTTCTGTTTCTTGCATCCGAGAAGGCATCGTTTATAACGGGCGAGGTGCTTAACGTAAACGGAGGTCTCGTTATCTGAACGGTGAGCCTGGGAGTCTTGATTTATTGAGAATTGACGGAAGCTTTATGTCCCCGAGCAGAGAAGCGGGGCAAATCGAATCCTTACCGAAGCGTGAACGGATGTCGTCCGCACACGCTTCTTTCTTTTCGTATTTTTCTTCTCTTGCCGCATCGGTAAAGAAGTCAAGGACTATCGGCTCACGGTCACTCTGAAGGTCGAACGTACGCACCGTAATAGCACGAACGCTTTCGTGCCAGGAGTAGTTTTTGCGGAAAATGCTCATAATTTCCTCGAAAATGATACGGTGTGACCTTGTCGGACGGTGAAGCCTTGACGTGAAATCGGCAGAACGTAAGCGCTCGTCCTTGACCGTGACTCCGACTCCAAACGCGACGCAACCCGTGCGTCTTAATTCCGTTGATACGTGCTCGGAAAGATAAAGCGCTATCCGCGACACCTCGTCACCATTGTTAAGCGGCGCCCGACAGGTAACTCCGCGACTTACGCTCTTTGCTATCGGCACGTACTCCGCAGGGGACACCCTCGAAAAATCGTTTCCCGAGGCAAAGTCGTGAAGGGAAGCGCCGCATTTGCCAAGCCACCTTTCCATATACTCGCGCGGCACTGCGGCAATGTCCCCGATGGTGTGGATCCCGTGCTTCAAAAGTACTTTTTCGCTTGACCTGCCGACGCCCAAAAGGGAGGACGCAGGAAGAGGCCATATCCTTTCCTTGAAATCACTGCGACCGATCTCGGTAACTGCGTCGGGCTTTTTCATATCACTGCAAAGCTTGGCAAAGACCTTGTTGAAGGAAACGCCGACCGATACGGTAAGCCCTGTTTCGCGCTTGATTCTCTCCCGTATCTCCTCGGCAATGCTTCTGCCGCTTCCGAAAAGCCACGTGCTGTGGGTGACGTCAAGCCAGCATTCGTCCATACCGAACGCCTCGACCTCGTCGGTGTAATCGCAGTATATCTTTCTCACCTTTTTTGAAAATTCCGTGTATTTTTCAAAATGGGGAAGCACGCAGATAAGCTCGGGGCATTTGAGCTTTGCTTCTCTTATGGTGTCGCCCGTTTTAACACCGCAGAGCTTTGCGCGTTGATTTTTGGCGAGAACGATACCGTGGCGGTCATTCTCTTTTCCGCAAACGGCAATGAATTTGTCGCGGTATTCGGGATTTTCTGCGCACTCCACAGAGGCGAAAAAATTGTTTAAGTCACTGTGGAGAATAATTCTTTCCATAAAAATTTTCCTTTCCTATTGACAAAAAGCGAAAAATGTCATATAATTGATACGCAAGTAAGTTTCACATTGATTATACGCAATTAAGTTGCGTTTGTCAATAGCAAAACGCACAAATGTTGCGTAAATATTTTCCGTACGGAAAAACAAGTTCACAACTGAAAGGTAACATCACTATGAAATTTGGCGAAAAGCTAAGAAAGGCGCGCAAAGAAAAGCGCCTGACGCAGGAGGAGCTCGGTAAGCTCACCGGCGTTTCTAAAAGAACCATCGTAAACTACGAGAGTGGTAAGATATATCCCAAGGGAAGAAAAATGTACACCACTCTCGCAACCGCGCTCGACGTTGAGCCGAGCTATCTTATAAGCGAGGACGAGGAGTTCCTTGTAGACGCAGGCGCGGAATACGGCTCGAGAGGCCGCGCGCAGGCAAAGAAGATCATCACGCAGGTGTCTGCGATGTTCGCGGGCGGCGAGCTTGACGATGACGATAAGCTTGCATTCGTGCATCAGATACAGGAGCTTTACTTTGACAGTAAGGAGTCGGCAAAGAGATTTACTCCCGACAAATTTAAAAAGTAAAAGAGGATCAATTAACGCGAAAATATGAAAAACGGTATATACGAAAGCGCAATGAGGCTTGTTCGCAAATACAAGACGCGCGACCCCGAGCAAATTGCGCGGCTTCTCGGTGTAGAGGTTATATATAACCCCGACTTTTCTCGTCTGAAGGGCTTTTATATCGTAATGAACAGAAAAAGGTACATAGTGGTCAACGATAACCTTGACGACAGTCAGAAGAGAATAGTTCTCTCACACGAGTTAGGGCATGACAGGCTTCACCGAAGGCTTGCGGGAGACGCTGGACTTCAGGAATTTGTTTTGTACGATATGAAGAGCCGACCCGAATACGAGGCAAATCTTTTTGCCGCCGAGCTTTTGCTTGACGACGGCGAGATACTTGAGCTTGCGGGCTCGGGCTGCGATATTGAGGAAATATCAAAGATTCTTGAGACCGATATAAACCTTGTAGCTATAAAGATTTCGGGAATGAATAACCGCGGATACAATTTCAACCCCGTGATACCCCCGAACAGAAAATTTCTTTCAGAGTAAAATTGTTTTCACAGTCCGCCGCTTGCGGCGGACCTTGTTTTGTGAATTTTGAGGTAATGTCCAATGTGGCTTTTTAGTGATAAAAAATTCTATTCGTCAATGTTAAGGCTTGCCGTGCCGATAGCACTGCAGAATATGCTTGTCAGCTCGTTCACACTGGTAGATACCATTATGGTAGGTCAGCTTGGTGACACCGAGCTATCGGCGGTGGGAATGGCAGGACAGTGGAGCTGGCTCTTGCAGATACTCCTTTTCGGAATAGTTTCTGCAATGTCAATGTTCGTTTCGCAGTATTGGGGCGAGAAAAACATTGACGGAATACATAGATCCTACGGAATAGCGCTCACCTCGGGCGCGGTGCTTGCCCTTGCGTTCACCTTGTCCGCGGCAGTTATTCCGGAGCGAGTAATGATGATATTCAACCGTGAAAGCGAGGTCGTAGCGGCGGGAGCAGCGTATCTCAGGATAGTGGCGTTTTCATACCCTGCGGTAATGCTTGGAAACATTATGTTTTCAATTCTTCGCTCGACCGAATGCGTAAGAGTGCCGATGTATATATCCGCGATGAGTACGGTGCTTAACGCGGTGTTCAACTACGGACTTATTTTCGGTAAGCTCGGTCTTCCCGAGCTTGGTATAGAGGGCGCGGCTATCGCTACCTGCATTTCGGCTTGGGCAAACCCCGTGCTTGCGGTAATTATTGCGATTTGGAAAAAGCTGCTTATTTTAGCATCGCCCGCCCGCATTTTCAGGTTTACGCGTGAGAGGATAAGAGAGTTTTATATAAAGGCAACACCCGTTATAGTGAACGAATCGCTATGGGGACTCGGTACGTTTGTAATGACGCTTCTTTATTCTAACCTCGGAAGCGAATATTACGCCGCCGTCACCATACTCAAAACCTTTGAAAACATAGCGTTTACAGTATTCATAGGTATCTGTAACGCATCCTGCGTAATGGTAGGTAAGGCAGTGGGCGCGGGAAAGATCAAGGAGGCGGTATCAAACGCAAAGAGAATGGCATTGCTCGTTCCCTTGGTCGCTCTTCCCATCGGCGCACTTATAATACTGTTCCGCGAGCAGCTCGTCCACCTTTTCAATATGAGTGGAAACATAACCGATGTAACGCTGAATACTGCAATCGGTATTATCACGGTCTACGGAAGCTTTATAGCCATCAGAAACGTACCGTACATACAGGTCGTCGGCATATTTAGACCGGGAGGCGAGACCGTCAGAGGTCTTATCTACGAGCTTATATGCCTGTGGTGTATCGCAATTCCGGCAACCGCTATCTCGGCTTACGTTCTGAAGATCGACTTCGTTCTCGTTTACATAATAATGTATATGGCTGAGGACATTCCAAAGAGTATTCTTTGCATAAGATACTTCCTCACGGAAAAATGGATAAAGCCCGTAACCGACGTCGGCAGGGAAGGACTTGCCGCTTACCTCGCAGAGAAGGGCGAAAAATAATAGTGAAAAAGCTTCACGGACGTGAAGCTTTTTTGTATCCAATATAACTGTTTTCAGGGTGTCATTTTTCTCTCCCTTTATCCAAAAAACTATTGCCTAAAGCTATAAAATATCGTATAATTATCAAAACTTGATTTGACGGAGGCAGAAAATGTATAAAGATAAGACTCTTTCCCCCGAGGAGCGCGCACGCGACTTACTTTCAAAGATGACTCTCGACGAAAAATTCGCTCAGATGCATTTATACGGAAGTATGGATAAAGCATATAACGAGCTTATCGTAAACGGCGATCCCGAGCCTCGCGGCGGCACGTTTATGTATAATACACGCGAAAAAGTAAAAGAGGTTCAGGAATACGGCGTTAACAAGACAAGACTCGGTATTCCGCTTCTTTCGGCAATAGAGTCCTTACACGGAGTTATCCATCAGGATGCAACTGCATTTCCGCAGTGTGCAGGTCTTGGCGGAAGCTTTGACGAGGAGCTTGTCGGCAAAATGGCGGACGTTATAGGCTTCGAAGCAAGAGCACTGGGTATAAGACAGGTCTACGCTCCCGACGTTGATACCGTGCGTGACCCAAGATGGGGAAGAACACAGGAATCGTACGGCGAGGACCCTTACTTAAACGGTGTTATGGGAAGCGCTTACGTCAAAGGAGTGCAGAAGCATAACGTTGCGGCTTGCGTAAAGCATTACACGGGCTACGGCGTAGGAGAGGGCGGTATCAACCTCGCACCCGCACACGTTGGTGAGCGAGAAATGCGTGAGGTAATGATAGAGCCGTTCAAAATGTGTATTGAGGCGGGCGCAATGTCAATAATGCCCGCGTACAATGAAATTGACGGTATACCCGTCCACGCATCTAAAAAGGTGTTAAGACAAATACTCCGTGACGAGCTCGGCTTTGACGGTGTTACCGTTTCGGATTACGGCGGAGTCGATATGCTTATGGGCTTCCACCGTATCGCCTCAACTCCGCTTGAAGCGGGCAAATTTGCTCTTGAAGCAGGCGTTGATATAGAAGCCGCAATGCCCTTCGGATATCTTGACGATATGAAAAAAGAGATTATTGAGGGCAGAATGAGCATCGACCTCGTTGACGAGGCAGTGCTTCGTATACTTACTCTCAAGCTTAAGCTCGGACTCTTTGAAGATCCTTACGCAATAGACGAGGATATGGAAAAAATGCATAGCCCCGAGGCGATTGAGCTTTCGCGTAAGCTTGACGAGGAGTCAATACTTCTTCTTGAAAATGACGGAATACTTCCGCTTGATGAGAATAAAGTCGGCAAGGTTGCGGTTATCGGTAATAACGCGGACGCGCTCTTTATGGGTGATTATATCCAGCGTAACCCCCGTTGCGTAAGCTTCCTCGCCGGTATGAAGGCAAGACTCGGTGATGATAAGGTGCTTTATGCACGCGGCACGGGAACCGTACACGGCACTGACGAAATGCGTGCCGAAGCGGTTGAAGCTGCAAAGAAAGCGGATACAGTTTTCCTTGTCCTCGGTGACGCGGCGACAGTCGGCGGCGGAGCAAACGCAGGTGCTGACAGCGGCGACGAGGTTGCCGTCGGTGATACCATCACCTGCAGTGAGGGCTTTGACAGAAGCGACCTCGTGCTAACACCCAATCAGAAAAAGCTCTTTGACGAGGTTGTCGCTCTCGGAAAGCCGACGATACTTATAGTTTACGGCGGACGTCCCTTTGCAATAAAGAAGGAGTCTGATAAATGCAGAGCATATATGTTCTGTTGGGGCGGAGGAGAGCAGAACGGTCACGCGTTCGCAAGCCTCATTTTCGGTGATATAACACCGTCTGCAAAGCTTGCAGTCTCGTTCCCGCAGTCGGTAGGCCACATCCCCTGCTACTATAACCATAAGCCAACCGCGCGCGGAAGCTTCTATAAACAGCACGGAAGCTACGATAACCCCGGACGCGACTACGTCCTCTCGTCACCCGACGCGCTCTATCCGTTCGGCTACGGACTTTCTTATACTAAGGTAAACTACTCCGACCTGAGAGCAGAGAAGTGTGCTGACGGTAAAGTAAACGTCAGCGTAACGGTAGAAAACGTGGGTAATTACGACATTAAGGAAAGTGTACTTTTGTTTGTGAGAGCACTCTATTGTCCGATAACACCATTCGTTAAGAAGCTCAGAAAGTTCAAGAAGGTAGAGCTTCCCGTGGGTGCAAAAAAGACGGTAGAATTCACACTTTCTGACGAAGACTTCACCTACATTGACGAAAATTATAAGACCGCAGTTCACAGAGGACCGCACAAAATAATGATAGACAATCTCGAAGTGGAGATATAATGAAAAAAGGCTGAGTTATAAGCTTTTAATTAAGCGAATAACTCGGCCTTTTGCTATGAAATTTTGTTAAACAAACGTAAACTGTTATTTTGTTAATTTTTGATACATCTTCATAAGTTCGGCCACACACGCAGATTCGGTGTTGAGCTTGCCCCAAAAGCCGTAGGCTTGCATAACTGCTTTGTCGTTGGCTTGGTGTGCTTTGCGGAGTTCGGGCGGCATAGCAACCTCATCGTAGAGGTCTGCGAGAGAGCAATCGGGATAGAGCGCACGTGCATCAAGAATAGCCTGCGCCGTTTCCTCAATTTTCTTTTTCTGTTCGTCGGTTGGATTGCACCACGGGAAATTATTATATACGACGTCCTTTGAGTATCTATACCGCATCTCCAATCTTCCACATACAGCACGAGTCCACGCCATATGAACATTCGACATCATAACTCCAAAATGATACAGTTCTGCATTAGGGATAATCTGAACGGCATCATTAACAATGATTTCGGGATTTACAAAGCCGAAAGGAATATATTTTCTATTCTCGGAAGAATGACGCGGAATGATTATATATGGGCTGTCGGGATGGCGAATCTCTTGGAATAATGTCGGAGTGTCAGCACTTCTGCGAGTAGCGTCTTTGGTACTGCTCAATCTAAATTCGCGTACCTTTTCAACGCGATCTCTGATAAAGGCAGAGCTTCGTAATTCTGCAGGAGTAATTCCAACAAGCCACAAACAATAACGTGCCTTGTTGTTGATATATTCAGCTGCACCATAGATTTGGCGGACGTATTTGAGTGCAGATGGCTCTTTTTTAGCCAAGGCTGCATATTCATCGGGGGTTAAAAACAGAAAACCGCCATCCGTAGGTTTGTTTCCATACACCATCTGCGGCACATCACAGATGGATTGGGTTCTGCTTTCTATAAAAACTGTCGGCGCAGAAATCAGATATGCGTTGATATTATCAACAAGCTGTAATCTCTCAGAAGAATAGAGTTGCTTTTGCTTATAATTGGGCGCGGCACTAAAGCCCACGATTACACAATGTACGTGCGCTTTGATACTTGCCTCGCTGTCCCAACGGAATGTGCGATGAGCAAAATCAATATGAATATTGAAACGGTCATAAAGCGGTTTCCATACTCCTGCAACCTGTTCGCCCTGCGTGATGGAATTGGTGGAAACAAATGCAGCACGGATATTTGTACCCTCCATCATAGACGCTGCTTTGAAGTACCAACCCGAAACATAGTCAATCTTTCCTGCCGTTTTATACGGCTTGCCTTTTTCGTCAACATAGATGGAAAGAATGTCTTTCTTCTGTTCTTCGTTCTGCAAGGAATATCCGATAAACGGAGGATTACCCATAATGTAAGTCAGCTTGTCCTTGGGAACAACACTTTCCCAATCAGTACGGAGCGCGTTACCTTCAACGATATTCGCATAGGATTTCAGCGGTAAGAAATCAAGGTTAGTGTTCATTACTTCCTCGGTTTCTTTCATCATCTGCGATTCCGCAATCCAAAGAGCTGTCTTTGCAACGGTTACGGCAAAGTCGTTGATCTCAATACCGTAGAACTGACCGATAGATACCTTAATAATATCACCAAAATCAAGTAGCATTTGTCCGCCGGTGCACAAGAGCAAAGCCTCGTTTTCCAAACGGCGCAGGGATATGTATGTTTCGGTCAAAAAATTACCGGAACCGCAAGCGGGATCGAAAAAAGTAAGCTTTGATAGCTTTTCACGGAAGGCTTCTGCCTTATCATTACGGATTTTCGGCACCTTCAAAGCCTTAATTTCATCAAACTCCTCGCGAAGCTCGTCGAGGAACAAAGGATCAATGACCTTATGAATATTTTCAATAGATGTATAGTGCATACCGCCACTGCGACGGGTTTCGGGGTTCAACGTGGACTCAAATACCGCGCCAAAAATCGTAGGGCTGATTTGAGACCAATCGAAATCCTCGCTTGCTTTGTGCAAAAGCAGGTCAACAATTTCTTGTGTAAAATTAGGAATTTCAATATTCTTATCTGCAAACAAGCCACCGTTTACATACGGGAAGGATGCCAAAAACTCGTCCATATAAGGATCGCGATCCTCCGTCTTGGTGTCGAGAACACGGAACAATTCTATAAGTGCGCGGCGCACATCCTTCGGTACAAAGCTCTTGATATAATTGTGGAATTTGAGGTGTTCTCCAAAGATGCCCGAATCCTCTGCATAAAGGCAGAAAACAAGGCGCACGCAAAGAATGTTAAGGCTGTGAAGTGACGCCTTATCATCGGGGTGTATGTACTGCTTCAGAATGGCATCGTATAGTTTTCCGACAAGTTCACCAGCTTGAATGGAAATCTGCTCCTCGCGATGCAAAAGCTCGCTTTTTTCCTCAACTAGAAACTCTAAGCGGTAGTATTCCTTCGCAAGATCCTTAAGCATTATGCTTTCCGGCTCTCCCGTTGGTTTTTCCATATCATAAATAAGAAATTCTTCAAAATTGCAAGTGATAATCCAACGAGGGCGCTTGGAATACGGCAACGCAGCTGAGTATCTTTGCGCTTGCTGAAAAGGATTGAGCAACGTACCATCCGATTGACGAATGTTGCTACGAAGGTTCAGTCCCTTCTTTTTCTGTTCAATAAGAACGTGAGTGGATGGAATATGTCCGTCAATAAAGCTCGTGTGGTCGAGCTTCACACGTTCCTCGAAAAGTATAAACTTTTCGGGTTCCGCAACGCCGAGAACGTCGCGAACAAGAGCAAGCCAAAAGGATTGGCTGTCGCTCTTTTCGTCACCACGGTCTTTCCAGTATTCAGAGAAGGCTTTCGCTGCTTTCTTTCTATCTGTATCTGTCATCACAATATCTCCTATAATCAAAATGCACTTTCTTCAGCCTTTTTGCGATATACAACAAAACTGCCTTTTCCGTATTTTAAGAAATTTTTCCGTTTATACAATTTTATATTATATATTATATCATATTTCTTTGCTTTTTTCAACGTATTATTGCGGATTTGTCCGGAGTTGAATCGAGATTATTTCCAAATTGCCGAATTTGATTTGTCTATTGAAAATTCACATAACAAAAAACATAGTACAGAACTCAAATGAATTCTATACTATGGCTTTTTGTTTTTCTAAATCGGTGCGTCTTTTTTACTTCCACTCATTCTCGGGAATAATATCTCTGAACTCGCTCGGTGATACGCCGTAATGCTTTTTGAAAAGCTTGCTGAAATACTTGACGTCATTGAAGCCCGATTTATCGCTCACCTCAAGAATGGTGTAAAGTCGGCTTTGCAGTAGCTGAGATGCGTATTCGAGTCTGAGATTTATCACGTACTGCGCGGGAGACACCCCGTGTATCTCCTTGAAAAGCTTTCTGAAATAGGTGTCCGACACCGCGCACATAGATGCAAGCTCGGATATATTCATTTGCTCGCTTCTGTAATGCGAGTGTATGTAGCTTATCGCCGCCTTCAGCTTTTCGTTTTGGGTAACCGCAGATAGGGTGTCCTCGTGCGCCTGAAGATTCAATTGATGCAAAAGATTATAAAACAGGGAGATACATTTGTATCTGTATCCCTGCTTTTTTTCTTTCCACTCGCGGTACATCTCCTCGATAAGTCGGGTTATTACCTCATAGTTGTCGACCGATATTACCTCAGGTCTGTTCTTTGGCGAAAAACTGTAATTTATAAAATGTATTGCAAGAACCGTTTCACCCTCGGTCTCCTGAGAATAGGTCTTATTTTTCGGCAGATACAGTACGTCTCCGTGACCTACTTCAAACTCGGTGTTGCCGCTTTTGAATTTAGCACTTCCGTCAAGACGTATGCTTATACTGTCGTAGCTTCGCTCAAAGCTGTAGCCTGCACCCGCACCGCGCTTTATTTTGAATATTCCAAGCAGCTCAAGTGAGAGCTGAGTTTCGGCAAAAAACATATTCGGAAAATACCCGTCCTTTCAGCCGTTTTATTTATTTTACTACTTGATTTTGCTTTTGTCAAGTTTCGTTTTGTGCACCTATTATGCCGTTTTGTCGGTTGTTAATTTTTATGATGTATTGTAAGATCTAATCAGTAAGAGTAAAGGGGAATAACTATGCTTATCGACGCTTATTATAAGGAAACTCTCGCGGTGCTCGAAAAGATAAAAAGCACCCAATCAGACAAAATGGAAAATGCGGCAGAAATGGTCGCCGAAACGATAAAGAACGACGGAATTATTTACATATTCGGATGCGGACATTCCCACCTCATCGCGCTTGACAGCTTCTACCGTGCAGGCGGTCTTGCAAACGTCAGCGCAGTGCTTGATACCGACCTAATGCTTCATAACGGTGCGGCAAAATCAAGCCACATGGAAAAAATGCAGGGAATATCCGAGGCAATAATCAAGAGATACTGTATGACACCCAAGGATATATTCATCGTAGTGTCCACCTCGGGTAAAAACGCAGTTCCCGTTGAGGCGGCAATTGAAGCAAGAAAGCTCGGTGTGCCCACCATCGGCATACTTTCCTCAGAGTACTTTGCCGACAAGCCGAAATTCGGAAAGCATCTATACGAAAATGTTGACCTTTATATCGACAACTGTATCGCACACGGCGACGCGGTGGTCGGCATATACAATTCTCCCGTAAAGATGGGCAGCATCTCAACGACGGCAGGCTCGTTCATTATGCAGTCGGTTCTTCTTGAAGCGGCTGACATAGCGGCTCGCTCGGGTGCAGAGCTTCCCATATATATGAGCAGTAACGTAGAGGGTGGAGGAGAGTACAATAAAGCGATAGTTGACAAGTTCCTGCCCAGAATAAAGCATCTGTGAGGTAATATATGGCAAAAATTGCAGTTATAGGAATTTGCGGACGCTCGGTGTTTATGCCCGTTGACCATTTCCACAACCCGGGAGAAACAGTGGTTGCCAACGACCTCGCGTACGAGCTTGGCGGTAAGGGCTTCAATCAGGCAATAGCCGCCGCACGAATGGGAGCAGAGGTATCCTTTCTTGCGGCTATGGGTGACGATGAGATCACCGACGAGTGTGAAGCGGTGCTTGCAGTAGACGGTATCAAGTCTTACGTTATCCGCAAGGCAGGTCAAAAGAGCGCGATAGCATTCATCCTCACCGACAAGGACGGTGACAACAGGGTGACCGAGTACGAGGACGCAAAGCTCTCGGTCGAGGATGTTCTTACATACGAAAAAGAGATCAGCGAGTCTGAAATTCTGATGATACAGAACGAAGTTCCCGAGGAGGTAAACGTAAAGGCTCTTGAGATTGCAGAGAAGCACGGAGTCAAGGTAATATACAACCCCGCACCTGCAAGAGAGCAAAAGAGCACGAAAAGCTTCCGTTACTATCTCGGCACACCAAACGAGCACGAACGCGCCTTTTGTAACGAGAGCTGCTTTGATAACTATATCGTAACACTCGGCAAAAAGGGATGTATTATCAACGGTCAAACCGAAATTCCCGCTATTGATGTAAAAGCCGTTGACACGACGGGCGCAGGCGACACCTTCAACGGTTATCTCGCCGCATGCTTACTCGAGGGAATGCCCATAGAGCTTGCCGCAAGGTACGCGGTTGCGGCATCCGGCTTAAGTGTTACTAAAAAGTACGTCGTAGGGGCAATTCCCCACAGAGAAGAAGTAGAAAAAATATTGAATAAATAAAAGGAGCATACTATGGCAATCAAGCACACGGCGGTCAGCTACTACGGACTCAATTACGTAGAGCACGCAAAAAAAGACTTTGAAGAAATGAAGGAGCACGGATGTGACACGGTTATCCTGGCTATAACCGAGTTTGATATGGACTTCTGGTTTCCGAATATCAACAACATCGTAAAGTGCGCCCACGAGCTCGGACTCAGAGTAATTGCGGATACCTGGGGTATCGGAAAATACTTCGGCGGTGAGCAGGTAAGCCTGTTTTTGCAGAACAACATCCATCACAGACAGGTGTCTGCTTATACGGGAGAGGTTCTTCCCGCTGCTTGCTTTAACACTAATTCGTTCAGAGATTACTTCAAGAGGATATGCGTAAAGCTTGCCCGTGAGACAGAGGTGGACGGCTTTTTCTGGGACGAGCCGCACTACGCATACCCTAAGTCCTACGCCTCCATTACGGGCGGCGCCGGTGACGATTGGGCGTGCAGATGTCCCGAGGGTATGAAGAAATTTGAGGAATACTACGGCTACGAAATGCCTAAGTTTATGAACGATGACGTTAAGCAGTTCAGATGGAGAGAAGCACTTTATACACTCTCCGACACCTCAAAGACTCTCAAGGAAATAAACCCGGAGCTTGAGATCACCTGTTGCGTACACGCAACTCTCAATTCCTACTACGTAACCGAGCTTCGCGGCTACGATAACTGGGATATGGTAGCGTCTTGCCCTTATTTCGATGTGTTCTCAACTACCATTATAAACTGGGAGCTTCCCGAAAGCTTCTTCAGAGAGATAACAGAGCGCACGGTAGCTATGGCTAAGAAGTACGGAAAACAGTCAGAGCGTTGGCTTATGGGCTACAACAAGCGTCCCAAGGACTTCAAGCAGATCGACGAAGTTGTTGATATGTACGAATCCCTTGGTGTAGACAGACTTGCAACCTGGACCTACAGAGGCGGATACGGTACGAGCGTTGCCGCAAAGGACGCGCTTGAGCTTTGGGACAATATTGGCAGAAACTACAAAAGAGTACTTAAAAAATAATTACATAAAAGGAGAACATAAAATGAAAAAGCACGAGCTTCTTAACAAATTACTCATCGAGCCCAAGGAGTTTACACTCAAGGGCGGTGTTTACAAGCACAACAAGGCGGCAGTGGTCAAGACCAATGCCGATGAAACCGATTTTTCCTTTCTTCTTGAGCTTGCAGGCTTTGAAAACAAGGCGGAAACAGTGGTTTTCGACGGTGTCAAAGATGCGTATATCCTTTCTATCGGAAATAATGCTATTCCCGAAAAGCTCCCCGAGTTTGTAAATGACGAAGAATATACTATGGATATCTCCGAGTCTGATATACTCATTATTGCAAAGACAGTTGACGGTATGCTTCTTGCGCTTAAGACGTTTATCAGAATTTCCGAGGAGCTTGACGAAATTCCTCAGATGACTATGAGAGATTATCCTAACATTCCGTTCAGATCGGTTCACGTATGTATTTTCAGACCCGATGACGGAACAGAAAAGGAAGAGAGCCATCCCGAATATATCAAGAAGATGATGAAGACCGCCGCTATCTGCGGATACAATCATGTTTTCGTTGAGTTCTGGGGAATGTTCCCGTACAGCCTCGATTACGCACATTGGCCGAATGCATATTCCAAGGAAGAAATACTTGATCTTGTAAGCTTTGCTATCGATAAGCTTCACATCATTCCCATCCCTCAGCAGAATCTCACCTCGCACGCAGGCTGGAGCAGAATTATCTCGAGAAAGCATACGGTACTCGACCAAAGACCCGATCTCGAGGATATGTATATTCCGGGCGGCTGGTGCTTTGCGACTGAAAACCCCAAGACCAAGGAATTTATCAAGCTTCTTATAGACGAGCTTCTTGAAACCTTCAGAAATCCCCCCTATCTCCATACGGGATGCGATAAAGCGTTTGGCTTTGGCTCGACCGAAGAAGACAGAACCCAGAGCGCCGACGTGCTTTTGGCAAAGCATCTCTCGTTCCTCAACACATACCTTTCCGAGAGAAACGTAAGAATGCTTATGTGGGCAGATATGCTTTATTCATCTATGGACGCGCTCTATTGGAAGTGTAACGAAAGCATAGTTGACGCGCTCCCGAAGAACATCCTTATCAATATCTGGACACACAACAACCCCGGTAAGAAGTGGCAGGATGCTGCATTCTTCGAAAGCAAGGGGTTTGAGACCGTTTACTCTCCGTTTATTAATGAGGAGAGCATTGAGAGTATGGTTGACGTATGTTACAACAGAAAGAGCCACGGTATGGTTCAGACAACATGGCATAAACCTCAGACCGCAGTACCGTTTGTAATCCTTTCGGGAGCGCTTCAGTGGTGCGGAAAGAGGCCCGAAAGAGCACTTATAGAAAACTTTGCCGCTAAGTGGTACAAATAAGGAGAGAATATATGGATAAGAGCAAGGTATATATACCTGAAAGATTTAAGGATCACCCCATATTTAATGAGCTTATTTGCGGAACAAACTTCGGTTTTATGGCGAAGCGAGGTTACTATAATCGCCCCGAGGTAAAGAATCAGCCCGAGCTTATGCGTCAGGCGGGAATCAACTGGACTACACTCAATATGAATTTCTGTCAGACTAACTACTATTCTACAAACGTATTTCTTGACTTTGAATATTCCACAGGCGAGCTTGAGCTTGCGGATACTGTAAAAAGACTTCACGATAACGGAATTAGAGTGCTTTTCAAACCCTGCCTTACACCTCTTGACGGAGCTTGGATGGGAATGGTAAAATTTCCGAACACCGCAGACCTCAAGCAGATAGCGGGAGTAGAGAACGATTATTGGGGCAAATGGTTCCATTCGTTTACCGAAGCTTCAAAGTACTTTGCTGATTTTGCGGAGCGAACGGGAATTGATGCTATGATAATCGGCGCAGAGTACTACGGTACCGAGGGTCAGAGTGAATCTTGGTCAAAGGTCATTGAGGAAATAAGAAAGCTTTATTCCAATCCGATTACATACGAGTTTACCTGTGCTTCAAGAAAAGCATATGACCTCAAGTGGATGAATGCGGTAGATTTCCTTAGCTACAGCTATTATCCTCCGGCTTGCGCACCTAATATTGAAGGTGAGCTTGACCCGCTTTC
>JAZNNG010000079.1:0-72302 GCA_045580165.1 Eubacteriales bacterium
GTAAAAACGCGAGATTTAGCCTATATAAAAAATAATGTCAAAATTTAGCCTTCCCCAGCGGGGGAAGGTGGGCGACGTAGTCGCTCGGATGAGGTGTAAAACACAATAATTCCCGTAACACCCTTATCAATACATAAGAACTCTGCAATTTGCAGAGGTCTTTTTGCGTTGTGGACAGACAAAATCAGAATATCGTAGGGGCGGATTCTATATTCGCCCGTCAATGCGGGAGTATATAGAATGCTCCCCTATAAGGTAAATTCAATATTTCAAACCTGTAGGGGCGATTCACGAATCGCCCGTTTCGTGCAATTTGATGGGCGGGCGAACACAAGTCAACAATTCAAATATATCCGTAGGGCGGTGGCTTGCTGCCGCCGTTTGCAAACGGGTCGCCGAGGTAGCGAAGCGGCGCCGAGGGAGTGAATGATATGCCGGGGGCATATCAGAGCCGAGGCGTGACCGAACCGCAGTAGACCGTCGACCGAAGACTACAAATTTCGTGCAGATAACCGTGTCGCGAGGGTTTCCAAAGGGAGTATCCCTTTGGCAAGAGAGGATATCTAAGGGGAGGCACTGAGCCTCCCCTTGGACGGCTCTTTGGTTCGTTTCTGTCCGTACAGAAAAGAACACATAAGCTCGGAACGCCACAAGTCAAAATTAGGTCAAGCTCCGACCCATCGTCCCGTCTGCATAGTCAAAAAACTCATCAACCACACTCCGACTCCCATATACATTGTGAAAAATGAATATTGACAAAGAAAAATAACTGCATTATAATATATAATATCATTTTATAAAATGGGAAAGAGTTTCGATTACCGTGCCGAAAGGCAGAATGGAGAAAATAATGAACCGTTTACCCGAATATTTCGGAGAGCTTGTATTTGGCGAGAGCGCAATGATGTCGCGCTTGCCAAAGGAAACCTATGCGGCAATGAAGAGAACTATTGATGACGGACGTTCTCTCGATATCACGGTTGCAAACGTTGTTGCAAACGCGATGAAGGAATGGGCGATAGAGAAGGGCGCGACCCACTTTACTCACTGGTTCCAGCCTATGACGGGTATCACCGCGGAAAAGCACGATAGCTTCATATCCCCCACCGGCGACGGTAAAATAATAATGGAATTCTCGGGTAAGGAGCTGGTACACGGCGAAGCCGATGCATCGAGCTTCCCCTCGGGCGGACTGCGCGAGACCTTCGAGGCAAGAGGCTACACAGCTTGGGACCCCACCTCATACGCGTTTATCAAGGGTAACACTCTCTGCATACCTACGGCATTCTGCTCGTACGGCGGAGAGGCGCTTGACAAAAAGACTCCTCTGCTTCGTTCAATGCAGGCGGTAAGCAAGCAGGCAATGCGCGTGCTCAAGCTTTTCGGCAACGAGAACGTTAAGTCTGTAAAGACCACGGTCGGACCCGAGCAGGAATACTTCCTTGTCCCCAAGGATCTTTACGAAAAGCGTAAGGACCTTATGTTCACGGGCAGAACCCTCTTTGGCGCGAAGGCACCCAAGGGTCAGGAGATGGATGACCACTACTACGGCACCATCAAAACTCAGGTAGCGGAATTTATGGCAGAGGTAAACGAGCAGCTTTGGAAGCTCGGCATCCTCGCAAAGACCCAGCACAACGAGGCGGCTCCCGCACAGCACGAGCTTGCCCCCATATTCACAACCACAAACATAGCAACCGACCACAACCAGCTTGCAATGGAGATAATGCAGAGAACGGCTAAGAAGCACGGACTCGTCTGCCTTCTCCACGAAAAGCCCTTTGAGGGCGTAAACGGCTCGGGTAAGCACAATAACTGGTCGCTTTCCACAAACACGGGCGCAAACCTCTTAACTCCCGGTGACACCCCCTTTGAAAACGCGCAGTTCCTCTTGTTCCTCTGCGCGGTAATTCAGGCGGTTGACGATTATCAGGACCTTCTTCGTATCTCGGTAGCCGACGCGGGTAATGACCACAGACTCGGCGCCAACGAAGCACCCCCTGCAGTAGTATCGATGTTCCTCGGCGACGAGTTGACCGCGATACTTGACGCCATTGAAAACGACACGGCATACTGCCAGACGGAAAAAACACAGTTTAAGCTCGGCGTACACTTTTTACCCAAGTTCCCGAAGGATACCACCGACAGAAACAGAACCTCGCCCTTTGCCTTTACGGGTAATAAATTCGAGTTCCGTATGCTCGGCTCGTCAAGCTCTATCGCCTGCAGTAACATTATGATAAACACGGCGGTTGCCGAGTCACTCAGACAGTACGCAGACATTCTCGAGAACGCAGAAAACTTTGAGCAGGAATTAAATACCCTCATCAAGTCCATAATCAAGAAGCACAAGAGAATAATCTTCAACGGCAACGGCTACGACGATGCATGGATAAAGGAAGCGACCGAAAAGAGAGGGCTTCTCAATTACAGAACAACTCCCGACGCGCTTGTACATTATGCCGACGAAAAGAATCTTGAGCTTTTCAGAATACATAAGATATTCAGCGAGGCTGAGGTAAACTCAAGATGCGAGATAATTCTTGAAAACTACTGCAAGACTATACGCATCGAAGCGCTGACTATGATAGAAATGGCGAGAAAGGAAATAATCCCCGCGGTTGAGGAGTATGTCGGAAAGCTTGCGTCCACCGCAAACTCAAAGAGAGCGTTTATCGCCTCAGTCGATTGCTCGGTTGAAGAAAAGCTTGTAAATAAGCTTACCGAGCTTGTCGTAAAAATGTACGCGAAGTGCGACGATATAGAAGCGCGACTCGCTGATATTAAGCGTGACGCTGACGTAGCAAAGCTTGCGTTTGCGTATAAGGAAAACGTGATCGACGAAATGAAGGCGCTCAGAGAGCTCGCCGACGAGGCGGAAAAGTACACGGCAGATACCGTGTGGCCCTTCCCGACCTACGCAGAGCTTTTGTTCGGAGTACAGTAAACCAAAAAGAGATAAAGCCGTTGGCTTTATCTCTTTTTATTATGCTTTATCAGCCTATTTTTTCAACAGTAACGTCATCGAGGTAGAACGAAAGCTCACCCGACTCGTGATTGTTCTGAAGAATGAAGTATGAGGTATTTACCTTTGCCATATCTTCGGAAAGCTCAAATTCTATAAAGCTCTTTGTCCACTCGTTTGAAAGCTCAAACGGTGCGCGGAATACTTCGCTCTGCATATTCGCGTCATTGGTAATCTCGCCGTATTTGAGGGTAACGGCGCAGTTGACCGTTGTTTGCTCGCCGAGCGGTCCGCGGAGAGTATAGAAGGAAATTCTGTATTTACCCGCACCGCCGCGACAGAGAATATCCTTTATTCCGACAGTAACACCGCCCCAACGAAGATGCGCGGGAACATAGAGAGAGTACTTGCCGCTATGCGAGTTGTCTGACAGCTCAAGTCTAGCGAAGTTTCCAGCCACCCACGCGTCAACGCCGTTTTCAAATCCACCGTTGTTAAGGAGATTTTCACCCATCTTAACGGGCTCTGCCTTGGACTCGTATACGAAGGGATTGTCAAGAACGGTGGTGTTAGACTTCATCGGAAGCCACTTGCCGCTTTCCACGTCGGCTTTTACGTTGAACACCGCCTCTTTGCCCGATCTGTTAGCAACTCTGAGGTCGTCTACGGTCTTGCAGAGCTTGCCGTCAAGCCAGATGTTCTCAAAATTGAATTCAAAATCCTCACCGTTGGCAATAACTACCGCCTTCTTAGGTCTGTTTCCGAAGGCTTCCTCCTGATTCTGCGTGCCTGCGGGCATAATTGCAGAAACGTTCTTGTATCTTATATCCTTGTGTCCCGAGCCCTGACCTGTGGTGTGGAAAAGGGTGGGGATGAACACGCAGTCAACGCCGTAAAGACCGTCTATCTCGACGCCGCCGTAGGGTGTGTTTTCAGTCGAGGTGTAAAAATGCTTGAACATAGACTCATTGCATCTGAATACGCTGATATCCTTGAACTTTACGTTGGTTTTAATGCCCGTAAACGAGAAGATACCGCAGGTGGAGCCGCAGATGATGTTCTCATAATAGAGGTCGCGTATCTTATCGGGAGTGTCGCCCGAGAGGGTGAATACGTCGTCACCTACGTCGGCGTAGCAGTTCTTCATAACTAAACCGTCGATGTTGTGGACCTTGGTTCCGTCCGTTGATATAATATTTGATAAAAGCTTGATGCCCTCAATGTAAACATCCTCGCAGTCGCTGAAATAAATGTGGTAGAAGCGGCAGTCGACGATCTTGATGCCCTTGACTACGGGACTCTTGGAATTAGTGATGTTTACGTTGTAGTTAACGCCGTGTACGTTTACCGTACGGGTGTCAAACGGGTCGCGGACCATACCGCGTCCGAGAATTTTAATGTTGTCGCCGTCGCCGAGAACGCGCGCGTTACAAACTGCACCGGGCGCTATGTAAAGGGTCTGATTTGCGCCGAGTCTTAAGAAATTGTCGGGCTCGTCGTGCCACTCTCCCGAGTTAATGTATATAACACCCTCAGCGTTTCTGTCGGGAATGTCCTCGGCGTCCTCGGGAGCCTCGGCAAATACCGCTAGCATAGTGTTTACCTTATCGTTGAGTCTTATCATAAAGGTTTCGGGATGGTCAAGGTATACCGAGATCACGTTGTCCTTTACCGTAGACTTGAGGTTTGCGATAGCAGGCATTACCGTATATTCCGCAAAGCTCATATTGACGGTGATGTCAACGCGTACACCCTCGCCTTCAAATGCAAATTCCGCAAAACGTCTGTAATCGTCGCCCCAGGGCTCGCGTGTAGCGGCGCTTTGACGGAGCTCGTTGTAGACGGGAATCTCGTGGGACTCGTTGCCCTGGCTTACAACAACCTTGTAGTCGTAATTCCTTTTTACACGGGCAGGATATTCGGGATAAATTACAAGCTTATTCATAAATAAGTCCTCGCTTTTATCGGCTTTATGCCGTATTTGGAGAAAACTCCAATCTTGTGGTAATTGTATCATACAATACGCCTATAATCAACCCATTTTGCAAAAAAAGAAGCGGAAATTTCCGCTTCTTTTTTGTGTTATTCAAGCTCAAACGCGCCTGTGTAGAGCTGATAGTAGGTGCCGCGCTCGGCAATAAGCTTTTTGTGGTCGCCGCGCTCGATTATCTTACCGTGGTCAAGCACCATTATAACGTCGGAGTTCTTGACGGTCGACAGTCTGTGCGCGATAACGAATACCGTTCTGCCCTCCATAAGCTTATCCATACCGCGCTGAACTATTGCCTCGGTACGCGTGTCGATGGAGGAGGTAGCCTCGTCGAGTATCATAACGGGCGGGTCGGCAACTGCGGCTCTCGCTATTGCGATAAGCTGACGCTGACCCTGCGAGAGATTTGCGCCGTTACCCGAAAGCTCGGTATCGTATCCGTCGGGAAGTCTTGTTATGAAGTCGTCCGCGCCCGCAAGCTTTGCCGCCGCGATACATTCTTCATCTGTTGCGTCAAGCTTGCCGTAACGAATGTTTTCCATAACCGTTCCCGTAAAGAGATTCGTGTCCTGAAGCACTATGCCGAGGGAACGGCGAAGGTCGGACTTCTTTATCTTGTTGATGTTTATGCCGTCGTAACGTATCTTACCGTCGGCAATATCGTAAAATCTGTTTATAAGGTTGGTGATAGTCGTCTTACCTGCACCCGTCGCACCGACGAAGGCAACCTTCTGACCGGGCTCTGCGTAGAGGGTGACGTTCTGAAGAACGGGCTTGCCCTCCTCGTACTCGAAGTCAACGTCGACCATACGCACATCGCCGCAAAGGGGAGTGTATGTAACGCTTCCGTCCGAGTGGGGATGCTTCCACGCCCAGCTGCCCGTACGCTTTTCGCTTTCTGTAATGGTGCCGTCCTTGGCAACGACAGAGTTCACGAGAGTAACGTATCCGTCGTCGACCTCGGGCTCCTCGTCGACAAGCTCAAATACTCTCGACGCACCTGCAAGACCCATAATAATGGAGTTTATCTGCTGGGACACCTGGCTTACGTTGCTTGAAAACTGCTTGGTCATATTAAGGAAGGGAACTACTATGCTTATCGAGAAGGCAAATCCGCCAAAGCCGATATTCTTAATGTCGGAAAGTAAGAACAGACCGCCTGCGATGGCGACCACAACGTAGAGCGCGTTGCCGATATTGTTGAGTATGGGCATAAGGATGTTAGCGTAGCTGTGAGCGCGGCGCGAGTCCTCGAAAAGCTCACCGTTGATGCGGTCGAAGTCTGCCTTGCTCGCGTCCTCGTGACAGAACACCTTGATTACCTTCTGACCGTTCATCATTTCCTCAACGAAGCCCTCGGTCTTACCGATAGCCTTCTGCTGACGGATAAAGTACTTGGCACTTCCGCCGCCGATCTTCTTGGTTGTCAGAGTCATAATAAGAACTCCGACGGCAACGATAATTGCCATCCATACGCTGAAGTAGAGCATAATGGAGAACACCGTGATTATCGTAACGCAGGAGATAAGAAGCTGAGGGATGGACTGTGACACGAGCTGACGCAGAGTGTCGATATCATTCGTGTAATAGCTCATTATGTCGCCGTGATTTACCGAGTCGAAATACTTGACGGGTAAATTCTGCATACCCTCAAACATCTTGCGGCGCATCTTGTAAAGGAAGCCCTGCGTCATATACGCCATTATCTGAGTGTAAGCAAAGCTTGAAAGGAGTGCCGCAATATAGAAGCCTGCAAGCACGAGTATCTTCGGGATTATCTCAAGCTTTGCCGCCGCGTAATCGCCCGTAACGTAGTATTCTTCAATTACCGCGATCACCTTCTGCATATAAAGCGAGGGGGTAGCACTGACCGCCGCAGAGAAAAGGATACAGAGTACGACCACGGGCAGCAGCACGGGATAGAAGCCGTAAAGCTCCTTTATGATCCTTGCGAGAGTAGAGGGCTTTTTTGCGTTTTTATTATTCTTCATCATCCGCGCCTCCCTTCGTCTGGGACTCGTATACCTCACGGTAAATGTCGCTCTTTTCAAGGAGCTCGTCGTGGTTACCGACCGCGGATATCTTACCGCCGTCCATAACTATTATCATATCAGCCTCACATACCGAGGAGATACGCTGCGCAATAATGATCTTGGTGGTTTCGGGAATATAATCCTTGAACGCGCGTCTGATGATGGCATCGGTCCTTGTGTCGACCGCGCTCGTGGAGTCGTCGAGGATGAGTATCTTCGGCTTTTTAAGAAGCGCACGGGCAATACAAAGTCTTTGCTTTTGACCGCCCGATACGTTTGCGCCGCCCTGCTCGATGAAGGAATCGTACTTGTCGGGGAAGGTCTGTATAAACTCGTCCGCGCAGGCAAGCTTGCAAGCTTCAATAAGCTCCTCGTCGGTAGCGTCGGGATTACCCCAACGCAGGTTTTCCTTGATAGTGCCCGAGAACAACACGTTCTTCTGAAGCACCACCGCAACCGCGTTTCTCAAGGTATCGAGATCGTAGTCGCGCACGTCAATACCGCCGACCGTGACCTCACCCTCGGTAACGTCGTAAAGACGGGGGATAAGTCCGACGAGAGAGGACTTTGACGAGCCCGTACCGCCGATGATACCGACCGTCATACCCGACTTTATTTCAAGGCTGACGTCATCGAGAGCAAATCTCTTAGCGTGCTTTGAATATTTGAATCTTACGTTGTCGAACTTGATGCTGCCGTCCTTAACGTCGTATACGGGGTTCTCGGGGTTTACGATGGTCGAGCCCTCGTCGAGCACCTCGACTATTCTGCGCGCCGACTCTATCGAAATGGTTATCATAACGTATATCATCGAGAGCATCATCAGTGACATAAGTATCATAACGCCGTATGTAAGCATAGCCGAGAACTGACCGACGTCAAGAGTAAGACCCCTTGACGTGATAATGATGTACGAGCCGAAGAACAGCACGAAGATCATATCGAAGTAAAGACAAAACTGCATAAGAGGACTGTTTAAGGCGACTATTCTTTCAGCGGCCGTAAAGTCCGCGCAAACGTCCTTTGCCGCAGTGTCGAATTTCTTTTTCTCGAAATTCTCACGAACGAAGGACTTGACGACTCTCATACCCTTTACGTTTTCCTGAATGGAGGCGTTGAGCTTATCGTACTTGCGGAAAACGCTTCTGAAGCGGGGCATAGCCTTGCGCGCAACCGTGAAAAGTCCGATAGCGAGAACGGGTACGACCACCACGAACATAAGAGCGAGCTTACCGCCCATAATAAACGACATCGTGATGGCGAATAAGAACATAAGAGGACTGCGGATCGCAGTTCTTATTATCATCATAAACGACATTTCGACGTTAGCCACGTCTGTTGTAAGACGGGTGACCAGCGATGAGGTCGAAAACCTGTCGATGTTCTCGAATGAGAAATCCTGAATTTTGTAGTAGAGATCGTGTCTGAGATTTTTTGCAAATCCTGAGGACGCGGTAGCGCAGGTATTACCTGCAAGCGCGCCGAACATAAGCGACAGACACGCCATTGCAAAAAGCAGACCGCCGTATTTGAGAAGCTCGCTCAGATCGCGGATGTTGTTTTCTGCATTGTACTTGATAGTGTTCACAAGCTCTGCGGTAACGAAGGGGATAAGACACTCCATTATTACCTCGCCCGTGATGAGGACCGGTGTAAGTATCGTAGCGCGCTTATATTCGCGGATACTTCCGGCAAGTCTTTTTAGCATAACGTTTCCTTTCGCGGTAATAAAACACTAATATATAATAATTTTAACAATACAAATAGATTATACAACTGCACAAAAATAATGTCAAGTAATTGTGCAAAAAAGCCAAATGTTAACACACAGTTAAAAAACTCCCGCCGAGTACGGTATCTTTACTCGGTGGGAGCTTGTGTTTGGGGATAAAACTTATATGAGATCAGTCGTGGGGGTTATATTCGTGCATAAACAGCTCGGGACATTCCTTTAATCGCTTTACCATATAATCGGTTTCGGCAACGGCATCAACGATATGCGCCGTGCCTGCACCGAAGGTAACTCTCTTTGCGATTCCTTTCTCAACGAGCTCGGGCTCTACCTTGGAATAGTAGTGGTTATGACCGGGCTCGTGACGCTTGAACGCGATCTTGTGAGTTTTGCCCTCGTAGTCGGTAGCGGTGTATTCCCAGATATATGGGCGCAGAATACCGGGCACTCCCGCGTATTCCTCAAGAACGTGCATAAAGGTGTTACAGCCCATACCGGTACCGAGGAACATTATTTTTGCCTTGCGGTCATAGAGCTTGCCCCACGGAGAGTCCCAGCCAAGCGGAGTTTTGGAGAACTCGTGACCCGAGCAGAACTCCTTTGCGTCGGGACCGTACGCGGCAACCGACGAGCAGGGACATATCGAACGGATAACCCCCTCCTTCTTCCTGAAAACCTCGGGGATTATTCCGAGATCGTGGCAGGGCGTTTCGTGAACGTCAAAGTGGTTTCCGTACTCCCAAAATCCCTCTTTGGGACCGAGCGCAGGGTCGCTTATCTGCCCCTTTTCGTTAACGTAATAGCCGAGCTTCCAGCTCATAGCGGGGAACACCGCAAGCCCCTCCTTGCCGAAGTATTCGATGAAGGCGTCGGCGATCGTGTCGGCACCGCCCTCGACACCCTCCTCTCCCGCAATTCTCTTGAAGGACGAGTGAACGAATACCGTGTCGGTGGGCTTGAGTCCGAGACGCTTTAATTCCTCTATAAAAAATTCCTTGTTATACATAGCCTTATTTCTCCTCTGCGTAAATTGCCGCGTAATGCTCAAATCTCGGCATTTCGGCACCGTTTTCAAATTTGAATTCCACGCCGTCGGCAAGAGCCCTTGTGATTTTCATATTGTCGGGAAGCCTCCAGTCGACCGATGCGTGATGGTGCTCAACGCCGAAGTTTCTGATAAGAAGAAGCCTTTTGCCGTTCTTTTCAAACAGGTCGCAGCTCGTAAACTGCTGACCGTCACGTCGGTTGACGTATATGTTGTTGAAGGTAACTCCGCTGTCAAGTCCCGCATCTTTGAGCATCTTTTTGAAGAATTCGGCAAGCAAAAAGTCGCGGTAACCGTTAAAGCGTCCCACGGTATCTCCGGCGCCGAAGTAGATGACGTTACCGAGACGCGTTGCTATCGCGTCACCGTTGTTGTATTCGAGCAGGACCTCACCGTTTTTCTCGGTATAGTGTCTGCCGTCAAGAGGCAGTCGGAACAGACAGTGGTTGTAGAATTTTGACTTATCGGATCGCGCGAAAATTCCGTTTGACTCCTCCACCTTGATTCCTGCGATATCCTCAATGGTCTTGCAGCATTTACCGATAACTATAAGCTTGCCGCCGTCACTAAGGTACGCCTTAAGCTTATTTGCATCGTCGTCCGTGATGGATTTTACGGAGCTCATAATAAGAGCCTTCTGCTCTGCGGCGCTATCGGGTATTTTTGCGATAACCTTCGTGGGAATGGCTACTGCGTTCAGCATTTCGTGAAGTCCGAAAATGTGTTCTATCGAATAGCTGCTATATAGATAATCGTTGTTAAGCTGCTCGGGGAAGTATATTGCAAGGTCAGCGGTATGACGCGTGCCGTTCATAAGCGGACGGAGATCTTCAACGTATCCCATAGCCTTAAGACACATCTCGCGGCGCGCCGCTACCGTGTACTCGTCGCGGTACACCTGATAAACGGGCGCGCCGGGATTAAGCTCCTTTTTCCAGAGAGGAAGCTCCTCTGCCATAAAGCCGTAGCAGAAGAATGAGATACCGAAGGGAGTCATGGTTGACAGAATGTTGTCCACAAAGCGCTTGGGAGTCATATCGGGAACACGTCCCGCCGCGCTTTCGTGATAGAAGTGTGTGTCTGCCATACACGGTATCATTCCGTCAGAGTTTGCCATAAGATACTCGGTCTCGAGCTTATAGAAATAGGGGTTGGGATAAAGCGGCGGATGGATCTGCAGGTTGAGAAGATCAAGCTCCTTTACTTGAGTCATTACCGAGATATTACGCGCGTGCCATATTCTCTCGGGCTGCATATAGCTGCACGCGCTTATGATGCCGAGGGGATAATGCATAAGGGGCAGACCGTATTTTCCCTTGATATGTACGGCAAGGGCTCGGTACATATTGAGAAACTGTGTTTCTGTGAAATGAAGCACCTTTTCTTTTACGTTGTCGTCCGCGTACATTTCGTCGGGGGAGGGCATTTCTTCGCCGTAAAACTTTTTGTACGCTTCGCGCGAGTATTTGTCGTACGACACGTCGATACTGTTTTCGCAGGGAAGACAAACTCCCTTGCAGCTCGGATGATGACCGAACCTTTCAAGCATGGTATCGTATTTGTTTATGAGATATTCAAGAGTGAGAGGACAGGACGGCACGAGACCGATCCTTCCGTAACGGGAAACGTTACCCTCGTAGTCTGTGAGCATAGCGTCCTTGTGGGCGAGCATATACCCCTCGTCCATCATTCCCGCTTCGGGCAAAAACGCCATACCGTACTTGTCAGCCGCTAAAAAGCACTCCTCAACGGGATCGCGCTCCTCGCCCGCCCAATAACTGCTTCTCGGGAATTTGTCGCTCTTCCATAGAATACCGTCGCGGCAGTTCCAGGTCTCGAGCAGGGCAACGAAATCGAAATGCAGATTGTTTTTCATATCGGCAAAGCACTTGTCGGCGTATCCCACGGGGAAAACCTCGGGTGTACGCACGAGAAAGAGCGTGCCCGTGTTAAAATTATTAAAATTGAGACTCATTTTCGTCCCTCCTCAAAGTCCTGCTTCGGTAATAAAGCGGTCGGTTATGAATTGTACGTTTGTTATTGCCTTGCCTATGACTACGGCGTGAGCTCCTGCCTCAATTCCTGCTGCAAGATCCTCGGGAGAATTGTAACGTCCCTCGGCGATAATAGGGGTGTCTATGGTCGCTTTCAGACGGCGGACAAGCTCAAGGTCGGGCTCTTTCGTGAAGGGAGAATACGTCGTGTATCCGCTGAGAGTTGTCGCAATAATGTCGGCGCCTGCATTTGCCGCAGCAACACCCTCCTCAAACGTGGCAATATCGGCCATAACGAGAACGCCAAGCTCGTTTTTGATGCGTCCTATAAGCTCGGAAACGTCGCTTCCGTCCTTACGGGGGCGAAGCGTCGCGTCAAGAGCGATTATCTCAACACCCATATCCGCGAGAGCCTTTGCGTGCTCAAACGCGGGTGTGATGTAGGGGAATTCGGGGTTGGGATGTGTTTTGTAAATTCCGATAACGGGAATTTTAACAAGTCTTTTTATCGCGGGAATGTCACGCGGACCGTCTGCACGGATAGCCACCGCGCCGCCCATTTCGGCGGCGAGAGCCATTACTGCCATGTGCTCGGGGCCTCTGAGAGGATTGCCCGGACGCGCCTGACAAGAAACTATAAGTCCTCGGTGGAGCTTTTTGATAATTCCATTCATTTTTCGTATCTCCTTATGCCTTTAATATCTTTTCAAACAATTCTTTTGTCGGGCTTGCACCGTATCGCATCAGCACCGCTAATTTTGCCGCAATAATGGGTGAAAAGTCGGGCTCGTAGTATAGCTTTGCCCGACTCAGCCGCGCGAGCTCCTCCCGACACATATCAAGAAGCAAAGGCTTGTCTGTGAGAAATCCGCCGCAGATGAGTATCTTGTAGGCGTCCGAATCGTCGCTGACCGCGTTTGCAAGTAAAGCGATCTCTCTTGCGTGTGTGCGGTAAAGTCCGAGTGCATCCGGGTCACCGTCAATGGCGAGCTTGTATATGTCCGGAGCAAGGGCGGCAAGCTCTCTGCGGCTCATATTTAGTGCGCGTCTTTTTGCCTCCATACGTCCGGAAAAATCATCGAGGTCAAGACCTGCGGTAATATGAGTGAACATATCGCCGAGACGGTCTGTTTCAGCCATGCCGTCGAGTGAGCGCAGAAATAGCTTCAGCGCGTCCTGACCGAGGCCACCTCCCGCGCCACCGTCCCCGTATACAGGACCCCAGCCGCCCGCGTATCGTGTACCGTTTACTGTGTGACCCATAGCGGTACTGCCCGTACCGCACAGGACCGCCGCCGAGCAGTCGAGAAACGCCGCCGCCTGAAGTATAGCGTTACCGCACGCCTCGCGCTCGACGAAGGAGGGAACACCCTCCCAGACCGTTGCAAGAGCCCTCTCTACCTCAGCGGTGTTGGGACCTCCGAGAGAAAGAAAAATTCCCGTCGGCATACCGTAAGGCTTTAACGCCTTGAAAGCCTCGGTCACTGTGTCAAGCACGGGTAACACCCCTTCCTTGATTGCGCCGAGACCGTGAGCTTTGTGTTCAGCTACCGTGTTACCGAGCTTGTCGAGAAGAACCCATACGGTTTTGCTTCCGCCCGAATCCGCAGCTAAATAAAGATCGTCCTTTTTCATAAGATTACCTCAAAATATATTTCCGATTTAATTATATAGCCTTTGCCCGTACCAAACAAGCAATAAAATTGACATAAAATAACACAAAATACACTTTTTTCGTTTGACAAATGCCAAAAACGGTGATATTATTAGAACAAAACAACAAAACCAAAGGTGACGGCTATGGATAAATTCCCGATACCCTACGTGCTTGAATGTATGCGATTTATTTCTCCCTGTCCCGACGAAAACCGCCGTACGATACGCGACTACGAGTTTGACTTGTATCTCACGGGCGAGAGGGATATATATCTTGACGGAGTCTACCACCATATAGCGCCCGACTGCCTTGTTTTCAGAAAGCCGGGACAGGATGTAGTCGGATACGGCGGCTACGATATGTTTATGCTCACCCTCGATTTCAGTGATCCCACCCCCGAGGTGTTAGGAAGCTATCTCAGAAGCAGCCGTTCACCCCAGCAGAAGAAATGCGCTCTTGACGTTCTTGAAAATATCCCCACCGTGTTTGTTCCCGTGCATCATAAGGAGCTAAGATCTCTTTATGAAAAAATATCTCACTGCTCGCACCCGAATATAGTCGACCTTGCTGCACAACGGGAGTATATATCCGAATTTTTGTTTCTTGTTCTCGCCGATGCTCACAGATATAACAGAGAGCAGGAAATAAAAAAAGGCACAGACAGCTCCTACGTCAAAAAAGCCTGCACCTATATACATAACAACTACTATAAGTCCTTGTCGGTAGAGGGAATAGCCGAAATGCTTTCTATCAATCCCAACTATCTTATAAGACTTTTCAAAAGCGAGATAAACACCACCCCGACACAGTACGTTCTTGAAACAAGACTCGTCCGAGCTCGTTATCAGCTGTTACAGACGGATGCGTCGGTACAGGACGTTGCGACATCAACGGGCTTTGCGAACACCTCATACTTTATCAAGCGCTTCAAGGAACGCTTCGGCGCAAGTCCCCTGAAATACCGCAAGGAAAACGCGGAATAAAAGAAAAAGCACTGCATTAGCAGTGCTTTTGTGTTATTTGCGCTTATGTTTGAATAAAGCTTCGACGATAAAAAACAACAGACACCCTACGGCATAGCAAATAAGGTCGGCAAACGAGAACGTGCGGCCTATTATTGTGGAAAGAAGCCTGTTTGACTCAAGCCCGAGCAGCTTTACAACGTCGAAATACTGAAGCACCTCGACTGCGGCGGCAAAGATAAAAACGTAAACGGGCAGAGCCTTAACGCCGCACGGAAAAAATATCCTTAAAAAGCAGCATATAAGAACGGTTACGAGAACATCTCCGACGTACGGACGAACAAAATCATCCCGTACGAACAAAGCAATAAGTATTTCAGTAAGGAGAAGCATCAAAAACGCAAAGGTGTAAGTTAAACGCAGCTTTTTCATTTTGATCTCCTGTGAGTAAACGTGAGATGTATTATTCAAACAGGGTACATTCGTCACACACCGTCCAAATACCGTTTTCCTTATGGCATACGACCACAAACGACTTGAAATTTACGGTAAATCCTAATTCGGCAGTTTCGGTTAAAGAACTGTTGTCTGTCATCTCTCGGTTATAAGAATATTGGTTGAAACGAATCTTTGACTCGTCAACGTTCAGGTCATTGAAGGCCTTACTTTCCGTAAAATAGCTATAAGCAATTTTGTATTCTTCCGAATCCTTCTGAAGATTAAGAATGATTTGAATAAACCCTATAAAAGCAATTACACAGGCTATGATTATTACGAATACCTTAAGCGCCTTTTTTGCCTTCTGCTTTTTTGAAAGGGGCTGAACCAACGTGGCATCATTGATATACGATTCATGTGCCTTTTTTGTCATTACCAAAGTACCTGCCACACGGTCCCCCACGGTTTTTCCCGTGGCAAGCAACAGGATGCCGTCAATTTGGAATATAATAAGAAATATATTTCTCAAGAAGCATTGCTTTGCGCTTGCTTTTTCCAAGGAGTTCTTATCGTAAACATATAAGCCGAAGATCCTTTTGCCTAAGCTGCGGCCCTTGAAAATAACGTCTCTTAATATAAACGCCGCAAAGGAAAGTATCATAAACAAGAATGCAAGTAAGAAAGCAATGGGATCTGCCTCAGAGTGCTGTTGCAAAAAGAGCGCTGTAAAAGAAAAAACGAAAATAAACGGAAGTAAAGAAATATTCCAGTCTATCAAAAAAGCAATTATTCTCTTGAACTTTGTACTCATTTATATATATCCTCCTACTTGATTGCGGTAATTATAGCATAACATACGAACAAAAACAACCGTATGTGCCTATTCGTCGGGAAATTGTTCCTGTTCGTTGTTTGCCGTTAAGTGTTTTTGCAAATACATTAACCGTTCCCATAAGGCATACATAGATCTTAATTATTATTGTTTGTTTTCAAATTTCATAGCTGCTACACCTTTCTTTTTGGTAACAGCAATTATACACATTAAAGGCTATAAGTCCAGAGGATTATTTGAAAAGGTTTATCTTGCCAAAAAAGTTTTCATCAGGGAAATTTGTTTCACGCCACTTAGGGTCATATTTATCGTTATATTTAGAATAACTCCACGATTTTTCGTGATAAGAACCCTTGCTCATATGAAGGCGCTTTACAAAGCGATAGTTTGCATAATAAAGAACGAAAAAGGATAAAGTATCTGCAAACTTTTCATAATCATCTAAAATATATAGCTTATGAGTATATTTATAATCAGTTGTATTCAAGTAAGTTTCTATCAAAGCGATTTGCTTATCACTATGATATATTGAAACATAGTTAAAAGAGCCGTTTGAACGGCTATAACAATGAAAAATCTCACCAGTATCTAATGCAATTACATAAAAAGCTTTCATAAAGCCGTGTTTTGAAAAAGTTATACTGCCATAATTGTTTTCGTTTTTATATAAATGAAAAACTCTTGTAAGATTCGCTTCGCCGAAAAGCCATCTGAAAGGTATATAGTTAAACCATTTTGAAAGATTATATATTCCCTTAATTGTATTATTTTTATTTGAAATCGTTATTGTCTGAAATCGACTTATACTACCTAATTCACCGTAAAAATAAAAGTTATCGCTTTCAATATCAAATGTTTGTTTTATATTTGATGCAGTTTGAGATATTTTAACTATCATTGTATCACCTCAACTTGATTATAGCATAACATACGAACAAAAACAACCGTATGTGCCTATTCGTCGGGAAATTGTTCCTGTTCGTTAATTTCATTCGTGGAGCGGATGCTGTTACTTCTTCACTATTCACTATTACTTATTACCTTCCAAAAATCCGAGCAAAAGAGAGAAAAGTGAAGAGTGAAGAGGTAATAGTGAAAAAGTAAAAATCCCCGTTCTTACGAACGAGGATTTTTGTGTAAGGACTATAAAAAAGATATTTTTGCTGTTTTTGCGTATGACTTTGAACTCTCGTAGTTCATCGTTTGGATTTTTGGTTATTGTTAATATAGTTTCCGTTTTCATCCCTATTTATAGGAACAGCGGTAAGGCAAAACCGTAGACAATGGCACGGACAAGGAATTTCTATTCTATATTTTTCTTTCGCACCTCTGTATGTAAAATCTCCGCCACAACGAATTACTTCGCACCAAGTAAAAATTTCTGCCATAGCACGAGGACAAAACCCTTGAGGAGTTTCATATTCAAAACGAAAAATGTCTCCCTTTTCTAATCCGAGTCTGCAATTCTTCGCTTCGCCTTCAATTACTTCTAAATCAAAAGCCCAATCTTCAACAATCCATTTTTTCATTTACTGTTCTCCTTTGCGGTGTTTATAGATGCAATAAGTATTCGTTTGATTTCTAAGCAGTCATCTAACAAGGAATTACTCATTTTATCATCAATATATTCTGACATAAAAAGCAATTTAATCCAATATTCTGTTTCGGCGGTTTCTTTTAAAGCTATGTGCATTTTAGAAATGAAGTCCGCTTTACTTTGTCCGTAATTTGCTTCGTTTATGTTTGCACCTATACTTGTGCCGCTACGGACTATTTGTTTTGAGATTACGGTTTCTTTTTTGGTTTTAATTAAATGCTGATATAATTTCACAATTCTTGCCGCAAAAGCAATAGATTTATCTATAAGCAAATTTTCTTTCATTAAATACACCGCCCTTTTCAATATTATAGCAGAAACTTTAGGTTAAATCAATTATTCATTATTCATCAGCGAAGCGGCTTCACCATTCAATATTCATTGAAAATTCTGTCGAATGAATGATGAATATTGAATAATGAAAAATGAATAATACAAAACGAAAATCCTGCCGACAAAAATCGACAGGATTTTCGTTTTGGTGGGAGCGGGTGGATTCGGACCACCGAAGTCAGTGACAACAGATTTACAGTCTGCCCCCTTTGGCCGCTCGGGAACGCTCCCTGGAGCTGGTGATCGGAGTCGAACCAACAACCTGCTGATTACAAATCAGCTGCTCTGCCATTGAGCCACACCAGCGTCTTTATCCCGACGACTCCAATAGTATACCAAAACACTTGGGGTTTGTCAATACCTTTTTTGATTTTTTTCAAACTTTTTTATCGCTCATATTTTGAGTATAAGCTCGGCAACGTAAAGCACCGCGGGAATGGTAAGCACCGACAGTACCGTAGTGACGCCTACGAGCTGAGCCGCGTACTCGGGCTCGATGTCGAAAAGCTCACCGAACATAGCGGCGTTGGTGGCGCAGGGAAGCGCGACCATAGTTACCGTAAACATAGTGATAAACGTGTCCGCGCCGAGCAGACGGCATACAACTGCCGCAAGCACGGGGAAGAATAAGAGCTTTGCAAAGCAGAAGACGTATATCTTTGCGGATTTTAAAAGCGGAACTATCGAGCGTGTAGCGAGGAGTCCGCCTATAATTATCTGAGTCAGAGGAGTGCACATTGAGCCGAGGTAGTCAAACGCGCCCGTGAGAAACTCGGGCAATACGAAATAGGGCTTGAGCACGTAAAGTATAAGACCTATGATGCAAGAGGGCGTTCCGTAGTTGATTATCATCTTCTTTGGATTCATTTTAATGTCGTCACGTCCGCGTCCGAGCATATACATACCGTAGCTCCATACGAACAGGTTGAACGATATCTGATAGAACGCACAGCAAAAAAGTCCCTTTTCGCCGAGCAGAGCGCCGACGACGGGAAGACCGATAAAGCCTGCGTTTGAGAAGATGATACAGTAGTTTGTCATCTTGGCTTCGTTTATATTCTTGATGCGCTTGGTGTAGATGGCCGCGAAAACGGCAAGCACGCCGTGGCAGACTATACCGAGAAGGAGAGTTCCGAAGCCGAGCGCGAGATTTTCACTCGAGTACTCGGTGCTCAGTATCGCCGTGAGTATAAGAAACGGCTGAGCTATCTTGACGACGAAGCCCGAAAGCTTTTTTGAAAAGTCTGCATCTATTATGCCCACCTTGCGTCCGACAAATCCTGCAACACAGATGAGAAATAATGTAAGCATTGTTTTGAAAACGAGTAAAATGGTCATAAGAAAGCACCTTTTATGTCAAGCTGTCATAAATTTCCTTGATTTTTTTCATATCCTCGAGCATATCCTCGCGCTTGGTGGGGTCTCTGAGGAGCGCTGACGGATGATAAACCGCACACATCTTTATTTTTCCGCGGTCATACCACACACCGTGGTCACGGGTAATGCGGAAATCGGGCTTGATGAGCCTTTTTGCCGCGACTCTGCCGAGACACACGATAATTTTAGGTGAGATCTCGCGCACCTGAGCGCGAAGGTGGTAAAGACACGCGTCCTCTTCCTCGGGGAGAGGGTCGCGGTTTCTCGGGGGTCTGCATTTTAATATGTTTGCTATATACACCTTGTCCCGTTCTATACCGACGTACTCAAGGTATCTGTCGAAAAGCTGACCTGCGGGACCGACGAAGGGAATACCCGACTCGTCCTCCTTTTCACCCGGCGCTTCACCGATGAACATAAGGTCGGCACTTTGGCTTCCGACACCGTAAACGAGATTGGTACGGGTCTTGTAGAGAGGACACGCCGTACATTCGGCGCATTTGCTTTTTAGCTCGTCTAAGCTCACTTACGGTCACACCTTTCCGCTACATAGAATGGGGTACGTATATATTATAAACTTAAACTCTCACTAATGCAATAGATAAAAGCAATAGAAAGTGTAGCTTTTTCGGGGGTATTGTATGTTAAAAGCGATTGCTTTGGGTGGGTATCCTATGCTTGATGGGGGAGTTTTAGTGACTATCCCCCTAATTTTTCAACCGCCCTCTCACCTATTAAAAGCTTACAATGCTCGTGTATGTACGCCTCGGTTATCTTGCCGCCGATCTTCTTGCCATAGTCCGCGAGCCTGCAAAGCTCACCCGTCAGATTAATACCGCAGGTGTCATCCTCCAAAAACAGATAATACCGTCCCATATCCTCGTACAGACGGCTGTTGTACGCGTACCCGTCGGCGAGCAAAAGACGGCACGCGTCAATAGTATCGGTGATCCCCTCGAAAACGAAAATAACATTATCAAGCCACTTCTTGACACTCACTCTCGTACTCTCACGCCCGCCCTTTGTGTTATCCGTGGGCACAGTCTCATCTCCTTTGCCGGAAAGCCTCGTCAAGTAAACCTCGCATCCGCCGTCCCTCGACGGATACACCTGCAAAATTGATTTTCCCGTTACCGTATCGAAGCCGGTCTCGGACTTTATATCCTCAAGCACTCTGGAAAACGCCTCTCTTACGGCGTTCCCCGTATGACCGAGTGAATACATTTTTATATCGTAGTAGTCCATATCCTCACGGGTCAGCATAATTTTCATTTTCTCGGAGTTTATCATAATAAGCTCCATAACAGTCTCCAGTTCATTAAAAACAGTACAATAACATTATAAGCGAAAGCACCCCCGTTTGTCACCACACAATATTTGGCTTTTTCCCTTTAAAAAATAAATCCCACGGCAGAGGCCGTGAGATTTACATAAACGTGTTGACACCCGGTGCGCGAAATGATAAAATTAAGACTGTGAATCGGTCTCGTCGCCGCACAGGAATTTTATCGAGCGCTCGACGCTGTCCTTGGAGTTGCCCCAGGGCTCGTCCTCGTAGCGGTAGTCGAACTTTTTTATAAAATGCTTGACGTCGAGGCGGAGCGAGTCCATATAATCGAACGTCACCCTTGACGCGGCGTCGTAGAAGGCAGAGTAGGTCTTTTTCTGCATCTTCGCCTTTGCAAGCGCCGTCAGACGGTTGAAGTGAGGCAGACAGAAATAAGGCTGCTTTGAAAGCTTCTTTTCAAATTCCGAGTCGCGCTCGTAGAGATATATGGCGGTCTCAAGCATTTTAGTCAGCGAAAACTCGATCCTGTCGCAGACGTAACAGCTTTTCTCAAGCTCGCTGATACGGCGTCTGGCGTTGTCGCCCGCAGGCGCAAGGCTTATAAGCTTTTTCGCGGTGTCATCCTTGAGCTCGTCCATGTGACTCTCAAGCATAAGCGCGAGTCCGAGACGGTTTTTACGGGTGAACATCATATCGTAGTGACTGCGGCAGAAGCCGAGCTTGTTGGTCTTGATTCTGATGTCGGGCTCCATCATGGACGCGCCGAGAATTATGTCGAGATTGTCATTCTGAAGCTTTTTGTAGAGCGCGCAGAACGGACATCCGCACTCGGGGGATTCTGCGGACTTGTCAAATGCTTCGTTGACGGGAATGGTATATATCTGTTCCATAATAAGCTCCGTTTCGGTTTATTTACCTAAAGTATAACATCCTTTTGATATAAAGTCAAATTTTTCTTTTTGGAAGTGGATTTATGAATACAATAATCAAAAATATACGCGTCAGCGAGGGACATGCGGACGGCGTGCCGCACGTCAGAGTGGAGGGACTCTTGCACTTTGACGTCGCGCAGATATTCGACTGCGGTCAGGCGTTCAGATTTCTTCCCGTGACCGCGCACGGTAACGGCTTTGCCGTGGGCGGCGTCGCATACGGAAAATACGTTGAATTTTCGCAGTCGGGCGACGTGCTTACAATACGCAATTCAACCCTCTCGGACTATGAAAAAATATGGAAGCATTATCTCTCGCTCGACGTGGATTACGGCGAGATACAACGCGACCTCAGGGCGCGCTTTGACAGTGAGGTTTTTGAAAAAGCACTCGAGGTGGGTGACGGCATACGTATCTTACGGCAGGAGCCGTGGGAATGCGTCTGCTCGTTTATAATCTCGCAGAACAATAACATCCCACGTATCAGGAAAATTATAGAAGCCCTCTCCCAAAAATACGGCGAATCCGTTGAATTTGAGGGTAAAACACACTATGCATTTCCGACACCCGAGGAACTCGTGACCGCGGGAGCAGACGGGATTTTCAATCTCAGAACGGGTTTTCGGGCAAAGTACATATACGACGCGGCGAGAATGGTAGCGTCGGGCGAGCTTGACCTTGCGCGCCTCTTTGAGCTTGATACGGAAAGCGCGCTCACCGAGCTTTGCAGAGTAAAGGGAATAGGACCCAAGGTGGCGTCCTGCGCGCTACTGTTTGCGTTTGAAAAATACGATGCCTTCCCCGTGGACGTGTGGGTGAAAAAGATACTCGAAAAATATTTCCCCGAGGGACTCGATATAAAGTCACTCGGCGATTATGCAGGCATCGCCCAACAGTACCTGTTCTTCTACGAGAGATACGTCGTCGGGGGCAAGTGAATAAAAAAACGCGTTGCCCTCTGCTCTGCATTCTTAGCGGAGAAATCACAAACACCACCAAGGAATTTCTTTGGTGGTGTTTTTGTGTTGGAGCGAACTTACTAAAGCATCCCTTTGCACAAGGGAGCCTTATACGCGCCGTTCCTCTGCGGATAGTGGGTTCGGGCTTCTGCCCGATAGCGCGGACTGCCACGCGCTATGCTTGCCCCGGACGTAAGCGTCGGGAAAGCGGAAACACAAGTGTTGGTTGAGTCGTAAACAACCATTTGATAATTGTTTTTTCATAAATATATGCTATAATATAATTACACCGGTGATAACTATTTGAGGAGAAACTTTTATGCAACTTAATTTAGGCAATAAAATCAGAGAACTTCGCAGACGTGATGGACGCACACAAGACAATCTTGCAGAAGCACTCGGCGTAACCGCGCAAGCTGTCTCTCGTTGGGAGTCGAGTGGTAGTTATCCCGATATGGAAATAATTCCTGCTATCGCAAACTATTTTCATGTATCCATTGATGAACTGTTCGGGTATCACGATGAGCGAGAAGAAAAAATCAAAACTATTCTTGATAATGCCACCAAAACACTTACAAAGCAAGGATTTACAATGTATCAAGGTAGTTTGTCCGAGGATGTAGAAGAATGTATTAATATGCTTCGTTCGGCTGCTGAAGAATTTCCGAATGAACCTAAAATTCTCTTGAAACTTGTGCAAGCGCTTCAGATGTGGGGGTGGAATAAATACGGAGCCAAAGGACATCGCGACGATTCGTCCGGTATCATAGAAGACGATGTTGATTACAACTCTCAAAATACATATTGGCAGGAAGCAGTCCGAGTATCTGAAAAGCTCTTGAAATTAAATCCATCTTCTGAAGATCGTGAAATTGCCATTCGTCAAATAACGCCGCTTTATTGCAGAATGGGTGAATATGAAAAAGCGAAGGCTCTTGCCAACGAACAAAATTCGATTGTTATATCAAAAGAAGTCTTGTTACCCAAGGCAACAGTAGGTGAAGAAAGAGCAAGATATCAAGGCGAAAAAATTATGGCACTTCTTTCAAATCTTAGATTTGCCATTTCCGAATCTGTAGCATTGAGACCTGCGATATCATCTTCTGAATACGGAAGACAGATACTTTTGGCGGTTATTCAGCTTTACGATACCGTATTTGTTGATGGTAGATGTGGAAGTTGGCATTGGGACATCGGCCAGTTATATTTGACTTTGGCTCATTATGAAATGGACAACGATGGCAGTATGGAAAAGGTTCTCAATTATTTTGATAGGGGCTTTGATCATTGCAAAGAATATAATCGCATCTATAACGAAGGTGAATATCAATATTCCGCACCATTGATATCTGCGTTACCCAAGATAGCCAAGGGTGATCTTAAACCTTTCGGAGACGATTTTTGGGAAAAGGAACTCAAAACATTTCATAAAAATGTTGTTGTGGAAATTCGAAAAAACCCCAAATATTCCGAATGCTTTGAATAATCCCTCGCCCCGCCTCGCGCGGGGCTTTTCTTTGCTTTCTGCATATCCAAAAAAGCCACCACGAAAACCGTGGTGGCTAATTTTATTTTACCGCTAATTTTGCAGTGGCTCGGCGACGCGTTTTTTACTCTTCAAGGACTAACAGCTTGCTTTTTTGTAAATTATTCGTATTTTCTGCGTGATTGTCAAAAATGTCCTTGTAATTACAAATATTATGTAGTATAATTTAGACGTAAAACTATGCCTAACGGAGATTTTTATGGAAGCGCTAAACAGGATACACGGTGCCGCAATAGAATATATGCTCTCACAAAAAGCGGTTGATCTGTCAACGGCTCTTATCGGTATGACCTGCCGCGACCCGATGCCGGGCGGCTGTGACGTCTATCTTTTCGCGGATAGTTCCGTGCTATACGCCCTTTCGGGAGTGGTCACTCTCTCCGATGACGGCGCAGAATTTGCCGAGACCGATTACGCGGCGTATCCGCTTGACTCGGTGGCAGAGCTTGAGACCGAGGAAATGGTATCAAGCGCACGCCTTTCGGTAAAGCTTACCGACGGCGGCGTTTCGCTTGTTGCCGAGACCTCTAACACCTTCAAGGACACGCTTTTCCGCTTTGCCGACTACGTTAAGCTGATAAAAAACGGCGACTTCAAGGGGATAGAAGCTGACGATTTTGAAAAATACTGTCCCACCTGCGGCAGACGCTTTCCCGATGACAACAAAATATGTCCGTACTGCGCAGATAACTCTGGAATAATCAAAAAGCTTCTGCCGTTTTTCGGACGCTATATGAAGAGTATGATAGCCATATTTGCTATGATGGGCGTTATCAGTCTTCTTTCGGTAGTGTCACCCTACGTCGGAAACTCCTTCTTCATCGACGAGGTGCTGACGGACGGCGGTAAATTCTACGGTCAGGTGCTTCTCGTTATAGTAATGCTCGTGTCGGTAAGACTCGCCGATATGCTCATCACGGTAATAAACGATCTCGTGACCGCGAGAATAACCGCCAACATCACCTACGACCTCAAAAAGACCATATTTGCATCCATTAACCGCCTCTCGCTCGGCTTCTTCAACTCGCGCCGTACGGGCGGATTGATGACACAGATAGAAAGCGATTCCTCGACGCTCTACCGCTTCTTCAGCGAGATGACCCCCAACCTTATCATCTCGGGAGTTAAGATTGTCGCAATGCTCGCGGTGATGCTTTTGATGAATCCCCTGCTTGCGCTTATCGCGGTGATCACCACACCGTTCTACGTCCTGTTTATACAACGTATTTTCCAAAAAAGCAAGCATTTGGCGATAGTGTACTTCACAAAAGCCAAGTCCTTAAGCTCCAAGCTCAGCGACGTACTAACGGGTATGAGAGTTGTCAAGGCGTTTGCCAAGGAGGAGCACGAGAAAAATAAATTCCACGGTCTCAGCCGTGAAAAGACGGGGCTTTACTACCGTTGGACGATGCACAACGCGGCAGCCTATCCCGCAGTAAGCTTCCTTCTTTACCTTGCAAGCATGGCGGTATGGGCGGCAGGCGGTATTGCGGTGTTCGAGGGCGAGATGTCCTACGGCGACCTTCTCACCTTCGTCGCGTATATGGGAATGTTCTATAACCCCTTAAACTACATAATAATGAGCCTGCGTCATATGGGCGACTGCTTCAATGCGGCGTCAAGACTTTTCGAGATAGCCGACGCTATCCCCGACGTAAACGAAAGCAAGACTCCCGTGATCCTCGAGCATTTCGAGGGTGGGGTAGAGTTCAAAAACGTGTCCTTCTCCTACACCAAGTCGAGAAAGACCATAGATAAGGTGTCCTTCACTGTGCCTGCGGGAAGCACGCTTGGTATAGTCGGCAGAACGGGCGCGGGAAAATCCACAATCGCAAACCTGCTCATACGTCTTTATGACGCGAGCGACGGAGAGATACTCATCGACGGCGTAAACGTCAAGGATATGTCGTTTGAGCAGCTCAGACGCAATATTTCAATAGTGTCGCAGGAAACGTTTTTGTTCTCGGGCACGATATTTGAAAACATAGCCTACGCAATGCCTCACGCGACCTACGAGGACGTTATCAACGCTGCAATAGAAGCGGGAGCGCACGACTTTATAATCAAGCTTCCCGACGCCTACCAGACAAGGATCGGCTTTGGCTATAAGGACCTGTCGGGCGGCGAAAGGCAGAGAATATCAATAGCGAGGGCGCTGCTCAGACGCCCGAGGATACTTATTCTCGACGAGGCGACCGCCGCAATGGATACGGCGACGGAGGAAAAGATTGAGCGCGCCTTAAATAAGCTTTCTGGCAGCGCGACCACAATAATGATAGCCCACAGGCTCTCTACCCTCAGGAGCGCGGACAGGCTTATCGTCATTGAGGACGGAAAAATGAGCGAGTCGGGAACCCACGCAGAGCTTCTTGAAAAAGAGGGCATTTACCATAAGCTCTATACGCTTCAGCTTGAAGCGCTTGCAAATATTATTTCGGACGGCGATGACGAGCCGACCTCACCGCGCGGACGCTCGGGCAAAATACCACCGCCGCCGAGAGATTGAATCGGGAAAAGGAGACTAATTATGGACGTAAAATACAATAACGGAGTAATATATCTTACCCCCGAGATCGCAAGCTTTAAGAAATGCGGAGATTTTCTCGGGCTTGAGCTGAGGGGCGACCTTGACGCGCTCACCGAAAGCGCGCTTGACGTAAAGCGTCAGCCGAGCTACGACAGAGTCAGAATAAGACGCGCGTTCCCGTTTTCACTTGCCGACAAATACGTGTCTGTGCTCGATAACGATCAGAACGAGATAGGTCTTATCGAGGACTTGAGTATTTTCCCAAAGGAGCAGGCGGAGCTTGTCAGAGCTGAGCTTGAAAGAGTTTATTTCTCACCCGAGATATTAAAGATAGTGTCTGTCAGAGAAAGACTCGGATACGCATATTTCAGCGTGGTGACGGACGCAGGCGAGAGGGAAATACCTCTGCGCGACGTCTACCGCAGTATTATAAGAGTAAATGAAGACCGCATAGTCATTATCGATATTGACGGAAACCGCTACGGTGTAAGCTCGCTCAAGAAGCTTGACCGCGGAAGTATGAAGAAGCTCGAGCTTTATTTGTGAGCACCGACGCGGAGGAACGTGATGAAAAAAAGCTATGAAAAGCAGTCTCAGCTGAGGCAGGACAAAAAAAGACTCCTCGCAAGGCTTATGGAAATGTGTCCGGACTCGTCAAAACGCGAATACTTCGCCGTCTGCCCGTTCACCTTGCCGAGCGACGGTATAATCGCTTTTTCAAACGACGGTATACTTGTTTGCGGCGAGAAAAGCGAGTTTATCGAGGCTCACAGGGTAAGCGAGGTCAAGGCGGATTCGGAAAACGGTTGCGTATTTCTCGAGTGCCGTGTTGACGGAAAGGAGCGCGTGCTCTGCAAGAGCGATATGCGCGAATTCAAGCTCTACACGAGAGTGATGCACGATGTGGCGCGTGTCTACGGCGACAAGCGAGAAGAGCGCCGCAGGGAAAGCAGAGCGCCGCGCGTCAGACGTTGCCCGAGCTGTAAACGCGAGTTAAAGCCGGGTGAACGTAAATGTCCGAAATGCTCGAAATGGTATAAGCAGTTATTCCGCATATTCAAATATGCAGGGGAATACAAATACAAAATAGCGCTTGCAACCCTTACACTTTGTCTTTTGTCGGTCGTTGCGCTTTTAGTTCCGTACCTCAACAGAATACTCGTTGACGGATATATAAAAAACGGAAGCGGAAGCATATCCTACAAAGGCTTTTTCCTCGTAATTCTGTCTATGGTGGGAGTCCATCTTCTTCAGAACGTGCTGACTTACTTAAGACAGTATTTCAGTCATTCGTCGGGCGCGGGGCTTCAGACCAAGCTCGCGTGTGCGGTCTTTAACAAGACGCAGGCGTTGTCGGTTGCCAAAAGCGGAGAATACGATTCGGGCGAGCTCTTTACGAGAGTAAACAACGAGGCTCCCGACGTGCAGGCTTTTATAACCGAGGAGGTACCGAACTATCTCGAGCAGATATTCAAGCTCGTGTTTATCGGCGTTATCCTTTTTAAGTATAACGTAACGCTTGCGCTTCTTATAATAATCCCGATTCCTGTACTGATAGTTCTGTTCAGAGTCATTCACGAGCCTCTGCGCTCACTTTGGCAGAAGCAGAGGTCGAAGTCGGCGCAGAGCAGCAGTATCCTGCACGATATCTACTCGGGAATAAGAGTGGTAAAGTCATACGGCACCGAAGAGCACGAATACGGAAGATACGAAAAGTCCGCAAGGGAATACAAGGACGTAGTCGTAAAGCACGAGACCGTGTGGTCTTTGCTCATAAGCCCTATGCATATGCTTATGGGTATAGGTGAATTTTTCCTTCTGTACTTCGTCGGAAACCGCATACTCGAGGGCACTATGACTCTCGGCGAAATGGCGCAGTTTTCGTCCTACGTTACTATGATGTACGCGCCGCTTAGGCAGTTTGCGATGCTTCCGAGAAGACTTGTGCGCTTCAACGGCTCGGTAAACAAGATATTTGAGCTTCTCGATGAGGAGGAGGACGTAGTCGACATCGAAAACCCCGTTGACAAGCAGATAGACGGATACGTTGAGATAGAAAACCTCTCGTTCGGCTACGATGAAACGAGAAAGGTGCTCGATAACGTAAATCTCACCGTGAAGCCGGGCGAAATGATAGGTATCGTCGGCAGATCGGGCACAGGAAAGTCTACGCTTATCAACCTTTTGATGAGACTTTATGACCCCACCTCGGGCGCGATAAAAATAGACGGCGTTGACCTGCGCGATTACTCGCAGGAGAGCCTAAGAAGTCAGATGGGAGTAGTACTTCAGGAAACCTATCTCTTTACGGGCTCGGTATATGAAAATATAGCCTACGCAAAGCCCGATGCCACATACGCCGAGATAATCGAGGCGTCCAAGGCGGCGGGAGCGCACTCGTTTATAGTAAAATTGCCCGATGCGTATAATACGAGAGTCGGTGAGCGCGGATATACCCTCTCGGGTGGTGAAAGGCAGAGAATAGCCATCGCCCGCGCGCTGCTCAGAAACCCGAAAATACTCATTCTCGACGAAGCCACCGCATCGCTCGATACCGAAACCGAGCGCAGAGTACAGGACGCGCTTGCAAACCTCGTCAAGAACCGCACGACCTTCGCAATAGCGCACAGACTCTCGACTCTGCGAAACGCGACCAGACTCATCGTCATTGACCGCGGAAGTATAGCGGAAATGGGCACGCACGACGAGCTTATGCAGCAAAAGGGTATATACTATTCGCTCGTTGTTGCTCAGAGAAGAATGTCGGAGAGTAGCACCCGCGGGCAAACAGCGCGTGAGGTATGACGGGGAGTGAGATATCGACCCATACCGCCAACATTGGTATAAATTCGGGAGATTGCGTTTTCAGACTTCACACAGTGTGAAAACAAGTGCTTCGCCGGGCATTCCAAAGAGGTTTGCCCCTTTGTGCCGTTTTGTGGAGGAATTCTTAAGGGAACCCAATCGGAAGGGTTCCCTTAAGCGCGTCTTTGGTTACTTTTGTCGCGTGACGAAAGTAACACCCCCGTTGAACAAACGGTTTTATCAAACTTAAGCATATTTTTCTGCAAAATAAAACACAACTCTCCCCCAAATCATTGACAAACACGCATTTTTGTTATATACTAACTACGTATTTGTAAAAAATTCTGAGTATTCGGCAAAACCCCTCGTATAGGCTTTGCCGAGGAAGGAACGGTTATAAAATGAAAATTATCTACAGCAACGGACAGGTAGCAGAATGCCCCGCAGAGGAGGAGCTTCACGTTATCCGTCATACTGCGGCACACGTAATGGCGCAGGCTATTAAAAGACTTTACCCCGAAGCAGACTTTGCTTACGGTCCTGCAACAGAAAAGGGCTTCTACTATGACGTAGACCTCGGCGACACAAAGCTTTCCGACGAGGATCTTCAGAAGATCGAAGCCGAAATGAAGAAGATAGTCAAGGAAAATCTTCCCATAAAGCCCTTTATTCTCCCCCGCGCAGAAGCTATCGCGCTTATGGAGGAAAGAAAAGAGAAGTATAAGGTCGAGCACATCGGTGACCTCGCTCCCGATGTAGAGATCAGCTTCTATCAGCAGGGCGACTACATTGATATGTGTACAGGTCCTCACCTTTGCTACACAAAGGCGCTCAAGGCGTTCAAGATAATGGGACAGTCGGGCGCATATTGGAAGAACGATAAGAACAACACAATGCTCACCCGTATCAACGGTATCGCTTTTGCATCTCAGGCAGAGCTTGACGAGCACTTGAAGCTTCTTGAAGAAGCAGAAAAGCGCGACCACCGTAAGATAGGCCGCGAAATGGGACTCTTTATGATGAACGAGGAGGCTCCCGGCTTCCCCTTCTTCCTTCCCAAGGGTATGGCGCTCAAGAACGCGCTTATCGAGTACTGGAGAAATATCCACACAAGAGAAAACTACGTTGAAGTATCTACTCCCCTTATAATGAACCGTCACCTCTGGGAGACCAGCGGACATTGGGATCACTACAAGGACAATATGTACTCGACCATAATCGACGAGGAGACCTTCTGCGTAAAGCCTATGAACTGTCCGGGCGGAGTAATGGTATACGCGGCAAAGCCTCACAGCTACCGCGAGCTTCCTATGCGCGTGGGTGAGCTTGGTATAGTTCACAGACACGAGCTCAAGGGCGCGCTCCACGGACTTTTCCGTGTTCGTTGCTTCACACAGGACGACGCGCACATCTTTATGCGCCGTGAGCAGATCCGCGACGAAATTATCGGCGTAGTTGACCTTATCAACGAGGTTTACAGTAAGTTTGGCTTCAAGTACTTCATCGAGCTTTCTACACGTCCCGAGGACAGTATGGGCAGCGACGAGGATTGGGAAGCAGCAACAGAGGGACTCAAGGGCGCTCTCGAAGCGCTCGGACTTCCTTACATCATCAACGAGGGCGACGGTGCGTTCTACGGACCGAAGATAGACTTCCACCTCGAGGACTGCCTCGGCAGAACCTGGCAGTGCGGAACCATCCAGCTCGACTTCCAGATGCCTATAAACTTTGAGCTCGAGTACGTTGACGAAAACGGCGAGAGACAGAGACCCATAATGATCCACCGCGTATGCTTCGGCTCTATCGAAAGATTTATCGGTATCCTCACCGAGCACTTCGCAGGTAAGTTCCCGACCTGGCTTGCTCCCGTACAGGCAAAGGTGCTTCTCGTATCCGAAAAGAGCTCGGACTACGCTCACGAGGTATACGAAAAGCTCAGAGCCGCAGGCGTCAGATGTGAGCTTGACGAGCGTAACGAAAAGATCGGTTATATGATAAGAGAGGCTCAGGTGGTTGACCGCGTACCTTATATGGTAATAATCGGTCAGAGCGAGGTTGAAAACAACAATCTCTCTATCCGTAACAGAGATACCACACAGACCGAGACTATGGGTGTAGACGAGTTTGTCGAAAAGATCACCCGTGAAATCCGCGAAAGAGCTTGATCAAACAAAAAAGATTCGTTTTATAAGGGTCCTCATAAGGATGTTTGCAAATCGGCAGAGATGTTGCTTTCTTTGCCGATTTGTGTTATGGTGATTGCATATTATTACTATTGACAGCAGACCGATTTTGTGGTATTCCGTTGTTAGCATCGGTAGTGGGCATCCGTTTAACGACTCCATTAGCAGAGTCTGTGGAAGGCGCTACCGGTGTTTTTTATCGTCAACGACGGTAATATCGAATACATTGTTATCTATTTGTACCGTGAGGTAACATAAAGCCTCCCTCCGAGAGGGAGGTGGCACGGCATTGCCGTGACGGAAGGAGCTTGCGCTGCTTTGAATTTGTGTCAAGTTTTATTGTAACGCGCTCTCCCTCACCCGACTTTGTCGGGAGCCTTAGGATGAGCATCCTTAGGGGAATGGGCTATATCAAAAATGGAGAAATGTTATGATTAGAAAAAAGATTGAAAAATATTTAGAATTGTTGAACGGAAGCACGCTTAATGATATGACTTTAGCTGCTCAGATGATGATGCTTTCGTTTGGCAATATTGCTGTTCATTCTCAGTGCTTTACAAGAATTATGCACCGAAATCAGATTTTGTTGACAACTTTGGATTATCAAAATCGGGATGAAGTGGATGATAGCAACAATGATGAATGGTATAATTTGTCTCTGCACAAAGATCTGATTATAAATAACAAGGTCATTCAAACAGAATTTACGAGCAACAACGATCTATTTATATGCTTGGAAAATGATATACAGATACAGATATTCATTTCCAACGGATCACCCCACTATGTAGAAGAGTGCGAACAATGGCGAATTTTTGAAATTGACAGCGAGAATAAGCCCCACACGGTGGTATATTCTAACTGCATTCAAGAAGAATAATGTAATAATCCCCGACAGAAGTTGAAGATCTGTCGGGGATTATTGTTTGTTTGCTATGAAGCAGGTTTAATTAAACATTCTTATGAGAAGGAACCTTCCGCATCTCCTTTTTTATTCCTTTTCATCCTTTTTTACGGTCGGCACGAAGCTTTCAACTATTTTTCTTGTGCGCTTACCGCCGCGGTGAACGACGTAGAAGTATCCGCAGGTGCAGAACACCACCGCGCCGATGAAGTTTACGAAAAGATCCTTCATAGTGTCGATTATACCTATATCGAGATAGCCGTCAAACGTGAACGTGCTGCCGTCGGCAAGGGTGAGGGTGGTCTTTGCAATATCGGTTATCGGAAACGCCTTGTTTTGCAGAGTTTCGTCAAACGTAACGCTGAAAATACTGTTTACTATAACGTCCTTTTGCATATCGTAGGACATAAAGCGGTCTGCGAAAAACTCAAAGAACTCCCACATAACACCGATGGTCATTGAAAAGCAAAAAGCCATAAGAGTCAGCGTCAGAGGTGTAAAATTCACCTTTTTGTTTCGGTTTAAGAGGTCAAGCAAGCAGAATCCGAACGCCGCAAAAATGAAGCCGCTTGTTGTGTGCAAAAGAGTGTCCCATATCGGATATTTAACGTAAAAGCTGCTTATTTCTCCCAGTATTTCGGCGCAGAACACGAATATGTATACCGTGATCTCAAGCGCAGTCGGGAGCTTGATGCTGAATTTTTCCTCCACGAATGGCGGAATGAGAAATAAAATGAGCGTAAGGGCGCATACGAAAACGCTTTCCCACTTGCCGATGAAGATACACCTTATAAGAACAAGGATAACGAGTAGTCTGAGGATAGCGTAAACCGCAAACGCAGCCTTGTTTTGCTTTATATGCTCTGCAAGAGCAGTAAATTTGGTCTTTTTCAAGGTGCGATCCTCTCTTTTTTACTTTATGGTGAAATGTCTGTCGGTGCGCTCAAGCTCGACGGTGCAGAGTGAGCCGTTTCTTGTGACCTTGTGCTCGCCCGACTCGCTTGCGACTCTGAGCGCGCGTCTCGAACGGTTAACAAACGAAATTTTTCCACCCTCGTAGACGGTGTAGGTGTTATCGAACGAGTCAACTACCGCCTGAGGTGACATAAACTTGTCTGTGCGTCCGAGCATTGCGATGCCGTTTTTGTCAAACGGCGAGATTATGAAGAGCTTGTAGTCCGCGTGGTCGGTGAGGGCAAAGCGGAAGGACTCTCCACGCTTTATAATGCGCACTCTACCCGTGCCGTATTCATAAACCGCGAATTCTTCGCCCTCGAGTCCCACGACGTCGTCGGGAGAGATCACGCCGCTTACACGGGAATTGTTGTCGTTAATGTTATACGCCGCAACAACTCCGTACTTGCCGTGAGCACATGTGTTGAACACCTTGAGAGGCTTCTTTTCAACGGAGCAGTCGGTAAACATACAGTCAAGGGTAGGTCTTGCAGGCCTGTCACATCTGAGGATGCGTCCGTCGTCGAACGCAAGCGGTGTGAAATGCTCCCTGTTCGACCTGCCTATCTTGTCGCTGACGTAGATGGGTCCGCCCGAGATAGCGCGGAGCAGACTGTTTTTGCCTGCCTGACTGTCGTCTGTCCACCACATATCGAAGTCGGAATAGTAGAATTCACCCTGGAACAGTGAGCTGTAAACACACATAAGTATGTGAGTTCTGAACCAAGCACTGTTTTCGGGCTGGAAGTCGCCCGACGCGCGGCAGACGGCAGAGGTGGGACGGTTCCACATATTCTCGTTTGCCATACACATACAGTTTATGATGGTATTGTCAAAATTCTTGCCGACAGACGCCTCAACTGCCTCGTGAAGCTCTCGCGCGGCAACTCCGACGGGGTACACGTTCTTCAGGTGTCCGCGTATAAAGCTTTGGTTGTCGACCTTTACGAAATCCGCGCCACAGCGTCTGAAAAACGTGTGGAACGCATCGTAGAACTTAAACGCCTTTGATCTCTCCATTGCAGGAACCAGCTTGCCTGCAGGCGTGGTAATAAGACAGTCGCGGAATTCTTCTGCGAGCTTGCTTTCGGGGTCGATTCCACTCCAATATCCCGTTGTGGGGTGCCACATACCTATCTTGAGACCGTACTTTTTCATTTCGGTGATGCAATGCTTGAGACCGTTCGGGAAACGCTCGTGATCTGCCTCAAACGAGCAGAGCGAGCTTGTATGCATAGTCTTGAACATATTGTTGTCAAGATACGGGCGCTGATTGAGGCGCTTGCACTCTGCCCACATATCGTCGAGTATCGCCCATTTTACGGGAATGTCCTTAGCCTTGAACTCCTCGCATTTCTCTAAAAGTCCCGCTTCGTTCACGTTTATGTTCATCGCGTCCCACGAGCACCAGCCGAGGTATTCAAAAAGCTCGGGATAACGCCTTGCCTCACGGGTGTGAAGTCCCGTGCCGAGAAGCTCGAAGGCGTACTCTGCGGCATCGCGCACCATATAATAAGGAGACTCCGCGCCGTCGTATATCACGAAGGCAAGAGAATTTTCAACCTTGGAGAGCGACGGGAAATAGCTTGAAAGTCCGACGTTTATACCGTCCGCATCGCCGAAAAGCGTGCACTTGTATACCGCGTCGCAAACAGGAAGGATGAGCGAAAATTTGCCGTCATTCTTTTCATAAATAAAGCCTTGCGTGTCAACGTGAAGCTTTGTGAGGTCGCTTGAGGTCTCGCTCTTGCACCAGAACGAGCAGTTCATATAGTTTGCGAGATAGTGCTTGAGACCCGTAACGGAGGCGGCGGAAAAGCCGACCGCGTAGTCGGGATTCAAGAAAAGCGTCTTCTTTTCGGCGCTCACGTATACCGCGGTCATATTGCCGCGTCTCTTTTCGGTTATACTGACCGTGAAATCGCCGTCATCACTCGCGTAAGCGCCGTTTGCCACAGGGGAGAGATAAACCTTTTTGCCGTCCTCGGCCTTTGCCCATACCTTTATATTTTCAAAAATCTTCATAGCAGTCTGCCCTTCTTAAATATCGAAATATCAATTTGGTTGTTTTCACTCTTGTGATCCTTTAGCGGATACTCAAGCCCGACGCTCTTGTATTTTGCGCCTGCCATAACATTGTACGGCATAAGCTCGACTGCTGAGTCGCCTACGATCTCGCTTATCGCGCGGAGGTTTTCCTCGGTGTCGGTAATGTCGGGAATAAGCGGTATACGGATAACGTACTCCTTGCCCGACTCACGTAAAAGCTTGAAGTTTTCAAGTATCGGCGTGTTGTCAACACCCGTATATCTGCGGTGAAGCTCGGGGTCTGCAAGCTTTATGTCCATCATAACGAGGTCCGTGTTTTCAATTACCTTACAGAACGCCTCGGGCGTAGCGTAGCCGCAGGTCTGGATAGCCCTGTGGATACCCGACAAACGCTTTAAGAGGTCTGCCGTAAACTCGTACTGAAGAAGGGGCTCGCCGCCGGACACCGTTACTCCGCCGCCCGACATTTTCATAAAGTCGGCTCCCTTCAAGAGCTTTTCTGCAAGCTCGGCGCTGTCCCACTCCTTGCCCGACACCGAGATAAGCGAGTCGGGGCAGGCGTATATACAACGTCCGAATTTCTGACAGATATCGTGCGTGCAGGGAAGAAAGCACTTTCCGCAGTGTACGCATCTGCTGTCCTTGACCATTATCTGAGGTCTTGGGTCAAGACCCTCGGGATTGTGACACCACTTACATCTGAGAGGGCAGCCCTTTAAGAATACCGTAGTCCTCACACCGGGTCCGTCGTGGACTGAAAATTCCTTTATATCAAATACACATCCAAGCATAATTCACCGTGTCGCCGCAAGGCGAAATTTACAAAATTTTACAAGAAAATGATATCACAACAAAGGCGTCAAGTCAAGACGTATATAATAATTAAAAATATAGACATAATTTTATAAAGTATTGACTTTAGGTGCGGAATGTGATACCATATATGATGTGGAAAAATGCGGAAAGACGGGGTGTGTCCTGTGGAAAATTTCATCAGAATAACGGCTACCCCCGAGGAGACCGAGAGGGTAGGGTATGAGGTCGCGGAGCTTGCCCGCGAGGTCGGCTTTATAGCACTTTACGGTGACCTCGGCGCAGGCAAAACGGCGTTTGTCAGAGGCGTTGCAGGAAACGTGGCGCCTGGCGCGGCGGTCAGCAGTCCCACCTACTCGATAGTCAACGAGTATTCTCCCGCAGGCTCGAAAAAGTCAACGCTTTTTCATTTTGATATGTACCGCATAACAGACGAGGATTCGCTTTGGTCCATAGATTTCGACGCGTACTTTGAGCGCGGCGCGCTTATGGTGACCGAGTGGAGCGAAAACATAGGCTTCGCTCTGCCTGAAAGATATATCAAGGCGGAGATCGAAAAGCTTTCTGAAAACGAAAGAAAAATAACTGTTTCGCTTGTCGAAACGAATGGGTAAAAGAATGAAGATACTTGCAATAGATTCAAGCGCTCTTGCGGGGAGCGTTGCCGTGGTCGACGGCGACAGACTCCTGGCGGAAACGTTTGTCAATACCTCGAACACCCATAGCGAGACCCTGCTCCCGATGGCGGCAGAGGCGCTCGGCAGAGCCGAGCTTACCGCAGACGATATAGACATGTTCGCGGTGACCACGGGCCCCGGCTCGTTTACGGGCGTGAGAATAGGCGTGTCTATGATAAAGGGACTTGCCTTCGGTAAAAATAAGCCCTGCGTGGGTGTGTCCACACTCGACGCGCTTGCTTGGGGACTCAAGGAGCTAAAGGGTATAATAGTTCCCGTAATGGACGCGAGAAGATGCGGACTTTATAACGCGGTGTTCGTAAGCGACGGCAAAAGGCTCGAAAGGCTCACCCCCGACAAGCTCGATCTGCCCCAAGACCTCGCATCAGAGGTGCTGGCGCTTGCAAAGGAAAATAGAATGAACGTCTATTTCGCGGGCGACGGTTATGATAAGGCGATGAGCGTATCTGATGGCGCGAGAGTAAAGCCCACACCTGCATCCCTCCGACTTCTCGGCGCGTACAGCGTAGCTATGGCGGCGCTTGATAAATACGAGAGCGCGGAGAATGCGTCAGACTATACCGATACGGCGCTTGCCGCGGTCTATATAAGACCCACGGAGGCCGAGCGCGAAAGACTCGCAAGACTCGAGAATAACAAGTAAACAATTTTTGTCCCTTTGGACGGAATGGAGTATATATGAAAAAAATAGCAATAGCGTGTGATCACGGCGGATACGAGCTCAAGCTCGAGATCATCAAAAAGCTTACCGAAATGGGCGTTGAATACGTTGACTTCGGAACAGACTCAACCGAGAGCGTTGACTATCCCGTCTACGCCGAAAAGGTATGCGAGGCTATCACCTCGGGCAAGACCGAGCTCGGCATACTCGTGTGCGGAACGGGTATCGGTATGAGTATGGCGGCAAATAAGCACAGAGGAATTCGCGCGGCGGTATGCGCAGATACCTTCAGCGCGAGGATGACACGTATGCACAACGACGCAAACGTGCTTTGCCTCGGCGGCAGAGTGCTCGGCGCGGGACTTGCGTGCGATATGGTAGAGCTTTTCGTGACGAGCGAGTACCTCGGCGGCAGACACGATAAGAGAATAGCAATGTTTGACGACACGAGAGCGTAAAGGAGAAAATTATGACGCTTGTAATAATGGCTGCGGGAATGGGAAGCAGATACGGCGGACTCAAGCAGATAGACCCCGTAACTCCTCACGGCGAATTTATCGTTGACTTCTCGATATTTGACGCAAAAAGAGCAGGTATCGACAAGGTAGTATTCATAATAAAGCGCGAGAACTACGATATCTTCCGCGAAACTGTCGGAAGCCGTATCGAGGGAAGCGTTGAGGTAAAGTACGTGTTCCAAGAGCTCGAGGCGCTCCCCGAGGGATATAGCGTACCCGAGGGCAGAGTAAAGCCGTGGGGTACGGGACACGCGGTGCTTTGCTGCAAGGACGTAGTGGATGAAAGCTTCGTCGTCATCAACGCCGACGATTTCTACGGCGCGGACGCATACGCTAAGCTTGCGGAATTTTTGAAGGATGCAAAGGCTGACAAAGAGCGCGCGCACTTCGCAATGGTGGGCTACGTGCTTGAAAATACCATCACCGAGAACGGAAGCGTTGCAAGAGGTATTTGCGAAACCGAAAACGGACTTCTCACACAGGTGACCGAGCGCACCAAGATAATGGAAAACAACGGCGTCGTTCAGTACCTTGAGGACGACGTATGGCACGACCTTGACAGACGCACGACGGTGTCGATGAATTTCTGGGGCTTCACCCCCGAATTGTTTGATATGCTCGAAAACGACTTCAAGACCTTCCTTGACGAAGTTAAGTCAGGCAAAAAGGATGCTCTCAAGGGCGAGTTCTTCTTACCCTTCGTCGTTGCCGACGGAATAAAGAGTGGAAAATGCGATGCGAGGGTGATAGAAACCGCCGCCAAGTGGTACGGCGTGACCTATCACGACGATAAGCCGGCGCTTGAAGCGTTTATAAAAAGATCGGTTTCTGACGGAGAATATCCCGACGGACTTTGGAATAAATAATCAAAACCTAATTTCAGGAGGTATAATACAATGGCAATACTCGTAACAGGCGGTGCGGGCTTTATCGGCTCACATACAGCCGTTGAGCTTTTAAACGACAACCGCGAGATAGTAATTCTCGATAACTTCTGCAACTCGAAGCCCGTGGTGCTTGACAGGATCAAGCAGATAACGGGTAAGGACTTCAAGTTCTACAAGGCAGACCTTCTTGACTACGAGGCATGCGAGCGCGTGTTCAAGGAAAACAATATCGAGTCGGCAATTCACTTTGCAGGACTCAAGGCGGTAGGCGAGAGCGTGGAGAAGCCCCTTCTTTACTACCACAACAACCTCACTGCAACCTTCAATCTCTGCGAGCTTATGAGCAAGTATAACGCAAAGAAGATAGTTTTTTCGTCCTCGGCAACGGTTTACGGCAAGCCCGAGAGTGTGCCGATAAGAGAGGATTTCCCCCTCTCCACCACAAACCCCTACGGCGAGACCAAGCTTATGATAGAGAGAATACTCAAGGACCTTCAGCTTGCCGACAAGGACTGGAGCGTTGCTATTCTCCGTTACTTCAACCCCATCGGCGCTCACGAAAGCGGGCTTATCGGTGAGGACCCCTGCGGTATCCCGAACAATCTTCTTCCGTACGTTGCACAGGTGGCTATCGGAAAGCGCGAGTGCCTGAGCGTGTTCGGCGATGACTATAACACCCACGACGGTACGGGTGTGCGTGACTACATACATGTCGTCGACCTTGCAGACGCTCATCTCAAGGCTCTCGATAAGCTTGAGACCTTCAAGGGTATTGACTACTACAACATCGGAACGGGTAACGGCTACTCGGTGCTCGATATCGTAAAGGCTTACGAAAAGGCAACCGGACTCAAGATAAACTATAAGATAGCTCCCCGCCGTCCCGGCGATATAGACGAGTGCTACGCAGATCCCGCAAAGGCGTACACCGAGCTTGGCTGGAGCGCAAAGAGAGGCATTGAGGAAATGTGCCGCGACAGCGCTAACTGGCAGAAGAAGAACCCCAACGGTTATTCTGACTGATACAAAAGGGCTTTCATAAATATTTTGAGCCGTCAGAGCACGGCGGAACGGAGATAACAATGGCTTTTGAAAAGAATTTATTCGGAACACTCCCCACAGGCGAAAGAGTTTACGCTTACACGTTTACAAATAAGAACGGCGCATCGGTCACCATACTCAATTACGGCGGAATAATCAATAAGATAATGGTTCCCGACCGTGACGGCAACCTTGCAGACGTTGTATGCGGCTTTGATACCATTGACGGCTATCTCGAGAGCGACGGCTACCAGGGTGCGCTCATCGGACGCTACGGCAACAGAATTGCCGAGGGAAAGTTCGAGCTTAACGGTATTACCTATACTCTTAACAAGAACGATAACGGACTTAAGACCCTCCACGGCGGAAACGTCGGCTTCGACAAGAAGATATGGCAGGACAAGGTGTTCGTTGAGGACGGTGCGCAGGGACTTATCCTCACACTCGTAAGCCCCGACGGAGAAGAAGGCTTCCCGGGAACTCTCACGGTTCAGGTAACCTATAAGTTCGACGACGAAAACAAGCTCTCAATTCACTACGAGGCTGAAACCGACGCGGATACGGTATTGAACCTTACCAACCACGCATACTTCAACCTCAACGGCTATGATTTCGGAACAAACGCAACACATTTTATGCAGATAGACGCGGACTACATCACCGCGATAGATAAGATACTCATTCCCACAGGAGCTAAGTATCCCGTAGAGGACACACCGTTTGACTTCAGAACACCCGTCAGAATAGGCGACAGAATAGACGACGATCAGGATATACAGATCATATTCGGCGGCGGCTACGACCACAACTTTATCTTAAAGCCCGACGGAACCGTAAAGAAGGTCGCAGAGGTGTATGCCGACGAATCGGGACGTATTATGGAGGTCTACACAGACCAGCCCGGCGTACAGTTCTATTCGGGTAACTTCCTTGCTCACCCTCATCCCTTCAAGGGCGGCGTAAAGCAAACGAAGCGCGCGGCATTCTGCCTTGAAACACAACACGCGCCCGACGCACCCAATCACCCCGAGTTTGAGTCCACGTTGCTTAAGCCCGGAGAGAAGTACGACTACACGACAGTGTACGCGTTCAAAGCAAAGTAAAGAGCATCTTCACACCCGCCCTCACGCGTGAGGGCGGGCGAAGTGCTAAAATAACCCAAAATATCGGGAACAACAGGAAATTATATGAATTTTGCACCTATTTTACTTCACGCGGAGCATACCGCAGACTTTAATATCGTCGGAATAATACTCGACACCCTTGTCGACGCCGTAAAAATGCTTCCGCTTTTGTTCGTCGCGTATCTTGTTATCGAGATAATCGAGCACAAAGCGATGGACAAGCTGAAGGCGGCTTTTTCGTCAAAGGGCGCGGGAGTCTTAAGCGGCGCGCTGCTCGGACTTTTTCCGCAATGCGGATTTTCCGTCGCTGCGGCGAATCTTTATTCCGAAAAGCTGATCAGCGCGGGTGCTCTTGCGGCGGTGTTTATTTCAACCTCCGACGAGGCTCTCCCCGTGATACTATCTGTGCCGGGAACGGCGAAATATTTTCTTCCGCTTCTTCTCATAAAGCTGATCGGCGGAATCGCGGCGGGCTTCTTGCTTGATCTTATTCTCACACACGTGAAGAAAAATACTCACCGCGAGCATCATCACGAGGAGCACGAGCACCATAGCGACTCTCACGCGCATCACCACGGCGAGCATACCCACGCGCACGGCGTTCACCACCACTGCGCTCACTGTGATTCCAATAAAGGAATAATCAAAAATTCGCTTATCAGAACGGGCTCGACCTTCGGGTTTATTCTTCTTACCGTTTTCGTATTCAACATAGCGGTATCGCTTATAGGACAGTCGCGTATCGAATACGCACTCGAGTCTGTGTCCGTCATTCAGCCTCTTATCGCGGCACTTATAGGACTTGTTCCGAGCTGCGCGGTCAGTCTTATTTTAGCAGGACTCTTTACCGAGGGAGCAATATCCTTCGGAGCGCTTGCGGCAGGACTTTGCGCAGGCGCGGGAGCAGGAATGGCGGTGCTTTTCAAGTCGAACAAGAGAGTGGGTAACAGTCTTTTTATTCTCGCATACGTGTGGCTGTTTTCGGCGGCTCTCGGAACAATAATTTCCCTTATTGCGTAATCTACGAAAGGTTAAAAACCAATGCTCGAAAAATTAAAAGAAGTAAAAGCGAGATTTGAAAATATTGCATCGCAGCTTGAGGATCCCGCGGTAATAAATGACCCTGAAAATTACAAGCAGCTTATGCGCGAGCACAAGCAGCTTGAGCCAATAATAGAAAAATTCTCGGAGTATACGGCAACCGAGCGTGCTATGGAGGAGGCAAAGGAAATTGCCGACGACACGGACACAGACGCAGATATGCGTGAGCTTGCAAGCGAGGAATACTACGAGTGCAAGGAAAAGCTCCCCCTGCTTTACGACGAGCTCAGAGTATTGCTTCTCCCGAAGGACCCCAACGACGATAAAAACGTAATCGTCGAGATACGCGCGGGTGCGGGCGGCGAGGAAGCGGCGCTTTTCGCCTCGGTGCTCTACCGTATGTATTCGATGTACGCGCAAAGGGTAGGATTTAAGACCGAGCTTCTCGGCGTCAACGAAACGGGACTCGGCGGATATAAGGAAATATCCTTCTCCCTCTCGGGAGAGGGCGCATACTCCAAGCTTAAATTTGAAAGCGGAGTACACAGGGTGCAGAGAGTGCCCGAAACCGAATCCTCGGGCAGAATACACACCTCGACCGCAACCGTTGCGGTGCTTCCCGAGGCAGAGGACGTTGAGGTCGAGATAAATCAGACAGACCTTGAGATCGAAACCTGTAAGTCAAGCGGCGCTGGCGGTCAGCACGTCAACAAGACCGAGTCGGCAATAAGAATCATTCACAAGCCGACGGGAATCATAGTTGAGTGTCAGGACGAGAGAAGCCAGCATAAAAACCGCGATAAAGCAATGAAGATACTCAGAACCAAGCTCTACGATATGAAGCTCCGCGAAAGAAACGAAAAGATCGCAGGCGAGCGTAAGAGTCAGGTCGGAACGGGAGACAGAAGCGAGAGAATAAGGACCTATAACTTCCCGCAGGGAAGAGTCACGGACCACAGAATAGGACTCACGCTCCACTCTATCGAAAGCTTTATAAACGGCGATATAGACGATATGATAACCGCGCTCATAAACGCGGATACGGCTGAAAAGCTGAAAGGAAGCGGCAATTGAAAACCGAAATAGCAGTACTTTGCGGCAGAGCTGAGGTCGATGACGAGATACTCAGGCGCGGAGCAGAAATAATAAGGTCGGGAGGGCTCGTGGCGTTTCCAACCGAAACCGTATACGGTCTCGGCGCAAACGCGCTCGACTCCGATGCCGCGGCGAAAATATACGCCGCCAAGGGCAGACCGAGCGATAACCCTCTCATAATACACATAAGCAGGCCCGAGGAGGCAGAGCTTTACGCATACGTTCCCGAGGAATATAAGCTCCTCGCGGAAAAATTTCTCCCCGGACCTTTGACCGTCATAATGCCAAAGCGCGAAAATATTCCGAGTGCAGTTACGGGCGGACTTGACAGCGTTGCGGTAAGACTTCCGTCAAACGCGGCGGCAAGAAGACTTATCGAGCTGTCCGGCGTACCGATAGCGGCGCCGAGCGCAAACCTGTCGGGCAAGCCGAGTCCCACCTCGGCGAGTCACGTTATCGACGATATGAACGGCAGAGTAGATATGATAATCGACGGCGGCGAGTGTAACATCGGACTCGAATCCACCATAATAAAGCTGACACACGACGGCAAAGCAGAGCTTCTGCGTCCGGGAGGCATCACCAAGGAGCAGCTCGAGGAGGTATTCTCCGACGTCATACTTGACAAGGCGGTGACGGAAAAGCTCGGGGAGGGCGAAAAGCCGCTTGCTCCGGGTATGAAATACCGACACTACGCGCCCACGGCGAGCCTCTCTCTCGTCTCGGGAGAGGCGGGACTTTTTGAAAAGGTCATAAGCGAAAGCCTTGGCAAATCGGGACTTGGAGTCATAGCCTTTGACGAGGATATTGACAAGCTTGTGTCCCTCGGTGTAAAGAGAGAAAACATACTTTCTCTCGGCGCAAGGGACGATATAAACGTCCAGGCGGCAAGACTTTTTTCGGTCCTCAGAGAATGCGACACGTGCAGATTTGAAAAAATATACGCGAGACTTCCCGAGCGTGACGGACTCTCGCTCGCGGTCTATAACCGTATAATAAAGGCGGCTGGATACGACGTTATCCGCGGCGAAAAAGAAGAAAAAATTTAAGGGGAAAACATAAATGGCGAAGAGAAAAGCAACAGGCAAGGAGCATATCGCAAGCGGCAAGACGGCAGAGGTTACGAATCAGCTTATAACCGATACCATAGTCACGAACTTTATGCCCTACGCAATGTACGTAATACGCGACCGCGCGATTCCCGAAATAGACGGCTTCAAGCCCTCTCACAGAAAGCTCCTCTACACAATGTATAAAATGGGACTCTTGACGGGTGGCCGTACAAAGAGTACTAACGTCGTGGGTACAACGATGAAGCTCAATCCCCACGGCGACGCGTCCATATACGAAACTCTCGTGCGTCTGACGAGAGGAAACGAGACTCTGCTTCACCCGTTCGTTGACTCGAAGGGAAGCTTTGGTAAGCAGTATAGCCGCGATATGGCTTACGCCGCATCGCGTTATACCGAGGTAAAGCTTGATTCGTTTGCGGCAGAGCTTTTCAGAGGAATAGACAAGAACGCGGTCGATATGATAGACAACTACGATTCGACTATGCTTGAGCCCACCCTGCTTCCCACATCATTTCCGAACATACTCGTATCTCCCAACCTCGGAATCGCGGTAGGTCTTACGAGTAATATCTGCTCCTTCAATCTCGGTGAGATATGTGACGGAGCGATACAGCTCCTTAAGAATCCCAAAACCGGCGTTGATAAAATGATGGAGATAATCAAGGCTCCCGACTTCTCGGGCGGTGCGTACCTTCTCTACGACGCCGAGGTAATGAGAAGCATTTTTGAAACGGGACGCGGCTCGGTCAAGCTTCGCGCAAGATACTCCTACGATAAGAGCGAAAATTGCATCGATATAACACAGATACCGTATTCCACCTCGATAGAGCAGATAATGAACGGTATGGCAGACCTCGTTAAAAGCGGAAAGATCAAGGAGATAACCGACTTCCGCGACGAAATAGACTTAAACGGCTTCAAGCTTACCATAGACTTAAGACGAGGTGTCGACCCCGACAAGCTTATGGCAAAGCTTTTCAAAATGACCTCTCTCGAGGATAGCTTCTCCTGTAACTTCAACGTGCTGATAGGCGGCACACCCAGACAGTGCGGCGTTGTTGAATTGCTGAAGGAATGGATAGTATTCAGAAGCGAGTGCGTAAAGCGCGAGCTTACCTTTGAGCTTAACAAAAAGAGGGACAAGCTTCACCTGCTTCTCGGCCTCGGACAAATACTCCTTGATATAGACAAGGCTATAAAGATAATACGCGAGACCGAAAACGACAGCGACGTTATCCCGAATCTCTGCAAGGGCTTTAATATCGATGAGATGCAGGCGGAGTACATTGCCGATATAAGACTCCGTAACTTAAACCGCGAGTATATCATAAACAGGATCAAGGAAATTGAAAATCTCCAGAAGGAGATATCCGAGCTCAAGGAGATCATCGGAGACGAAATAAAGCTTCGCTCGTACATCTCAGATCAGCTCAAGGAAATAAAGAAAAAGTACGCAATACCGCGTAAGACTCAGATAATTTACGAGGACGATATAGTTAAGTACGATGAAGCCGACGAGATAGAAAACTATCCCGTTAACGTGGTTATGTCGCGCGGCGGTTACTTCAAGAAGATAACCTACCGTTCGCTTCAGGGTAACGACGAGCATACCTTCAAGGATGACGATGAGCTTCTCGTTTCCTACGATACCGAAAATATCGCAGAGGTCCTGTTCTTCTCGGACAAGGCGCAGGTGTATAAAGCAAAGATTGCCGATTTCGATACCACCAAGGCGTCGGCGCTCGGTGACTATATCCCCGCAAAGCTCGGCTTTGAAAAAGACGAGCACGCCATCGGTATGGCGGTAATTAAGAATTATACTGAGGGTGATATGATAGCCTTTGTGTTTGAAAACGGCAAGGGTGTCAGAATACCCGTTACCGCTTATGAAACCAAGGCTAACAGACGCAAGCTTACCAACGCTTATTCGGATGCGTCACCCATCGTTGCGGTGTTCCACATAAAGCCCAAGGAGGACCCCGAAATACTTCTCGTCACAAGCGATAATAAGGGTGCGCTTATGAAGTCCTCGCTCATACCCGAAAAGAGCACCAGAAGCGCGTCGGGCGTAACACTCGTAAGCCTTAAAAAGGGCAAAAAGGTAGTGGGTGCGTACACCGATTATCAGAAGAAATATCCCAAGGGCGCGACTGCAAAGAAAATAAAAATACCGGCAACACCGTCGGCAATATAATTATGAAAAAAATCCAAATACCCGAGTACGTCGGCGTACTGCTTGACAGACTTGAGCAGGCAGGCTTTGAGGCGTACGTGGTCGGCGGCGCGGTCAGAAGCGCCCTTCTCGGCGAAGCCCCCCACGACTATGACGTTACAACGTCGGCAACACCCGACGAAATGAAAGAGGTCTTTTTGGGCTTCAAGGTAATAGAAACGGGAATCAAGCACGGCACCCTCACGGTCCTGTCGGAGCATAACCCCGTGGAGATAACCACCTTCAGAGTGGACGGCGAATACAGCGATGGCAGACGTCCCGACGGGGTAAGCTTTACGAGAAGCCTTGAGAATGACCTCTCCCGACGCGACTTCACCGTTAACGCGATGGCGTACAGTGAGAAAAGAGGGCTCGTTGACCTCTTTGGCGGAAGGGAGGATATCGAGAACGGTGTTATCAGAACCGTCGGCGAGCCCGAAAAGCGCTTCTCGGAGGATCACCTCCGCGTGCTACGTGCGCTTCGCTTTGCCGCAAGACTCGGCTTTGAGGTGCACCCCGATACGAGCGCGGCAATGAGATGTCTCGCGCCAAAAATGAACACACTTGCAAGAGAAAGAGTCTATGCCGAAATAAAGGGCATAGTCTGTGGCAAATACGCCGCCCGTATACTAAACGAGTATGCAGAAGTTATCTCGTGCGTGCTTGAAGGCTTTACGGGAACAAGGCTTCTTGAAAATTGTGAAAGTCTTGATACGGCAGTAAGACTCGCGCTTATCTCGGACGGCTTTGAGTCGGCAGAGCGCGCAGTTGCGGCGATTCGCTCACTAAAGCCCGATAACGTGACTTTTTCCGTGACCAAGCGCTTAACGGAGTTGCTTTTCTCGCCGGACACGCTCGCAGGCGATAACGCGATAGAATACGCGCTTAAAAACGGCACGGAGTTTGCTTTACTTGCCGCAGACACCCTGTCAGTAAAAAGCGCCGTGATCGGCAGGTCTGCGCGTGAGCTAATAACGAAAAGACTTGAAAATGGCGCTTGCTTTGAAATAAAAAAGCTCGCTGTCAGCGGCGAGGATATAACGGGACTCGGTGCCGACGGACGCTCGGTCGGCAGAGTGCTTGATAAGCTTATTTCACTCTGTGCTCACGGGCTCATAAAGAACGATAAGAGGATACTTCTTGAAAAAGCGGAAGAAATTCTCAGCGAAATTCACGAATAAATCACAAAAAATCTATTGTCAAATTATCTTGTATATGTTACAATTTAATTTGACAAATGAGAAAAATCTCGAAACCGGGGAGAATATATATGAAAAAAAGACTCGGCGCGATAGCGCTTGCATTTGCTATGATACTCGTTTTGGGAGCATACGCCGTATACGGCGACAGCGACATAACAAGTGATCCGCTTGTATCCTTAAGCTACATAAACGAGGTGCTTTGGCCCGAAATTGAGGATATGATAGAGAGAGCAATATCGGGCGATGATTTTGAAAGGACAGAGACCGATACCGAGGAGGATACTGAGGAGTCCGAAAGTGAGACCGAGACAGAGACAGAGGTTCCCGAGGAGCCTACGGCAGGGGTCAAGAGCTTTGAGTACGAGGTGCTTCACCTTATGGAAAACACCCTTCTTCTGTCCGAAACACCCTGTGAAATAATACTTCGTTCGGGACACGCGGCGGCGTATCTCGGCGGCAACGATAACGGACTTGCCGACCTGACTGACGGCGGCGAGCTTATGGAGGGCGACTCCCTTGTTTCAAACCATCTGCTGATGATACCGAGAGGTGACGGACGCGGAGTGAGAATAACCTCTTCGGAGGCATACATTATGGTGAGAGGAGGATACAGAATTGTCGAAGAACAGTAAGGGCGGTAAGAGTATGCAGAGAATACTCGTATGGATACTCGTTCTGCTTATGGTGTTAGGTATGGTAATACCCTCACTTATCTCGGTGTTCACACTGAAGGCAAGCGCCGCTTATGATATAAACTATACGGACGAATTAGTCGTCCGTATTGGTTTATTATACGGTAATAGCGTCGTTTCCGCGTTCCAGACAAGGTCGCCGTACGGCTTTAAGGTGCTGGCGGTCGACAAGGAGACCGACGAGGCGACCGAGCTGTATACACTCTCGGCCACAACGCTTGAATCGGTGGTGGAGGAAAACCTCGTCATCGTAAACAGAGACTATAAGATAGCCTCGGATAAATATGACATTGGTGCATACCGCGCTATGCTTGACGCACAGATGTCGCTCGAGGACCTTTATAAGGCAATGCGTACCGCAATGAAGGGCGGTATCGAAGAGCCGATAATCCCCTCGTATTCGGACGGCGCATACAGACTTCTTATCGGAAGCTTCGGAAGCGCTGACGAGGCGCAGGCGTATGTCGACGGGATCGTCGGCGCGTTTGAGGGCTTTGAGCTCGACGGCGAGCCGTGCGAGGATATAGTAGTATACGAGCCCACCGACACGGCGATTATGCTTATCGACTACGATACCGACGAGGTAGTGTTTGAGTTTGACGGTCTTGACACAGAGGAGATAGCACTTGCAGCACTTGACTCTCCCGAGGGAGAGAGAGCTTATCTGCAGACTCCTGCAAATAAGCTCTACGATGGACTGTTCGTGTTCACGAGATATAAAAACGGCGTGCAGCTCGTAAACCTTATCGGCTTCGAGGACTATACCAAGGGCGTAATTCCATACGAGATAGGTAACGCGTGGCCGCTTGAAACACAGAAGGCGTTTGCAATAGTAGTCAGAAGCTACGCGCTCAATCAGTTCCATAAGCACGAGGCTTCCTACGGCTTTAACCTGTGCAATACGGTCTGTTGTCAAAGCTATGGCGGAGTCAGACTCGTTAACGATAAAGTCATTGAAGCCGTGGAATCTACAAGAGGACAGGTGCTCAAGGATTATTCGGGAGACATCGTGGCAGCTTATTACAGCGCGGTGGCAGGCGGAACGATGGTAAGCTCCAAGGACGTCTGGGGAGGCAGCGTGTCATATCTCAAGAGCTTCCCGACTCCGTGGGAGGATTATAGCGGACACATAAACGGTATCTGGACGGTCAGCGTGTCGCCCACAGAGCTAAGAGATTCCCTTGTTGCGAAGGGATATACCGAAATTAAAGGTCCCATCGAGAGCATCGAAACCGAATTCGCCGAGAACTCCGAATACGTCGTTAAGATAACCTTTACCGATAACAAAGGAAATTCGGTGACCATAAATAAAGCGGACGCAATAAGAACAAAATTCCCCGAGTATCTGAAAAGCGCAAACTTCAAGGTCGGACGCGGAAAGCTAACCGTCAATGACCCTGCCTTTGACAGCGAGAGTGCAAAGACACTCTTTTCGAGAATAGACGGAAATAAGATATCCTACGTCAAGTGGACAGAACCCCTTAAGGTGCTGACCGCAGCAGGCGAGGGGTATGCCTGGGCAGGCGTTGACACACCCGTTATCACGGGAAAGAATAAGGTCGAGTACGTCGACAGAAGCGTAACGCTTGAAGCAGACGACGAGGACGATTTTATAATCGTCGGACGCGGTTGGGGACACGGAGTCGGCTTTTCACAAGTCGGCGCGTATAACCTCGGTCAGCAGGGCTTTGACTTTGAGTTTATTCTGATGGCGTATTTTCCCGAAACCTACGTAGACCTTTACGATGTTGACGAATTGAGATAATAGAATTATTTACGGAAAACTCAGACCCGGTAAAACCACAAAACAAAAAAACGCGGCACTTGCCGCGTTTTTTGTTTACCAATTATCGCTTTCGTCCTCGGGGATAACACGCTTGAGCGCCTCTATCGCGCACTCGATCATGTCGTCGTCGGGCTCAAGCACCGATATGTGCTGAAGCCATACGCCGGGCTTTGAGATTATGCGGGTCACGATATTATCGTGTCTGCCCGCGAGTCTGATAAGCTCGTATCCGAGTCCCATAATGAGAGGAAGCATACAGAGCTTTATCGCGGTTCTGAGAAGTGCGGGGATACCGGCAGGAATGAGCATTGAAACGAATATTCCCACAATAAGCATAAGTATCATAAACGAGGTTCCGCATCTCGGATGGAAACGTCCCATTTTCTTTATGTTTTCAACGGTTAATTCAAGACCTGCCTCATAGCAGAAAATGCTCTTGTGCTCGGCACCGTGATACATAAACGTGCGTCTGATGTCCTTCATAAGTGACATAGAAGCCATATATACAACAAAAATTATAATTCTGAGAATACCCTCTGTAAGGCTTCTTATAAATCTCGTGTTAGCGGCGGGTACAAGGTAAGCAATGCCGTCGAATATCTTGACGGGGAGATAGAGGAAGAGTAGAAGCGCCAGAGCAACGCCGAGTACCGACGCAACCACCATAAGTACGTTCATAAGCGCCGAGCTTTTCTTTTCCTCAGCCTTAACGACACGCTTCTTATCGGATTTTTCTTCGGTTGCTTCAGCTAAACTGTCAGCGCCCTCAACGGGATTATCTTCAGGAGCCTTAACTTCTTCGGTTATTTCGTCCTCAAGGCCACTCATTTCGGCAGAGTCCATAAGACACTTGTAACCAATTTTCATAGATGTGATAAATGAGTAGACACCTCTGATAACGGGGATCTTAAAGAATTTCGGAACGCTTGCGCTACCCGTTTCCCACTCCTTTATACGAATTTCGCCGCTTGTGTGGCGGACTGCCATAGCAGTCTTCTTCGGACCGCGCATCATTATGCCCTCAATAAGCGCCTGACCGCCGATCGAGGTCTTTTTGCACGGTGTGCATTTATTTTTATCCAAAACCGTAATCCTTTCAATAAATCATTACATTTTAGTTTAGCACAAATACCTCTGTATTTCAAGGCTTTGCACCAACTTTGAAAATTTATTTACATTTGCCGCGAAGCTTATTTTGGTTGACAACGGGCGCTCGGTCTGTTATAATCATTTGGTAAAAAGTATTTCGGAGGAATATATGAGCACGAGGAAAGCCGTAATTATGATGTCGCTCTGCTCGGTTATGTGGAGTATAGCAGGCGTCATTTTCAAATATATAGAATGTAACCCGTTTGTTATCGCGGGAATAAGAAGCTTTATCGCGTCAATGACAGTGCTTGTTTATATGATAATAACCAAGCAGCGCTTTATGGTGACCAAAAGAACGCTTCTCAACGCAGTATTTCTTGCGGCGGTGTTCTTCTGCTTCGTGGGCTCGAATAAGCTTACGAGTGCCGCGAATGCCATAGTACTTCAGTACACCGCACCGGTATTCGTGCTTTTGTATCAGCTGGTCTTCAAGAGAATGAAGCCGCATATTCACGATATTATATGCGTAGTGCTTACCTTTTTCGGAATTGCACTCTTTTTCGGTGACAGTATAGGAGAGGGAAGACTTATCGGTGACATAGTCGCTATCGCCTCTGGCTTCTTTTTCGGCGGAATGATGATAGCGATAGGAGAATCAGACCCGTGTGAAAGCATAAACGGAGTTTTTCAAGGACAGCTTTTGACCGCGCTTATCGGTATACCCTTCGTGTTCTTTACCGAAAACACCTTCACACCTACGACGGTCGGACTGTTCCTCGTGCTCGGCATAATCCAGCTGGGCATACCGTACACGGTGGTTGCAATAGCAGGGCCACACTGTCCGCCTCTTGCAAGCTCGCTCGTGACAGTCTTTGAGCCGCTTCTCAATCCCGTGTGGGTCGCGCTTATATACCACGAGGTCCCGGGAGTATGGGCGCTTGTCGGCGGAGTGATAGTTATCGCAAACGTGCTGACTTGGTGCATTATGAGAGATAAAAGGGAAGAAAAGCAAAAAGTAAAACAGCAGGCGTGAGCCTGCTGTTATTTTATGACATTTTAAGAGCTTCCGAGAAGTCGTCAAGTCCGATAAGTACGTTGTTCGGGTCGAGTCCGGAGCTTATCGTCCATACGCCGTCACCGGCATCCTCAACCTCGACTACAAAGATCTTGGAAGCGGTAGGGTTGTTATCTCTTGCGAGAAGATCTGCGAGGATCTCTCCCGATTTCTTGTAAAGAAAATCGTTGAAGTCATCAAGGCTTATGTCCTCGGATACGTTTGCAAGAGCCATTATCGTTTCGTCCGCCCACTCCGACATAAGAAGCGAGAAGTCAGTGTTTGTTACCTTGACCTTTACCTTGCCCGTCTTAGCGTTGCTGTTCGGATTGTCGATGGTTGACGATACTATCTCGTAATCAAGATTTTTGTAGAGAAGCGTGAGGTCGAAGGAGTTGAACATTGCAAACTCCTCGGAGTCTTCACTGTATTCGCCGAGAAGAAAATCACTAAGCTCCTCCGCGTCGGAGGTCTTGAGCTTTTCAAGCAGCTCGGTCACGGCACCCGCGGGAGCATCGTCCTTTTTGCCGCATCCCGTAACGAGTGAAAGAACGGCGAGTATTGTAAGTATAAGTACTAAAGTTTTTTTCATTTCATTGATCCTTTCGGGTAAAATAAGCTACAAGGTAATTATACCTTTTTTCCTCGCCTTTGTCAACAATAAGCGATAATTTTAGGCGGATTTCAGGCGGATGCTTTCACACCGTCAAACGCGTTGTTAAATTCAGCTACCGCCGCCTCGATAAGCATCTTTATCTCAAGCTCTGTGATCGTAATACCCTTAACGGCAAGCATCTCAGACGCATTTTTCACAACCTCGTTGTACTTGTCCTCACCGTGAAGATCTTTGTAAAGCTGCTCGACCGCCTGTACGCAGGTCTTTACTACGTCCTTTTTGGTCTTGTCGTTTATGTATTTGGTGTAAAGCGACTTGATCCACAGACCGATATAGCCTGCAAACGCAGTCAAAAGAGTGTAGATGATAGTAGTTCCGTATTCGTTTATAAACTCTATAAACATATTTCTTTCTCCTTGTTTTATAAAATGTTGGCATTATTTTGCCTTCTCCAGTGGGAGAAGGTGTCACGAGCATCGCGAGTGACGGATGAGGTGTCATCAAATTTTATACAACTCCTCATCCACCGCTATCGCGGTCCCCCTTGTCTCGTTGCGACTCGGTCACACCTCGGCTCTGATATGCCGCCGGCATATCATTCACTACCTCGGTGCCGCTTCGCTACCCTCAGGAGAAGGCTATCAGCCATCAAATGTCATAGGGTATGGGTTGAGAATCCACTCGCCGAAAATCCTCACGCGCGTATTGCCCGTGGGTGCTACCCACCCATAGCTTCGCCAAGCTTGCGCCAAAGGTCACCTGCAAACTTGTATTCATCAAGATAGCTTACCGTGTGGGGAAGAAATCCGCATCGCCTGATAACGCCTGCACGGTCTGTCTTACCCTCTCTTTTGCGAATCGCCACCGAGAGCTTGCGCCAGAGGTCTGCCGCCCACGCATACTTGTTAATATACGCGCGCGTACCCTGCGTAAAGCCGCAGATGTTGCAAACGTCATCTGAATAATACTCCTTCTCGCTAATCTCGCACACGGCGTTCGGGAGATTTAAGTATGCCGCTGCGTCTGATGCGTTCATATTTCTCGGCCGCACCTCGAAATGTAAGTGCTTGCCTGTGGAAAAGCCCGTGCTACCCATAATGCCGATAACATCGCCCGCCTTTACGCGTTGACCTGCCGATACCTTGCGCTCGGCAAGGTGACAGTAGTAGATGGTGTTACCGTCAATACCCGTCACGGCAACGTAGTTGCCCCATTGCCAAGTAGGATTAGACTTGTCCGTTACCATCTGCGACCATAGCACGTAGCCGTCGCAAACGCTTACTACCTCGTCCGAGTGCTTGCCGACAATATCAAGTCCGGGATGAAACTCGGACTTGCCGAACAGCACGCGGTAACCGTATTTTGACGTGATATGTATATTGCCTTGTTTAATTGGAAGTATCATTTTTTCTCTCCCTTCCGTCGTGGAACGACTCAAGCACGGTAACACGGTGCTCAAGCTCGTCAAGATGCTTACCGTGACTTTTTATGCGCTCGTTACTCGCCTTCATATTTGCATTGAGCCCCTCTATCGAGCAGTTGAGCTTCGTAATGCTTGTATTAAGCTTGATTATGGGAGTAGCAACCGTGATGGCAAAGCCAACGAGAACCGTGATGCCGAGAAAAATTTCCCAAGTCATTCTGCCTCATCTCCCGAAAGCCCGATTATTGAGGCAACTTCATTTTTGATAGCAACGGGAACAGAGTCGAGAGATTTAAGACCCTTGATTATAAGACTTGCGTATATTTTTGCCATATTATACCCCCTCACCGTCTGCGGCGCAAAGCGCCTCGTAAAGCTCGCAAAGAGCGAGCTCGGTGTCGGTTATCTGAGACTCGACCGCCGAAACTCGTTCTTCAAGTGAGGGTGTGTGCTCGGGCATCTTTGCTTCGACCCAAATCTCATAAATTGCTCCGTCCTGCTCTGCGTATTCTTTTACGTAAAGCTTGTCTGCTTCAACGGGATACTCCGTCTCGATAATTTTAAGATATCCCTCGGCTTCATACTGCTCGGGACGAGGATTGTATATTTTATATTTCCCGACTGTCATCGGGCTTGAAGCAAGCTCAAGCTTGCCATCAATAATTTTTCCGTACATAGCTTTTTCCTTTCTTATGAGTGAGTTATATATGAGAGCTCAAACGGTACGTTTGTCTCATAAAAATTAGCATAAGCTTCTACACGTCCTCCCTCGTTTGGTAAAACGATCGAGGAGGTACTCGTGATGATTGGCTCTGCCATTGCATACCAAACCGTGACGGGATGGCTTTCAAGCCACGTGTTCCAACCGTTCGTTGTACTTAAATCGGGAGCATTAGAGTCCGTATCGTGTGGATTTTTAATACAAAAATAAATAGTATTTACGTCAGGAGCATAAAAATTGCCGTCAAGCGGAGCCCACAAAGACTTGAAATGTGTGCTGACTATCGCTTCCACACCGGTTTTGGCCAAAGGATACGGAAGAGTATATGCGATATAATATATAGCATCAAATTTAGTTGGTTTGACCGTTATTTTGCCTTGTTCGCTTTTTCCGTCAAGGTAAATTGTATTGATACGTCTTTTTAACGTTCCCGTACAAAAGTCGCGCTCATCTCTATGTGAACCGACACGCCGCAGCTTGCCCGTATCAAACATTACAAGCTCATTACCGTTGCTGTCAAAGGTTTTGTACCTCATATGGTTAGGATATAACTCGCGCGGATTGTCGTATGAATAATTGCTTGTGCTTTCAAGTGCGCCTCCATAAACCTTGAGTGACGGAAGCTGACAATGAGCACCGCCCGACCACTTGACTTCATTGGTTCCCGTCAAAGTCTTTGTGCCGTATTGACCAACCATAGCGTTAAAAAGAAGTCTGTTCACGCCACCAGCTCCTTTGCAACCCACACACCGAGTATTCTGTCCATAAAGGGGATAAATGACAGATAGTATGTGTAGCCTGCGGTGAATTGGGGCTCTGCAACGGCCCATTCAACCGTTTTGGGAAGACTTACGCTTATGTTGTCGCCTGCAGTAAAGCTTAATGACCATACTTCTGCGAAGCTATCGTCACCCTTGGAAAAACCGTTTATAACAAGAGATGTCACGGGAGAAATTAGTCTGTATTCGGTATTGTTTGCAAGAGTGGTATTGATGACAGATTCATCTGACGTAACGACGGAACAGTTAGACGACACGGAACTTATTTTGTTTTTCAAAAGCGCGTATAATTTTAAATCCATTTGATTTCCTTTCTTCTGTAGAACAGATTAGTTGTAGTTTTCGTGAGTAACAAACTCGCGTGAGAGGGAAAGCAGGTCGAATTTACCCGAATGTGAGATGATCTTCACCTGCATATAGTCGGCGCGCACGGGAACAAGCGGTATCTCGCTTACGCATACGCCTTCCTTGTTTCTGATACATCCTGCAAAAACGTATGGCTTTCCGTCGAAGGAAACGTAGATGTCGGTGATGGCAGACGGTTCCGTACAGGTGCCGATAATAAGCCTTGAAAACGTCTTTTTCTGGTGAGTGTTCTCGTAAAACGGTGCAAATATTATCTGCGTGTTTCCGGGATAATGGGCAAATTCCACAGAGAATTCCTCGCTTTCGGAAATCATTCTGAAAATAGCCATCTGTGAGTAGTATTTTCCCACGGCAAGCAGAGACGAGCCGTGCATTGCAAATGACGTGAAGCCGCCGTTTTCGGCAGACCAAAGCTTGGTCTCGGGATCGTATATGAAGGTGTTTTTGCTATCGGATATAAAATATTTAGAGCCATCGCTGCCGCCTACCGTATTTACGAAGCTCAAGCCAATGTCGGAGCTTATTTTAGATGGCACAGTACCCTTGTAGCACATAACTCCGCAGCTTGAAACGTAATAAAGGGAGTCTGCGACTAAAGCAATACTGTTTGTGTTCTCGGGTGATACGGAAACGGCGGGGGTGATGCTCAGCTTGTACCCGTCGTATACGCTCAGTACTTTTATTATAGAGCTTTCGGTAAAGAAAACGGGAACACCACCGAAATCCGCGCAGGCAATTATTTTACCCGATATGCCGGTGTTGATAGCTACCGTTCTGTCGCTGAGCCCGTTTTTCTTTGACCACACGCAGGGGTCGTTTTCGGCGGATGCGTATATGGTCTTGTCAGAAGCGCCCCAAAGACGGTTGCCCACCTTGGTAACACAGTTCAATGTCGGAACGAAGCGTTTTATCCTCAGGGTTTCGGAAATTTGAAATCCGTTCAGCGTGACACCCGACGTGTTTTTGACCGTAATGTAGCTCTTTCCTATATCGGTGATGACGGTGCCTTCGGATAAGCCCTTGTCAATGTCCTCGTTCATAGATGCGCTTACATCCATCCCCGTGATCGTGACCACGTCGCCCACCTTAAGCCCTTTGAAATTCTGATTGAGCGCGGCGGAGGATTTGACGAATGAAAATCTGATGAATTCATCGTTTTCTATACATTCCATTCTGTACTGTGCGGTTTCGGTTTCCTTCCACACGTACTCGGTGTCGAGATTGCCGAACTCCTCGGCTTTTACGCGGTATCTTTTAAAAATATCAAGCGTTTGTGATTCTACCCATTCACCGTTCGTGTAGGTGTAGAGAGCTTTGTAGGCGGGATTGAAGTAGATGTCGCCCTCCCCGGCATGCTTTGGAGCACTTTCCGATATTGCTATAAGATCTATAACGTTCTCGTATTGCTCGTTAGTGTCGCATTCAAGAAGATTTCCGTTATACGGTCTGTAAACCACTGTTTTATTGAGGTAATACTTCTTGTCGGGGAATATAGCAATATATCCGTTAAGCGTGCAAAAGGTTTTTCTGCCTTCGCTTATCTCCCCCTTGATGACTCCGTCATATACAAATTTATTTTTTGAAGAATAAAACACCTTGTCCGAAGACCCTATGACGGAATTAACGTCTCCGCCAAACGAAGACTCAATGATTTGCGGCAAAGAGCTTGATATTGCGGGATAGCTTCGTGTGCTGATATTATAGGCTTCAACAATATCACCGTCACGGGCAGAGGGAGAATTGTATATGCCTTTGAAATCGCGCACCGTGTTAACGGTGCGCTTTTCTGTAAAATTACTTTTTGCTTTCATTGTACTTAGCCTCCTCAAGAGCCTCGAGTCTGAGGTCAAGAGCTTCAAGCTTGCTTTTTATTTCGGCATAGAGCGAGTCAAGATCAATAGTCTCGCCGCCGCTTTTCTTTACCATATTCTAAAGCTCCTTTCCTCAGACTTTTCGGGCTTCGTGACGGGTGAGGTGTCGGGCTTTTGCTCAGCACCGCCGTCGGATACGTCGTCCGACTCGGTGCTTTTTCCCGAAAGCACCGCATAAGCGCTTTCAAATGCGCTTTTTGAATTTTCGTACCTTCCGTACTCACCGTTCAAGAGATCTATTACGGAAAAAAGGAACAGCTCGTACACTTCAAAATTATTCTCGTCAAGTGCAAGACTGCTTTCGTCATATACGGGCTCGGCTTCTCCGAGAACGTCGATACGTATCCTTATATCCAGCGATTTGAGATAATCGCCTAAGTAACTGCCGTAAGGATTCGGACGAAGGGAGTTTACCTTGTCAAGAATATAGGATGCCGTCATCAGATTTTTGACCAGCCCTCGGGGAATTTAACAAAAACCGAGGTTTTTGAAAGAGCATCCGAGCCTGTCGGGGCATCCGTCGGCAGTAAAGATGCCTCGCTGTCCGAATCAAGAATAAAGTGGCGGATACATCCGACCTCTCCCTTTGAATTTTTTGTTTGTTCAAAGCTCGTTTCGATAATCATATAACCTTTCCTTTCTCGCCAAGAGAATCAGCAGTAGCGCTCCATTTTACCGTCACGCGAGAGAAAGCCTGCATTCACTCTTGCGACGTTGTCCTCTGACTGAGCGATGACCTCGGCAAAGCGGCGCTTTATCCTGACGGGAACACCGCGCTTGACTCTGCACATATAACCGTTGATTCCGACGAGAACGTCATCCTTGTACTTGTCGCCGTCCTTGAAAAGACGGATCTCAACGTATTCGCTCTCGCGCTTGGTGATGTCCTTGATCTTCGGTGCAGACGTTTTACTTGCGGCAGCGCCGTCAAGACTCGCGAGCTTTTCCTCGTACTCCTTTGCAAGAGCCTCGAGTCTTTTGGTAAGTGATTCCTTCTTGGTGGGGTTTTTAGTTGTCGTTTGATTCATATTTATCCTCCGTTTAGCCGCTTTAGCGGCAGAAATGTTGTTTTAATATAATCTATATCCGCCGCCAAAGACGGCTTGCTGACTCAGATAAGGGGTATTCTCCCCCTTATCAGAGCGCGGCCTCGGTCAGACTCAGTTTGCGCCCGACTCGAAGGTGGAGGCGGTTTCGATTCTCATCATAGCCTCCTGAGCGAGAACGCTTGCAGAGATCGCGGCCTTCCAGCCAACGGTAGCTCTCTGGTTTATGGGGTCGCCCGTGCCGGCACTACCGAGCTGCTTTACGATATGCTCAAGACCGCCGCCGAGAATGTCGATAACGCCGTATGCGTTAGCGCCGATAACGAGAGTGCAGTAAACGTCGCGTCCGAGTCTGCCTGCGTTTGCGGCATAAGCGCGGTCGCCCGAGGTGTACGCGGCAGACGTGGGAGCTTCCTCGAGGAATATCTTGCCGTTCGTATTGTTCACGCCGCATATCTTGACGGTTTCAACGGTAGACGCAGACTCATCAAAGAGCTGAAGCTTCTTGCCGATAAGCTTTTCGGCGTCGAGCTCCGAAAGTGTGGTTGAAATACTGAGAGTATACTTGCTTCCGTTACCTGCGGTAGCAGCACCCTCTGAAGATGCAGTAGTGTAGCCTGTGATGTCGAGATACTTTGCGCCCGTAGCTTCAACGAGAGTGTCGGCGGAAATAACCTTTGCTTCGCTGGACTCAACGAAGCGTACGCCGCCGATCTTACCGATCTCACCGTTGTAAAGGTCGGCGGGATCGCAGTAGGTCTTGGGCTTTTCCCATTCGGGATCGTTCATAAGGTCGTATGCAACGTCGGGGTGGATAATGGCAACGTATGAGCCGTTGATCTTCTCAACGTTCTTAGCCTTGAGCGCGCGTGCGGCGCGTCTGATGCAGTCAACCGTGAGATAGTGATTACCGGAAGCCTCGCCGCCGATAAGATCAAGACGGGAGTCAACCGAGCCCTCGCCGTACTGTACGTTTGTACCTGCGGATACGAGAACGTCTCTGATAACGGAGTGGATGGTTCTGCCCGTCTGAGAGCCGAGAAGCTTTGTCGCCTCAAGCACGTTGTTGTCAAGCGCGGTCATAAGGAGCATATCGGAAAGCTCAATGTACGCGCCGTACTGGTAAACGGTGGCGCGGATAGCGGACATTTCCATAGAAGTTCCCGCAGGCGTGATACCCTCGGTAAGAGGCGAGGAGGCCTTGGGAAGAGCAGAGTAGCGTCTGAACTCAACCGTCTTTCCGCCGTTCTTCGGAATAGAACGCTTCTGACCGAACTGAGCGTGAATGAGCGCAGGCTCAGCGTTGTCTATAAGGTAGTCGCTGTAATAAACTCTGAGGTCGTTTGTAAGAGCGCCGTCGTTTTCACCCGTGATGTTTTCGGTGGTAACTACGACAGGCTCGGAAAAAATTGTAAGAATACTTGTGTTTTTCATAATAATCTCCATTCCGCCGCAAAAGCGGCAAATGTCAGCGGAGGGCATCAGGAGAAGATGATATCCTCGCCTGCCATCACCCTGCGCGCGATCTGCTCGCGCTCGGACCTTGTCAGCCGCGACACGTCGCGTCGCACACTAAGTCCTGCGGCAGACGAGGACGCGGATTCACGCGTCCTCGCGCCTCTCGCGCGTATGCTATCGAGAGCCGCCTTGACAGCATCTCTCTTAGCAGACTCCATAAGCTCGTCAAAGTGTGCGGCATTGAACGCCGCGCTTACCGAGACTCCGCTTTCGTATATCTGTTTGAAGGTCTCATTCTCAAGCTCACCTTCGAGCGAGAAGTCGGGATGGGCGGCGAGGAAATCCTCACTCGGCGCCATAACGCTGACTGTTTTCTTTTCAAGCTCCTCACGCAGAGACTTGATAGTAAGGTTTGCCGATTCAAGCTCGGCCTTTATCTGACCTGCCTCCTTGACTCGCAGACTGATAATTTTCTGAGTGTCTTCAGTAAAAAAGTCTTTGTTTGCCCTGATGAACTCGTCATATATCTGTCTGCGTGTTCTTAAGGAGTCGCTTACCTCCCCGGCGACGGGAGAAGTGTCGCCCGTGACACCTGACTCGCGTGAGGGTGCGGTGTCTGTAAAGCTTGTCTGCGCGGCGGCCGCAGACGCGTTTTTAACGCCCGAGGGTGCTTGCTCACTAAAGAGCATAAGTGAAAAATTTTTCATAGGAATTCCTCTATCTCAAAGGCGTAAGCCTTGGATACAATAATTTATTTACGCTTATCGCGCATTTGTGTTTGCCGAGAGCCTTACGTGCATAGGATACTCTGCGGCAATAAGACCGATTGCCTTTTCGGCGAATCGGAAAAAGTATTCTGCCTTTCGACTGTAACGCGCGCGGATAATAGCCTTGCCGCTTGAAATGTGTATCTCGGTACGGCTACCGTCAAGCGAGGAGCAAAGCCCCATTATTATGCTTGACACGCCGGCGCACACAATGTCTGAGCCGTACGGTGCATAGCTTGCGTGACCGAGCGCCGAAAGGGTGAGAAGCCGTTTGTGCTTTTCTATCTTAACGTCTATCATAAATTAACCCTTGCCCTTTGACTTGAGCTTTATAGCAGAGCGTATTCCCTCTGCAAGCTTTTTGTCTGTGCTTGGTGTCTTGCCTTCGGGTGAGGGTGTCGCCTCCTCGGATCCTTCTCCGCCAAGCTCGCGTACCATTTCTATAATGCGGCTCTTGCCTTCAAGCTCAAGCGCGTCGAGAACTATAAGCGCCTCATCCTTCTTTTCGGGGGAGAACAGACCCATTCTGAAAAGCTCGGATACGGTTTCGTTCTGCGCATAGCGCGAGAATGCCGAGCTTTTGAGGGTGCGTACCTCGACGTCGAATTCGGGGAGTCTGTATAAAAGCTCGTCACCGATGGCTACGGATTTTTCTTTTATCTCCTTGCCCGAGAATTCTATGTAATCGTATCCCGAACGGTTGGGCCTTGTGATCCTGAAGCAGCGCTCCTCATCATAGAACTGACGGATAAGCTCGATCACAAGCTTGATGACGGAGGAGAATGCGTCGAAGGAGGATGAAATAATGTCGCGCATAACCTTGCTGCCGGCCTCCTGAAGCGCCGCAATGGCAACACCCGAGCTTATGCTCTGACTCGCGTAGCCGTAGTTGTAGTTGTGTGTCGCAGATATCTCCTTGATTTCGTTTATCTTGGAGTCGCGCACCTCTATCACGTTGCTATCGAGCAAGGGAAGGGTTATAGCCTTTACTCTTTCCTCGGTAAGATCGCCGTCAACCTCCACCACGGGCTTGCTCCAGTCAAGAAAATCTCCGACGTTCATGCCTACGTTTTTCTTCATCATATATCTCGGCTTTGCCGACATTACCGCGTGCTCGAGAATACTTCTGTCAAGTCTGTCGATATATTCCTGCGTGCCTCTTGTGACCGATATAAGACCGTAGCCGCAGGGAGTGCCGCTTTCACGGTAAAGGGTGTCGAGAATAAACGGATAAAGTCCGTGATTATAGAAGCCACCCGTTGCAGAAGTATCGTTTTCGGAGGCGTAGAGAACAGTCTCTCCAACGAACTTGACGTAGTGGAGCGCCACCCCGCGCGGGGTCTGCTTTTTGTAGTACCAGTCAATTACAAGGCTCTTGTCGCTCGTGTCTATCGACGGGTCGAAAATATAGTCTGCGGCGCAGGTCGCGGCAGACGAGCCCGATTCCCTTGCCCACGGATACAGAGAGTAAAGAGTCTCGTTATCTATAAGCGAGGTGTAAAAAACGTTCTGCGAATCCTGAAGCGAGCACACCCCGGGCTCCCAGAAAAGATTTAACAGATCGATGCGCTTGACGTCGATATCTCCGAGCCCGTTCTGCGAATCGGGATTCCAGAAAACTCCGTAAACTGCAGTGCCGTGCTTGAGCTTGTCGTACTGAAGCTCGGAATAAAGCTTATTAAACGACAGACGGTCGAGAATAACGGGAAGAACACAATTAAGCACCTCCGCGTATTCAATGTCGCTCTTTTCGCGTGCGATGCAAACGGGAGAGGGAATGCTTTCCATAATGTCAGCGTGCTTGTTGACGACCGTGGAAAACAACCAGCCCGATGCGGGGTAGGGCATATCAGAGCCCTTTGATACGCCTGACGGACGGTGCCTTGAGCACCAGAAATCCTCGTCGGAGAGGATTCTTTTTTCAAGCGAATATCTTGCTTTTCTGTAGGATTCAAGTATGGCGGCGCCGCGCTTTAAGGTTTCGGCGCCCACCGTGTCCAAGGACAGATTTGTGCTTTTCATTTTGTTTCCTTTCTAAAATTAAAGAATAGAATTATAGTTGTACTTGCCGCCGTAGGTACACCCAAGCGGCGACAGTAATGCTCGGGAGGACTCCTTCTTGATTGGACGGATAGGCTGAGTCATACACATATATCTCGTTTCGTCTGCAATGTGATCCTCAAGCTCGGTGTTGATGTCCTCGGGGGATACCGATGAATACTGAAGATACGGTATAGTCCTTATAAAATCGCGGCAGTTTTTGAAAATATACATCATAGGTATGCCGTTTTTGTCAAACGAGAGCCTGTAGTGTACCTGCATCCAGCCGGCAATACGCTTGTTGTCCCCCTTTTCAAAAAACACGCCGTATTTTTCTGCCACCTCCGCGATCGATATACCTCTCGACGCATCCCAGATAGAAGGGTCTGCGACTCCGTAAATATGCTTTCCGCGAAGCCAGATATGCTCACGCTCGATACGCGTAATTTCAGCAAAGATCTCATCGGGAGTCCACTTGACTCCTACGTTCGGCTCGCGCGGGACACACCCGTAAAGCTCGAGTATTCGGTAAAGCCTTCCGTCGTAATCGCAAGCCCACCACGCGCACGAAAACGGCTTTGCGTAGCCGAAGTCAAAGCTACGGTGAATTGTCCACGACTCGGGAATGTCAAACGGCTCGATAACGTGAGTGAAGCTTCTGTCGAGATAATGCTCGGGATCGTCCTTAAACTCCTCGAATACCTGCCCCTCGCACACGTTCCAGTCACCGTCGAGATGAGCTCTGCGCTTTGACGGAGGCAGAGCCTCGAGTAAGCGTATGTAGTCGGGATTTGCCTCCATAAGAGGCTTGTTGTCGTATATTCTTGCAGGGATAAACAGATAGTCGTCGGGGTTTTCTCCATCTGTAAAGTCACGATCTATAAACAGTCGCTTTATATAGCTGTGACCAACACCGCCGGGATTGCAGGTGTAGTAGATACGGGTCTTGAAATCAAGCCTCGTGTTTCTGAGCGAGGTCGAAATAAAGCGTATCCACTCCTCACGGAAGTTGGTGGCCTCCTCAAAGCCGATAACATCGTATTCGGCGCCCTGATACTGCATAAGGTCGCCCTCGTTGTCGCAGTATCCAAGCTCCAGACGCGAGCCGTTCGGAAAGATAAACGCGCGCTCGTCCTTCTTGTAGACGGCGTAGCCGTTAAGCTCGTAGATAAGCGGCTGAATGTGATTTTTGCGAAGCTCTGCAAGAGTCCGCCTGAGTAATAGCGCAGATAACCTCTCGTAGCGCATACAAAGCATGACCAGCTTGCGGCGCATAGCGTAGCTTTTACCGCCGCCTCTCGCACCGCCGTAAGCCGTGTGCTTTGCCGTGGACGAATAGAACAGGCGTTGCTTGGGGTTCGGCACCTCACGTGCAAGCTTTTCAAAAATAGGTGCTAACTGCTCCATTTGTCAAGATCTCCTTCAAACGAAAGATGAAGCACACGCTCACCCTCGGGCTCGGCGTGAGAGCTTTGAGGCTTGCCGTAATACATTTCGCAAAGCCACTTGTAGGCGTCGATTCTCGCCTTGGTGTCGGTGGATTCGCTCTCGGCGATCTCGATTATGCGCTCAAGCGCCGACACCGCGCTGACTTTAAGCTTTTCACGCTCCTTTTCACCGGGAGGGAAAGCCTTGGCGTCACGCTTTTTCATTTGTCTTTTCCTCAAGCGTGATCTTGTAAAAGTCCCCGTCAGACACACATCCGACGCTATATTTGCTGACAAGCCCCGAAATATCCTCCTTGGCTATCCGCGTTACGAGAGAGCCATCCTCTGTGGCGCCCTCTTTTGAGAGAAAATAAAGGATAAAGGCGGCGCAAAGTGAATTTATCTCTCTCAGTCCGCGTATCTCCTCCTTGTACGCCTCTATCTCCCCGAGTTTGTTTTCAAGCAGATATTCAAGACGCTTCTTTTCATATAATTGCTTCTGATAAGGCTTCATCGTCTATTCCCGACTCCTTTCTTTCATAGTATGCGAAGGTTTCCCTGCAAATGGGACAGGCGTTATAATCCATGCTTGCGCAGTATGATTCAAGGAAACGGCGTCGCATGGTCTTGTCACGAAACTCGAGTCTGCAGGATTCGCAATAGGTGTATCCGTTTCTCTCTCTTTTGAAAAACGGACATTGTGCAATAAGAGGCAAAGTGAACACTCCTTTCTTCTTTAAAGCAAAAAGTGAAATTAAATTTCGTTTGCTTGGCTATGATAACACTCGGATAAGCTGTTTGTCAACCCCATTTTGGAAGAAAATGCAAAATTGGTACAAAATCAACAAATATGAAACAAAAGTTCACTTTTTGCGACGAAAAAGTTATAACAAATGACGAATGCCATTGACATCCAATACCACGTGTGATAGAATGAAATGGAAATATGCGCCTTTGCGGAGGTGGATTATGGAATACATAACCAGAGAAGAGAAGATAAAGCTTTGCGGTGAATACGACGTTATAGTTGCAGGCGGAGGAGTATCTGGAGTAGCCGCGGCACTTGCCGCACGCAGACACGGAGTAGAGCGCGTGCTTGTTATAGAAAAGACCGTGAATATCGGCGGACTTGCAACGACGGGACTAATAAATTTTTTCGTACCGATGTGCAACGGACGCGGACGGCAGATAATATTCGGTATGGCGGAGGAATTCCTGCGCGAATCCATAAAATACGGCTTTGATTCACTCGCCGGACCGTGGAAAAACGGCGGCATACCGACAGAGCCGACAAAATATGCCTACGCGACACAGTATTCTCCATGGATATTTTCACTCAGACTCACCGAAATGCTGAAGGAAGAGGGGGTTGACATTTTCCTCGATACAGTCATCTCGGACGCAGTTGTCGAAAACGGTCACGTTGACGGACTTATACTCCAGAGCAAATCGGGCAGAGAATACTACAAAGCGAAATACGTAATCGATGCAACAGGAGACAGTGAGGTGTTCGATAAGGCGGGCGCTCCCTGCGTTACGGGTGAAAACTATTTCACCTACGCTGCCAAAAAGATAACTCTCGACTCTTGCCGCAGAGCGTGCGAGTTCGGCGATATCAAGTATGCTTATGCAACGGCTCAGGGCGGATACGCAAACCTTTACGGCGGTGGACAGCCGAAGGACAGACCTTTATATAGCGGAGTGACAAAAGAGGAGATAACCGAGTACATAGTTGAAAACGAAATGGTTCTTCTTGAAAAATGCAAAAAAGACGACAGAAAATCGCGTGACCTTGCGTGGATACCCTTTATGCCTCAGTTCAGAACCATCAGACATATAAAGGGTGACTATTCGCTCAAAATGGAGGACGCGTATAAGCATTTCGACGATTCGGTCTGCGTTATAAACGACTTTGACCATAAGGACAGACTTTTCGAGGTTCCCCTCGGAACAATGATAGACTCAGACTTTGATAACATCATAGCGGTAGGACGCTGTGCATCCGCCGAGGGCTTTGCGTGGGACGTTCTGCGTGTAATTCCGCCGGCAATACTTACGGGACAGGCGGCAGGTACCGTTTGCAGTGAGTGTATTAAGGATATGAGAGCAGTAAAGGACACGGACATCCACAAGGTACAGAAGCTTCTTGAAGGGGATAATGTGGCGGTGCACTTTGACGACGAGCTTGTGCCTGCTGACAAGGAAAATGTAGAAAAGATGGCGATTTACGAGTACGAGCATATATAATAATGAAAAAACACGCGCCGAAAGGGATTCGGCGCGTGTTTTTTGCTAAAAAGCAAATAAATTTTCAAAAACCTATTGACAAAACGTAAAAATAGTGGTATGATTACTTCATCACTTCACCACGGTGAAGTACTAAATCAAGAGAAATTGACTTTAAGGAGAACAAACAAATGAAAAAGCTTTTAGCAATCACACTCGCGCTTCTTATGTCCGTAAGCGCACTCTTCTGCCTTGCAAGCTGCGGCGAGAAGGCTGACGATACACTCGTATGCGGTGTAACTATTTTTGAAAATATGAACGAAAAAGACGAAAACGGAAATTGGACAGGATTTGAATCCGATTTCGCAGTTGAAGTTGGTAAGATCATCGGTAAGAAGGTTGAATTCCAGGAGATCGACTGGGGTCAGAAGTATATGGAACTCCAGGCAGGCACCATCGACTGCATCTGGAACGGCTTTACCGCTAACTCCACAGATAAAATAGACGGCGTTGAAACAAAGCGTTCCGACCTCGTTGACTTTACATACGGCTATATGCTCAACCAGCAGTGCGTTGTTATCAAGGCTGATAACAAGGACGCTATAAAGACAGAAGCTGATCTCGCAGGCAAGAAGGCAGGCGTTGAAAACGGAAGTGCCGGCGAAAGCTACGCTGCAGGCGTTGTCGGCGAAAACGGAAGCCTCGAAAAGTATCCTGCTCAGAATAAGGCATTCCTCGAGGTTAAGACAGGCGCCGTTGACTTCGCAGTTATGGATATCGTTCTTGCAAAGAACGTATGCGGACAGGGCGACTACGCTGACCTTATGATAGTTGAAGACATCGTTCTCGATTCCGAGATCTACGCTATCGGCTTCGCAAAGGGAAGCGAGCTTACCGCACAGGTAAACGCTGCTATCAAGACTCTCTTTGATAACGGAAAGATCGACGAGCTTGCAAAGAAGTACGGCTTTGAGAATGTAGTTCAGCTCGTAGAAAAGATCGACTGATCGGATAAATAAAGGAATAAAAAATGGCAATAACTTGGTCTTCGTTTGTAAGTGTAACCTTACGCTTGCTCGAAGGATTTGAAACCACATGCCTGATTTTTGCGCTAACACTTGTGTTAGCGCTTCCTTTAGGTTTGGTGATATCCTTCGGTTCTATGTCAAAATTCAAGCCGCTTTCATACGTAACCAAGGTGTTCGTATGGATAATACGCGGAGTTCCGCTTATGCTTCAGATATTCGTAGTGTTTTACGTTCCGATGCTTCTGTGGCATATGTCGTTCTTTACCCGCTTTAACGCGGTAATAGTGGCGTTCGTTATAAACTACGCCTGCTATTTTTCGGAAATATACAGAGGCGGCATCGAGGGTATTCCGCGCGGACAGTACGAGGCGGGCGAGGTGCTTGGTATGACCAAGTCGCAGATCTTCTTCAAGGTCGTGCTTATGCAGGTCGTAAAGCGCATACTCCCCCCTATGTCAAACGAAATAATAACTCTCGTCAAGGATACCGCACTCGCAAGAGTAATTATGGTAACCGAGATACTCAAGGTCGCAGAGGAATACGCCGCAACGAGCGCGCTCATCTGGCCGACCTTCTACACGGCGGTCTTCTATCTCGCCTTTGTCGGAATACTCACTCTCCTTTTCGGCTTTATCGAAAAGAAGCTGTCTTATTATAGAGTTTGAGGAGGCGAGCTTATATGTCATTACTTGAAGTTAAAAGCATAACCAAAAAATTCGGTAAGGTCGAGGTCCTCAAGGGAATAGACTTCTCGCTTGAAAAGGGGCAGGTCTTATCTATAATCGGCTCCTCGGGAAGCGGAAAGACAACACTCCTTCGTTGTCTTAACTTCCTCGAAACACCAGATACGGGCGTGATATCCGTTGATGGCAACAGTATCTTCGACGCAGACGAGCATAAGCAAAGATCCGCGTCGGAAATACGCAACAGCCGACTCAGATTCGGACTCGTTTTCCAGTCCTTTAACCTCTTCCCGCAGTATTCGGTAATGGAAAACCTTACCCTTGCCCCCAAGCTTCGTGCAAAAGAAACGGCAAAGGCAGAGAAGCTTTCGCGCTCAGAGCTTAAGCAGATGTACGCGGATATTGAGGAGAATGCGAGAGAGCTGCTTAAATCAGTAGGACTTTCGGATAAAGAGGACGCATACCCCTGTCAGCTTTCGGGCGGACAGCAGCAGAGAGTTTCGATTGCAAGAGCGCTTGCAATGAAGCCCGATATACTTTGCTTTGACGAGCCTACGTCGGCACTTGACCCCGAGCTTACGGGCGAGGTATTGAAAGCAATAATAGGACTTCGTAACGAGGGCAGAACCATGATAGTCGTAACACACGAAATGGAGTTTGCTCGTCAGGTTTCCGATAGAGTCATATTTATGGCAAACGGAATAATAGAGGAGGAGGGCGCACCCACCGAGGTGTTCGATAACCCGAAAAGCCCGCTTCTCAAGCAGTTCCTTTCCCACTCACAGGGCGGACTTTGATATTTTTGAATACAAAAAGGACAGAGAACTCTCTGTCCTTTTTGTATTCAAAATTGCAGAAAATAGCCTTCTCCCACTGGAGAAGGCTTAAGTAAGTTGTTTCTTTAGTGTTCAAGATTGACGGTTTTTCATTTTTGTCCAGTTTATAAATCCGTAAATGTCATTTATCAAAAATGCCACGAAGCAGATTATCATAGGAAGATACGAAATATCGGTGATCGACGCGAGCACCCATAAAACTATCAGCACAACGTCATTCGCCGCATAAGCAAGCGCATAGTAGGGACTTCTCAAAAACGTCAGCGCCGAGGCGGCAAACGAGGTGGTGACCGAAAGCGTGCTGAAGAAAAGGTTTGGAGTGTCGAGCGCCGCGAGAATGAAATAAAAAACGGCAGTGACGGCAACGGTCAAAACCGCAACCCATACGAAGTGAGCCGCGCGAAGACGCGCCACCCTCACCTCGCGCGTGCCGTTATACGGATTTCTGACCCACGAGATTACCGCCATCACCGCCATCGGAGCAGTCATACCGAGATAGGTTATCATCTCACCGTAATACTTGAACTTGAGAGAAATGTACGCATAAAACAGAGCGAATATAACCGTTATCACTTGCCCGAAAACGTCACCCTTGGCAACGAATATCAAAGCGGTCACACCAATGATAGAGGCGATAAACGAAAGAGATCCGCTTTGCGACAACGCGTAAGACAGTGTAACGAGCGAGAGGGAGAGAACATAAAGCCCCCATTCAAGCTTGTTGAGGTATGAAAAAGGATTTCGCATAAAAGCTCCACCTTAAAGACAATGTTATTTACTGACCAAGTATAGCATATAGGGGAAGTCTTGTCAATAAAAAAGGCACAGAGGGCAAGCCTCTGTGCCTTTGTAACATCAATTACTCAGCGTTTTTCTTCGCTTCTTCGATTATCTTCTGTGCAACGTTAGCGGGAGTCTCCTCGTAACGTACGAAGTAGTATGTGAATGAGCCGTAGCCCTGCGAGATAGCGCGGAGAGCTATAGTGTAGTCAGCTATTTCGGACTTCGGAACCTCAGCGAGTACCGTCTGATATCCCTTCTTGTCGTGGGATGCTTCCATACCGAGAACGCGTCCGCGACGCTTGTTGATGTCGCCGATAACCTCACCCATCATACTGTCGGGAATGAGCACCTTGAGCTCGCCCACAGGCTCGAGAATGATGGGGTTGGCTCTTGCAAGACCGTCCTTGTATGCAAGGCTTGCTGCAAGCTTGAACGCCATTTCGGAGGAGTCAACGTCGTGGTACGAGCCGTCGTAGAGGTTGGCCGCGAGGTTAACAACGGGGTAGCCGGCAAGAACACCGTGCTCCATAGCCTCGAGGAGTCCCTTTTCAACTGCAGGGAAGAAGCCCTTCGGAACTGCACCGCCTACAACGCTTTCGGTAAAGGTAAGGCCCTCAGCCTCACCGGGAGCAAACTCGATACGAACGTGACCGTACTGACCCTTACCGCCAGACTGCTTCTTGTGCTTACCTTCCGCCTGAACCTTCTTCTTGATGGTCTCACGGTAGGGAATAATGGGTTCTTCAAGAATTACCGATGTGCCGAATCTGGTCTTGAGCTTAGCGCAAACAACGTCGAGGTGAATATCGCCGAGACCCGAGATGGTAAGCTGCTTGGTTTCAGCGTTGTTTTCATATTTGAGAGTGAGGTCTTCCTCAAGAAGTCTTGAGATGCCGGACGAGATCTTGTCTTCGTCGCCCTTGGACGCAGGCTTAATGGCCATGCTGTAGAATGCCTCGGGGAAGCTTGCGGGCACATACTTCACAGTACCTGCCGATGTGAGCGTGTCACCTGTGTTTGTAGCCGCGAGCTTAGCTATCATACCGATATCACCGCAGGCAAGCTCGTCAACCTCTGTCTGCTTCTTGCCGCGCACGGTGTAGATGTGAGCCATCTTTTCGCTTGTACCGGACGTGAGATTCTTAAGAGTCATATCGCGCTTTACCGTACCGCTCATAACCTTGAAGAAGGACATCTTACCTGTGTACGGGTCAGCGACCGTCTTGAATACGAATATTGAAGGATCGCCGTCGGGCTTGATCTCAAGATCGCCGTCAGTGGTCTTTTCAACCTTGCGCGCCGTGAATCTCGGGAAGGAGTCAACGATGGTGTCGAGAAGTCTTCTGATACCCCAGAGCTTTGATGCAGAGCCGCAGAATACGGGAACGATGTCACCGTGAATAATGCCCTCGTGGATAGCCTCAATAGCCTCATCGTATGTGATTTCTTCTTCATTGAAGAACTTTTCCATAAGGGTATCGTTTGTCTGAGCGATAGCCTCAAGAAGCATGTTGTGATATTCGTCCGCCTTGTCCTTGAAGCCGGGGTCGATCTCGGTATAAGTAGCGTTACCGTCGTTATCGTACTTAATACCCTTCATGTTTATAAGGTTAACGAAGCCGTCAAGCTTTTCACCGATTCTCTGAGGAACTATGATAGGACAGATGCTCAGGCCGTATCTTGCCTTAAGCTCTTCAAGAACCTTAACGAAACGTGCTTCGGGATCGTCGAATTTGTTTATAAAGAACGCCTTGGGGATGCCTGCCTCGGTAGCCATATCCCACGCAAGGTCAGTACCGACCTCGATACCGCCCTTAGCGGAGAGGGAAATGATAGCACTGTCCGCAACGCGAACTGCCTGTCTGACTTCTCCTGCAAAATCGAGGTAACCGGGAGTATCTATAATATTTATCTTAACGTCGTTCCAAACGAGGGGAGCGATGGATGTGGAAATAGAATAGCCTCTCTTTATCTCCTCAGGGTCGAAGTCGCAGACCGTATTACCGTCGGTAACCTTACCGAAACGGTCGGAACAACCTGCAACATGCAACATAGCCTCAGCTATTGACGTTTTACCGTCTCCGCTGTGACCGAGAAGACAAACATTACGAATGATCTTTGTGTTAAATGTGCCCATAACTGTG
>JAZNNG010000080.1:0-2614 GCA_045580165.1 Eubacteriales bacterium
GTGTTTCAAGACCGAAATACTCGTCAATGTTCTTGCCGTTGATCGTTATATCGCCTGTTCCGGGAACAAGACGTACACGGGCAACAGAACTTTTTCTTCTTCCTGTGCCGTAGAAGTAAGGCTTTGCACTTGTATACATATCTCTTTGTTTCCTTTCCTGTTATCAGCCGAGAATTTCGGGCTTCTGAGCAGCGTGGTTGTGTTCAGCGCCTGCGTAAACTTTGAGACGGTTGAATGCGAGAGCACCAAGAGTGTTCTTGGGGAGCATTCCCTTAACGGCAAGCTCCATAGCCATTTCGGGCTTGGTCTTCATAAGTGTGCTGTACTGTACTTCCTTGAGACCGCCGATGTAACCGGAATGGTGACGGTAGTACTTCTGCTCAAGCTTCTTACCTGTAAGAACAGCCTTTGAAGCATTGATGATTATTACGAATTCACCGCAGTCAGCGTGAGGTGTGAATTCAGGTCTGTGCTTACCTCTGAGGATAGTAGCAGCGAGAACAGCAGTTCTTCCGAGGGGCTTATCAGCCGCGTCGATCACATACCACTTACGCTCGAGGTCTTCTTTCTTTGCCATAAATGTAGACATTTAAGTAATCCTCCGTGTAAAGGTTAATATTAGTTTTTCAGGCACAGATTTAGTATCTGCGCCAAATCAAGCCTTGTCATTATATCACAACAGGGTAGTGATGTCAATACTTTTTTGAAACTTTTTTCGATTTAATTAATTTAGTATCGGGCAATCTCTTTATATCTCTTGTTTTCTCGTTTTTTCTCTCGTTTCTGAAAAGCATAATACATATTTTTTTGATATAGATTTGAATATTGACCCATCCTTTTTAATAAAATGTACTATAAATCTAAAACGGACACATCAAAACGGAGGGTAAACAGTATGACAACGAATTTATATCTGACCGAGGGTTCTTATTTATTAAGCGACGCAAACAGAGAGCTTATCAGCAGTCTGTACGGACTTGAGCGGGCAATGAACGAGGGTATCATTCTTGAATCAATGGCAATCAAATGTGACAACGATTTGCGTTTAAGTGTAGATCTTGGAAATTACGTCGGATACATAGATAAGGAAGACGCAGTTCTGACCTTTGGAGAAGAAACCAAAGACATAGCGGTAATAACAAGGGTAGGGAAGCCTGTTTGCTTCAAGGTGATTAGCATAAGCAAAGACAGTTTCGGTGATCCCATCATAAAGCTGAGCAGAAAGGAAGCACAGCGAGAATACGTAGACAACGTGCTGAGATGGGCGATGCCGGGCGACATATTACCTGCAAAGGTGACACACCTTGAGCAGTTTGGCGCATTTGTAGATATTGGGTGCGGAGTGATTTCGCTTTTGTCTATCGACTCAATATCCGTATCAAGAATTTCTCATCCGCGTGACCGCTTCTGTGTAGGCGCGAATATACGTTGTGTAGTGCGCAAAAACGAGGACGAAGGTCGCCGCATATATGTCACGCACAAGGAATTACTCGGAACCTGGGAAGAAAACGTATCACAATTCAATATAGGGCAAACAGTTACGGGAATAGTAAGAAGTGTAGAAGACTATGGAATTTTCGTTGAGCTTTCGCCAAATCTCGCGGGTCTTGCCGAATACAAGAGCGACGTGTATCCGGGACAGTCTGCGGCGGTGTTTATAAAGAATATAATACCGGAAAGAATGAAAGTAAAGCTTGTTTTGATCGATACTTACGATACGCCCGGAGCAAATTCTGAAAAATGCAAATATTTTATCTCCGACGATACGGACCGTATAGATGAATGGACTTATTCACCCGAAACGTGCGAAAAACTTATAAAAACCGTCTTTGAGTAAAATGTTAACAAATTGGCGTTGATTTTTGCTTTAGAACTCGTGTATAATAAAGGAAAGCAAGGAGGTGCAAACGTGTATAACAATACTGTAATAACTATCGGTAGACAATACGGAAGCGGCGGACGTGAGATCGGAAAGAGAATATCCGAATTACTCGGTATTTCGTATTACGACGACGAGCTTATATCAATGGCAGCAAAAAGCAGCGGCCTTAGTCACGATGTGCTTTCAGACGTTGATGAGAAAGCAACCAACAGTTTGCTTTATACGCTTGCCATGAGTGGATCGCTTTTCGGAGGAAATGCGGCTATGGCGTACGAAATGCCGATAAACGATAAGCTCTATATTGCTCAATCCGAAGTAATTAAGAGCCTCGCGGAAGGAGAATCCTGCGTAATAATAGGAAGATGCGCTGATTACGTTTTGAAGGATTATCCGAGCGCCATTAATCTATTTATTTATGCAGATCTTGATAAAAGGGCAGAGCGTGTAGCGATTGCCAAAGGAATAACCGAAGCAAAAGCAAAGGATCTCATTATCAAGACCGATAAGCAGCGCGCAAATTACTATAATTATTACACGAGTCTGAAATGGGGCCGCATTGAAAATTACGACCTTTGCATTGACAGCGGTAAGACAGGCGCTGAAAAAGCTGCGGAAATTGTTGCAAATTATGTCCGCACGTTAAAATCATAAACAAAAACGCAGAGAGGGGTATATACTTACCCCTCTGCTTTTCTCGATCTCCTATTATACAAAATCAAAATTTTGTATAAT
>JAZNNG010000081.1:0-110758 GCA_045580165.1 Eubacteriales bacterium
ATACGATCGTACCGCCTGCATTTTTAACTCAACACTGTATTTCTTGTTCTTGTGTGTCCTTCTTGGCATAAATATATCCCCCTAAAGTAGTCTTGAAAACTTTTTGTTTTTTCAAGTGTCTACTCTAAGGGGATTATATCATATCCGTCGGGGTTATCTTATTTTGTCATTGAAATGATTTTATCTTTGCATTCTTCCCAAGATCCTTCTACAAAAGCATCCTTGTACAACCGCAAAGCCATATTGTTGTTAATAAAAATAAAAATTATATTGTTTTTCTCTTTAATTCCCTTGATATTGCTGTATTTGACTTTGCTTACAGAAGTATGGTCTGTAAGCACAATTTCATCTTCAAAAAATTCTGTGGTGCGAATCCATTCAGTAACACCATATGTAGTTGAAAATAGTTTGTATCTTTTCGACCAAACTACAAATCGTGAGAAAAACAACTTATAAATCGACAGAAACAGAAACATAACAGAAAGATACCAGTCTATCCATTCTCCTCCGATAAAGGAATAGAGAATAATCAATCCAAGTCCAATCACCGCAACTACACACCAAAGAACAAACAGTATGATATCTGCTGCTCTATGCAAATGATATTCTTTTGCCCAAGACATCATTAATTTTTTTGTTATTTTGTATTCATTTTTCATTGTGAAAATCCTTTCAGCTTTTATCGCCAGTTTCGCATTTGTATTACAATCATGTCGGGCAAAGCCCATACTCCCTAAAAATGCACGAGATCATCCTTAGGCTCCCTCCGGGAGGGAGCTGGCGCCGTAGGCGACTGAGGGAGAGCGCGTTACAATGAAGTTAGCGCAAACCGAAAGTCACGCAGGCTCCTTCCACCGCTATCGCGGTCCCCCTCCCTCTCAGAGGGAGGCTTTTTTGCTAACCCCATTATACCACAAATCGGCAGAGAAAACAAGTTCTCTGCCGAAATTTTGTGCCTGCCAATTCTCCGTTAAGGACAACAGAGAAATTGCAACGTTTTTTTATTTATCTTATCTGTCCGTTTCCGCTTACAACATATTTGTACGTTGTAAGCTCCGAGAGTCCCATCGGACCGCGCGCGTGGAGTTTTTGGGTCGATATACCGATCTCACAACCGAGTCCGAATTCACCACCGTCGGTAAAGCGTGTTGATGCGTTGACGTATACCGCCGCGCTGTCAACACCCGCACAAAAATACTCGGCGGCACTACCGTCCAAGGTTATTATTGCTTCACTGTGTCCCGTGGAGTGCACGGCGATATGCTCTACCGCTTCTTTTACACCATCAACCACCTTAACTGCTAAGATATAGTCGAGGAATTCTGTGTCAAAGTCATTTTCACCGGCAGGAGTACCGTCTATTATAGCCGCAGCATACGTATCGAGTCTGAGCTCAACGGGAATCTTTCCGCCGTCTTTTCTTTTATCAACAAGTCTCTCTTTAAGAAGCGGTAAAAACTCATTTGCCACTTCTCTGCTTACGAGGCATACCTCTGCGGCGTTACAAACTGACGGGCGGCTTGTTTTCGCGTTGTCGATTATATCAAGCGCCATATTTATATCTGCTTTTGAGTCAACGTAGATATGGCATATACCCGTACCCGTCTGTATGCACGGCACGGTTGAGTTTTCAACGCAAGCCTTGATAAGACCCGCACCGCCTCTCGGAATGAGCAGGTCAACAAAGCCGTCGGCTCTCATAAGCATATTGGCGCTCTCGCGCGTGGTGTCCGTAACAAGGCTGACAAAGCTTTCGTTATATCCGCAGGCTTTTAGTCCCCCTCGGAGCGCATCTACTATCGCCTTATTACTGTTAAAGGCCTCCTTGCCGCCTCTGAGAACGCATACGTTGCCGCTTTTTATAACAAGTGCGGCGGCGTCAGACGTGACGTTGGGACGGCTTTCGTATATTATTGCGATAACGCCTATGGGAGAGGACACCTTTTTAATGGTCATTCCGCGGCGCTCGTATTCGGTCAGAACTCTGCCGACGGGATCGGGCAGCTCTATAACCTCGTATATACCCTCCGCCATAGACTTTATGCGCTCGGGAGTGAGGGTAAGTCTGTCGATCATTACGTCTGAAACACTACCCCTTGCCGCGTCGATATCAATTTTATTAGCAACGAGGATCTCGTCCGCGTGTGCTATGAGAGAATCCGCCATCGCTTTGAGCGCACGGTTTTTACCGTCAGTATCAAGAAGCGCAAGCTCCCTCTTTGCATTCTTTGCATTTATTAATTGCTGTGTAAGCATAATTACCTCTTTGAACCAATAAACTTCGTGCCGATGCTCTTGCCGTCAAGTATATCGTAAAGCACGTCGGGGTTTGAGCCGTTTGCGATTATCATATCGCATCCTGCCTCCATACACATTTCTGCGGCGCTTAGCTTCGTTACCATTCCGCCCGTACCGTTTTCGCTTCCCTTTCCGCCTGCAAGCGCTTTGATATCATCGGTTATTGCTTCAACCGTTTCAATAAGCTTTGCGTCGGGATCTTTGTGAGGGTCGGCGGTATAAAGTCCGTCAATATCCGAAAGGAGCACGAGAAGGTCAGCCTTTGCCGACACCGAAACTATTGCGCCGAGGGTGTCGTTATCTCCTATACAGATCTCATCCGTCGAAACGGTATCGTTTTCATTGATTATCGGAATAACGTCCATTTCAAGAAGACGGCTTATGGTGTTTATAAAGTTTGTGTGCATTTTTTCGTTGTTTATAAACGAGTTTGTTAAAAGAAGCTGGGCAACCGTGTGGTTGTACTCGCCGAAAAGCTTATCGTAAGTATACATAAGCTCACACTGTCCCACTGCGGCGGTCGCCTGACGTGTGGGTATGTCCTCGGGGCGCTTTTTGAGCGAAAGCTTACCTATACCCATAGCAATCGCACCCGATGAAACGATTATCACCTCGTTACCCTGATTTTTTATATCGCTGAGCACCTTACAAAAGGCTTCCATGTGCCTTATATTGAGCATTCCCGAGGGATGCGTAAGAGTCGAGGTGCCTACCTTTACAACAAGTCTCATATCCGTCTCCAAATAAAAAAGATTATATCTATAATAGCATTAGTTAAAGTCAATGTCAAGTTTGCAGGGGAAATTTGCAAAAAAGATTGCATAAGTGTGCCCATGTATGATAAAATATACTTGACATTAAAGAAAGGATAACCTCTTATGGATATCACAGCTATTCTCTCGCGCGTTGACCATACTCTGCTCACTCAGAGCGCCACGCTTGAAGACATCAAAGGAATTATTGATGACGGTATTACATACAAGACCGCATCAGTCTGCATACCGCCGTCATTCGTCAGACAGGCCGTACAATATGCAGGCGGCAGAGTACGCATCTGCACGGTTATCGGCTTCCCAAACGGCTACTCCACAACCGAAGTAAAATGCTTTGAGTGTAAGGATGCTATAGCAAACGGTGCTGATGAGATCGATATGGTCATAAATATTGGCGACCTTAAGGCAGGCAAATTTGACAGGATTCTGAACGAGATCAAAGCACTAAAAGCGGCTTGCGGATGCCGTGTACTCAAGGTTATTATCGAGACCTGCTTACTTACGGATGACGAAAAGATAAAAATGTGTGAGATAGTAAATGAATCGGGAGCCGACTATATAAAGACCTCAACAGGCTTTTCAACTGCGGGCGCGACCTTTGACGATATTGTGCTTTTTGCCAAGCATATTGCACCCCATGTTAAAATAAAGGCGGCAGGCGGAATCTCGTCTATCGAGGATGCCGAAAAATTCATAGAGCTCGGAGCATCAAGGCTCGGAACCAGCCGCATCGTAAAAATCGCAAAGAACGAAGCATCTTCAGGCTATTAAGGAGAATATTATGAAAAAGCTATACCCCACTCCCCACATAAACGCAACACCCGACGATTTTGCAAAAACCGTGCTTATGCCGGGTGACCCCCTCAGAAGCGAATTTATTGCAAAGAATTTTCTCTCTAATGCAAGACTCGTCAACAACGTACGCGGTATTCACGGCTACACTGGCTCATACAAGGGTGTTCCCGTGTCAGTTATGGCAAGCGGAATGGGTATGCCGTCTATCGGAATTTATTCCTATGAGCTTTACAATTTCTTCGGAGTTGAAAACATTATGAGGATCGGTTCGGCAGGCTCGATAAAGGAAAACGTAAAAGTACGCGATATCGTTATCGGTATGGGCGCGTGCACTAACTCGGCGTTTGCAAATCAGTACCGTCTGCCCGGTAGCTTTGCGCCAATAGCAAGCTATAAAATGATGAGTGTTGCGATCGAGGCGGCGAAGGCTCACGGTGCGACCTATCACGTCGGAAATCTTCTCTCGTCCGACAACTTCTACAATGACGATACCGAAGCTGCGGCAATGTGGCAGAAGATGGGAGTCATGGCAATAGAAATGGAAGCCGCCGCCCTCTATATGACTGCCGCAAGAGCAGGCAAAAATGCTCTCGCAATCTGCACGGTTTCCGACCACATACTGACCGGTGAAGCGACATCAAGCGAGGAAAGACAAAACTCGTTTACACAGATGATGGAAATTGCGCTTGACACGGCAGTAGAGCTTGACCGCGCGTGAGGTTATTATGAGCAAACGTATATTTCTTATAGTTCTCGACAGTGTCGGAATAGGCGCGGCTCCCGATGCCAAATACTTTGGCGACGAGTCAGCCGACACCATGAGAACAATATCAAGGTCAAGCAAATTCAATATACCTAATCTCTTGAAGCTCGGACTTGCGGAAATTGATGGACTTCAGTATCTTTCCGACGGAGCAAAGCCACTCGGCGCTGTTGCAAGAATGCGTGAGCGCTCGGCAGGCAAGGACACGACCGTTGGTCATTGGGAGATCGCGGGAATTATTTCGGAAAAGCCCCTTCCCACTTACCCCGACGGCTTTCCGCGTGAGATAATAAAGAAATTCGAATCGGCAACGGGGCGCGGCGTGCTTTGCAATAAGCCGTATTCGGGTACGGACGTTATCCGTGACTACGGTGAAGAGCATATAAAGACAGGCGCGCTTATTGTCTATACGTCAGCAGACAGCGTTTTCCAAATTGCCGCGCACGAGGACATCGTTCCTCCGGAAGCTCTGTACGAATACTGCCGCGCTGCGCGCCGTATACTGACGGATGAGCATTCCGTCGGCAGAGTTATCGCACGGCCGTTTATCGGGACCGCGCCCGACTTTAAGCGCACGCCAAACAGACATGATTTTTCACTCGAACCGTTTGCTCCCACAATGCTTGACGCCATCAGCTCTTTCGGCAAGGAGGTTATATCGGTCGGAAAAATCAACGATATTTTTGCGGGACGCGGAATCACACGTTCCCTTCCCTCTAAATCAAATACCCACGGAATGGAGCTTACGTCAGAGGTAGCAAAAAACGACTTTGACGGCATCTGCTTTACCAACCTCGTTGATTTCGACTCGTCATACGGTCACAGAAACGATATTGACGGGTACGCAGCGGCTTTATCGGAATTTGACGTATGGCTCGGCGGTTTTACAGATCAAATGCGTGAGGATGATATTCTTATCATAACGGCGGATCACGGATGCGACCCCGGTGACAACAGCACCGATCACACCAGGGAATACACGCCACTCATTATTTACGGCGGCGGAGTAAAGCCAAATAATCTCGGAACGCGTGACACTTTTGCAGATATTTCGGCAACAATCTGCTCCCTTCTCGGTGTAGAATATAAAACGGTAGGACAAAGTCTTACAAAATTACTGTTTTGACACATTTGAGGAAAATCTATGACGTACAATGATATTATCAGAAAAAAGAGAGACGGCGGTGAGCTTACCGAAGCTGAGATAAACCATCTTATCTCGGGAATTGTAAGCGGTGATATGCCGGACTATCAGCTTTCCGCGTTTCTTATGGCGACGTATTTTAAGTCAATGACACCCGAGGAGACAGCACTTTTGACAAATGCTATGGCAAGATCGGGAGACACGCTTGATCTGAGCGAGTTCGGCGAGCTTTCAGCCGATAAGCACAGCACAGGCGGTGTGGGTGACAAGACCTCGCTTATAGTTGCACCAATCGTTGCATCTCTCGGCGCGGTGGTTGCAAAAATGTCGGGACGTGCGCTCGGTCACACAGGCGGCACTGTCGACAAGCTCGAAAGCATCCCCGGCTACAAGGCTGAGCTTGAGCCCGATGAATTTATGTATCAGTCCAAAAAGATCGGACTTGCGCTGGTCGGTCAAAGCGGGCATCTCGCTCCTGCCGACAAAACAATGTACGCTCTGCGCGACGTTTCGTCAACGGTTGAATCCATTCCGCTTATTGCCTCAAGCATTATGAGTAAAAAGCTTGCGGCAGGAGCACATAACATCGTTCTTGACGTGAAGTTCGGAAGCGGAGCTTTTATGCAAAAGCTCGAGGACGCGACGGAGCTTGCACGTGCTATGGTCGACATCGGAAGCAGGTGCCACAAACGTGTACGCGCAGTACTCACGGATATGGATACGCCTCTCGGATACGCCATCGGAAACGTGCTTGAGGTGTGCGAGGCTATTGACGTGCTTCGCGGAGAGGGTCCGGACGATCTTCGTGAGGTTTCGGTGACGCTTGCAGGCGTGCTTATCAGCCTTGTTCGTAATATCACGGTAGACGAAGGTGTCACTCTCGCACGCGAGGCTCTCGCGTCAGGTGCGGCTTATGCTAAGTTCAAGGAATGGATAAGCGCTCAGGGCGGAGACGTAAGATACATAACAGCACCCGAGCTTTTTGGAAAAGCTCCCGTATGCGTCGAGGTCAAGGCAGAAGCTTCCGGTTATATTTCTCGTATGAATACCGAAAAAATAGGTCTGACAAGCTCGAGGCTGGGCGCGGGACGCGAGAAAAAGGGTGACCCAATCGATCCGCTTGCAGGTATAATGTTAAAGAAGAAAACGGGCGACAGAGTCGAAGCAGGCGAGGTTATTGCGGTGCTTTACACAAGCTCACCCGAGCTTGCCGAAAATGGTGCCAAAAGCTTTGTATCAGCTTATGAGATAACTAAAGAAAAGCCTGCGTCACGCAAGCTTATCTCTGATATAATATGAAGATATCCCGACAGACAGGATCTGTCGGGATATCTTTATTCTCTGTTCTGTTCCTTTGCCGTTTCTTCAAGCTCATCAATTCGTGTTTGAAGCTCTTTGATCTCATTCTTGAGGCTTGCGTAAGTATTCCATATCATCGTACAAATCACGGAAACAAGAACTACCGCCCCAATAAATGTGGTTATAGCAAGGGATTCCGAAATATCTCCGACGGTATTTCCGTATCCGCTGAGATAAACGGCAACAAAAGAAGCCGCAAAGCATATTAAAAATCTGATAAATCCGTTCATTTATTCTCCTCTCTCTTTACTACCTCGTCAATGTCAAAGTACATAGCAAGCGCGGTGTTCGGCCAGGTGGTGCTATCGGAGTTGAGGTCGCCAAAGCTATCAAAGCAGGTGTATCTGCCGTCACCGTATATAGTGTCTACGGTGACACTGTTTTCTCCCTGCTCTTTTGCCGCGATTATCTGCTCAGCGCGCGCCTTGTCAAGCTCGGATATTACGGATAGCTCGCTGATGGCTTGGATAAAGGCATGCGTAACGGGAACAAGCATACATACCGAGAGCGCAAGCGCAACAAATTTTTCAAAATGGCGCTCGTGTGACGGCAACGCATAGCTTACTGCAGAAAGCGCCGCAATGCTGAAATAAATTATAGGTCCACTCCAGACTCTGTCGGGGAAATAGGGAGATATTACCATCGAGTAAACCGACACGAGTCCGCCTACGAGGAATATCAAGGTTTTACAAAGTCCCGTGCGCTCACGTTTCAAAATCAGACCTACGATAATAAAAACTGCAGTTATAATCAAAAGCGGCCACAGGTTTGATACAAATACCTTCGTAATCTGAGGCACACGGGAAAGCCATACTCCAAGTCCGCCGGAGCCGCCGTTGTTTGCAAGTCTAACCGACTGACCGGGTGCCAAAAGGAGCACGAGAAAGCCGCCGATATTGCCGACGAGTCCGAAAAGAAGCGAGAGGTCAAGACGCTTGTTTTTGAGTAAGAAATACAAGGTAAAAAGCGCGCTCATCACAATAAGTGCAGCCACGGTATTTTCGCCCGTGATCGCACAAATAAAGCCGAGCAGGAATAAACCGATAGCGGCAAACGGCGTGTTGCGCGAGGGTTTGTCTGAGGCAAAGCGACTCGTTAAGGGGACAAGATATACTAAAATCAAAAGCATACCCCAAAGGTAGTTACACGCACCCGTCAGCCACAAAAAGCTTTCGCCAAAACGCGGAGGCAATAGAAACAACGAAGCAAACGCGGCAGCTAAGAGCGCAGGGCTTTTATTTTTGTTTCCCTTTGTTGCGTGGTAATATATCAAGAAAACAAGCATAGTGAATGCCGCAGAGTTGAGGATATTGAATACCGCCTTATCTGTCATCAGAAATGCCTGCGCGAGCGTGTGCGGAACAATACGTCCGTTCATTACCTTGTAGTGATTGACCTGAGAATCGATAAGCTCTTTGAGTGTGGTTATTCTGAATTTGTTTTCTTTTACCGCGAAGGTGTAGGAATAGGAGTAATCGTCCTTGTAGAGAGGTGTTTGGGAATTAAGAACAAGCAAAAGCGCAAAAGCCGACAGTAAGATCACCGCGACAAAAGCTACCGACCAAATTCTTCTTTGTCTGTTCGTCATATATGCACCTCCCGTCTAGCTTTTATATAATTATAACACGAAAATTCATAATTGCAAGGAAATATTTTTATATAACAAAAAAAAGAGCATCAAAAGCATTGACAAATCATTTGGCATTTGATATAATGTTCGAGTATGACGGGGTGTGGCTCAGTTTTAGCTTTCGCGTAGCGAATAGCATAGAGCTGCTTGGTTCGCTTGGAACCAAGCGCACAATTGAAGCATCCTAACTTAAAATTCCATAATCATTATTTCGGGGTGTGGCTCAGTTTGGTAGAGCGCTTGGTTCGGGACCAAGAGGTCGCACGTTCAAATCGTGTCACTCCGACCATATCGAGTGTCCATAACAAATTTCAGTTATGGACACTCGATTTTTTGTATTTATATCTACAAAAGCTATGCTTGCAAATTGCCAAATTCTTTACAACAATTATGTAATTTGACAAACAAAAACAATTATTATATAATGAGTATATAGAATTACTTTTATAAACAGTTTTTTAATAGTGCTACATGAGGATGTTTATGAAAATAAAAAAAGTATTAAAATTTGCTTTTATTTCTTTGATATTGATCATATCGCTTATCATTGGAAGTGTTTTAGCGGTTGTGTTTTACGATAGATCACAAAGCTTCACTACGACCGACTATAATTTGTATTTAAGTAACGGCACGTATTTTGAACAAACTGCATCGTTGATTATGCCCCCCAAAAACATGCTGGACAGATCTGAACAAATCCGGTATCAGTATGAATACAACCACGGTTCTATTTTTGGAAACGAGATAACACTTCATTTGTCTGCAATTTATTCTGACGACGATTTTTGCGATATGAAAAACGTTCTTGAAGAACAATATCTTGCGCAAGCCGAATCTATGAGAGAAACATTTTATCATGATGGAGTCTTGTATTATGGATATATTTTTTACAACAATTCTCCAAATAATGTAAATGCCTACGCGATGGCATACAGTATAGATACAGACACAAGGAAAATTACGTATGTACTGCATGAGAGCTTTGAATGTCAGGTAATGTCAGCCGAATCTGCTCTGTCATATATATTGAAGTAGCCCTGACGATAAAGAAAAGACCGCGAAACGCGGTCTTTTTGATTTTCAATATAAAATAATTACTCTTCGATAAGTACGAAAGGCTTTATAAGATCATGGGGCTTATCCTTCATAAGCATAAGCGCAGGCTCAACATTCTCAAGACCTACAAATCGGTGAGTTACAAGCTTCTCGGGATGAATACGTCCTGCGGTTACAAGGCTTGCAAGCTTTTCCATACGGAGTCTTCCGCCGGGCATAAGACCTCCGCGAATCTGCTTGTGTCCCATACCGCAGCCCCAATCTGCTCTGGGCACCTTAATATAGTCACCCTCGCCGAGATAGTTAACGTTTCCTATAATTCCGCCGGGCTTGAGCATCCTGATTGCCTGATCAAACGTATCGTTGTCACCGCCTGCTATAACTATCTTGTCTACTCCCTTGCCGTTTGTTTTTGCCATAATCTGCTCAACGATATCACCCTCCTTGTAGTTGATGATCTCGGATGCGCCGAATTCAAGAGCAAGGTCGCAGCAATTCTTTCTGGAACCAACTGCGTATATCGTAGAAGCTCCGCGGATAGCCGCCGCTGCAACAGACATAAGGCCAACCGGTCCAATACCGATAACGGCAACCGTGTCGCCGAACTGTACGTCTGCAAGCTCAACTCCGTGAAATCCTGTGGGAACCATATCGGCAAGCATACAAGCTGCCGCAAGGTCCATTCCCTCGGGGATATGAGCAAGGTTTCCGTCTGCATCGTTTACGTGGAAGTATTCGGCGAACACACCGTCCTTGAAGTTGGAAAACTTCCATCCGGAAAGCATTCCGCCGGAATGCATTGCGTATCCGCCCTGCGCTTCAAGCGAATTCCAATCAGGAGTAATCGCCGCGATAAGCACTCTGTCGCCGGGCTTGAAATCCTTGACCTCGGAGCCAACCTTTACAACTTCTCCTACTGCCTCGTGACCGAGAATCATTTCGTGGCGATCTCCGATCGCACCTGCCCATACGGTATGTACGTCAGACGTACACGGTGCAAGCGCAACAGGCTTACAAATGGCATCACAAGGTCCGCAAGCGGGCATTTCCTTTTCAACCCAACCTGTCTGACCGATCTTCATCATTGCAAAACCTTTCATTTTACAATCTCCTTTACAAATTAATTATTCAAATAGCCAATTGGTTCTTCTTGATAATAACACAAAGACGCCGGTTTGTCTAACGAAATCTTACTTGAAACTTTAGAAATATTACTGTTTTCAATGTTTTTCAACAAAAGTAAAACTGCATAGTACATAAAATAACAATATGCTACCAAGCAACCGTAGTATTTAACGTCGGCACTAATATGGCAGTGTTTTTCGATAAACTATTCATAAGTCACCGCGTTTTTAGGAGCTTTTTTGTAAATTTGTCCGAAATATTGTTGATTATAAAAAAAACTCTTGAAAACTCAGAAAAGTTGTTGTATAATAATCCTAATAATCAAAATTATTTTACCTACGGAGGTCTATATATGGCATATTATTACAGCGAGCCGTCTCGTACGTTCAGCGAGTATCTTCTTATTCCCGGCTACACTACACCTGAGTGTATCCCCGCAAACGTGAGTCTGAAGACTCCCCTCGTTAAGTACAAGCGCGGCGAAGAACCCGCAATCTCACTTAACATTCCTATGGTTTCTGCTATAATGCAGGCGGTATCAAACGATACTCTTGCTATTGCACTTGCCAAGGAGGGCGGTGTTTCCTTTATTTACGGCTCTCAGTCCATTGAGGACGAGGCTGCTATGGTTGCACGTGCAAAGGGTTATAAGGCAGGCTTCGTGAGAAGTGACTCAAACCTCACTCCCGAAAGCACTCTTGCTGACGTTCTTGCTCTCGTTGAGGAAAAGCAGCACAACACTATTGCCATTACAGACAACGGCACAGGCACAGGTAAGCTTCTCGGCGTTGTTACGGGACGTGATTACAGAGTAAGCAGAATGTCATCTGACACTAAGGTCAAGGAGTTTATGACTCCCATTGAAAAGCTTATTACTGCTCCCGCCGAGACCACTCTTAAGGATGCTAACGATATAATCTGGGAAAACAAGCTCAATTCCCTTCCCATCATTGATAAGGACGGCCACCTTATCCACTTTGTTTTCAGAAAAGACTACGCTCAGCACAAGGAAAATCCCCAGGAGCTTCTCGACGCTAAGAAGCGCTACGTTATCGGTGCCGGTATCAACACTCTCGACTATGAAAAGAGAGTTCCCGCGCTCGTTGAAGCAGGCGCTGACGTGCTTTGTATCGACTCCTCTGACGGATACACCTGCTGGCAGAAAAAGACTATCGACTTTATCCGCGAAAAGTACGGCGACACCGTAAAGGTTGGCGCAGGTAACGTTGTTGACCGCGACGGCTTTATGTTCCTCGCTGAGGCAGGCGCCGACTTTATCAAGGCCGGTGTCGGCGGCGGGTCCATCTGCATCACTCGTGAGCAGAAGGGTATCGGACGTGGACAGGCTACCGCACTTATTGAGGTTGCGGCTGCTCGTGACGAGTACTTTGAAAAGACAGGTATCTACATTCCGATATGCTCGGACGGCGGTATCGTTCACGACTATCACATGACCCTCGCTCTTGCGATGGGCGCAGACTTCCTTATGCTTGGACGTTACTTCGCTCGCTTTGACGAGAGCCCCACAACAAAGCTCTTCATCAACGGCACGTACGTTAAGGAATACTGGGGTGAAGGCTCCAACAGAGCAAGAAACTGGCAGAGATACGACCTCGGCGGCAAGAACAGCCTCGCATTCGAGGAAGGCGTTGACTCCTACGTAGTTTACGCAGGTCCTCTCCGCGATAACGTAGCAAAGAGCTTGCACAAGGTTAAGTCCACCATGTGTAACTGCGGTGTTACAAGCATTCCCGATCTCCAGAAGAATGCAAAGATAACACTTGTTTCCGCAACAAGTATTATTGAAGGCGGCGCTCACGACGTAATGCTCAAGTCGACCGCATCCCCCACAAGATAAATAATTTAACTGTCAAAAAGCCGCTATGGATTTATTTCCATAGCGGCTTTTTATCATTAAAATGCATCTTACCTTAAAAAATAGGTATAAGCTCAATCTTCTTCACAATCATTAAAATAATCTCTATCAAAAAATTCGGACAAAGTAATTTGCGCCCCTTCGCAAAAGCTCTTTAAGGTAATAACCTTTGAGCATTTTGTTCTTCCTTTTATCAAATCAATAAATTGCAGAATGAGACATTCCGCCACTTAAGGCAATATCGCATATATTGCTACCGCAATCTTTGCATATCTCTTCTATTCGTTTAACAATAGCATCATTTAATTTCATATCTACATCCTATAATTCTATAATATCCTTCACAACGTGAGCAGATATTATGAGTCCGCCTACGGACGGAACAAAAGATATACTTCCGGGCGCGTTTCTGCCGTCTGCCTTGATGACGGGCGACTCTCCTTCTGCGTTTTTAACAGGCTCCTCGTCACTCCAAAGCACATTTAGCTTGCTAATGCCCCGTTTCTTTAGCTCTTGCCGCATAACGCGTGCAAGCGGGCACACGGAGGTCTTATAAATATCGCTGACCTTGAGTCTTGTCGGATCAAGCTTGTTCCCCGTCCCCATTGACGAAATTATTTTTATATTATTTTCGGTTGCGTACTCGATAATTGCAAGCTTTGCACTGACTGTGTCTATCGCGTCAACAATATAGTCTGCGTCAATAGCGGCGAGAACGTCGCGTGCGTTCTCCTTTGTAACGAAAGTGTTTAACGCCACCGCTTCTATTTTGGGGTTTATGCGTTTTGCCCTCTCTATTTGAACCTCGGCTTTTAATTTCCCGACGGTTCCCGTATCCGCAATAAGCTGACGGTTGATATTGCTTTCGCTTACGGTATCGTTATCGATCACGGTAATTTTACCGACACCTGCCCTGACAAGTCCCTCGATAACGTAGCTACCTACTCCACCTGCCCCAAATACAGCCACAGAGGAGTTCATAAGGCGCCTTACCTTATCTTCACCTATTAAGAGCGCTTCCCTTTCAAAGTATGAAGGAATCATAGCTTTACCTTTCATTTTAGAAAAGCGGGCAAATGCCCGCTTTTCTTTTTAATTATACTCTCTTTTTGTTAAAGAGCTTCTTAAGTACCGACCAGATATTACCTGACAGACATACCGACGAATAGAAGCCTGCGAAAATACCGATGATTATCGGGAGCGCAAACTGCTTGATAGAGTCAACACCGAGAATGTAAACCATACCAATCGTAAAGAGTGTGGTAAGCGAGGTGTTAACAGAACGGCGTAAGGTCTGCTTAACAGAAAGGTCTACGTTTGTATCAAAGTCGTCCTTTGAGTGAAGCTTAACGTTCTCACGAACACGGTCAAATACGATAATGGTTGCGTTGATGGAGTAACCGAGTATGGTAAGAACTGCCGCAATCATGGTACTGTTAAGCGGAATCTGAAGAAGTGAGTATGCCGCAAACATAATAAATACGTCGTGAGCAAGACAGATAACCGCCGTAATACCCGAGAGGATCTCAAATCTGAAGGAGATATAAACGAGCATAAGAAGGATAGCAATGAGGGCCGCGGTGATAGCCGCTGTTCTGAGGTCGGAGGATACCGACGCGCCCACGTTGTTTACACCGAGAAGATCTGTTGTAAGGTTAAGTCCATACTTACCTGCGAGAATGTGGCAAAGAGCATCACGTGTTTCGGAATCAAGCTCAAGAAGCTTGATGATAACCTGTGTTCCCTCGCCTGCCTTCTGAACAGTCGATACCTGAGGCTTTACGAGAATCTTGGGAAGAGCTGTGGTTTCTTCTGTAGCTTCCTCTGTTTCCGTTTCGGTCGCTTCCTCAGTTGCTTCCTCAGTTGCTTCTTCAGTTGCTTCCTCAGTTGCTTCTTCTGCTTCCTCTACTGTTTCATAAAGCTTATCGGGAGCATCGCCAATCTCAACGGCGTTTATGGTTGCTTTAATATCGTCAAGATCAGCCGCTGTGATCTCTTTGTTCATTTCAAGCTGGATAGTAGTACCGCCGATAAAGTCGATATCAACGTTAAAGCCACGGAAGATAAACGAGCAGATACCGAGAACTATCACTACTGCCGCGATTATGAAGAAAACTTTTCTGTTTTTTGTGAAGCTGAAATTTTTCATTGTAAAGTTCCCTCCTTAAACACCGTAATATTTCTTGTTTACTATCTTCATACCTACGAGTCTTGCAAGTAAGAAGCGTGTGATGAGTACTGCGGAGATAAGAGAAAGAAGAACGCCGATAAAGAGCGTAATTGCAAAGCCCTTAACAGTACCCGTACCGAAGTACCAAAGAACTGCCGCAGCTATAAGCGTTGTTACGTTAGAGTCGATAACCGCCGCATACGCGCGCTTGAAGCCGCCCGTAAATGCAGCGCCGACGCTTCTGCCGAGTCTGAGCTCTTCCTTGATTCTCTCAAAGATTACTACGTTAGCATCAACCGCCATACCGATAGAGAGGATTATACCTGCTATACCGGGGAGAGAGAGGTTGATGAAGCTGTTTCCGAGAACAAGAATTATACCCATTATTGCCGAGTAAGCGATAAGTGCAAGTGATGCAACGATACCGGGCAAACGGTAGAAGATGATCATAAATATCATTACGAGAGCAAGACCGATAGCACCTGCGATAAGGCTTGTGTTGAGTGCCTTTTCACCAAGTGTGGGTCCTACCGACTCAAGCTGAACCTCCTTGAGTGCAAAAGGAAGCTTACCTGCAGAGATGAGGTCTGCAAGCCACACGGTCTCCTCGGTAGTAAACGCACCCGAGATTACTACGTCGGATGTGTTAAGCTCTTCCTCAACATACGGATAAGAGATTATCTCATCGTCGAGTGCGATAATAAGAATATTGTTTCCGTCAGTTCTTTCGGAAACGGACTTTGTTGCTGCCGCAAACTTGGATACCGACTCGGGCTTGATCTTGAGGGATACGAACGCCTCGGAAACACCGTTTCCGTCGCTATCGCCGTACATTGCCTCTGCCTTTTCGATATCGGAGCCCTCCATCCATACGTTACCGTCAATGTCTACGAACATAAGAACGGCTGTTGAGCCGAGCTTCTGTACCGCTTCCTCGGGGTCTGTGATCGCGGGTATCTCGATTGCGATACGATTATCGCCCTGCGAAGCGAGAGTTGCCTCTGTATAGCCGAGAGAGTCGAGTCTCTGTCTGAGCATAGCTCTGACGGTTGCCATATCCTCAGCAGTGGGATTTTCCACGTCAGCCTCGTATACTATGTACGAGCCGCCAACGAGATCAAGTCCCTGTGTAACGCCGCCCTCGTCAAACACACCGGGCATATCGCCTACGCCGAAAATCGCAACGCAAACGAGTCCGGCAATCACGAGAATGGCAAGAATAAATGCTAAAACATTCGTTGATTGCTTCTTCATTTTGTTATTCCTTTCAAATGAATTTCATACTTTGTTATTATACTATATTTTAATATAAATGTCAATGAGAAACCCGTATTTTACAGAAAAAGAGTCAGACTCTCGTCCGACTCTTTTGTGTTTGATCATCTAAATGGCTCCTCGATGGGAGGTGCGGGAAGCAGGGGCTCCTTAGGAGTTGCCGAGCCGATATTTGGAAGTGCGTAGTAGTAGTTATCTCCAAAGCACTTGTCTGCTATCAGCTTCTTTATCGTAGCATTATCGTAGGTATAGCTTGTGAGTCCGCCCGTTGCGGTCTTCGTATCTGCCCCGAGTGCGCCGAGGATAGCTCCCTCTCTGTGTATAGTTACGTTTCCGTGCCACTGGAAGCCAAGTCCGTCCTTCATCGAGGTAGGAACTGCTTTCCACAACGAATATCTGAGATTCCAGAAGTAGTTATCCTGAATGTGACAGTTAATATATTCAGCTCCCGTTTCGCCTGCTCCATAGAAAGCACAGTACTCGTTCTTCTGGTGATTATATGCGCTCCAGCCGTAGCCGGACATAGTTACGTAGTTGTTGTAAAGCTTGCAGTCAACAAGCTTTGCAAACGTGGTTTCGGTGTTGTCGGGAGTTGACGTGAGCCACACCTCAAGGTCGGCATCCCAGCATACGTTATCGTAAAATTCCACGTTCTTCTGATATACCTGCTTGCCGGGTGTGAGCGTTACTCCCACCTGTACGGTAGGTCCGCAGTCAAAGCACTGGTAAATGTAGTTGTTATATACGTAGTAGCCGTCTGCCTGACCGTATATCTCTATCGCGTTACCGAATCTCGTCTGAACGTCCTCAGCCTGAACCGAACCGCCTATCCAGCCTATCTCACAGTTGCGGACGGTGAGGTTCTTTGTCGAGCCTGCGCCGATACCGTGGCTACCCGTGTAACCGATAAAGAGGTTATCGATTACCATATTCGAGCCTGCATTGAATGCGTTACCCTTTACGCAAAGCTCAATCGAATCAAAGATATCACCGGGGTTGCCGTTTCTTGAGTATAGATAGAGAACGTATCCCTCTCTGTCGTGGTAGAACATAAGATCGGCTTCGGGAATCTTATCGGCTATCGCTTTAAGGTCCTCGTATCCTGCAAATCTGTGTTCGTTTACGTTAAATTCCCACTTGGCAAGTCCGTTTGAAACGATATAATCACGTCCTGCCTGAAGCGCTGTGCTTTTATCGGGCCGCTTGATTATTCTCTGTCCGAAAGCGTATCCGTTATTAAACACTATGTTTCCAACGTCCTGGGTGTTGGTAAGGGTATCTACAAATCTATATACCCCCTTAACGTCGGTTTCGATCCACTGATCTGCTCTGTCGTCCTCTATCGATCCGAGTATCCTCGCCTTTTCACCCTCGCCGTATGCAGAGTAAGTTACTCCCGCCTTACCCGTAAACTTCTCGTGCCATTCGTCGCCGCGCTTGAAAAGCACAACGTCGCCGGCTCTGATAACTCCGATATACTGATAGCTGTCAGAGGAACGTCTTTTTACTTCAGCGAGCGTTTTTATAGGTGTTTCGGGAGTAAGTCCGTCGTTTTTATCGTCACCGTCGCTCATAGATACGTATATGGGACGGTTATATTTGCTTGCAAGCTCCCATTCGCTTTCGGTTGCTCTTATCGCTTCTACTCTTCTTGCAAATTCAGCGTTGAGCTCGTCAACAAGTCCCTCGGGAACCTCGGTGAGATAGGTGTTGTTGTCAACTGCTTCTATCCACGCTTCGTTTCCGTTTGTGTCGGTGAGATAGGTGTGCTCGTATGCTGCTTCAATAACGTAAGGATATGCCCAGTGAGCATCGGTTATATCGTTAAATCCGACAATAACTTCCTTTTCCATACCCGCAAGAGAGGGAGTTCTTCCGAGTGCAAGGCAAAGAACCTTTACAACTTCACTTCTCTTTATGTCTCCGTCGGGGTCAAACGTATCTGCTGTCTTACCGTTAACGATACCCGCCTTTGCGGCAGCCATTATTGCATCATATCTCAGGTGAGACACGGGAACGTCCTTGAATGAAACGTTTTTGTCTCCGCCTGAAATTTTACCTGTCTGATATACGAGGTCAACGAATTCTGCTCTCGTTATCTTCTGATCGGGCTTGAACTCGCCCTTATAAGACTTGAGATATCCGAGGCCCTCGAGGTAGGTTATGTACTTATAATACCAAGCGCTCTTATTAAGGTCTGTGAATGCCGTTGAATTAGAGCTATCAAGTGTGTTTTCGTCAACGAGGAGTCTTGCAACCACCGTGCAAGCCTCGGCGCGGGTCATATTGTTTTCGGGCTTGAAGAGTCTTCCGTCATAGCCGGAAATGAAAGGCATATGCGTTCCGTCTGCCTTTGCTTCAAACGTGCCCTCGGTATACTCGAATTTTTCAGCATCCTCCTTTGTCTTGAAGAAAGCGACGTATTCGAGGTCGTAGTACTGCGACGTTGAGGAAACCGACGTGTTTCCGCCCTCCCAAGGGCTGAGTCTAACGTATGATACGGTTGAATCATAGTCAACGTAGCTATAGTTAACACCTGCATCGCCGCCGGTTACGTCCTTTATACAAACAACAACTTTATGAAGCTCACCGTCACCCGAGAAAGGAAGCTTAAGTCCCCAGAAGCGATAATACTTTTCATTATACTTAAGACCGACGCTTGCGGTTGCAACCGATGAGGTCTGAATGTTGGAACGGTAAGAAACCGCCATATAGGGATAATCGTCCGCGATAAAATAAGCGTCAGTATTAAGCTTTAAAAAAGATGTGTTACCGTTTGTTGTCTTCCCGTCCTCGGCGGGAGAAAATCTTACAAACGTGTGCCCGTCCTCTTTTATCACCGTGAAGGCTTTGTTAAAGACGAAAAACTCCGAGCCTGACTCGTTTGCAAGCTCTTCTGCGGTAAAGCCGTGAAGCTCCGCATTATCAACGATCTCAATTGCGTTATCAGCGTCAGGGTCAACAGCGTACGTTGCAATGACATCCATATCGTTGTTTACGGTAAAACGTCCGTTAACAACCGTTCCGTCAGCAAGCTTCCAACCGTCGAAGACCATCTTTTTGACGTTGGGTGCCTTCGGCGGAATAGTATCTGAGCCCTGTATAACCTTTTTTTCTGCAATTATAAGGCCTGTATCATTCTTATACGTTACCGTGCAAAGCACGTCGTCGGCATTGTCATAGCCCTTATACTTTTCAGCATCTGCTTTAGTCTTGAAAAAGCCAACGTACTCGATATTAAAGTATTCACTGTCAACCATCGCAAGGTCAGAGCTGTAAGCCCACACGGGAATGCGGAGATACTTGATTCCCGACTCGGGATCAACTCCGTCCCACAGTATGCTTCCGCCGTCAAAGCCACTCATAGAAGACAAATCGAATATCGCCTTATGATATTTATTATCCGATTTTACGGGAGCAGTAAGTCCCCAGCATCTCTCGTAGGATTCGTATTCCTTTATTCTCATGCCTGCGTTAATGGCAAGTGATGAATTCTTTGTGATAATATTTGTTTTATACGCAACCACCACAAAAGGATATTCCTTTATCTTGAATTCGGGAACAAAATCCTCTTCGGGCTTATCTTGAGGATAAAAATTGAATATTACGTACGACGACGTACCGTTTTTTATTCCGTCAGCGGTAATATGTATCACATTTTTACCATCAGCTTCCTTAAGCTCCGTCTTGAATTGCTCGGTGCTGCCAACGTAATTCATAAGCTCTTCAGCGGTAAACACCTTGCAATCAGCAACTGCCGTGGGGTTTGGAGCGATAAGAAGCCCCTCCGCCGCATGAACGGCAAAAACCAAAGATGCTGCAGCTATAAAAAGCAGTATCAATGACAAAGCCCTGATCGATTTTTTCATATTTTTCTCCTCTTTATCAAGTAACATACAAATATAATAGCTTGTGAGCGCGTGCGTATGTTCTTTCCTTTGAGTTTTCTTGCTTCAACACAGTATTTACAGTTGCAGAAAACCGCAGGAAATCCCTATGCTGCCGCAGTTCCGAGATAAGTAAGCTTCATAGCTATGCCTCCAAATATTTAACTGCTTTAATTATAGCACTATTAACCTAAAAGTCAATACACAAACGCGGTCAAAAAGTTACGATTATTTGCGGTATTTGAAAAGGCAGGACATCTGTCCTGCCTTTGTCGATATTATAAGTTGAGGAAGTCCTCGCGGTACTTAAGATTAAAGCGCTCTGTGAGCTTTACCATATCCTCATCCTTGATGGTGTTTACTCTCGGGAGGTGCGCGGTGAGCATATATATATGTGCCGCCTTTTCAACCGTTTCGATAAGGCCGAAGGTCTCGTCCATATCCTTACCTGCGCCGTAGATTCCGTGAAGTCCCCAGACTACGAGTCTGAATTCCTTCATCTTCTCCGCCGTCGCAACACCGATATCGTTAGTTCCGCAAAGCATCCACGGAAGAACTCCGATACCGTCCGGGAATACTACGATACACTCGGTGCACATTTCCCAAAGAGTATGTGTAAACTTCTTATCGTCAAGCTCGTGAACGTAGTTCATAGCGAGGGTATAGGTCGGGTGTGTGTGCATAATAACGCGGTTTTCGGGGTCGACCTCAAGTCTTGCCATGTGGCTCATAAGGTGCGCGGGAAGCTCAGAGGTAAAGCTTCCTCCATCCTTATATCCCCAGAGAAGCTCTGCGTTAACACCATCCTCTGCTATTCTGATGATACCGAGGTTGTTTTCGGGATCGCCGTCAACGTTCTTGAAGTACTTGCCCGTACCCGTAACTATGAATATCTTGCCCGAAAGCTTCTTTGCATCAAAGCCGAGAGGGATAAGTCTTATTACGCTCGTCAAATCAAGGTACTCTGCAACCTGTTCGGTTTCAAGCATATAGCTGATGTTACCGCCGTTTCGCTCGTCCCAACCGAGACGGTACATATTTGCGGTGGTCTTTCTCATTTCCTCCACGAAGGGAGCAGTCATTATGTCCTTCATATTCTTTCTGCAAGCCTTTCTCTTTCGTATTCTTTAACTGCTTCAATATAATCAACCGACACGTTCTCGCGTCTGAGGTATTCCTCCCAAACGTCACCGAAGGGCGCGGTCTTAAGCTCCTCTGAACGAACCATAAGTTCAGTAATATTGTTCTCGTCCTGGAGACGCTTCATTTCCGCGGACGGCTCAAGAAGCGCGTAAAGCAGAGCCTTTTCAACGCTTCTCATACCCGTTACCCAAGCGGATATACGGTTGATGGACGCATCGAAATAGTCTGTTGCGATAAACACCTTATCAAGCGCGTCGTTGCGAACGATCTCCTTTGCGATCTCCTTTGTTTCATCATCAAAGAGGACTACGTGGTCGCTATCCCATCTGACCGATCTCGTTATGTGGAGCGCGATCTTTTCGTTGAAGAGGAGCATTGAAGAAATTTTATCGGAAACTACCTCTGTGGGATGATAATGACCGTTATCCATAAGAGGCGTTATTCCTCTCGTGTTTACGTAATTTACGCAGAATTCAGCCGAGCCTACCGTGTAGGATTCCATACCGATACCGAACACCTTGGATTCAAGGCAAACGTAAACCTTTGACTTATCGTAATCAATAGAAAGTATTTCGTCGAGCGACTTCATAAATCTTGCTCTCGGTCCGAGTCTGTCTGCGGGGATATCCTTATATCCGTCGGGAATCCATATATTCATAACACAGGGAATGCCCGTTTCTTCTGCAAAGTACTGAGAAATCTCAAGGCAGCGCTTACCGTGCTCTACCCAGAACTTACGCACGTTCTCGTCGGGTGACGAAAGCGTGAGATTGTCCTTTACCATAGGGTGTGAGAAGAACGTGGGATTAAAGTCGATACCCATATTTCTCGCCTTTGCAAATTCTACCCAAGCCTTATAATGCTCGGGCTTCAGGGCGTCTCTGTCTGCCCTCTCGCCGTCAAATATTGCGTAGCAGGCGTGGAGATTGAGCTTCTTCTTGCCGGGGATAAGGGACACGGTCTTGTCTATGTCCTCCATAAGCTCTCGGGAATTCCTTGCTCTGCCGGGATAGTTACCCGTCGTCTGAATACCGCCGGACAGCTCCTCGTCGCCGTCAAAGCCTCTTACGTCGTCGCCCTGCCAGCAGTGCATAGAGATACAAACGTTCTTAAGAGTTTCAATTGCGCGCTCGGTGTCAACACCAAGCTTTTTGTAAATTACCTTCGCTTCATCGTATCTGCTCATTATATCACCTCATCTATATCAAATGATTTTTTTACAAGCTCTCTTAGGGAGTCTACCGTATATGAAGGGTCGTCAGCCGCGAGCTGAGATATTATATTTCCGAGCGCAGTCGCCTCAACGGGTCCTGCGGTTACCGCTTTTCCCGTGTACTCTGCGGTAAGGCGGTTTAAGTATTTATCCTTGCTTCCGCCGCCTACTATATGTATGCTCTCAGCCGTTATTCCCGATATCTTCTCAATTTCGTTTACCGCATCCATGTACGAGCGTGCCAGTGAATGATAAACACTGTTGATGACCTCGCCAATGGGCATATCGGGACGTCCGAGATATGCTCTTATTGCTTCTATCATATTGTCGGGCGCAACGAACTCACGCGCGTTAACGTCAATATACGAATATGCTCCGCTTTTGATAGCCGCTTCCATCATTTCGTCGTACGTCATCGACTTATTGAGTGCGCGGCGTATGGACTGCAAAAGCCACATTCCCATATAGTTTTTAAGAAAACGGAATCTGTGCTCAATACCGCCCTCGTTAGTGAAATTGGCCTGCATTGCGGCATCCGTGACTACGGGAGCTTTATTTTCAATGCCTATAAGACTCCACGTTCCCGACGAGATATAAACGTCGTTTCCCTTAACGGGGCTTGCCGCGACCGCAGAGGCAGTATCGTGGCTCGGACAGAACACTACCCTTGCATTGAAGCCCGCAAGCTTTTGGATTTCTTCCGTAAATTCACCGATGATATCACCCGGCATCAGCACCTCGCCGAAGATATCCGACTTTATTCCGAGCGCGTCGGTAATGTGAGTATCACGGGAATAGCTGTTTACGTTTACGAAGCCCGTTGTGGTAAGATTGGTGTACTCGTTCTTGATCTTACCCGTGAGGCAGTAGGAGAGATATGCGGGTATCATCATAAAATACTCTGCCCTATCAAGTCTGCCCGCAAGCTTATCGGCGTAAAGCTGGTAGACCGTGTTAAAGCTTATTTTCTGTATTCCCGTTCTCTTATAATGCTCCTCGCCGGAGATTATTTTATCAACCTCATCTATCATACCGTCGGTTCTCGAATCTCTGTACGAGTAAACAGGCGGCACTATGTTTTTGTCACCGTCAAGCAGAACGTAGTCAACGCCCCACGTATCAATAGCGACACTATACGGTATCTTGCCTATTTCGCGGCATTTGCAAATACCTGTTTTAACCTCTTTGGTGAGTGCCTCGATGTCCCACACGAGAGAGCCGTCCTTTTGAATTATGTTATTGTCAAATCGGTAGATCTCCTCGGTCACGAGCTTTCCGTTTTCAAGTGAGCCGAGAATATGGCGTCCCGAGGACGCGCCTATGTCGATTGCGAGATAATACTTCATTCTCTTCACCTCTTGATCATTTTACCACTTATAAAAGCAAAAAACAAGGACATATTTTTCAAAAAAACTGTCCTTGTTTGCAAAATACGACTATTTTGTTCTGAGTTCCTTTCGGTACTTTTTTGGCGAAACACCGTAACGCTCCCTAAAAATACGGTAAAAGAAGCTTAAATTTTCATATCCTGTGTTTTCAGCAATCTCGTCTATTCTTAAGTCCGTACTCTCAAGCAAAAAGCGCGCCTGCGAGAGTCTTTTGTCCTGAACGAGCTCAGTGTAATTCTTACCCGTGCGAGATTTTATCTCACGAGAGAGTGAGCTTACACTGTAATGCATATGCTCGGCAAGCTCGGTAAGAGTTCCTGTTTTGTAGTTACACTCAATGTATTCAAGCACCTTTACAATAAATCCGTCGCCGTAATCCGAAACAAGTCTGTCGGTATGATTTATAAGCTGAAGGAACAACAGACCGACCGTATTGCGGGTGATATTTCTCTTATTGTGTGTATCGAATATTATCGTCCATATCAATATTTCAAGTATGTTCTGTATAGGAAGAATATCGGCGACGTCAAAGCAAAGATAGCCCGTGTTACCTTGATTGTTGCGTAGACAGTCGACCACGAAGCGTCTGAGAGGCGTATCTTCGACACCTATCGTATCAAGCGTGCTGTCAAAGAACTCGGGACGAACGACAAAGTTTACTGCTATGTCGCCTTCACCTGCAGGTAGTATCTCCTGCCTTGCGCCCTGACACAGAAAAAGAAGATTACCTTCCTTCAGTTCAATTTTATTTCCGTTGATTATATGTGTGGTGCTTCCGCTGCACATATATACTATCTCAACATAATCGTGCGTATGCTCAGGAAAATGCACGAATCTCGTGTGGGGTCTTATCTCGATAAGCTTGCCCGAGCTCATCATTTTTTTGCTTGTTATTACACTGTCGGCGCTCTCCATATATATACTGCGGTCGATATCCGCCGCGCCGTCCCTGTATTTCTGCTCCTCGGGAGTTATTACCTTAAGTTTGTCAAGAAGTATCGGGGCTATCATTTTTTCACCTGCCTATCCGTTATAGCCGCAACAATCATTTAGTTTCGGCTTTGAAATACCGTTTCATATAAAGTATCAGAATTATTCCCGCAAGCGGAAAAACGGCAGCTATTAAAAGTCCTGCTCTCATTCCTACCTGCTCCGCGGTTATTCCAAGGGACTCCGACGTTTTTTGTGCAATTTCCGTCAAGCTGACACCGTCCGATACCGCGCCCACCATCTGAGGTCCGAGCGATGCCCCAAGGTCACCGCCCGCCGCCATAAGCGCGTATACCGCAACTCCGACGTCCGCCATCTTTTCTTCAACGTAAATAAGCGTTCCGGGCCAAAGCATTGACGTACAAAGTCCCGTTACAGCGCAAGCTATGACCCCTATTACAGGATTCATAGCAACTCCCGCTACAATATAGCAAGCAGTAGCGCCTATCATTCCTAAAAGCATAAAGTTTATGATGCTTTTACCGTATTTTGAATAGAGTGTCCTTCCCGTACCGAGAAGAACCGCAAAAAACACGACTCCGAGCGTATCTCCGAGTAGCTTGGGGACACCGAGCGCGTTTTCAATAAAGCCCGACGCCCACTGCGACATAGTACACTCTGCCGCACCGCCGAGAAAAATACACACGGTGCAAAGAATTATTCCCTTTGAAAAAACTATTCCCGACTTTCCGCCGTTTCCAAAATTATTCATCTCGGGAAGCTTTGCTTTTGTGAACATAAGATATGCCGCCAAAGGTACAAGCGACCATAAAAGCGCGAGATACGTCCAGTTCTTAGCACCGAAAATTTTTACAAAAAGCGTGCTTAACAAAACCACGACCACAACGCCCCAGGCATACATTGAATGAAGCTTACTCATCTCGCGTTCGGGATTATCGCTCGGTATTGCGGCAATAACGGGACTTATCAGAACCTCGCTGAGTCCCGACGCTACCGAGAACACCACCGTTCCGATTATTATCCATAAAAACGCAAGTCCCGGAACTACCATCGGCATTATTGCGTATAGTACAAGTCCGATAAAGACCACGAGAGGCGTTATTCTGACAGTTTTATGTATGTCGAACCGATTTGTGAAAAAAGTAAACACAAGGTCAATAAGCAGTTGGGTCGAAAAGTTTATTACCACAAGAAATCCGAGCAAGGTATAAGAAATTCCGTAAAGATTTCTGAAGGTCACAAACAAAAGCGGTGACAGATTAACGGCAAGCGCCATAGCCGCGCTCGTCAGATAACAAGCCTTTTTGGTTAACGAGTATTGGTTATTATGATTCATAGCTTTCTTTTTCCACAGTATTATGCGTGATATGTATCCTTGTGCTTTTTGTTACTTATAACTACGGGAAAATCCGAAACGAACCTTACTGCAAAATCCGCGTTCTCGGGTATTCCCTTTTCTTTTATTGCTTTAAGGTCAGCTTCAAAATCATCGGTGACCTCATCGCAACCTATCAGATTGAATTTTTTACTGCAAAGCATTTTTTTGAGTTTCAGCGTATAGTTAAAGTAATTTGCTTTATCACCAAAAAATACGTAAACCCTGATGCTCGGTGTTATCGGGATCATATTGATTATTGTAAACTCAAGGTCTTCCGTACAACCCGTGTTAAGCTCGGTAAACATCCACACCTTAAAGCCTTCCGCCGCTAATCCAATATCATATTTGGTTTTATAATCGAGCTTTGCAAACGCATCCGGATGATACGGGAGCTCGAGTGTACGGGTTGCTTCACCTGTAATGATCTCTCCTACCTCAAGTGTTTCAACGAGATAGCGTATAGGGGATCTGAACGCCCTTTGTACCATATATTCCGAGCAGCTTGCAAAAGGCAAAAAGCAGGTTTCGGGACAAATATACGAAAACGCATTTATCTCACCGATATCGGTGCCGCTTCCGAAGCCGTGATGGGGGATCTGCAAAATGTCCGCTTTAAGATATTCTCTATACTTTTGAGGAAGCTGAATCGCACTGAACGGGGCGTCTGCACCAAAAAGTATGACCTGTCCGCCAAGCTCCATTCTTATGACAAGAGAAATACCGTTGATAACGTAGGTGTTGTATATGGAATCATCCATACATCCGAGTATTTCAAGCTTTGCATCGCCGATACGGAAGGTCTGTCCGGTACGGGGCATATATATATCTGCTCCACTCTTTTTAGCCCTCTCTTCAAAAAGAGGAATAATATATGCCGGATGACCGTTATTGCCACGTCTGTCGACAACAAAATGCGGATAGTGCTCTGCATCGTCCTTACACGGAAAATAATAGAGTATCTTTTCTATCGCAACTTCATCGGAGTATTTATCGAAAAACGTTATAAAGCCGCGCATATGATCATCGTGCGGGTGAGTAATTATCCAAGCTGCTATCTGCGGTTTACCGACAGAATCAGCGCATAAGTGCTCATAAAGCGTATCCGCATCAGCTTCAAATTCGCGTCCGCCGTCAATGATTATATATCTGCCGTCGGAGAGATGCACCGCGTATGACATGCCGTAATCGTGAAGCTTTAGTTGAGATATCTTTGGATTACGGCGCTTTTCACCTGACACGTCGCCAAAATCAAAATAGCGTGAGCCACTCTCGGTTGAAACAGTAAGCATATTTATGTTTTCAAAAAAATTTACGAAAACCGCATCGCTTTCTTTTAAAAATGCAGCAAAAGAATGCGCGTTTCCGAAGCTGTTGCTTTCACGGGAAACAAAGCCTTCCCTCTCAAGCTCAGCACAAATCCTATTATAGTCGCTTGCAGCCGCATTCTTATACATAAATATTTCGGAGGCATCATTAGTTCTGTTGTGAATACATCTATCGCACGGAATCAAAGCTGAAAAATTCATATCATTCTCCATGACAATGCTTCTTTACTGCTATTTAATATATCACACCGCACTGTAAAAGTCAATCAACAAATGACTCCTTAACTTAAGGCAGAAGAAAACGCCCTCACGGGCGTTTTCTTTGTCAATTATTTGTTGTAGGGCTCCGGGAAATGAGCGAACGGTACGTCAATATCCGGATACGGAAGCTGAGGTACTGACGGTGCTACTTCGCGGTTTTCGTTAAATGCGGGAACTACGTAGAACTCGTTATCACCGATAGCTCTGTCAGCAATAAGCTTCTTGATGTCTTCGTTGTTGTACCAGTAATACACGTCCGCGCCGTCTGCCGTCTTGGGATTCTGAGCAAGGCGGCCGAAGGGTGCGTCCTGTCTGTGAATAAACACGTTATCAAACCACTGGAAGCCGAGACCGTTCTTCATTGAGTTGGGAACGCATCTGATTATCTGCCATCTTACGTTCCAGAACTTATTGTTATATGCGTAGCAATCGATAAACTCGGAATTCGTCTCTCCGCCGCCATAGAAGGAGGTATACTCGCGGTTGGAGGTATGGTTATAGCCCTTCCAGCCGTAACCCGACATTGTAACGAGGTTATCGTGCATGGTTACGTTGATAAGCTTTGCGTAATAATCCTCAGTATTTACTCTGCTTGAGCCAAACCAGATCTCAAGGCTTGCCTCCCAAAGAGCGTTGTTGTAGAAGGATACGTCCTTGAACTCTGCCTTCTTTACTGATGAGCTTTCGGAGAGGGTTACCTGTATCGTAGGTCCGCAATCGAAGCACTGATATATGAAGTTATCGTATACCTGGAAGTTGTTACCCACGCCGTAAATTTCGATAGCGTTACCGAAACGAACATTACTGTTTGATTCACCCTGAACCGAGCCACCGATCCAGCCGATCTCACAGTTGCGTACAATGAGGTTATTTGCACTTCCCGTACCAATACCGTGACTTCCCGTATAACCGATAAAAAGGTTGTCGAGAACTACATTTGAGCAAGCGCTTACCGCATTACCTCTGATACAAATCTCAATAGAATCGAATACTTCGCCGGGATTACCCTTTTCACAATAGAGATAAAGCTGCGAGTTTTCTCTGTCATGATAGAACATAAGGTCAGATTCGGGAATCTTGTCTGCGATAGACTTGAGGTCTGCGTAGCCCGCAAACTTGTGGTCACCGGGGACAAACTTCCATTGTGCAAGACCGTTGGATGCGATGTTTTCACGTCCTACTGCAAAAGCTTGATCAACAGTATCCTTCTTAACTATTCTGTTACCGTAGCAGTAACCGTTGTTGAATACGATGTTACCAACGTCCTGCTTACTGGTTATAGGATCAATAAACTTGTATACGTCCTTAACGTCTGTTGCAACCCATTGAGAAGCGTTGTCGGCTTCGAGAGAGCCGAGTATCCTGGGCTTAGGTCCTTCGCCGTAAGCAGAATACTGTACGCCCGTTCTTGTGGTGAACTTTTCGTGCCATTCGTCACCGCGCTTGAATAGTACTACGTCACCAGAGAGAATTCTTCCCTGTCCGACATATTCATCCTTCTGACGCTTCATAACTTCAGCAAGAGTCTTAAGAGGTGCGTTGATGTCACGTCCTACGTTGGAGTCATCACCTTCACTTGCAGATACGTAATATACTCGTCCTCTCTGCGCGGTCTCCCACTGGCTTTCGGAATTGCGTACCGCTTCAACCTTCTTTTCAAACTCTTCGTTGAACTCTTCAACAAGTCCGTCAGGAAGAGGCTTTAAGAACTCGGTATCGTCAATGACCTTAGTCCAGATCTCGTTACCGTTTCCTGCATACTGAATACCGTGCTCGGTTGCCGCCTCCATTACGTAGGGGTACGCCCAATGGTCGTCGAACACGTCGTTAAAGCCGAGAGCAGACACGTTTTCCATTGCAAGCAAGGAGGGTGTTCTTCCGAGAGCAAGGCAAAGCACCTTCACAACTTCGCTTCTCTTGATGTCGCCGTCGGGATCAAAGGTATCGGCGGTCTTACCGTTAACGATACCCGCCTTCGCGGCTGCCATTATTGCGGTATATCTTGAGTGGGACGTGGGAACGTCCTTGAAGGATACGTTCTTGTTGCCGCCCTTGATCTTACCCGTCTGATATACGAGATCGACAAATTCTGCTCTCGTAATCTTTTGGTCGGGCTTGAACTCGCCCTTATACGCCTTGAGGTATCCGAGTCCCTCAAGGTAGGTTATATACTTATAATACCAAGCATCCTTATTGAGGTCTGTAAATGACGTGGACTTTGAGTTATCAAGTGTATTTTCATCAACGAGAAGTCTTGTGATAACCGTGCAAGCCTCGGCGCGTGTCATATTGTTATCGGGCTTAAAAAGTCTTCCGTCATAGCCTGCGATAAAGGGTGTGTGCATTTCTGCCGCAGTCTGGTCGAATGTTTCTACAGAATATTCATAATCTTCAGCTTCTTTCTTAGTCTTGAAGAATGCGATATATTCTATATCAATGTACTGACCGTCAACGGAGGTGCCCGTTTCCAAGCCCTCCCAAGGACTGAAGCGCACGTACTTAATGGTAGAGTCATAGTCAATAAAATCGAAATTTGCCTTGTCTACACCGTCGCCGCCCGTAATGTCAGCAACACTCATAATAAGCTTCTGAGGCTTGGTGTCGCCCGTGAAGGCACCCTTGAGACCCCAGCATCGTGTATACTTACCCTGAGTCTTGATATTAACGCTTGCAACTGCATTTTTTGCAGATTCAATGTCCGATTTATATGCTATTGCAACGTAAGGATAGTCCTTTATCTTGAGTTCGGTATTGAGGTCAGCGAAAATGATAAACTTTTCACCCGATGCGGTAAGCCCGCCCGGAGTCGTAAATCTGACGTACACGTGTCCGTTATCTTCTATGACCGAGGATTGCTTTTCAAAGCCGTAAAGCCGAAATCCGCCTTCGTTATCAATATCAACTGCCGTAAATCCGTAGAAGGGTGTTGCGTCAACTATCTCGTTTTCGGCATTGGGGTCTACCTCGTACTTTGCGGTAAGCTCAAGGTCGGATCTCAAAATATATCCGTCCTTAACGATCTCTCCCTTTTGGTTTGTCCAACCTACAAAAATCAAGCCTTTTTTTACGGTAGCTAAGGGAAAAGAAAGTCGTGTACCGTTAGGATATTCACCGTTCGAGATAACGTTACCCTTATCGTCCTTAAAGGTGACCGTACGCTTAACGTCTTCCTTTAAGCCGTAAGGATTATAAGCCTCGGCCTCCTCGACGGTTTTGAAGAAACCGATGTACTCTATATCATAGTAATCCTCGGGGACGAGAGCCTCGTCCTTGAGATACGCCCACAATGGAAGGCGGATATACTTGACACCCGAGCCCTCGTTTACGTTACCCCAACCACTCTTTCCTTCAAAGGAGCCTTGGAAATTTGCAAGGCTGAACGTAGCCTGAACAAATTCACCGTTGGTCTTGATAGGCATCATCATACCCCAACAACGGCAGTAAGTACCATCTATGCTCATCGATGCATTGATCGCCATATTACCGTTTGTGGTAAGTGCGTTAGTTCTGTATGCGATCGTGAATACGGGATATTCCTTTACCTTGAATTCCGGAACATAATCCTTTTCATTCTGATCGTCCGGGAAAAAGTTAAAGATTATGTAGGAGCCGGTCTTATCCTTCGCAACCGCCTCGCCGGCAGTGACGTGAATAAATTTTTTACCATCCTCCTCTTTAAGCTCTGCTGTAATCGAATTGTTTGTCTTGGCAATAGCCATAAGCTCCTCGGCGCTATATACGTAGCCTCCCGAAGACGTGTCTACTGCCGATACGTTAAGTGCCGCAAAAATCGCGAACACTAAAGCAAGCATCAGAAACAGACAAATAAGCTTTGTATTCTTCATTTCGTTTCTCCTTCAAGAAGTAAGTTGTAGCATAGCGTATCCGTAAGGATACATCCGTACACATAAATTATACAGTATATTTCATTTTGTGACAATATGAATTTGGCACAAAAATAAGTGTTATTTTTGTGATTTTGGATACTTAAAAACGGCGTTTTTCAACGCCGTTTTTAAGTTTAGTCAAAGTGCACATTTTGCGTGCTTTGATTTGTGCACTATGACATTATCACTTTGGATTTGTTATTTAATACGCACCTTTACTGAAGTGATATAATGATGGTAGACACAAAAAAGCGTCTACCATCATTATATCACTTCATGGTTATTTCCATAGTTTTTTACGCCTCTCCGTTTGTTTTTTTGATTTCATTTGTGGTAGCTTACAAAATAAAGATTATCTTCCTTCATTTTACTTTGACCCTTTTCCCACACCGCCTTGGCGCTCATAAGCACACAATCGGCGTCAAGCACCTTCCCAAAACTCACCTCGTCACTACTTAAAAGGTCAACTACTCTGTCATAGCGTTGCTCGATGTGGTTTCCGTTTTCATCAAGGAAATAGTGTCTGAACGCAACCTGACGGATCTCTTTGTCTCTATCCCTCAAGGTGTACTCGATAGGATTTTCTCTGTTTATGCAATACGGATTTTCAACCGTTTCCTCAACTCCGTGCATTAGTGTATTGCATCTCGTTCCACACCCGAGCATTAGTATCTTTCCGTTATATTTGGGAAGCTTTGCAAAGGGGGAGTTTTCTCCCACGGGGGTTATATCGCGTTCGTGTCCCGAGGTTATCTCATCGGCATACTTGCCGTACGCACAGCATGAGTGAGTCGCGTGCATACTTCGCTTTACGCCCTCCACCTTGGTCCTGAAGTACTCGGAGAGGTATCCGACGCAGCTAGACGTTGTTGCAATATCAAACTCAGGAGAGCTTCTTGTCACCTTATCAAACGAAAGCGTGGGAACAATGAGGGTTCCATCGTCACCGAGAAGCTCGATAAAGCCCTCGAAGAAGATCTCGGCTCCGCCGTCAAGCTCACCAAGCGATTTGAATGAGGAGTGCATCAGCACCACGTCTCCCGCACGTACGCCGAGCGCAAACAAGTCATTTTTCAATTGCTCCTTATTATATCCCATAACCGTAATCCTTTCGGCTTTTTGTTAACTAATTTTATCATATCAAAAAGCCGTTTGCCATCACAATTTTGCCACCTGAGCGTCTTAAAGTTGCGTTCATTATGCGTATGATACGACAAACAAGAGGTAACGCAAATACCTATCTTCCCATCCCTACTACATTTTAACAGAAACCCATCTTTTCGTCAACCAAAAGCCAACGTTGTATCTCACTTAAATCCCGTTGCTTTTTTGTGGATTTTGTCCTTGGAAAGTTAAGTAATAGCTGCCTTTTGAAAATCAATTCTCTTTTTCGACAAAAAGTTATAATTGTTAACACAAAAAACGACTCACCTATTGACAAAGAGGTTAGTTTCTATTATAATGTATTCATTGCGGATTTTACAGATATATTTCCGCTTATTTTAGCACGATTTTTGCATCTGTGCCAACGTTCCGTATAAAAGCAAAGTTTTATGCGGATATATCATCGTTTAACAATTAAATAGATGTACACATCCGGCAGTTCTTAACAAGAACCGTAACCGTTTGGTTTGTGAAATCGTATGCTGCAGTCCGCATCGCCTTTGCGGATTTGTAAAAACTCTTTGCGGGGGCTGCGATTAGCCGAGTGTGGGGTGCGCGCAGAGCTGTATACGGCTGTACGCGGCTCTAGCCGCAAAGGGGGATGCAAAAAATGAAAAAGAATATTATTGAACTCAAGGACATTACCGTATCTTTTGACGGTGAAACCGTTCTCGACAATCTTTCGCTGAACATAAAAGACGGGGAATTTGTAACCTTGCTCGGCTCATCGGGCTGCGGCAAGACGACTACCCTCCGTATAATTGCCGGTTTCATCTTGCCCGATTCAGGTAGTGTTTTTTTTGACGGTCAGGACGTAAGCGCCATACCGCCTTACAAGCGCCCTGTCAACACTATTTTCCAGCGTTACGCGCTCTTCCCCAACCTCAACGTGTACGATAACGTTGCTTTCGGTCTGAGAGTGAGCCATACACCCGAGGCTGAGATCAAGGAAAGAGTCAGTGCGATGCTCGAGCTTGTCGGTCTTAAGGGATTTGAAAAGAAAAACATCGCTTACCTGTCGGGAGGTCAGCAGCAGCGTGTCGCAATAGCGCGCGCGGTCATCAACCGTCCCAAGGTGCTTCTTCTCGACGAGCCTCTCGCGGCTCTTGACGCAAAGCTCAGAAAGGATATGCAGAGAGAGCTTAAAAACATCCAGCGCGAGCTTGGAATCACCTTTATATTCGTAACTCACGACCAGGAGGAAGCCCTTTCAATGTCCGACACCGTCGTTGTTATGAACGAGGGTATAGTACAACAGGTCGGCACTCCCATAGACATCTACAACGAGCCGAAAAACGCTTTCGTTGCAGACTTTATCGGTGAATCCAACATCGTTGACGGCGTTATGCTCTCCGACTACAAGGTAAGGATCGACGGTCACGATTTTGAGTGTCTTGACAAGGACTTTGGCAAAAACGAGCCCGTTGACGTAGTTATACGCCCCGAGGACGTTGATATCGTTGACATCGACAAGGGAATGATAAACGGTGAAATTACGTCGGTCACCTTTCTCGGCGTTCATTATGAAATGATCATTGACGTGTTCGGCTTCAAGTGGATGATACAGACCACCGATTACCGTCCCGTCGGCGACAAGGTGGGACTTTACATAGAGCCCGACGCTATCCACATTATGAAAAAATCCAAGTACTCCGGCACGTTTGGCGATTACAGCTCGTTCAGCGACGAGATGGACAACATCAGCAACCCCGACTTTGACGAGGAGGCAGATGAAGAATGAAGCGTAAAACGGGTACCTTTATCCTGAACGCTCCGTACACCGTCTGGGCGGCGATATTTATAGTAGTGCCGCTTTTCATAGTTCTCTACTATTCGCTGACCGACCAGAACGGCGCGTTTACATTTGATAACATAAAAAGTCTTAAGGACTACTCACACACCTTCGGTATTTCAATAGGCTATTCTCTTATAGCCACCGCGATAACTCTGATCATTGCTTACCCATTCGCTTACGCTATGAGCAAAAAGAGTATTGCGTCACAGAAGATGCAGATGATGCTCGTTATGCTCCCCATGTGGATGAATCTTCTTATCCGCACATATTCGTGGGTCAACATTCTTGAGCGCAACGGTATTATAAACAACTTCCTCGGCGTCTTCGGTATCGAGCCGATAAAAATGATAGGTACGCCCGGCGCGGTCATACTCGGTATGGTCTACAACTATCTGCCGTATATGATACTTCCCATCTACACCGTGCTTTCAAAGATAGACCCTTCACTGCTTGAAGCGGCAGAGGATCTCGGTTGCTCGTCGTTTGAAAAGCTCAAGCGTCTTATTATTCCGCTGAGTATTCCCGGTGTGGTTTCGGGCATCGCTATGGTGTTCGTTCCGTCTGTTTCCACCTTCTATATTTCCCAGAAGCTCGGTGACGGAAGAATAATGCTTATCGGTGACGTTATAGAGCGCCAGATACAGATGTCATATAACTACAATCTCGGCGCCGCTATCTCCCTCGTGCTTATGGTGATGATACTTATAAGCATGGCGATAATGAACAAGTTCTCGGATGCGGACGGAGGTGTTGTGGTATGAAAAAGCAAAGACCTCTCTACAACCTCGTTCTCGCAATCGTTTACGTGTTTTTGTATGCGCCGCTGCTCGTTATGGTTTTCTTTTCATTTAACGAGTCGAAAAGCACGTCGGTGTTCACGGGATTTTCGCTCAAGTGGTATGCAGAGCTGTTTTCAAAGCGCGACATTATAGAGGCGCTCACCAACACTCTTATCCTCGCCGTGCTTTCGTCGGTAATAGCAACCGTTATCGGAACTGTTGCCGCTTACGGAATATACAGAACGAGAAGCCGTGTGGTTACGACCACTCTTACAACCGTCAACAACATCCCTATGATGAACCCCGACATAGTTACGGGCGTTTCGCTTATGTTATTGTTCGTGTTTATCGGCAGACTTCTCGGTGCGAGTGAATACCTTAACTTCTTCACTCTGCTCATAGCGCATATTACCTTTAATATTCCCTACGTTATTCTCAACGTATTACCGAAGCTCCGTCAGACCGACGTACATCTGTACGAGGCGGCGATGGATCTCGGATGCACACCTACAAAAGCGTTTTTCAAGGTAATAATGCCTGCCATAAACCCCGGTATCATCTCGGGACTTCTTATGGCGTTTACCCTGTCGCTTGACGACTTCGTAATAAGCTACTACACCAGCGGTGCGGGCTTCCAAACCCTTCCCCTAAAGATATTCGCTATGACGAAAAAGACGGTAAAGCCCGATATGTACGCGCTTTCAAGTATTATATTCGTCACTATACTCGTCTTACTTATAGTAATAAATCTCGTTCAGTCAAAAACTGAAAAAGCACAAAAATAAGATTATAAAGGAGCTTGATAAATGAAAAACACTCTTAAACAGACCTTCGCACTTATTCTCTTTTCAGCTATGCTCATATCCCTCGCTTCGTGCGGCACAAGCAACGAGCCCTCGTTTACTCCCGTTGGAGAATATACAAGAGAGCTTGAAGGAACTGTAATAAACGTATTCAACTGGGGAGAATACATCTCCGACGGCAGTGAGGATGCCCTCGACGTCAATGCCGAGTTTGAAAAGCTTACAGGCATCAAGGTAAACTACGACAACTACGAATCAAACGAAGCTATGTACGCAAAGCTCAAGAGTGGCGCGGTTTCGTATGATATCATTATTCCCTCCGACTATATGATCGAGCGTTTAGTCTCTGAGGATATGCTCGCAGAGGTGGATTTTTCCAAAATAACCAACTACTCACTTATTGACGAAAAATACAAGGGCCTCTACTTTGACCCCGAGGAAAAGTTCAGCGTTCCCTACAACGTAGGTATGGTAGGACTTATCTACAATTCCACGATGGTTGATGAAGCGCCCGACAGCTGGGCGGTTATGTGGGACGAAAAATATAAGGGCGACATACTCACCTTCAACAACCCCCGTGACTCGTTTGCAATAGCGCAGCTCTTGCTCGGTATCGACCTCAACACCACCGACAAGGCGGATTGGGACAAGGCAGCTGAAAAGCTCAAGGAGCAGGACGATATACTTCAAGGACGTGTTATGGACCTTGTGTTCAACAAAATGCAGTCGGGCAACGCCGCAATAGCCGCGTACTATGCAGGCGACTTCCTCACAATGAAGGACATCAACGACGATCTTGAATTCGTATATCCCAAGGAAGGCGTTAATATTTTCGTCGACTCGGTATGTATCCCGAAGAACCATCAGAATTACGAAGCGGCGCTTATGTATATAAACTTCCTGCTTGAGCCTGAAATTGCTCTCGCAAACGCAGAGTACATCTGCTACGCATCTCCCAATACTGCGGTTATAAACAGTGCTGACTACTCGCTCAAGGACGAAAAGATACTCTACCCCGACGAGTACCCCAAGACCCAGTACTTCCACGATCTGCCCGCAGAAATTCGTTCCTACTACGAATCCCTCTGGGAAGAGGTTTTGAGATAACAAAAAAATCCTGCGATATAATATCATATCGCAGGATTTTTTAACGCTATTTTACATACCCGAATATACTTTAATTGACACTTGCTTTTCGGGGGTAACTATGGCAATATTTGACTATGACCGCGAGTCTGCGGTGGACTACGCGCTCACCTGGGCTTTCAGAAGAAATCCTGCATATTACGATTTTTCCGAAATAGGCGGAGACTGCACGAACTTCGCATCACAATGCGTTTATGCAGGCGCGGGTGTGATGAACTACACGCCGGAGCTCGGGTGGTACTATATAAGCGTTAACGACCGTTCGCCATCCTGGACGGGCGCGTCGTTTTTCTATAACTTCATGACGACGAATGCGGGCACGGGTCCGTTTGGCGAGGAAGCACCCCTCGACAGTCTTCTGCCGGGTGATATCATTCAGTTATCCAACGAGCGCGGCGAATACTACCACACTCTCGTATTGACCGGTATCAGCCGCGGTCGCTTCAGAAGCAGGTACTTCGTTACCGCCCACTCAAGAGACGTATATCAGCGCAATTTAAGCAACTACAATTACAGCGGACTGCGCGGCATTCACATTTTGGGTGTCCGCGACGAATAAGCTCAAAAGAGATCCCCGTACAGATATAGCGAGCCGCAGATGACCGTAAGCTCTCCGCGCGCTTCTGCAAGCTTTATCGCTTCTTTGAGGCTTGGAGCTGATTCTCCGTTTATTTTGCACTTCTCCCTTGCATAGTCGCAAAGGGCATCAGACTTCATGGCGCGAGGATTATCGGAAACGGTCGTGAAGATAAAGCTTCTTCCCTCTCCCGACAAAAGCTCAAGCGAGGTTTTTATATCCTTATCTGCCATACAGGCAAATATTACGGTTATTTTTTTGTCACTGAAATAGCGGTCAAGCGAGCTGTTCAGCGCTCTTATTCCGTCGGGGTTATGACCGCCGTCAAAAATAAGATTTTCAGAAAGCCTTTCAAAGCGCGCGCGGTGTACCGCCGTTTCAAGTCCCGTCTTTATAGCCTCACTACTTACACCGAGAGCCTTCATTGTTTCAGCGGCAACCGCTGCGTTTGTAAGCTGATAAGTACCACCAAGTGAAAGGCGGACGTTTTTAATATCGCCAATAGTCACGTTTTCATAAATTCCGTCAAAGCCTTGCGGCGCGGGCGTATTGGCAAATATCACCTTGTGACCGTACTTTTTTGCAGTATCTTCAATAACCTCGCGCGCATCGGGTGACTGCTCCGAGCTGACAACGGTTCCCGTCGATATTTCGGGCTTGATTATTCCGCATTTTGCTTTTGCTATTTCACGAATACTGTTTCCGAGATATGCGGTGTGGTCAACGTCAATATGGCATATTACTGCAATTTCGGGGGAACTTATAATATTGGTGGCGTCAAATTCACCGCCGAGTCCCACCTCAAGAACTACTATATCACACTTTCTTTCCGCAAAATAATAAAGCGCCGCCGCAGTCCATATCTCAAACTGAGTAGGCTCTTCACCGATTCTTGCTTTTACCTTTTCGACGGCGCAATTTACGGTATCAAGAACCCGTTCAAGCTCAGAGTCGCTTATCTCCTCGCGGTCAACAACAATGCGCTCGTTTACTCTGACGAGGTTGGGTGACGTGAACTTTCCCACTCTCCTGCCATCAGCGACAAGTCCTGCCTCTACAAACGCGCAGACCGAGCCCTTGCCGTTGGTGCCTGCAATATGGACAAACTTTAGCTTGTCCTCGGGATTTCCGACAAGCTCAAGGAGCATACCTATTCTTTCAAGTCCGAGCCTTACCACGTTTGAAAAGCCCCTTGAATACTCTTTGGTCTTATACTCTTTCATAAGTCTATGCCTCAATGAGAAACAGTTTTTTCAAGCTTCGGGAGCAGGTATCTGCATACCGGCACGAGAACAAATATCTTTATCGGAATCTCAACAAGCTTTACGATCACCTGTTGAAGCGACATAATCTCAAACGCCTTCGGTGTCCCGAGAACAAAGTTATAGTAAATATAAAGCCATATCGGTGTCAGCGGAATAGCAACTATCACGGTCTGCAACACCACCGATAAAACCACGTTCTTGACACTGCGCTCCTTCTTATAAAGGAAAAACGCATAAAACAATGCGTAAAGCACCGCGTTTATTGTAAAAAGCGGCGAATACACGTTCGTGCCCGCGATAACAACGCCGAGAAAATCCGAAATGAACGCGCAAAGCGCACCGTACACGGGACCGCACACAGCCGAGGTCACCGCTATCGGCACAAAGCCAAGGCTCGTCTGCACAAACTGCGTCTGAATACCGACGTAGCGCGACAAAACAATCTGCATCGCTATCATAACCGCGCAAAGCACGGTTTTTCTTAAATGACTGCTCTTTTGCATAAAAAAATCCTCCTATATAACAGTTTTACCGTTTACATACAGGAGAATACTATCCGATATGTTCAGCGGGATGCGGACAGGCTACCGCAACGCTTTACGTTTTCGTCACGCGGGCAACTCCCCGTCCCGTGTGCACTTAACGCAGTCTGTCCTACTCTGTTAATTTTTTACGTTAGTATTATAGCACATTTTAGAAAAAAATCAATAGTTTATGCCAAATTACGCGACTTTTTTTGTAAGTCCCCGTCTGTCTTTTTCCAAAACGAGTTTGAAGTATTTGTCTTTCATAAATCCCATCTTACTGCAAAGACTATAACTTGCGGCGAGTAGTCGGCGAAGCTCTGCCGCGAAAATTCATTCGTCGGGGAAAATGCAGAATATGACAAATTTGATAAAAAAGCGTTACGCCGCGTTTATAGTAACCCTTGCGATTATTATAACCTCTCCGATATTATCTACCAAAGCAAGCGCAAACGTCACAGACGCGGGCGGACAGAAGGTCTATCCCGGCGGTATGCCCTTCGGCGTAAGGTTTTACACAGACGGCGTAATAGTTTCGGGAGCAGACGAGGTAATGACTGAAAACGGCGCGGTAAGACCTGCTCTTGATGCAGGTATAAAGGTCAAGGATATAATCACCCATATAGACGGAAATAAAATAACGTCGGCAGGTGCTCTCTCAAAGGTTATTGCCGACTCACAGGGGAAGCCCGTAACCTTTACCGTAAAACGCGGTGACGAGGTGATGCACATCGTGCTTACACCCGTTAAAAGCAAAAGCGACGGAATTTATAAAGCCGGACTGTGGCTAAGAGACAGTACGGCAGGAGTCGGTACGGTCACGTATATCGACTGCGAAACGGGGTCTTTCGGCGGTCTCGGACACGGCATATGCGACAGCGACACGGGAAAGCTCCTGCCTCTTTTACGCGGAAGCGTGTCTGCGGTACGCATCGGTGGTATAAGAAAAGGTGTGTCGGGTACGCCGGGAGAGCTACGCGGTTATTTTGTAGGTGACAAGATAGGCGCAATAGTAAAAAACACCGACTGCGGTGTTTTCGGTGTATTAAGTAACGTAAATGCAAATTCGGAGTCAGTACAAATTGCCTCCAAAAACGAGCTTTGCGAGGGTGACGCGGAAATAATATGCACGCTTGACGAAAACGGTGCCAAGAGGTATAAGATAAGCATATCGGGAATAGACACCTCGGCAACGTCGAGTAAGTGCTTCACGGTCACTGTGACCGACCCTGCTCTGCTCGAAAAAACGGGCGGTATAGTACAAGGAATGTCGGGGTCGCCGATCATACAGGATGGGAAGTTAGTTGGGGCTGTGACGCATGTTCTTATCAACGATCCGACCAAGGGGTACGGAATTTTTATAGAAAACATGCTTGAAGCAGCGAGATAAAATGAAAGCCGAGGTGGTGAGCCTCGGCTTTTGTTGTAGTATTATTTCGATTCGTTTGCAAGTGATTCTGCTTTTCGTAAAATCTCTTGGTATCTTTCTTCCGTTCTTACACAAGCAAATCCATTCCAGTTATTCTGCATTTTCATAACTTTCTCCAGATAGTCACACTGATCAGCAAAGGCGTACATATAATTGGAATATTCCTCTTTTCCGTTTGCAAGGCGATAGTTCCATTTATTTTTCAGAGCTTTCACACCATGGAACATCCAATCGTGTCCTACATCAAGCGGACTTCCGTCCAGAATGGCTGTCCATTCATCAAAATTGCGATAAGCTTCTTCTAAACAAGCGTATCCCTCCTCTTTTCTATCAAGACGGAAGAGCTGATCTGCTTTATAAGTAAGCATAATTGCATAAAATCCCTGCCATGCCGGTGGGATAATTCCGTTTTCACCGAATGAACACATCAGTTCAATGCGAAAATCTATCCAGGCTATGGACTTGATTGGATCGTGCCAATTCCCACAGTTTGACTGCATCAGATGGCAAAAATACTCAAGCTTATTTACACCTTTTCTCAAGATGCACTCATCATACTTTTCCTGTTCAAGCAATCTGTTCTCAAGTATCTCACCCCGATAAGTCTTGTAGTCATGCGCGCACATCTTTGACCACTTTTCCCAGTCATCGTCGTTTCCAAGAGTACACATCAATTTGACTGCAGATTCACGGTAAGTTTGAACGGTACATTCTGATATGATCTTTTCACAAAGCGAACGGAGGAGTGGGAGGTTTTCCTGTCTCTGTTCTTTGTCTGACCAATTGATTATCCAACACATTTCATGGGCAATATCATAATTTTTGGGGTATTTCGATGTGTATTCTTTTCCCAATCGGATTCGCGATTCCATATCATCATTGGGCAGTTCTTCACGAATCAGTCGGAAAAAATTTTCTATATCTTCTTTTTGTGCGTCGCAATCATATTCGAGAAGTGTATCGATTGTAGTAGAAAATAATCCAGCAAGAATTGGAAGCTGCGAAATATCGGGCGCCGTCCTGTCACATTCCCATTGTGACACAGCATTGGCGGTAATACCGAGATATTCCGCCAGCTGTTCCTGGGTCATGTCGCGTTCACGGCGAAGTTTTTTGATAGTTGATCCAATAGACATTGTATCTACCTCCAAATTATATTCAAAAGCGCTTTTGTGATTCTATTATACCATATTTTCTCGTGATTTCAACACAGTAGATTCACACTTATAACATAGCGATACTTTAGTTTTGGTAGAAAGTGTGTTGTCCCTAATTAACATTAACCGTATGTTGATATATAATAGGGACAACATTTTTTGTTGGTCGAAAAATGAATTTACTTTTTTGAAAGAACATTCGCTAATGCAGTAAGATATTCGTTTTCACCGATTCCCGCTAAAGCAAGTTCTCTTTGATTCAGAATATTCTGAGCTGTAAGACCATCTTCACTGAGGGTTAAAACGGATTCTCTGAAAATTTGATAGTATAAAACAGCATTGAGTTTTCTTCGATTCTTCAGATCATCTCCTCGCAAAATATAAGTAAGCATATATTCACAAGTACAACGCGGTGTAGGCATTTGATATGCCAATTTAAGTGCTTTTTCGGTCATACCAAGATCTACATACATCACAAGAAGAATCTGCTTTGCACAGTCACGCCATCTATCCTCGGTTGACCGAGCGAGAATATCTTCGCAAAGCGAAATAGCTTCATCAAACAGTTGTGTTTTTTCTGAAACATCGGATATGTTCTTTCCTTTCCACGACAAATCTGCAGCGAGAAGCTGTTCAAAGAAAAATACGCCCGGAAGTTCCTGCAATGCATTTCTGATCAGTTCAATCCCCTCATCAAGTTGATAATTGGGATCAAGGGGGACATGGTGACGGATTTTGTTATATTCCTTTGTAATTTCATCAATTCTGTTTTGTTTGGCTATTTCGTCAACACCAAGAAGTTCATCTACGGAAATATGGAAATATCCGGCGATTTTAGGAAGCAGCGTTATGTCAGGATATCCCTCGTTTCGTTCCCATTTTGAAACAGCCTGTGCTGATATTCCGAGAAACAGTGCAAGATCATCTTGGGTGGAATCATTTTTCTGACGCATTAATTTCAATTTTTTAGACAGTTGTATTTCCATTATTATCACTCCTCATTAAGTTGTTTCGAAGATCTTCATGATACTATTATACCATAGCATTTATTCTTTTTCCATAACCGCATTGTTGGATATAGGTTTATAAAACAAACTATTGGTTTATTTGTTGTCCCTTCTTGACATCAAACATGATCGGCAGTCCCATTATCCGGAACGGCAAGCTTGTCGGCGCGGTGACTCACGTTTTTGTGAATGACCCGTCTCGCGCATACAGGATATTTATTGGCATTTGCGTCAACTGATACGATGCGCAGGAGATATCATTTTTGCAAAATGATATCTCCTTTTTTACATTCCGATTTATTGACAACCACTTCCCCTTTATGCTACAATTTTTTCAAGCATTGATCTACCAAGGAGAACGGTATGAAGTCATTTGATACGTCTGTAAAATTTGAAAACAATACTGAATATCTGTTTGACAAAAAAACACTTTCGGTAGAGCTTCGTGACACCGTAAGACTTAAAGATAAAATATACCGCGCTATCTATTCTTCCGAAAAGTACTGGCTCGATACCGCTTTTTATCTTAAGGGGCTCCGCGACGTAACCCTTGACTTCGGCGGCGCTACTCTTTTACTGCTTGACGACTCCATTCAGCCGTTCGTTCTTGACGAATGTGAAAACGTTACCATCAAAAACGTAACTGTTGAATACAAGCGTTGTCTGATGGACGAGATAGACATTGTTGACATAAAAGACGGTGAGATATGGTTCAAACAGACTGAAAAGCAGAAGCTCTGTTTCCCGATGAAGGTCGAAAACGGTTGTCTTATCCCCGTAGCTGACGGCAAGGAGTATCCCGATGCATTCAAGGCGCCGCATTTCTTCAATCTCTACGATAAGGAAACCAAGGAATCGGTTGCTATGTGCCTTGTTCGTATAGGCAATGACCTGCCCGTTATTCCGAAAGAGCAATTCCCCTTCAAATACTTTGAGCTTTCTGCCGAGGAGCGCGGTGAATACATTGTTCTTAAAGGAGAGCTTCCTCCGAGCATTCTCTCTGACGTCACCTGCGCGCAGTCCCACTCTGACCGCGACGTAAGCTCCTGCTTTATCATACGCTCAAAGAACACGCATCTTGAAAATTTCCGCGTTCTCAACGGTGCGGGAATGGGTATTCTCGGTATGTATTCCGAAAATATTACGCTTGACGGACTCAAATATTTCTGTGACGAAGCCTCGCACGGTATCGCAACAAACGCCGCAGATGCGCTTCATCTCATCTCCTGCTTCGGTGACGTGGAGATAGTGAACAGTGTATTCGAGGGTATGAAGGACGATGCTATAAATATACACTGCAATTATTATTCCGTCGAGTCGGTGGAAGACGGTGTTATACACGCAAAGATCAAGACCGACGTGCAGGCACACGCCGCCGTAAACGCGCGCTATAAGATGTTTGATAAGGATGACAAAATAGCCGTTTACAGAGGAAGCACCACGCTCGAAAAGAAAGCATTGACCGTTAATAATATTTCGGTAACGGGAGATTTCACCGCCGACATATTCGTTGACGGTGACACGGCCGCGCTTTGTATGGGCGACACCATCGAAAACCTCTCCATTCAGCCGAACGTTCACATTAAAAACTCCCGTTTCGGAAAAGCAAGGACTCATCTGCGCTTCCAGACACGCGGTAAGATTCTTATGGAGGACTGCGAGTGCTCTCTGAAGATACTACTCCCCGGTGACAAAAACTATTGGTACGAGGGCAGTCCCGTAAATGACCTGACTATCAAGAACTGTAAATTTATCGGCGACAACGCGTTCGTTGAGTCGTATCCCGAGTTTGACTCCTGTCCCGAGTCGCCCTATTATCATTCAGGTATCAAGATCATCGGAAACACATTCGACAGTGCAAATCCACTCGTCCTGCGTTATTGCAGAGATATTCTCTTTGAGGGAAATATAAACTCAAGAGGCTTTGCATTTTCAAACAAATATACAGAATGCGCGGAAATTACCGAAAAATAAGCTGCAAGCAAAAACGCTCACCGTTAGGGTGAACGTTTTTTTATAGATTCCTCTTTTTATATTCGGACGGCAAGCATCCCATATTTTTGACAAATGCCGCTATATACGCCGACTGACTTTTGAAGCCTACCGTGTAGGAAACCTCTGACAAAAGTATTTCGTTTAGCAGAGGCAAGCTTTCAAGCACTCTGCGTTTTGATATATAGTCGGAAACGGATATATTAAAGGTATCCTTAAATCTTCTCGAAATGTGCTCTCTGCTATAATGAAACTTTTTTGCTATATCCTCGGACGTTGATATCTCAGCGTATTCGGTGTCAATATAATTTTTCACCTGCATCATAATACCCGTCGGCGCAGAACGTCCTACAACGTCAATGTCATCTTTATTGAATACCCCGAACAGCTCGGTTATAAGGGCTTTGGCGAGAAGTCCGCCGTACGCGCAGTCTTTTGCAAGTATTGAATCGATTTTATCGATAATCCCCTTTATTTCCTCCGAGCAAAGAACTCCGGGATTTAGTGCGTTTGAGTTATTACCGTTCATAAAATCGGTCATTGGAATTTCTACGTTATTGAGCCTGAAAAACTCCTTTGAAAAATAAAACACGTATCTTTCGTATTTCGACGGTGAAAGCAGGGTTGCGGTATGCATTTGTCCCGGGCGAAACCATATAACAGAATACGGCCGGGGCTTTACTATATAGTCGTCCGTTATATATTCCACGTTACCGCTTATATACACGATGAGCTCGTAAAACTCGTGTACGTGCAGACCCTCGGTAAAGGTTTTCTTAGTGTATTCGTTGGTTCTGTGAGAATAAATGATATTATCGTCTATCACAAAATCTGTCCAACCCGAGCGATTCACAAAAGCGGTGTACCCCGTTTTTTTATTTTCACCCGTGTATGAATTATTGACATTATGGATTCTTATATAGTGTTCCGCCAAGCTCATATAAACCCTCTTGTTATATCACAAATTGCAAAATTATTATCACATTTTCTGTATCATTTGCCAAACCGTGATGTTACAATTATTATACACTATAAATCAGATTTGTCAATACAGGAGGCAAAATATGGGCGAGCTTTTAAGGAAAAGCAGAAATACAGACGTTTGCGTTGTAGGCGGAGGACTTGCAGGCACGTTTGCCGCAATAGCGGCGGCGCGTACGGGCGCAAAGGTCGTTCTTATGCAGGACAGACCTATGCTCGGAGGTAACGCATCGAGTGAGATAAGAATGTGGGTATCCGGTGCGGGAAGCCGTGTCAGAAACCTTCAGGAAACGGGAATCATGGAGGAGGTACTGCTTGAGAATATGTACCGCAATCCAACAAGAAACTTCTCCGTGTGGGATTCCATTCTTTATGAGAAGGTAAAGGCAGAAGAAAACATTGAGCTTCTTCTCAACTGCGCGTGTTGTGATGCAACGGTAAGCGGCGGCAAAATCGAGAGCGTAATCGGCTTCCAGCTTACAACCTACACTTGGCAGACGGTAAATGCGAAAATATTCATAGACTGCTCGGGCGACAGTATTCTCGCCGAGCTCAGCGATGCCGAATACAAGGTAGGCAGAGAGGCAAGAGAGGAATATAACGAAGAATTCGGTCTTGACGTTGCCGACAAGAAAACTATGGGTATGAGCCTTATGATTCAGGCTCACGAGACCGACCACTACTGTGAGTTCATCGCTCCCGATTGGGCGTATAAATTTGAAACCGATGAGGATATGAAATTCAAGCCTCACGACTGCCTTAACAAGATCAACACCAACTTCTACTGGATAGAGCTCGGCGGTGAGGCAGACTCTATTCACGATACCGAGGAAATACGAGATGAGCTTTTGAAAATCGCCTTCGGTGTATGGGATCATATGAAAAACCGAGGAGATCACGGTGCTGACAACTGGGAGCTTGATTTTATAGGTTTTTTACCCGGCAAAAGAGAAAGCCGCAGATACGTGGGCGATTACGTTCTCACACAAAACGACGTTGAAAAAGGTGCAAGCTTCTACGATGAGGTAGCTTACGGCGGTTGGCAGATAGACAATCATCTCCCCGGCGGCTTTGCAATGTCGGGCAAGGGTGAAAACCACCTTCAGAAGAAGCGTTTGACCGAGCCCTACGGTATTCCGCTTCGCTCGCTTTATTCGGTTAACGTCGAAAACCTTATGTTTGCGGGCAGAAACATTAGTGCTTCGCATATTGCCTTTGCAACCGTCAGAGTTATGGCGACCTGCGGCGTGGTCGGTCAAGCTGCCGGTACTGCGGCGGCTCTTGCGGTAAGATACGGACTCACAATACGAGAGCTCGGCAAGCAGAAGATTGAGGAGCTTCAGGATATTCTTATGGACGACGACTGCTTCCTTCCCCACTTCAAGCGCAAAATATCCCCTCTTTGCACAAAGGATAATCTTAGCGCGGTATGGGGTGATGCCTCAAATATTCTAAACGGTGTAGACAGAAAGATCTGGGGCAACGATAACGGATACTGGGGTATGGTCAACCGTGCGGTCACATACACGTTTGATGAAAAAACTCACGTAGACGAGTTCAGACTTATCGTTGACAGCGACCTTGACCGAGAATACACCGAGGGTAATCCCGACGGACTCAATATTTCAACTACTCTTTTCAGGCGTCTTGATTATAACTACACCACGTTCGGTTTCCCGAAATGCATGCTTAAATCGTTTAAGATCGAAATTCTGACTGACGGCGGTGAATGGGTGACCGTGTTTGAAACACACGAAAACCATCAGCGTATGATAAGAGGAAAAATAAATGCTGACACCAAGGCGGTAAGATTCATCCCTCTCGGAACGTACTACTCCGAGTCGCTTTGGAACGATTACGGAAGCTCACAGGCTCATATTTTTGCTTTTGAGGTAAAATGAACATAACAACTCAAAAAAGCAATGACCGCCGTTATTTTAGGCGGTCATTGCTTTTTTCTGTATTCATTTGGAGTAAATCCCGTACGGCGCTTGAACAGTCGGCAGAAATACGTATAATTGTCTATTCCCACCTGCTCGGCTATTTTATATACCGGCTCGTCAGTTGACGTAAGAAGCTCCGCGGCTCGTTTTATTCTTGTAACCGTTACGTATTCGTTTACAGTAGTGTGCGCATTCTCTTTGAAGACCTCGTACAGGGTATTCTTCGACGTGTGGAAAATCGCGCAAAGTCTGCTTATACCAAGCTCCTCCTGCAGATTCCTATCAATGTATTCGGTTATCTCGTTAAAAAACGTGTCGTAAACAAGCTCTATGGCACTGTTGAACAGTATGCTCGGCAAGAGGTCGTATAGGGCCGCAAGTCTGTTTTCTTCGAGATATGGAACCTTTTTATAAAGGCGCTTTAATTCTTTTGCGGTTTCCTCGTCACACTCGGGCAGGTAGACGTCTGTTACGGGAGAGCTTATCGAGCGTATTCTTCCCATAATAACATAAGCCGCCACAACTCCGTTCTTGATAACGGGCATCGAGCAATCGTACAGTGAGGCTCTGCATATATGGCTTTCAAGGCTCTTAGAGTCCTTACATCTCATAAGTATTTTTTCATCACACTCACGGCAAAAGCCGAGCTCGCCTTTAACTCTTTGCAAAAGCGCACAGTAGCTATTATCGGGTGAACAGTTTGTCAAGACTATATATTCTGTATCAAGCACCGATATGCTTATTCCCGTGAGAGCAGATATATCTCTGACTATACGAGAAAGCTCCTCTACGTTATATTTTATAAACATTTAATCTCACCGCCTTGCACTATTATATCACTTTCGGGAAGATTGTGCAACAATATGTGAAAATTTTATATTGCGGTTTTTGTTTATTTAGATTATAATTTACTTATAAGAAATATTACAAGAGGAATCAAATGCAATATCTGTTTTTATTCACGGTAGTATTCGGTGTTTCGTTCCAGAACGTCATAAAAAAGCCGTATACTCAAAAAACACGCGGCAAGGGTGCTTACACCTTCGGTCTGCTTCTCAGTCTTTCAGCCCTGCTTTTCTTTGTATTCACAAGCAAAGGACTGAGCTTTGACCCGAGGCTTATTCTCTATTCTGCTCTTTTTGCCGCATCCTACATACTCGCAACCGTATTTGCGCTTGAAGCCATTTCCTGCGGCTCGCTGTCTCTCACTGCGCTTATAATTTCATACTCGCTTCTGTTGCCGACCGCTTACGGTCTTGTTTTTCTGAAGGACCCCATCGGCAAGTGGTTTATTCCGGGATTTTTACTTCTCGTTATATCGCTCTTTCTTACCAATGCAAAAAGTGAAAAGCTCAAGATCAATTTCAAATGGCTGATATTCGTAACCCTTGCATCCGTCGGAAACGGAATGTGCTCGGTTTCACAAAAGATGCAACAGGTGAAATTTGACGGTGCTTACAAAAATGAGTTTATGGTAATCGCGCTTGCCATCGTTTCGGCTTTTCTCGCGGTCTATTCGCTGATAAAAGAGAGGCGCGAGATGATGTTCTTCATCAAGGCGGGATGGAAAGAAGCTGTTTTGTGCGGATTTGCAAACGGTGTTGTAAATATGCTCGTTATGATACTGTCGGGTACCATGCCTGCGTCGCTTCTCTTTCCGCTTATATCGGGCGGAGGTATTCTCATCACTCACTTAGTCGCGAGGTTCTACTATAAAGAAAGCTTGTCTAAAACCCAGACCGTCGGATTTGTTATCGGTCTTGTATCTGTTATACTTCTGAATCTTTAAGGAGAATTAAAATGTATAAGATTTCGGTTCCGCTTTATAATGCCAATATTAAAAGAAACGACAGGGAAAGAGCACTTCAGGAGATTAAGCGCTTTGACACGGAGCGCGTATTCCTCGCTCTTGACAGGTATGAGCTTGACGAGGACAAACGAAAGCTTGCAATAAGCGAGCTTGCAGACAACTGCAAATTTTTCAAGGAAAACGGATACGAGATCGGAGCGTGGATATGGGCGTTCTCTCTTTCGGATAACACCGAGTTTTGTCCTATGCGCACGGCTAAGGGTACGGAGCTCACTGCTAATATGTGCCCGTCGGACGAAAGCTTTGTAAAGTTTGCCGCAGGCTACATCAAGGACATAGCAAACGTTGGTGTTGACCTCATTATGTTCGACGACGACCTGCGCTACGGTTTTCTCGGCGATTCCCCCGCTTGTCTGTGTGACGGTCACATAAAAATGATAAATGATATCACAGGAGAAGGTCTTACTCGTGAAGAACTCGAAGAACGCATATTAAAAGGCGGTCCGAACAAATACCGCGACGCATTCCTCAAGGCAAACGGTGACGCATTCAGAGGCTTCTGCTCTGCGGTAAGACGCGCGGTAGACGAGGTATCTCCCGACATTCGTATGGGCGCGTGTGCGTGTCTGACGTCCTGGGATATAGACGGCACCGACGCGTTTGAGCTTGCAAAGATACTCGCAGGCAAGACACGTCCGTTTGTTCGTCTTATCGGCGCACCGTACTGGGCTTACAACAGGACCTGGGGTAATCTCCTTCAGGACGTTGTGGAGCTCGAGAGGATGGAGTGCGCGTGGACAAGACTCGGCGACATCGAAATTATGGCGGAGGGTGACGTTTTCCCCCGACCGAGAAGCACCTGCCCCGCAAGCTACCTTGAGGGCTTTGACACCGCTATCCGTGCAGCAGGCTGCACCGACGGAATTCTCAAGTATGGAATGGACTACCACTCAAACGCTGACTATGAAACGGGTTATGCCAAGTATCACGAGAGAAACAGAAGCCTGTACTCCGCTATCGACCGTATGTTTACGGGAAAGAAAAGCGTGGGTGTCAGAGTCTACGAATCAATGAAAAAAGCCGCGGATACCGTATGCACTACCAAGGTCAATGATTACACCAATCTTGAAAACCAGTTTTTCTGCAAAGCGGCGCGTACGCTTGCTTTCAATGCAATTCCAACCGTTTACGAGGGTGATGGGGTATGCGGTATAGCCTTTGACGAAAACGCGAGAAGTCTGCCGCTTGAAGCACTTAAGGACGGCCTTATAATCGACCTTGCCGCAGCGGAGATACTGACAGACCGCGGCATTGACGTTGGTCTTCTGAAAATAGGTAAACAGACGGGCGGTACTGCCGAGTGTTTCTTACATAACGGCAATAACGTATATACACGAGGTGCGGTTATAAACGAGGTCGAGGTAAAGGCGAGTGCCGAGATACTCAGTACTGTGGACGGTATTCCCTTCTCATACAGATACGAAAACGCCGACGGTAACAGATTCTTAGTCCTCAACATCAACACCCGTATCGGAAGTGATAATCTCCTAAAGCATTACGAAAGAAACCGTCAGTATGCTGAAATGGTAAAGTGGCTTTCGGGAAAGGCTCTCCCCGCTACCGTTTACGGACACCCGTCTCTTTATATTCAGACAAAAAAGGGCGATGACGGCAGTATGTCGGTCGGACTGTGGAATTTCTTTGAAGACACCGCGTTTGAGCCCGTGGTAGAGCTTGACGGCAATTACAGTAACATTGAGTTTGCTAACTGCACGGCAAGGCTTGACGGCGACAAGGTGTATTTATACGACATACCGCCTTTCGGATGCGCGGTATTTGAGGTAAGGAAATAGTATTTTGCAAAACGGAAACGACAAAATTGGCGTTTCCGTTTTTGTATTAATCAAAGGCTTTCTGAAGGTATCCTTGCATTTGACGAAATTTGTGCCGCTTTTTGAAAAAAGCTTGGTAAAAACTTCTATACGCGCGTGAAATTAAACTTTTTTAAAATCTCCACCCATACCCTTGCATTTGACGAAATTTGTGATATAATAGTATATGATCACACCATAAATTTCGGAGGCTATCGTGACGTTCCAGACCAGAAAAGAAAAATCGTGCGGCGCAGTTGTTATCCGCCGCGTTAAAGGAGGCTGCCTCACTCTCCTTATCCAACACAGAGGCGGTCATTGGGGGTTCCCCAAGGGCCACGTTGAGGCAGGCGAAACAGAAGAACAGACCGCAATAAGAGAGATCCGCGAGGAAACGGGTCTTGAGGTCGAGCTTGACAACAACTTCAGACAAAGCGTAGTATATTCCCCTCGCGAATACATACAAAAAGAAGTTATCTACTTCACAGCAATAACAGACACCCGCGAGACGATTCCCCAACCCGAAGAAATTCGCCGTGCCGAGTGGTTCACGTTTGACGAGGCAAGCGCTCAGCTTACTCACGACAATGATATTCAGATTCTTCGTAATGCTCAAAAATATTGGAAGCAAAAGCTTGCCGATGAATACGCATCAGGCGGTAAACTCTAATGAATGACATCAACATTGCTCTTATTGAGCCCGAGATCCCACAGAATACCGGAAATATTGCAAGGACCTGCGCAGCTGTCGGCGCGTCGCTCCATTTAGTAAAGCCTATGGGCTTTACCGTGGACGACAAGAAGCTTAAGCGTGCAGGTCTTGATTATTGGCACGAGCTTGATATCACCTACTACGAAAATCTCGATGAATTTCTTGAGATAAACAAGAATGAAAAAATGTTCTTTTTCTCAACCAAGGCTCCGAGAGCTTACACAGAGGTAACTTATCCGAAGCGCGTTTTCCTTGTTTTCGGCAAGGAGACGAAGGGGCTTCCCGAGACACTGCTTCAGAAAAATCCCGACAACTGTGTACGCATTCCGATGCGTGACAAATTAAGGAGTCTTAATCTCTCAAACTCTGCGGCAATAGCCGTTTATGAGGCTTTGCGTCAGCGCGGATTTGAAAATTTACGTGAGGACGGTGTGCCGACGACGTTCGAGTGGTAAGTTTTAGTGAGTGTTTTTTCCTTTTTTGGCGAATAATTTACGAATGGCGGCGTTAAGGTTACGCCAAGTTCGCAAAATTATCCGACAGGAAAGGAAACGAAATTATGAAAAGAAAGCTTACACTCTCGCTCGTAATTCTCACAATTTGTTCTCTTTTACTCGCATCCTGCGGCTCTATGACAGAAGCGCAAAACAGTTATGCCGCATACGATAAGGTATACCGTAAAGATGCCGCTGAGATGGAAATGTACGATTACGTTTTAGAAGAAGCTGCAACCGAAGCTCCTCAGAGCGTATATTACAGCTCGACCACAAGTGCCGATACGGATTACAAGAGCAAGGAAAACGGTCTTGCCGCCGGCACATCAGACGGTGGAACGGGCGCTCTTGTTGAAACCTACAGAATGATCATTTACAGATCAAACTACGAAATTCAAACAAAGGATTATCCCGCGTCGGTTGCGGCTCTCAAGGCTCTTTGCACAAAGTATGAGGCTTATTTTGAAAGTGCGAACACCTACGGTAACGAATCGACCTCAAGAAGCTCTAACTACGTTATAAGAGTTCCCGTAAAGAACTACTCTGCCTTTACAGGTGAAGCGGGTAACATCGGCGTTATAGTTTCCTCAAGCGAATACAACGAGGACATCACCGACAAATACGTTGATACCGAAGCAAGACTTGAAAGCGCAAGGATCAGAGAAGAAAGAGTTCTTAAAATTCTTGAAAACGCAGACAAGCTTGACGACGTGCTCGCTCTTGAAAGAGAGCTTTCGGACATCAGATACGAAATAGAGTCTTTAACAGGCTCACTTCGCAAGTACGACTCACTCGTAACCTACTCTACCGTAAACCTCTCCATACGTGAGGTCAAATCCATCGTTACTCCTCCTGCCGAGGTGCTTACGTTTGGCGAACGCGTTGGCGTTGCGTTCACACGAGGACTTGAAAACGTTCAGAATGATTTTGAAAACCTCATTGTTGACCTTTCATACAACTTTATCGGCGTTATCGTATGGATAATTATTATAGCGGTTGTTATCGTTCTTATAATCTCAATAAAGAGAAAAATCAAGAAGAAGACTGCGCCAAAGCCCGAAGCAAAGGCTGAAGTCGAAGAAAAAGGCAAAGAATAATAAAGAGCAAAAAAGAACGGCGAATTTTCGCCGTTCTTTTTTTATTATTTTGCACTGTCTGCGATAAACTTTTCTATGCCCTTATCTGTAAGGGGATGCTTGATCATTTGAAGTATCACCTTATAAGGAATAGTGGAAATATCCGCACCTGCAAGTGCTGCCCTTACGGCATCCTGCGGTCCTCTGATGCTTGCTGCAATTATCTCGGTTTCTATACCGTAAATGTCAAAAATTTTAGCAATTTCTTCGACAAGCTCCGAGCCATCATCGGATATGTCATCAAGTCTGCCGATAAACGGACTGACAAAGCTTGCACCTGCTCTTGCCGCAAGTATTGCCTGCGAAGGACTGAATATAAGCGTTACGTTTGTACGTATGCCCCTTTTCTTAAGTGCCGAAACCGCTTTAAGCCCTTCTTCACAGATCGGTATCTTAATTACGATATTGGAGTGGATCGATGCAAGCTCCGCGGCTTCTCTTATCATTCCTTCCGCGTCTGAGGACATTACTTCAGCGCTTATAGGGCCGTCAACAATTAATGCTATTTCCTTTATAACATCTTCAATATTTCTGCCCTCTTTAGCAATCAACGAGGGATTTGTGGTAACTCCGCTGATAATCCCAAGCTCTGCCGCTGCCCTTATTTCTTCTACATTGGCAGTATCAACAAAAATCTTCATATATTTTCCCTTTAGTATCAGTTATTGACCTTTATCCATATCTCGTTGCCGTCTTTATCAAGTTGACACTTATGCTCAGTCGCTGCTTCGAGAATATACGCATACGCCCAATGATTGTCGGCTACGTCCGCAAAGCCTGTAACGCCTGCTGCGTCGATAGCCGCCTTTGTGGGTGTTCTGTCGAGAGCCACACAAAGTATCTTAACTACCTCTGAGCGCTTTATCTTTCCATCGGGATCAAAGGTGGTTGCGGTCTTACCGTTTACAAGACCCGCCTTTGCCGCCTTCATTATAGCGGTATATCTTTCGTGCGTTTCGGGTACGTCGGTGAACACGACCTCCTTACTGTTGTCAACCTTGCCCATTCTGTATACTAGATCAACGAATTCTGCTCTTGTTATGGGCTGATCGGGATTAAAGTCACCCTTAAAATTATAGAGGTAACCAAACTGATCGAGATATGCAACGTAGTCGTAGTACCAAGCGCCTTCCTTTACGTCGGCATACTTCGTCTTGTACTTACCCTTGATTCTGTCCTCGGTCGTCAAAACTCTTGCTACTACCGCGCAAGCCTCGGCGCGTGTCATATTGTTATCGGGCTTGAAGAGGTTTCCGTCATATCCGTTTACAAATGTCTTATCAAGGCGGCTGCCGTCGGTTACTTCAACAACGCCAAGCTCTACGAGCTTGTCAAGAACGTAGCTTGCGATTATCTTGTGGCCCTTTCCACTCGGATGGAGACCGTCGGGGAGAAGATCGGATTCGCATACCGCATCGTGCCACTTGCCGTTTGCATCCTTACCTGCAGGAGATACGACCTTACTTGTAAAATCAAGCTCCTCAGGTGTGTAGAGGTCGATTACGGGAATATTATATATCTTACCGAGCTCTATTACTGCATTTGCGTAGTCATTTAACGTAGCGCCTTTACCGTTCTTGCTTGCGGGAGTCTGACCGCCCTCACATCTCTTTATTGGAGTAAGGAATACTATCTGCTTATCGGGATACTTTTCTATAAGTCCTTCCATAAGAAGACGTATACCGCCCACGTAAGTGTTAAGCGTACGGTCATTCAACGAACCTACTGCAAAAGCACTACCCCAGTCGTTTGTTCCGCCCTTTACGATTATAAGGTCGGAGTTAGCCGACATATTCTGATATCTTTCGATGAAAGAGTCTGTTCTGCCGGAACGCGGAAGCACGGTCGTGCCTGAGATACCGCTGTCAATGTTCTTGACGTAGTAATCAGATGCCCACCAATCGTGGAAGTTCTTTCCGCCGTCGGGACTGGGTGCGTAGGTAGTGATGGAGTCACCAAGACAGTTTACTACGGGAAGATCTGTGATCTTCATTCCCGTCTTTCTTCCAAACTCAACGGGAGCAAGCTTTTCTGCAAGCACGTAAACCTTACAGGTAGCACCGTTTGCGCTAATTGTTGCAACACCTGCGGATTTTGCAGTAACCGTACCGTCAGCGGCAACCGAAGCAATAGCTTCGTTATCGCTTACATAATTCAAAAAAGATGCTTCTTTACCATTCGTGGTAATCACGTTGAGCTTGAAGGTATCACCTGCAACGAGTCTTATTACCTGTTCAGCAAACTGAATATCAGAGCTGACGTTAACTTCGACCTTCAATTCTCCTGGAGTGTACTTAAAATCCTTCATTGCTTTCTCTGTCTTAAAAAATCCTATGTATTCTACGTCGAAATATTCGTCTGCATTCGCAACGTTTCCCGTGTTACTCCAAAGAGGAATATAAACCGAGGTTGCCACTGCACTCGTTCCGTACGAACCATCGTATTTACCCGTACCGATAGCATTCTTACCGACGGTTCTTTCCTGCGCAAAGAATATCTTTGCTTCTCTTGTGTAGGTTCCACCCGCGGTGGTAAGGTTAAAATTGAGGTTAGGAGCCACTATATTAGTTTTGTAAGAAATGGCTACGAAGGGATATTCGGTGAGGTTGATATTATCAACTGCGATAATAAGTCTGTCCGCTGCCGACGATGCAGTGCCTGAATTTGTAGGTACAAATCTGACAACACCATCGTTGTATTCACCCATAACGTTTCCGCCGGTTATCTTGCCGTTAGGCTCATCGGGTATGGAAGTAATAATACGTCCGTCGGACGCAATATCCTCTGCAGTATAAATTATAGCATCGTCTGCAGCCGAGGCTATAAGAGCACTCGCCGCAACGACGCACAGAATAAGCGCAACGATAACGGCATTTCTAAAAATTCTCTTCATAAAAACAAACTCCTCTTACTTTATAAAAAGTATATATCATTGTACAATATCAAAGCCAAAAATGCAACAACTCTCTCATCTTCGGCTCACAAATTCTACGATTTTTACGAAGCGGTCTCTGCTTTTTTGTGTGATTTATCAAAAAACTTTTCCCGCTTTTTCACTCAAACATTGCTTTTTCTATGTTGGCGCAAAGATAGTGATATACCGGCAGGTGAAGCTCCTGAACGAGAAACGTATCGCGTTTCGGAATCCTTACGGTAACGTCGCTTATTTCCGAAAGCTTACTTTCGGATTTACCGGTGAACGATAGCACCTTTATTCCCTTTGCCTTTGCAACCTTGGCTGCGTTTACCACGTTTGCGGAGTTGCCCGAGGTCGACAAGCACCATAGCATATCGTTTTTTTGGGCATAGCCGTAGACGAGCTGAGCATACATCATATCTGCCGCGTTGTCGTTTGCAAATGCCGTGAGAATAGACGATTGACTGACAAGTGATATTGCCGGAAGCGCGCCCTCCAAATGCTCGCTCAGATATTCAGCATCCGAGTATCCGAGCTCCTTGAGAGCAGACCTGAGCTTTCCGTCAGTCTTTCTCTTTAACATAAAATTCTTCATAAGCTCGCCTACGATATGCTCAGCATCAGCCGCACTTCCGCCGTTTCCGCAAACAAGCACCTTACCGCCGTTTTTATAGGTAGTGGCAAGCATATAAAACGCATTTTCTATATCCTCCTTGCATACCGCAAGCTCCGGATATCTTTTGAACAATTCATCCATATCTCTCACCTTTCCGACAAGGTTGACGCTACTGCAAGCGCTGCCCAGTCTCCGATATTATTTCCAAGCTTTGCAGGAACTATTCTGCACACCTCTCGCGCATATTTAAGAGCCTCTCTCTCTATCGCCTTCTCCATCTCGGGTCTTATCAGGTTTTCGCTTCTCTCAAAAATGCTTCCTATAACGATACGTTCGGGGTTAAGTATATCAATAAGTAAGGACAGTCCTTCACCGAGCTTTTTTCCGCAGAAAGCGTAGACATCTGCGGCATCCTTATTTCCCGCATCTGCAAGATCCGCTATACTTTTAGCGGTGATACCGTCAAGCTCGGACAAATTCTTGCAGTACGAAGGTCCTTCTCCTGACTGTAATTTTTCAAGTGCCAGCATTTTACCAAGCTCCGCGATACCCGCGCCCGAGCAGAAGCCCTCAAACGAGCCTGCTTTGCCGAAGCCCACGGGTCCGTATTTTTCAAGTCTGATATGACCGACCTCACCCGCGCATCCGCTTGCGCCCTCGTAAAGTCTGCCGTTTAGGATAAGTCCTGCTCCAAGTCCCGTGCCGAAGGTTAGAAAAATCATATTTTCAGTACCCCTGCCCGCGCCGAATTTCCATTCAGCAAGAGCACAAGCGTTCGCGTCGTTCTGAAGCGCCGAAACGGCGCCGTACTTATTCTTCAGATAATCGACTATCTCAACGTCAAGCCAACCGTGAAGATTGGGCGGCGCGATTATCACTCCGCGCGCTGAGTCGAGAGGTCCGCCGCAGGAGATTCCGATAACCGACACGTCATCCGTCATCTCTCGCGCAAGAGCGTACATTTTGTCTATCATAACGTATGGATCAGTGCCCTTTTGGGTGGGAATCACTCTTTTGTCACGAATAACAAATTTCCCGTTTTCCGATTCTCCGAAGCAAACCGAGCATTTCGTTCCGCCTATATCAAAGCCTATCACTTTATTCCCTCCCAAGCGGAGAACTCATCGTATCCGCATTTTGTCATATCGCGTATATACGATTCGTAGTCAATGTCAATTATGTTAGTAAAATAGTGGTTTGTGTATTCTATGCCCTTGACACGCCACTTTATAAGATAGAATTTCTTTTCTCCGTCCGCAATTTCAAGCGAATCAAGCTTAATTACGTTCTGTGCCGATGCCGTGCATTTACCCGACAGGCAGACTGCGTTATCTGTTATATTTATTACCTCGTATTCAATGCTTACGTTCTCCGAGGTATCGTTATCGGCGTAAAGGTGAATTTTACCGTTCACGGGCTCGTCGAACATAAGACAAACGGGGGTCTGAGAGCGTTTTATGTAGTAATACGCAAGCTTTTTATCAAAATAGTAGTCAACCACCGCGTCGGAGACCTGCGGCCAACCGTCTATCATATTCCACCATATAATACCCGTCTTTTGCCATCTGCGGATTCTCACTCTTTCGATAAAATACTTCATCGCCTCCGCCTGAGATATCTGACTCTGACGCACGAAATCCGCAAGCTTGTCCTCTGCCTTGCCGAAAAGCGTCTTTACCTGATTTACCGCAAGCGGAATCCTGTACGCCCAAGGTGCGTTATGCACAGACTGAGGATTTGCAGAGTGTACTATGTATTCGGGGGTTACCCAGCCGTTATCGAGAAAAAGCTTATCGGGAGTTTCCAAAAATTTACCGAGCGAGTCAACCGACGGGAAGCCGTGGTATCCCACCTCGCTTGCAAATATACACTTTGTGTTTTTATAATAATCACCCTTGAAATAGTCGCGGGGTCCCCAAGTATGATCCTCAACGAGAGGAAGGTCATTCTTATGCGCCTCGGGACTGATGTAGGGAGAGCTTGGCAGATACGGTCTTGTAAAATCGTGGTCAAAAAGGAGACTTGGAATAAGCTTTCTCGTCACAGTCGCCTCGTTTGGATCACGCTTAAAGCACCCCTTGTCTCTGCAAAGCAGGTCACATTCGTTATCGCCTGCCCATATCACGAGCGAGGGATGATTCCTGTATTTTTTGATGACGTAAAGCGCTTCCTCCTCGAATTTATCAAGGAAGACCTTATCACGTGGATACACGGCGCAAGCCATCGCAAAGTCCTGCCACACCATAACGCCGTTTTTGTCGCAAAGCTTAAAGAAATCCTCGGATTCGTACACATTTCCGCCCCAACATCTTATCATATTGCAGCCAACGTGAAGAACAAGCTCGAAGGCTTTCTCGAGTCTCATTGCAAAGCGTGCGGGAAGCGCATCAAGCGGCACCCAGTTAGTTCCCATTACAAAAACTCTTTTACCGTTTACTATAAAGCAGAATTTTCCGCCGTTTCCGTCACTGTCAAGCTCTTCCCTTTCAAGCTTTACGGTTCTGAAGCCAAAATCGAGGTGCTTGGTATCCTTGACCTCGCCCTTGTAAAGAAGCTCTACCGTAACGTCATAGATATTCGGCTCGGCTATATTCCTCGGCCACCAGAGGTACACGTTTCCGACTCTGAAGTTGACGAATCCGCTTGTGTGCCACAGTCTTGAGTTATTGACAAACTCCCGGTCACGACACTTACCCGTCGTTCTTATGCTGTAATCTCCGATATCATCCTCGGATATTTCAATATTAATATTTATAGAGAGGTCAGCGGTGTTGTTTTCAAGGCTTATATTCGTTGTGTGAAGGAACATATCCTTGATATGATCGCTCTTTTTCTCTCTTATCTCAACGGGCTTATAAATTCCTGCCGATACTGTCCTGGGCATAATGTCCCAACCAAACATATACGGCGCTTTGCGTATATAGGTTGCAGGATATCCGTACATTCCTCCGTTACAGGCTGCGGGAAGCTCGTACCTTCTTCCCTCGATAACGGTAGGCTTGATATGCACTACAAGCTCGTTTTTGCCTACCTTAATATTGTCAAAAACGTCGCAGGGTAAAAACATATTGTCATGTGATGCAGAAAGCACGCCGTTAACGTAAATATCGGCAACTGTGTCTATTCCTTCAAAATGAACGTACTCGTTTTCATTATTAGCATCAAACTCGGTATAGTACCAGAAGTGGCAGGTCTCGTATTTCTGCACCTCGAGAGTGTTTGTTGAGAAATATATATCAGGTAGTATCTTCTCCCTCATAAAATCCAACTCAAAGCTACCGGGTACCGTCGCATCCATAGTAACAAAGCCCGACGCTTCAATATCGCAAACGGTAGTTATCCGTTTATCGCGGCAATCCTTATTCTCTGCAAAAGCAAGCTTCCATTTAAGCATAAGCTACCTCCGTTTCGCTTTCTAAGTTAAGTATATCACAGATAAAAACTATTGAAAATCATATAAATCTATGGTATAATTAAGAAAATCAACGATTTTGGCGGTCAATATTATGAAAAACGGATTTTTGTGCAATATCGAAAACATACCCGAGGAAAATACCATTTTCAAGAAAAAAAACTTTATTGTCGTAAAGAAGACTATGAAAGCGGGCGAGCCCTTCCCCGTTCATTGGCACGACTATTTTGAATTTGAGATAATTCTGTCGGGTGAGGGGCGGCATATTTACAACAATAATGCTTATACTCTCACACCCGGTTGCGCGTATCTGATGTGCTACACCGATTTTCACTCTGTCGAGCCGCTTTGCGACCTTGAGCTTATAAACGTGCGCTTTAACGAATCAATGCTCGACCCTGCACTACTTTCCGCTATCAGAATCGGAGGTAAGTTCAACTGCAGGTTTGACAAAGCAGAGTCGGAGGCGGTCATCAACAAGCTGACTGCGCTTTCGATAGAAGCGGTTAACAGTATGCCTTTTTCGCACCTTGTGACGTCAAGTCTTATAAACGAAATAGTAATTGAAATAGTCAGAAAATGCGGCTCTCACAAAGCGGCCGCAAGTAAAACACCCGTTCAAAGGGCTATATATTATATATATGAAAACTTCCGTGAGCCGCTGAGCCTCGACATCCTCTCAAAAAAGCTATCTCTTTCAAAAAACCATCTCGGTATGCTTATAAAAAGAGAAACCGGAATGTCATTTAACGAATACTTAAGCTCGGTAAGGCTAAAGTGCGCCTGCGACCTTTTGAAAACAACGAATATGACGGTCAAGGAAATTGCTTTTGCCTCGGGATATGGCTCGGTGGAGTATTTTCTTTACATATTCAAGCAAAGGCTCAAGACCACGCCGACAAAATACAGAAGCATATAAAAACAGACGGAGGAAAACGGTTTTCCTCCGTCTGTTTTTATAAAATCCACAAGACAAAAATCGTCAAAATCAGCCATTTCCCATTCGTCATATTGCACAAACGCAAAATGCTCGTGTGGAGAAATTTTGGTTTTATTGCGTGTTGAAATGACTTTATATATTTGTTACAATGGGTTTGCCTGCCCTATTTGTCCATTATTACAGGGGATTTCGGGCTTTGTGCAAATTAACAACAGTATTTTTTAGTATTGGAGTAAGCACCGCTTATGTCGAACAACGAGCAGTATAAAGAGATGAACGGCATTGCCCTCGCCTACCTCGGCGACTGTGTTCTGGAGCTTGAGGTAAGACGCTTTCTTTTGTCGCTCGGTATGTATGAAAGCGCCGCACTTAACCGTCACGCGCTTTACTTTGTACGCGCTTCTGCGCAGAGCAAGGCGTTTGAAAGAATTGAGTCTCTCCTTAATGAGGATGAGCTTGCTTATTACAAGCGCGGCAGGAACACTCACACCGCAAAGACTCCCAAGAGCGCATCTCCTGTTGAATACAGGCGCGCTACGGGCTTTGAAGCCCTGTTTGGCTATCTTTACCTTTCGGGAAATCAAAATCGCGTAGAGGAGCTTTTTGAGCTTGCATACGCAGACGTGATCGATTCCCTCAAGGGGTAAAACAAAAGGAGAGCCTTCGCTCTCCCTTTGATCGTAGTATTAATTACTTTGCGGTACTTACCGTGATCTTATCGTAAATTTCGGTAAGCTTTACCTCTTCCGTATACTTCTTTGCAAATTCGTCAATGTAATTGTAGAAATCAGCCTGAAGATAATCGGATGCAAGTGCTACGTAGTTTTTATTGATGTAATCCTCGCTCTTTTCGAGTCTGCGGATTATGTGGTAGCCGTAATCGGACTTAACGAGGTCGCTCGTTTCTCCAACCTCAAGTGCAAAGCTTGCCTCCTCAAAGGATTCAACCATCATACCGTAAGTAAAGCAATATCCTTCGGTATTACCGATCATTCCGCTATCCTCTGCACTCTGTGCAAGATTATAGAATTCCTCGTCGGTTGCATTCTTCGCTTCCTCGAGAATACCCTGTGCGGTTGCTTCGTCGGCGTAGAGAATGTGCATAACGCGAACGTATTCGTCGGAATTGAGCTTCTCCTTTACCTCGGATTCCTTACCGAGCACATCGTTTTCTATAACGTACTCGTAAAGCTCACTTTCAAGAGAAATAACGTCGCTTATTCTTTTGAAAAGATCAAGCGTGAAGTAGCTCTGCTCAAGCATCGTGCCGAATTCTTCTTCGCCGTATGCTTCGATGTAGCTATCAACGAGTGCCTGTGTTTCAGCCTTTGCTTCATCAGAAAGTGTTACGCCGTTTTCTTCGGCAGCCGCTTCGATAGCGTAAAGCTGAGAGATGGAATAAAGAACGTCTTCCTTAAGCTTTGCTTCAGCATCGGGATTTGTCGTCCAGTATGTTTCATCTCCGTTATCCATACTAAGCTTGGTGTTGAGATAGAAGTATCTGTATTCTTCATAGTTTACGGCGTTGTCGCCAAAGTTCAAAACGATATCTTCATTACTGATTTCAACCGTTTCACCCTGCTCCGTCTCGGTGCAAGCGGCAAGAGATGCAACGCATACAATTGCAAGAACAAGCGCAAGGATTTTTTTAAGATTCAAACCTTTCATTAAAAAGTCCTCCCGGGAATTATCCCATTTTCTTTATACACAACAAGGCGCATAATCCGACCTCGTCGGTTTGAATATAATTATATCCCATACTATTATTAAAGTCAATACAAATAAAGATTATTTCACACAGAATTCACTATTTTGAGGCTCAGAATTGAGAAGAAAGGAAAAGCTATGGCGGCCATAAAGCGTTCATTCTATATCGTGCTGGCAGTACTCGCGATCTTGCTTACAGTTCCCTTCATTACCTCGTTTGAATTCTACGGAAGCAATATGGCAAGCGTTACAAAATCAACCGAGCTTGCCGCAGAGATCCTGCTTACAAGGTCACAGACTCCCGACATAAAGGCAGCAGACAGCTTTGGAAACGTTCACGCTCTGTCACAAACGAGTCACTCGGGCTCGTCAAGCTCAGACGTTATGGCTCCCGAGGAGGCTCTCGGCGACGTTCCGTACAGCACGACCTTCAATATTGCGGTTAACTACACTAACCCCGTAGAGATAACGGAAGCGGAAAAAATTATGATCGCGGCAACCGTTCAGCTTGAGGTTGTCGGTAAATACTCCAAGATCTATCAGTTTGAAAATCCCGACCTCAAGTACTACGAAATGCTCGCAGTTGCACAGATCATCAGAAACCGTATGGGTAATCCCTATTTCCCCTCGACTCCCGCAGAGATAATTCACCACAAGATGTATAAGGACGGAGCGCTTCTCTATCAGTTCGCAACCTCTCCGGAGGTTTCAAGCACCACTCCCTCCGAAGCGGCTCTTGCTGCGGTAGAGGAGGTATTCACCGAAGGTGCTTCGGTTCTCCCCGACGATTACGTTTATTTCTGCGCCACATGGCGTGAAAGCGGATTTGAAATGAACAACTCCCCCGTACTCAAGTTTGTAGGAACTGCCGACGACTACGACAAGATAGTTGCAGATGCCACTACCTTCTACGCGGGCGTTACGATGAAGGACAACATCGCTCATAATTACGTTTATTAAACAAAAACGCGAAAGCAAAAGCTTCGGATTCTTAAGGACAGTTTTTACAATAACGTAACAGAAAGACAAACGGTTACAGCCAGAGGCTCCCTTGTATAAAGGGAGCTGTCAGCGAAGCTGACTGAGGGATTGTTTTTGAACAAATTTTAACATTTACAATCCCTCCGTCACGGCTACGCCGTGCCACCTCCCTTTACACAAGGGAGGCTTTTTTATCCGCGAGTGCGCACTTACTCACCACTAATTGTAGTGATGCAAAGGTTTCAACTGTCAGTAGAAAGAGCTTGTAATGTTCAACAAGTGCGTTATTGACCATGATCTTCTGGTGTGGTATAATATAATTGCTTCTTAAAGGGGGATATGCTTATGAATATCGGTAAAATAATAACTGACAGGCGCAAATCACTTGCATTGACTCAACAAGCGTTGCCGGAAAAGCTTAATATTTCTTTTCAAGCCGTTTCAAAATGGGAAAATGGTACTTCTTATCCCGATGTTACGATTCTCCCCCTACTTGCTGCTACTCTTAAGGTTTCTATAGACTCTTTGCTTGGATACTCTTTGCAATCGCTAACCGAATATGACAAACGATATAATATGGAGGGCTATTATTGGGGCTTGTCACCCAACCATCTTTGTTATGAGATTATGCGTCTCAAACCTCCGATCAGACCGTATAAAGTGCTTGACATAGGGTGCGGTGAAGGTAAGGATGCTGTTTTCCTCGCAAGAAATGGATACAATGTAACTGCTTTTGATATTTCGGAACAAGGCTTATCAAAGGCACGTGAGCTTGCCGATCACTGTGGTGTTAAAATAGAATTTTTCAAAGCAGATATCCGTAATTTTAGGCTTGGAGCGGATTTTGACATAATTTTTTCGAGCGGAGTATTTCATTATATACCGCAAGAACAACGCAAAAGTGTCATTGACAGTTTGAAGATACACACCGCGGCAAACGGAATAAACGCCATAAATGTTTTTGTTAGAAAACCTTTCATTCCATTACCACCCGATATCGAAGAAAGCGAAATGACCGCAGGAGATTGGAAATCAGGAGAGCTATTGACGTACTATTACGATTGGTTGTTCAGAAAGAATGAAGAAAGAATTTTTGATTGTAATAGCAGTGGTGTTCCTCATAAGCATTGTATGGATGTAATAATTGCAGAAAAGATTTAATACAAAAGCCTCGGCAAGAAAATCTTGCCGAGGCTTAATTTTAATAAAACTGTCCTTTAGCACCCGAGGCTAAAGCTTTCGCGTTTTTGTTTTGTAACCTATCTTAGCAAGTTGAATATACTGTTATCAGATAAAATTTTGCATAAAGGAGATTTTTATGTCCGATAACAGTTTAAGCTGTATGCTGAATATCCCTTATCCAAAGATCACGGAGTCAAATCTTAACCGCTACGATACGCAGATGATACTGAGGCTTTACGCCGAAAAGCTTGTTAGCATTCACGACTACATATATTATAATTTGCTTTTTTCCGAATTAAATCCCGAGCTTGCCGATATTTTAGAGTGCATTTCGATTGCCGAAATGAAGCATTTCAAGCTATACGCCAAGCTTTTACTTCTTTCGGGTATACACCCCGGTTACAAGGCTCTGCTTCCCTACCTCAGAAAAGAGGGACGCGGTATGTCAAGCACGAACATCGACAATGCGCTTGAAAGGCTTCACGGTGCCGAACAGCTTTCGGCAAGTAACACGAGGTTAGTTTTGTCTCAGGCAAACGATACGTCTGCGGTGCGCGTACTCAAGCGTATAGTCGAGGACGAGGACCACCATGTGAAGATACTTTCAGCACTAAGAAAAAAATATAAGTAAAAAAGAGACGGTCAACGACCGTCTCTTTTGGTTTTATGCTTTTCTGCCGAATATTACCTTGCCGGGGTTTAAGATGCCGTTCGGGTCGAAGGCTGTTTTAATACCCTGCATAAGCGCGAGCATTCCCTCTCCCGCAAAGTCCTCAAGGTATTCCTGCTTAGCGTGGCCGATGCCGTGCTCACCTGAAACCGCGCCCTTGAGCTCCTTTGCCTTTGCATACATCTTATCCATCGCAAGCTTGAGCTTACTCTGCCACTCTTCCTCGTCAAGCTCGTCCCTAAGAACGTAAATGTGAAGGTTTCCGTCGCCCGCGTGACCGAAGTACTTGATTCTGATACCGATCTCGGTCTCGAGAGTCGCAACGTACTCTACCATGTCGTTGATAAGGCTTCTCGGTACTACTACGTCTACCTCGTCCATTTCGGTGGTAGAATTCTTGATAGCTTCAAGGAACGCGCCTCTTGCCTTCCATACGGCGTCGTTTCTCTCCTCTGTATCAAGTATGAATACGTCGGGTGCGCCGAGTATAAGGCAAAGCTCTGCGACGTCACGATAGTCCTTTTCAATCTCTTCCTTTGAGTTGCCGTCAAACTTAAGAAGCAGGTATGCGTCATACGTTCTGTCGGGGAACTTACATCCAAGATAGCTTTCCGCATCGAGAATTACCTGTCTTTGCATAAACTCAATGGCTGTGGGTATTGCCTTTGACTTGATTATCTCGGGAACGGCGTCGATTGCCGCTTTAAGCGATTTGAACGGCACGAGAAGGCTTACGTTCTTTTTGGGAAGCGGCAAAAGCTTCATTGTTGCTTTCGTTACAATTCCGAGCGTACCCTCTGAGCCTACGATAAGATCCTTTATCGAGTATCCCGAGCTGTTTTTAACTATTTTACCGCCGAGGTTCATAATTTCACCGCTTGGCAAGACCACTTCGAGCGCTCTGACGTAATCTCTCGTTACGCCGTACTTTACCGCACGCATACCGCCTGCGTTCGTGCTGATGTTACCGCCGATAGTCGCTGTTTTTTCACCGGGGTCGGGGGGATAGAAGAAGCCGTGCTCCTCTGTGAATGCCGCGAGCTCCATAAGAAGCACGCCCGGCTCAACCGTTACCGTGAGGTTTTCCTCGTCAAGCTCGAGTATCTTGTTCATTCCCGAAAGGTCTATAACAATTCCGTTATGTGTGGGTACTGCCGCGCCCACGAGTCCCGTTCCTGCGCCGCGAGGAGTTACGCATATACCGTTTTCGTTTGCGTAGCGCATTACCTTCGATACGTCCTCAGCGCTCTTTGCCTTGACTACGATATCGGGCATCACGCTTACTGCCGAAAGCTCGTCGCGTCCGTAGTCAGAGCCTATGGACTCACCAAAGAGTACTCTCTCCTTGTCACCGATAAGCGAAAGTATATTGTTGAAGTCGTCAATTTTAGCCTGTCTTATTGCCGCCATTACATTGTACCTCCGTTTTCGATCTTTTCTATAAGTGAGGGGATTATTTCATTCACGTCACCAACAAGTCCGTAGTGAGCCACGTTGAATATTGATGCGTTCTTATCCGTGTTAATTGCTACGATAGTGTCAGCTCCCTTCATACCCGCGGTGAACTGTACCGCGCCCGAAACTCCGCAAGTGATTATGAGCTTGGGGCGAACGGTTCTTCCGCTGAGTCCTATCTGTCTGTTTGCAGGCAATATACCACTTTCAACAAGCGGTCTTGTGCAGGCATAAGTGCCGCCGAGGGCATCCGCGAGCTTTTTCACAAGCTCAATGCCGGCAGGGCTTGATGCGCCGCGTCCTGCAACAACTATGATCTCTGCCGACTCTATGCTCTCTACCTTCGGCTTCTTTTCAACCGAGATTATCTTGGTTCCCGAGGCGAGCTTATCAGCGCTTATATCGCAAACAGTAAGCTTGCCGAAGGAATTGTCAAGGCGCTTTGCCGAATCCATCACCTTATATCTTACAGTTGCAAGCTGAGGACGGTTGTTGGGCGTGCATATCTGCGCCATAATGTTACCGCCGAAAGCGGGGCGGATCTGGACGAGATCTGTGTTCTCCTCCATATCAAGTATGGTACAGTCTGCCGTAAGTCCCGTACGGAAGCGCGCCGCAACGCGGGGCGCAAGCTGACGTCCGACCGTGGTAGCGCCGACAAGTATTGCCGTCGGCTTAATATTATTTATAAAGTCCTCGAATACCGAGGTATAAGGCTCTATTCTGAAGCTTTCAAGCTCTTCTCTGTCATAGACGAATATCTCGTCCGCGGGATAGTACAAAAGCTCGTTCGCTCTGTCCTTTATTCCGCTTCCTATCATAAGGCAATATACCTTATGGCCTATTTTATCTGCAAGCTCTCTTGCCTTTCCGATAAGCTCGTAGGTGACCGGGTGTATCTCACCCTCAACGTGCTCAACGTATACGCACACGCCGTTCCAGAGTGATTTGTCGACCGACTTTACCTCCTCCTCGACGTATTCGATCTCGCCGTTAGCGCATTTCTTGACGCAAAGCTTACACATTTTACAAGCCGCGTTTATCGAAATCTTATTATCGGATACCTCTATCGCGCCGAAGGGACACACCTTTATAAACGCCTCGGCATCCTTTACCTTTTCGTTATGTACGACAAGTCTTCCCATATTACTTCGCACCTCCCACAAACTTAAGCTCAACGAGCTTACCGTAAAGTGTTTCGGAAAGCTCTGCGGAAGTGCCCTCCCACATTACTCTCTCGCTGTTATCCTCGGGCGGGAATATTCTTCTTACCTGTGTGGGTGAGCCCGAGAGTCCGTAGGTCTTTTCATTCTTATCGTCAAAGGAATCGAGAGTGATAAAGGTGATATCTCTGTCTAAGGTCTCTTTTTTCTTAACGTAGGAAGGAAGACGGGGCTCGAAAATATCCTTTTCAACGCAGATGAGGCAGGGGAAGCTTATCTCTGCTATCTCAAAGCTTGTACCCATATCCATTCTTACCGTGAGTGACTTGTCGCCAATCTTCTGTATTTCGGAAACTCCGGCAATACAGGGAATGGACATATACTCACTTATCTCGGGACCTACCTGCGCGGTGTCACCGTCGGTGGTCTGCTTGCCGCAGATGATGATATCGAAGTTATCGGCACTTGCTATTCCCTGCGAAAGAGTTTTCGCGGTTGCAAGCACGTCGGCGCCCGCAAATCTGCGGTCTGTAAGCAAAAAGCCTTTGTCCGCACCCATGGAATATGCCTCTCTGATTATGTCGGTCGCCTTGGGCGGACCCATTGTTATAACGGTTACCTCTGCGCCGCACTCCTCCTTAAGTCTGAATGCAGTTTCAAGAGCGTAAAGGTCATACGGGTTCATTTTTGAGTCTGCGCTGTCGCGCTTTATCGTGCCGTTTACGGGATCGACCTCGACCTTGTTTGTGTCGGGGACCTGCTTTATACATACGCAAATTTTCACTGTTATTCCCTCTCCTTTAAATTTCTAAGGATTATATTAGATATTATATCACAAGCTTTGGTGATTTTCAACTATTGTTAAATAAATAACGCACTTTGTTTTGTGATATATTACAACAAGCTAAATAAAAGCTTCAACCCGTGAAGTTGAAGCTTTTTATTTGATCAGCCTTTAACGATATCCGTATATTCCCGCGCGAGAACGGTGATATCGTTAAAACGACCTTCGTTTATTGCTTTTTTATCAATAATATTTGAGCCTATTCCAAAGCCGCAGGCCCCCGCTTTAAGATACTGTTCCATATTATCCGGAGATATTCCTCCCACGGCTAATATCTTGACGTGAGAAAGCGGTGCTTTGACAGCCTTTATATACTCTGCGCCGAGATTTGTCGCCGGGAAAAGCTTTACAAAGTCTGCGCCCGCGGTACTTGCATATTGAATCTCGGTAGGCGTTACCGTTCCGGGTATGCTTACAAGTCCGCAGTTATTGCTCTCTCGAATTACGTCAAGGTCCGTATTCGGAGATATGATAAAGCTTCCTCCTGCAGCCTTCGTGAGTCTTACTTGCTCGGGGGTTATTACCGTTCCCGAGCCAACGTAAAGCCTGTCTCCGAAATGCTCTGCGAGCATACGGACACTATCCGCCGTTTCCTCATCGGACACGCTTTTGTCTGCAGAATACGTCACCTCAAGCATTCTTATCCCGCCGTCATAAAGCGCCTCTGCAAGAGGGATAAGCTTGTCTTTTGCGACTCCTCTTATAATTGCTATTATTTTGTTTTCTTCTATCGCCTTGATTACAACGGTTTTGCAAGGCGTTTGAGGCGGTTTGCTTACAATTCTGACTTCAATACTGTTGTTATCTATGATATCCTGCTCCGTAAACGAGGTAAAAAGGATCTCTCTGTGGCTCGTTCTGCCTCTGTCATAAGTCATATATATATTGCCGTTTCGGTACGCCGCGTCCGGATATGAGACACCGTCACGTGAATCAATAATCCTCTTATATTTCCAGGTCTTTCCGCCGTCCTCCGAAAGACTTACACTCAAATTGCGTCTGACACTACTGTCATCATTTGTAATTAGCAAAACTCTGCCCGACTCAAGCTTTTCAACGTAAAATCGCGAATCTGCAGAAACTATACCCGAAAGCTCCGGCTCACTCCAGCTTCGTCCGTTATCAAGGGAAACAGACTCGGCAAGCTCACCGCACTTTGTCCTTGCAAGCATTCTTATACTTCCGTCGTCGAGCTGATATGCCATAGCTTCATCAAAAAGAGTATCAAGCTTTTTACCACCGTAATAATGAGTATAGCTTTTGCCTTTATCCGATGATATATAATATCCGTAATTGTTTGTCAGTTGATCATAAGCAAAGTTAAGCCAATCGCCGTTTTTCAAAAACGTGGGCTTGCATCTCAAAAATCCGTGATAGACAAACCTCGGCTCGCTGAAAACGGGTGTCTCTGCATCGGGATCTTCACATATCATTTCCCATTCGCTGTGTCTGAAATCACCAAACGTATACCCTCCGGAGTTTACAAGCGGTTGGCTCGGCATTGCCGTCAGCTTCTCACCTTTGTCAACAGTAACGTTGTTCTGTACCCACTGAACGTGAAGTGCACCGTCATGATCCGTAAAAAGCTGTATATCAAGTGAATGTACAAGGTTCTCAATACTGCTCGGTATTACGAAAACAGGGGCTGACCAAGAAATACCGTCATCATCACTGTATATCAGGAGATTATAGTTATTCATGTCCGGCTCCTTGAGCCCTCCTGCATACCACCCTAAATAAACGCGTCCGCCTTTTGTTACCGCGATTGTAGGACACCCCTGAAACATTCGTATCTTTTCGCTGTATTTAAGGCTTGACGTATCACAAATAACGTCACACGCGCATTTTCTTGCGTTATCCATTGTATCCTCCGTTTGACTGTGTTATCGCAATAGCATTATTTTCACAATTTACCTAATTATTATACCTTAACGTTTTATCAATATGAATTGCAAATTAAGTCAATAATATTGATTTTTTTGCAAATATCTGCTATTATTATATTGGAGGGGATGTTAGTGGAGAGTTGTTATGCTAAATATATAAAAGATGCATATCTCACCGTAAAGTATGCGCGCGGTCCGAGTCAGATGCGCGGTAAAGAGTTCCACACCTATCACGAGATACTGTTTTTTCTGGACGGCAAGGCGGAGTTTATTTCAGAAAGAATAAAAGCTCGTCTGAAGCCGGGAAGTGTCGTTGTTATACCAAAGGAGAGCTACCACAGCTTCAGCATACTCTCCGGCGAAGAAAGCTATCACCGTCTTGTTTTTAACTTTTCGGACATACCCGAGTTATCTGAGCTAATACAGTCAAAAATGCGTAATACCTTCGTCAAAAGCACAGACGATAATTTAAATTATCTTATTCAAAAAACAATAAAAACAGCGGAAAGCAAAGAATCCGATGAAATCAAAACAAATATCATACGTTCAGTGCTTACTCTCGTTCTTTCCGAAATATCCGAAAGCAGTATCGGCAACGGTATAACTACACGTTCAATTTCTCAAAAAGTTATAGAGTACATAAACCAAGATCTGTGCGCCAAGCATACGGTGACAAGCATAGCGCGAAAAATGAATATATCCCCATCCGGTCTTACCCACACCTTCAAAAAGGAAATGAACATTTCCCTGCACCGTTACATTGTAGAAAAGAGACTTGTGCTTGCACACAGAAGAATAGCAGACGGTGAGCCTGCAACAAAAGCGGCAATAGAGTGCGGCTTCAACGATTATTCGGGTTTTTACAAGCAATATAAAAAGATGTTTGGTACATCTCCTTCATCAATCGGCGGATTTGACGTATAAAGCACAAAAGGAGCAGCTCACGTGCAAGCTGTTCCTTTTTATTCTGATATGCTCCTCTACTCAAAGCAAAAGCATTTCCTCTTGCATAGCATAGTAATCAAGTATGCCGTTAACTATTGCCTGTGCCGCGCGCTTGATACCGTCGGGAGAAGTTATATGCTCAAGCTCCTCGACGTTCGTCATAAACCCAACTTCAATGAGGGTTGACGGGTATCTTTCGCATCTCACCATCGCAAGCTTCTGAGTCGATGCACCGCGGTTTTGTCTTCCGAGATGGGTCGAAAACGACCTTGCCATAACGTCGGAAAGCGAGCGTCCCGCATACTCCCAATAGAGTGCGAGCGTGCCGTGCACCTTGGTTACGTCCACGTTATACTCCATCGAGTTCTGATGCACTGAAACACAAAGGTCGGGGGAAAGCGTCTCTACTTCGGCAATTCTGTCGGTAAGCGCAACGTAGGTATCGTCGCCGCGTGTCAGAATTACGTTTGCTCCGAGCTCCTCGAGTCTTTGCTTGGCTTCAAGCACTATTCTCAGATTGAGCGCCGCCTCGCTATGCTCGGCTGACGCGCCCAACGCCCCTCCGTCGTAGCCGCCGTGACCAGCATCAAGAACGATAACACGGTCATTAAGCGGCTTATCACCATCGGCAAGCTTCGTAGGGTTTCTAAGACTCACTATCGCGTATCCGTCCGAATACGAAAAATCAAAGCCGTAGAAGTTATCCTCGTGCTTGAGCTTCAGGTGATATCTGAAGCAGTTTTTCTTCGTACTGTTCTGATATTCAACAGACTCAAAAAGCGGATTATCCGAAAGAGTCGGAGTGGTTGCGGTTGCCGTATCGACGTTATAGAGGTTGAGTATAAAGCTTCCGTCCTCTACCCTTCCGTTCATAGGAATGTTCACTTCGGTTTTTATGTATATGCGAGTGTAGTCTCCTTCGTTTTTAATTTCGGCGCCCGAAACCGTTGCTATCGGAACCTCGGCTTCAAGCTCGGTAATGTCCGACTCGCTGACGTAGCCGCCCACGCGGAGTCGGTAAAAGCCGTTTTCAAGGCTTACCGCGTTGTCGCGCATACCCTTTGCCTGAGTAGTAAAATCATCGTAGTAGTAGCTGTCGGGGGAAACCTTGAGCCCCGTACGCTCAGCGGTGACCTCAACGGGAATGACCGCACCCGCACCGCCTACGCGCACACGTCCGAGCTCAAGCGTCACGCTCTCTTTTTTCAGAGTCGCCTTTACGATAACGTGTCCGAGGTCAATTATCTCCCCGTCCTGCACCTCGGGCATAGTGAGCTTTCCGCTATAATACTCCTCGTAAAGCTTATTCGTACCCGGTGCAGTACCCTCGGAAATAAGCTTTACCGAGTTGTCACCAAGCTCTGCGTAGAGGAGAGCACCCGCCGGCGCTTTTACTCTGACAGTCACGGTCTCCTTTTCGGGTACAAAATAATCCTTTTCCGAAGAAACGGGGATTATTTCAAGCTTTTCCATTAGCTTGTGCGAGGCAGCGCCGCCTGTCGAGCCTGTGGAGGGTCTTACTCCGTTATATACGGAAAAGCTGTAATTTTCACCGTTCTGTGTGAACTCAAACTTGTTTTCTCCCTTTGAAAGCTTGGTCATGACCGAAAAATATCCGCTTTTGGTCCTGCCTATCTTTTTTCCGTCAAGATAAAGGGGATATGCAGGGTCGGACACGCCGAGGAGATAGGTCGTTGAAAGCGAGGACAACGTTATTCCCTCCTCGGGGCTCGTCACGGACACACCCACTCCCGTGGAAACCGTATCGGTATATATTATCTCACGGTCAAACGCCACGGCAAGCTCGTTTTCGATGCCGCTGACATTCCGCTTTATAACATCATAGCCGTAAAGCAGGCTTCCTCGGTAGGAAAGCTCACTTCTCGCAAATTCTATCTGACTCAGTATCTCACCCTCGGGCTCTTCCCAGCCTTCATCGTAACGATATACTCCGTGCGAGATATAGAGGTCGACTCCCGTTGAATCGCAGAGGGTATTCCACCATCTGACGAGGGTGTCGAACCTCGCGGATTTATTATTAAAGCGCCAGTAAAGCTGAGGTGCGATATAGTCAATATATCCGCCGTTTATCCACGCCGCGGCATCACAGTATAATTCTTCGTACGCGCTTGTTCCGTCGGTGTCGCTACCGCCGTTTTCACCATTATCATTCTGCCAGATTCCAAAGGGTGAAACTCCGAAAACACACTCGGGGTCTATTCCCTTCACGGTATCGTAGCAAAGCTTGATAAGCGTGTTTATATTCTCACGGCGCCAATCGCCAAGCTCTTTATCTCCGCCGTACTTTGCGTACGCATCGGTATCGTCAAATACGTCAAGCACGCCGTCCGTATATGAAGCGTAGGGGTAGAAATAATCGTCGAATACCACGCCGTCAACGTCGTAGCCGCGGACTATCTCGGCAACGCCGCTTGCGACAAGCTCACGCACCTCGGGGATTCCTGCGTTATAGTAAAGCTTGCCGTCGCCGTATGCTACGGTATAGTCGGGGTTGATTCTCGCCGGATTTGTTTCGGCGAGCGTGTCGGTGCTGTGCGACGGCTTTGCCTTGGTGCCGTAGCTTACGCGCAGAGGATTTACCCACGCGTGCACCTTGATATTGTTTTCGTGCGCCGCCTTTACGAGGTATTCAAGCGGGTCAAATCCGCCAGAAAGTGCCGCCCCCTGCTTACCCGTAAGGTATTCGGAGCTCGGGAAGATTTCGGACTTATAAAGCGCGTCGCCACAGGGTCTTACCTGAAAATACACGGCGTTGATTCCGTTTTTCTTGCAGGTGGATATTATGTCGTCAAGCTCGCGCTTGAGCGAGAGTGCGTCGAGTCCCTTTTGGCTCGGGAAATTTATATTATTGACGGTTGCTATCCATACTCCGCGCACCTCACTGTCGGGGTTTAATATGTGCTCGGTAAGCTCGTGATTGGCGTTAGAGCTCATAATTCCGTGATTTACGGGTGTAGTGTCAGAGGGGTCAAGCACCTTGTCGGATCTGCCGCTTGCTATACCTATTATACAAAGGATGCTTACGGCAAGGCAGAGCGCTATAAAGATGATATAAGCTATACGAACCTCTCTTCTTTCGGTATCAAATAAAGTATCGAGAGTTATCTTCATTTCGCTCACCTCCTCTGCTTACAGAATTTATTTCAGTATAACAAAATACGACATTTATTGCAAGCGGCATTTTGTGTAGATAAAGTAAATTTTTTACATATAACTAAAAATATGCCGCAAAAGATAATTTTACCACCCACAAAAGAATCCTTAAAATTCTGTTCACAAAAATATGGTAGCATATAAGTGTAGTCTTATGCCGAATAATCGGCGGAAAGGAAAATATTATGAACTTTCACGATATGGGCAAGTTCAAGGCACCAAGCCCCAAAAGCCCCAAAAAAATCATTACCACCGTAATTATTATTGCCGTAGTCGTAGCAATACTCTCACTTATTACGTCCTGTTGGTACACAATCGATGAAAAGCAGCAGGGTGTCATTCTCACCTTCGGCAAGGTAACGGGAACTGCCGACGCAGGTATGCATTTCAAGCTTCCCTTCGGTATTCAGAGTGTAAAAAAGGTCGACGTTAACGTATATCAGACCATCGAGCTCGGATACCGTACAAATCCAACCACAAGCGATTATCAAACCATCGAAAACGAAAGCCGTATGATCACGGGTGACTACAACATCGTAAACATCGACTTTTTCGTTGAATATAAGGTCTCAGACCCGGTTAAATATCTGTTTTCTTCTCAGCAGCCCGAAGTTGTGCTCAAGAATCTCGTTCAGAGCCAGATCAGAAACGTTGTCGGCTCGTCAACGGTTGACAGTGTTCTCACCGACGGCAAGACCGAGATACAGAGTCAGATCAAGGAGCTTGTAACAAAAGTACTTGAGGAATACGATATCGGTCTTATTCTTACCGACGTTAAAATTCAGGACAGTGAGCCACCGACAACATCTGTAATAGAGGCGTTCAAGGCGGTAGAAACCGCAAAGCAGGGTGCTGAAACTGCCATAAACCAGGCGAAGGCTTACGAAAACTCCGAGCTTCCCAAGGCTCAGGCTGCGGCAGATAAGCTTATCCAGAACGCAGAATACTTAAAGCAGAACAGAATCAACGAAGCGACAAAGCTCGTTGCCAAGTTCAACGCGATGTACGAGGAGTACGCAAAGAATCCCGGCATCACAAGAACGAGAATGTACTACGAAATGATAAACGAAACTCTCCCCGGCGTAAAGCTTTATATTGATGCGGGCGACGGCTCTACACAGACCCTTCTCCCTCTCGAAAGCTTTAATGCGGCTAACTGAAAGGAGTGAATAAAAATGAAAAAGTTTTTTACTTCCCTCTCGGTTATTCTTATAGTTGCCGCTATTATCGCGATAATCGTAGTCGGCGGAAGCCTTTTCACGGTTGCTGAAAACGAATACGTGTGCGTGTTCCGCTTCTCAAAGATCGTTGACACTATTGACGAGCCCGGTCTTCATTTCAAGCTCCCCTTTATCGACACAAAGGTGACCTTCCCCAAGACCACGCTTCTCTACGATATTCCTCCGTCTGAGGTCCTTACCGCAGACAAGAAGAATATGACGGTCGACTGTTACATACTTTGGGAGATCACCGACCCCGTAACCTTCTACCAGACCCTCGGTAACATTGAGGAAGCAAAGGCAAGACTTAACAACTTCACATACACCTCACTCAAAAACCTTATGGGTAAGCTTGAGCAGAACGATATCATCAACGAGGATGACGCGGCAGAGCGTAACGATATTTACGCAATAATCAAAACCGAGGTCGCGGAAATTACCACCACCTACGGTATCAACGTTATTGACATAAAGATCAAGCGCTTCGATCTTCCCGAGGACAACGCACAGGCGGTTTATTCGCGTATGATCTCCGACCGTAATCAGATCGCCGAAAAGTACATCGCAGACGGCGAATACGAGGCGTCCATCATCCGCAACAACGTCGACAAGCAGGTAAACATTATCGTATCGAACGCAGAAGCCGAGGCCGCAAGACTTGAGGCAGAGGGTGAAAGCGAATATATGAGAATGCTCGCCGAGGCATACAACACCGATGATAAAAAGGATTTCTACGAATTTATCGCAGGTCTTGACGCGCTCAAGAGCTCCCTCGCAGACGGTGAAAAGACTGTTATAATCGGCAAGGACTCCGCGCTCGGAAAGCTACTTATAGGCGAATAATATCAGTTATAGAAAAAACGGTTATGCGCTTGCATAACCGTTTTTTTCTTATTCTGTTTTACTATCACCGCAGCCGTTACATCCGTTTTGCTTACATACCGAGCAGTTTGGGCATCCGATGCATTTCATGCCTTTTTTCTTTGTTTTGTATACGTACAGAGCTGCAAGGGTAACGATTGCTGCGATAACTACCGCTGCAATATAAGTTTCCATAAATTCTCCTGACTGTTATTATTTTATAGCCTCAAGCTTTTTCTTTTCTTCTTTTTGAGCCGCCTCGTATTTTACCGCCTTATCGGTCTTCATACAAAGCGAAAATATTATGCCGGATATACCTATTATGGTCAAAAGTCCGGGAACAAAGCCGTTTCCAAGCCTTCCTACGGTAATGAGGGTTCCGAGCTGATATACGAGATATCCCGCCGTGAATCCGACACTAAGCTGAAGTCCTATTCCGCCCCAGAGCCACTTTGCGCTCTTCATTTCGGAGTTCATAGCACCGATTGCAGCAAAGCAAGGTGGCGTGAACAGATTGAACACGAGGTAAGCGAGTGCCGCCGCTGCCGGCATCGCTATGACTCCTCCTCCGAATGCAGTCGCTACGTCCGCACCCGCGCCGCTAACAAGCTCAAGGCTCTCGGGATTTATAAGGTTTGATATACCGAAGCACACCGCAAGTGTTCCTACTATGTTTTCCTTTGCAATAAAGCCCGTTACTGCCGCCGCGGCAAGCTGCCAGCTGAAATATCCTATTACGGGTATAAGAACGTAAGCGAAGGGGTGCGCTACGGTTGCGAGTATAGACGTATTTTCCATTCCCGATTCAACCGTTTCAAGCCGCCAGTTAAACGACTGCATTATCTGCACCGCCGTGTTACAAAGAAGTATTACGGTTGCCGCCTTTACTACGTACGCCCATCCGCGTCCGCACATTGACGTGAACGCTCTGAATAAGCTCGGGAGCTTATATTCGGGGAGCTCGATGATGAAGTATGATTTTTTCGCTCTGTTTCCCGTAATTGCGTTTACGAGAAGCGCACCGATAAAGATTATGAATATTCCCGCGAAGTACATAAGCGTGCTTACCCAGCCTGCGTTTTCAAAGAACACTCCTGCGAAAAGTGAGATAACGGGTATCTTAGCGCCGCACGGCATAAAGGGTGCGAGCATAGCAGTGGCGCGACGCTCACGCTCGTTTCTGACAGTTCTCGACGCCATTACTCCGGGAACGGCGCAACCGATAGAAATCACGAACGGTATAACAGATTTTCCCGAGAGTCCGACCTTTTTGAATATGGGGTCAAGCACCACCGATACACGCGCCATATATCCGCAATCCTCAAGAAGTGCGATTAGGAAATACATCACCATTACAAGCGGCAAAAATCCTATTACCGCGATAGCTCCGCCAATTACGCCGTCGATAAGGAGCGCGTATATAAACGGGCTTGCACCGACGAAAAACGAGCCGACAAATTCCTTGAAATGCTCAAGCCACGCAACAAAGGTGTCTGCTATAAACGGTCCCACCCACGACTGCGAAATCTGGAACACAAGGAACATAACCACTGCGAATACCGGAATACCGAGCCATCTGTTTGCGAGAACGGCGTCGATCTTATCCTGAAAGTTTTTGTTTTTGGTAAACACTCTTCTCTTTTCAACCGAGGCTACTATGGTGTTTACAAACTCAAAGCGGTGTCTGTCCGCTTCCTCGGATTCTTCCTTATTTACAAGGTCGGCTTTTGCATTGTGATACGGCGCGCTCTGACCTTTTCCGCAAACCGAGACCGCCGTTCTTATCAGGTCATACAGACCGAGTGACGAGTTCGAAACCGTTTCGATTACCGGACATCCGAGCTTTTGTGACAAAAGCTTTGTATCTATCACCGTCTGTTTTTTCGCGGTAACGTCGCTTTTATTAAGCGCCACCACCATGGGAACACCAAGCTCCAAAAGCTGTGTTGTAAAGAACAGGCTTCTGCTTAAGTTACCTGCGTCAATTATGTTAATAATAACGTCGGGCGCATCGTTTTTAATGTATGCGCTTGTTACACCCTCCTCAGATGTAAACGGCGAAATCGAGTAGGTTCCGGGGAGGTCTACCGCAATTATTCTGCGGTTGCCTGCCAGACGCTTTTTTACCGTATGCTCTTTTTTGTCAACGGTAACGCCTGCCCAGTTTCCAACCGTTTCGTTTTTGCCCGTAAGGGCGTTATACATAGTGGTCTTTCCACTGTTCGGATTGCCTGCAAGTGCAATTCTCATAATGCTTTAAATCCTCTCAATAAATATCACTTCTGCGAGCTTGTTATCTATACAATATCTTCCGTCCTTGATAGAAAGCACTGAGCCTCCGCTTACACGCGAGACCACTGTGACGGGCGCGCCAACGTAAAGTCCGAGCGAAAGCAGAAACGCGTCAAGCTCCTCGTCATCGGTGTCTATTCCCATTACCGTATATTCTATTCCCTCTTGTGCTTCTTTAAGATTCATAATTACTCCTGTCGTCTCTCGAGTTAGCGCAGGCTAACTCCTTGCCAAAATTCAAAGTTAGCCTATGCTAACTTTCCGATATTATATTACCATTTTTATGAGTGAATGTCAATATTTATTTCCAAAAAAAATACAGAATTTGCAATTTTGTCATCATTTACAGTTGAAAAGTCACAACAAATCCGGCTTTTGTGTAAAATAAAGAGCGCGGATGATCCGCGCTCTTTATTTTACAGTGTTGCTGCCATTACTGCCTTTATGGTGTGCATACGGTTTTCAGCTTCGTCGAACACTATCGACTGTGCACTCTCGAAAACCTCGTCGGTAACCTCCATACAGTCTATTCCGAACTTCTTGTATATTTCCATGCCCGTTTTGGTCTTAAGGTCGTGGAATGCGGGCAGACAGTGCATAAAGCGGCACTTTTCTCCTGCGTTTTCCATAAGCTCTTTATTTACCTGATACGGCGAGAGCTCTTCAATTCTCTCCTTCCATACCTCCTCGGGCTCGCCCATAGACACCCAAACGTCAGTATAAATAACGTCGGCGTTCTTGGTGGCAGTCATCGGGTCCTCGATAAGCTCAAGCACTGCTCCACTCTCCGCCGCTATCTTCTCGCATTCTGCAACAAGCTCGGGATTCGGGAAGTACTTTTTCGGTGCGCAGGCTACGAAATGCTTACCCATCTTCGCGCATCCTACCATAAGCGAGTTACCCATATTATATCTTGCGTCGCCCATATATACGAGCTTTATGCCGTTAAGCTTACCGAAATGCTCCTTTATAGTGAGAAAATCGGCAAGTATCTGAGTGGGATGGAATTCGTTTGTGAGTCCGTTCCACACGGGTACGCCTGCGAAATGTGCAAGCTCCTCAACTATCTCCTGACCGAAGCCGCGGTACTCGATGCCGTCAAACATTCTGCCGAGTACCCTTGCGGTATCGGCGATGCTTTCCTTTTTACCTATCTGAGAGCCCGTAGGATCAAGGTACACGGGGTGCATACCGAGGTCTGCCGCCGCTACCTCAAAGGCGCAACGCGTTCTCGTGCTGGTTTTCTCAAACACGAGAGCCACACTCTTGCCTTCACAAAGCTTGTGCGGTATTCCCGCCTTTTTCTGAGCCTTGAGCTCTGCGGCAAGATCTATAAGCCCCGAAATTTCGTCGCTTGAAAAATCGAGAAGCTTCAAAAAGCTTTTGTTTTTAAGTGATATCATAGGAATTTCCTTTCTGTCGGTGCTATTATTTGCTAAGGCTTTCCTTGACAAATTCTATCTGCTTTTCAACCGACACGACCGAGGTGCCACCCTCGCTTATACGCTTTGCGACGCAGGTATCAAGGTCGATCTCGGTATAGAGGTCGTTTTCAAAAAGCTCGCTGTAGCTCTTATATACGTCAAGCGGCAGGGTTTCAAGCACCTCGCCGTCGGCAATACATTTTGACACTATCTGTCCCGAAATCTTATACGCACTTCTGAAGGGCATTCCCTTCTTGACGAGATAGTCGGCAAGGTCTGTGGCGTTAATAAAGCCCTTTTGAGCCGCCTTTTTCATATTCTCGGGAATTGCCTTCATAGTTGCAAGCATTCCGTCAAACACCTTGAGGCACATTGTTACGGTATCGCACGCGTCAAATATGCTCTCCTTATCCTCCTGCATATCCTTGTTATACGCAAGCGGAATTCCCTTGAGAGTCGTGAGAAGTGCCATAAGGTCACCGTAAACTCTGCCCGTTTTACCTCTTACAAGCTCGGCCATATCGGGATTCTTCTTCTGAGGCATGATCGACGAGCCGGTTGTATACGCGTCGGAGAGCTCAACAAACTTGAACTCCCAGCTTGACCAGAGGATAATTTCCTCGGAGAAGCGCGAAAGATGCATCATAAGTATAGAATAAGTGCTGAGAAGCTCTGCTCCGAAATCCCTGTCCGAAACGCCGTCTATACTGTTCTGACAGATACCGTCAAAGCCAAGCTCTGCGGCTTCCAAACGTCTGTCGGTGGGATAGGTCGTTCCCGCAAGCGCACACGAGCCGATAGGCGACACGTTGAGTCTTTTTCTGCAGTCCTCGAGTCTTCCGAGGTCACGAAGGAGCATCATAGCGTAAGCCATAAGGTGATGTCCGAAGGTGATGGGCTGCGCTCTCTGAAGATGAGTATAGCCGGGCATTATCGTAGCCTTGTACTCCTCTGCCTTTTCGGTAATTGTTGTGATTATCTGCTTGACAAGTCCGATAACCGTATCAATTTCCTCTCTCAGATACATTCTGAGGTCGAGTGCTACCTGGTCATTTCTGCTTCTCGCCGTGTGAAGCTTCTTTCCAACGTCGCCTATTCTTTCGGTAAGCACCTGCTCAACAAACATATGTATATCCTCGCAGGTGAGGTCAAACTCAAGCTTACCCGAATCAATATCGTCAAGTATGCTCTGAAGTCCCTCTATAAGCCTTTCCGACTCACTCTTTTCGATGATACCGCAAGCTGCCAGCATCATCGCGTGAGCCATACTTCCCTTTATATCCTGACGGTACATTCTTGAGTCAAAATGTATCGACGAGTTAAAATCGTCCGCTATCTTCTCGGTTACGCCGTCAGAGCGTCCCGCCCAAAGCTTTGCCATAACTGAATTCCTTTCAAAAATGGGGAAACTTGTGCCCCCTTTCGAGAGCACAAGTTTTCATAGTACGTTATTACTTTTTGCCGTCTACGATAGCCTGAACCTTTATCGGCAGACCGTAGAGGTTGATAAATCCTGCGGAGTCCTTCTGGTCGTAATCGCTTTCACCGAAGGTTGCGATCTCCTCGCTGTAAAGCGAATAGGGGCTCCATACGCCTGCATTTATCATATTACCCTTATAGAGCTTGAGTCTTACCTTACCCGTTACCTTCTCTTGAGTCTTGTCAACGAATGCGCTGAGAGCCTCTCTTAAAGGTGTGAACCACTGTCCGTTGTAAACAAGCTCTGCAAATGTGATGGAGAGCTTCTGCTTTTCGTGGAGAGTAAGCTTATCAAGGCAGATGCTTTCAAGAACACTGTGAGCCTTGTAAAGAATTGTTCCGCCGGGTGTTTCGTACACGCCGCGGCACTTCATACCAACGAGTCTGTTTTCTACGATGTCGATAATACCGATACCGTTAGCTCCTCCAAGCTCGTTGAGCTTTAAGATGATCTCCTTTGCGGTCATCTTTTCGCCGTCAAGCGCTACCGGAATACCCTGTTCAAAGTCGAGAGTTACGTAGGTAGGCTTATCGGGAGCCGCGATAGGAGATACGCCCATTTCAAGGAAGCCGGGCTTTTCGTACATCGGCTCGTTGCCTGTATCCTCAAGGTCAAGACCCTCGTGAGAGAGATGCCAGAGATTCTTATCCTTTGAGTAGTTGGTTTCTCTGTTTATCTTAAGAGGAATGTTGTGCGCCTCTGCGTACTCGATCTCCTCGTCACGGGACTTGATATCCCACTCACGCCAGGGAGCGATGATAGGCATATTAGGTGCGAAGTGCTTGATAGCAAGCTCGAAACGAACCTGGTCGTTACCCTTACCGGTACAGCCGTGAACTATCGCGTCAGCGCCCTCCTTGATCGCGATCTCAACAAGACCCTTTGCGATACAAGGACGCGCGTGGCTTGTTCCGAGGAGATAATCCTCATAAACTGCACCTGCCTTCATAGTGGGGATTATATAATCGTCAACGTATTCTTCGGTGAGGTCAAGAACGTAAAGCTTGGATGCGCCAGTCTTGATAGCCTTTTCCTCAAGGCCCTCAAGCTCGTCTGCCTGACCTACGTTACCCGAAACGGCGATAACCTCACAGTTGTTATAATTTTCCTTGAGCCACGGAATAATGATAGAAGTATCAAGACCTCCCGAGTACGCAAGGACTACCTTTTTGATGTTTTCCTTATTCATAAGAACCTCCGCATTTATGCATCGTTTTGCATAAATATTCAATCAAAATATCATTTATGCATTGATTATACATCTTTAAGTGTATAATGTCAATAGTTTTTATAATATTTTTTATTATTTTTTCTGCAAAAGAACTGACTTCCGCCGAAATCAGTTCTTTTATTATTACCTAACCGAGTTTTTAGGATCAACATCTGACTAAAGCTTATTAACCCTCGTAATCGTAGCCTATCTTAACTGCCTTCATATTGGAGTCAAGCATATTGGCTTTCTTTCCGGAAATAAGCTTTGCCATTGTGGTTTCAACCTTATCAATGGTCATTATTCCCGACTTCTTTACGAAGAGACCTATCATGATCATATTTGCAAGTCCCTTGAGAGCTTCGTCGGAAGCGATCTTGGTTGCGGGAATATAATAGACCTCGATGTCGTCTCTGTCGCACTTCTTGTCGATGAGAGAGCTGTCAACGAACACCTGTCCGCCGGGCTTTACTTCGTTTATGTACTTGTCGTAGGAGGGGGCGTTCATTGCGATGAGCGCATCGGGCTTGTCAACGATAGGTGAGCCTATCGGTGTGTCGCTTATAATAATACTGCAGTTTGCCGTACCGCCCCTCATTTCCGGGCCGTAGGACGGAAGCCAGGTAACGTTTTTGCCGTCAAGCAGACCCTCGTATGCGAGGAATTTACCCGAAAAGAGTATTCCCTGTCCACCGAAGCCTGCGATAAGAATCTGTTTATTCATTGTTACGCCTCCTGTGTTGTTTTGTCCTTATATACACCGAGAGGATAGTAAGGCATCATATTGTCTTCAAGCCACTTGAGTGCATTTTCGGGAGTCATACCCCAGTTTGTGGGGCAGGTGGAAAGAACTTCAACAAGCGAGAAGCCCTTGCCGTCTATCTGGTTCTGGAACGCTTTCTTGATCGCCGCCTTTGCAGCTCTTACGTTCTTTACGTTGTTGACCGCTACCCTTTCAAGGTACGCTGCACCGTCGATCTGTGAAAGCATTTCGCATACCTTTACGGGATAACCTACGGTCTGCACGTCACGTCCGTAGGGAGAGGTCTGTGTTACCTGTCCGGGAAGTGTTGTCGGCGCCATCTGTCCGCCCGTCATACCGTAGATCGCATTGTTTACGAAGATAACTGTGATGTTTTCGCCTCTTGCCGCGCTGTGTACTGTTTCAGCAGTACCGATAGCGGCGAGGTCACCGTCGCCCTGATATGTAAATACGATGTTGTTTGCATCGGCGCGCTTAACGCCCGTTGCAACTGCAGGTGCTCTTCCGTGAGCCGCCTGAACCATATCAACGTTAAAATAGTTGTATGCAAATACAGAGCATCCAACGGGCGCAACGCCTATCGTTCTGCCTGCAATTCCGAGCTCGTCAATAACCTCGGCAACAAGTCTGTGTATAATACCGTGTGTGCATCCGGGACAATAGTGGAGCACCGCATCGGTAAGTGCCTTCGGCTTTTCAAATACTACCATTAGTTTTTACCTCCGATCTTAGAAGCTTCCTCGATCTTTTCGAGAATGTTATCGGTCGTGGGGATCATACCGCCTGCTCTGTTGCAGAGAAGCACGGGCTTCTTGCATTCTGTTGCAAGCATAATGTCATCTATCATCTGACCCATATTAAGCTCAACCGATATGAACGCATTTACCTTATCTGCTGCCGCGCGGAGCACCTTCTTGGGGAACGGCCACAATGTGATAGGTCTGATCATACCAACCTTTATTCCCTTTGCTCTTGCTTCGTCGATAGCATTCTGCGAAACTCTCGCAGCAACACCGAATGCAACGACACAGATCTCAGCATCGTCCATTCTGTACTCCTCGTACATAACCTCGTTTTCTTCAACGAGCTTATATCTTTCAAAGCGCGCGAAGTTGAACTGTTCAAGCTCCTCGGGCTTTAAGAAGAGGGAGTTTACGATATTAGGCTTACGCTCGCCCTTTGTACCCGTAAGTGCCCATGACTTGTCGTATTCCTTAACCTCTCCCGCATCAAGCGATACGGGCTCCATCATCTGTCCCATTGTACCGTCTGCGAGAAGCATAGCGGGCATTCTGTACTTTTCAGCAAGGTCAAAGCCCTTAAAGGTAAGGTTTACCATTTCCTGTATGGATGCGGGAGCAAGTACGATCATGTGGAAGTCGCCGTGTCCGGGACCTCTTGTTGCGTGGTAGTAGTCAGACTGAGAGGGCTGGATACCGCCGAGACCGGGGCCGCCTCTCTGTACGTTTACGATAAGCGCGGGAAGGTCGCATCCTGCAAGATACGAGAGACCCTCGCTCTTGAGCGCGATTCCGGGGCTTGAAGACGAGGTCATTACTCTCTTACCCGTTGAAGCAACGCCGATGACCATATTTATAGCCGCTATTTCGCTTTCTGCCTGCAAAAATACGCCGCCGTCGATCTTGGGAAGTCTTTTCGACATATATGCGGCAACCTCTGTCTGAGGTGTGATAGGATAACCGAAATAATGGTGACAGCCTGCCATAATAGCGGCTTCAGCCATTGCCTCGTTACCTTTCATCAATACCTTTTCACTCATTTTTATCTCCGTTCCGCCGCTTTTGCGGCCCTGTTTTTCTTTTTGTAATAGTGATTACTTTTCTACTGTGATTACGCAGTCGGGACACATGGTTGCACAGAAGGCGCATCCGATGCACTTGTCCATTTCCTTTACGGTTGCCGCGTGATAACCCTTTGCGTTAAGCTCGTCCTCCATTACCACGATATGCTTGGGGCACACCGTTGTGCAAAGACCGCAGCCCTTACAAAGCTCCTTGTTAAACGTTACCTTTGCCAAAACATTCACTCCTTTCTGAGCCATGACTGTCTCACGTACAAATCTATCGCCTGCACGTTGTCAATTTTATCCTTTAGTTTTTCATAAAGCTCTCTTTTGACCGTGGTCATTTTGATATCAAGTCCGCTGATGCGCGAGAGCTCCTTTGCGGTTTCGACAGATGCGAGCACCGCATCCTCGTCGGTTTCCTCACCGAGATTTGAGTTGTTGATAATTCCCGTAAACTCAACTCCGGATGCCGCTTCTATTTCTCTCATAACCTCAAGAGCGCCAGAAGCGTCTGAGGTGAGAAATCTATACTTATTAAAGACAAAAAGCATTTCGTAGTCGTTTTCGCTTTTCATCATTCCGGCGTATCTGCCGAGGGCAAGCGCGCCTCTGTCGTCACCGCCGACATCGGCTACCGCAAGAGCGCTTATGTCCTCGAAAACCGTGTATATATCCGCAGGAAGCGCGGGGGTATCGACGTTTGTGTTGGCGTAGCTTGACGAAATGAGTCTGATGCCCATTTTATCAAGCGCTTCTGCCGCGTCCTTGGTTCTGAAATACGGGTTTACGATGTCAATATCAGCGATATTGACCTTGCCCTTTTCTGCGAGAGCAAGCGCGTAATTTACCGCGATATTGGTTTTTCCGCTACCGTAGTGTCCTGCGAAAACAGTAACTCTTTTGTTTTTCAGACCTCTACTGTCCATTTGTTTGTATCCTCGATCTTGCCCCACTGAATACCTGTGATGGTATCATAGAGCTTCTGACTGACCTCACCGATGGTATTGTTGTTGATGAGCATTACGTCATCCTTATATCTGAGCTTACCTACGGGAGAAATTACAGCCGCCGTACCTGTGCCGAAGCACTCCTCAAGCTTGCCTGTCTTCTGCGCCTCGATGAGCTCGTCAACGGATACCTTTCTCTCTTCAACGGGGAGTCCCCATGACTTACAGAGCTCGATTACCGAGTTTCTCGTGATACCGGGTAAGATGCTTCCGTTGAGCATAGGTGTTACTATCTTGCCGTCGATCTTGAAGAAGATGTTCATTGCGCCAACCTCTTCGATGTACTTTCTTTCAACACCGTCGAGCCAGAGTACCTGAGAATAGCCGCCGTCGTGCGCCTTAACCTGTGCCGCAAGGCTTGCCGCGTAGTTACCGCCTGTCTTTGCGAAGCCCATACCGCCTCTAACGGCTCTTACGTAGTCGTCTTCTATCCAGATGCCTACGGGCGCGAGTCCGCTTTCGTAATATGCACCCGAGGGAGAGAGGATTATGATAAAGAGATATGTCTTAGAGGGTGCAACGCCGAGAAACTCGTCTGTTGCGATGATGAAGGGTCTTATGTAAAGCGACGTGCCGTCTTCGGTGGGTATCCAGTCCTCGTCAACCTTAACGATCGCCTTGACTGCTTCTACGAAATCCTCAATGGGAAGCTCGGGAATGCAAAGTCTTTGGTTTGTAGCGTTAGTTCTCTTTGCGTTCATATCGGGTCTGAAAAGTCTTGCCACGCCGTCAGCGCCTCTGTACGCCTTGAGTCCCTCGAACATTTCCTGACCGTAATGGAATACCATTGCGGAGGGCTCGAGAGCGATAGGTGCGTAAGGAACAATCCTTGCGTCGTGCCAGCCCTTACCCTCTGTGTAGTTCATCATAAACATATGGTCGGTAAAAATCTTACCGAAGCCAAGCTTGCCCGTAGGCTTTGCCTTTGGTTCTGTTGTTTTTGTGATCTTGATCTCCATAATAAACTCCTTATTATTCGGTTACGATTCCGTCAACCTTTTTTATTTTAAGTCTTTCTACTGCGTCCTCACGCATTTTGTACTTGAGTATCTTGCCTGCCGCGTTCATTGGGAACTCCTTAACGAAGTCAATATATCTCGGCACCTTATGCTTTGCCATATGGTCAAGAACGTACTGCTTCATTTCGGCAACCGTCATTTCCTCGTTTTCCTTGAGGATGATGCAAGCCATAATTTCTTCGCCGTACTGCTCGTCGGGAATACCTATTACCTGAACGTCGCGCACCTTGGGATGAGTATATATAAACTCCTCGATCTCCTTGGGGTAAATGTTTTCACCGCCGCGGATGATCATGTCCTTAAGTCTGCCCGTTATTTTGTAGTTACCGTCGGGAGTCTTGAGCGCGAGGTCTCCCGTGTGGAGCCAGCCGTCCTTATCTATTGCCGCAGCGGTAGCCTCGGGCATTTTGTAGTAGCCCTTCATTATGTTGTAGCCTCTTGCAACGAACTCGCCGGTTGTGTTATACGGAAGCTCGTCGCCAGTTTCGGGGTCTACTATCTTACATTCGATCTCGGGAAGCGCGCGTCCGACGGTGGTCACTCTGACCTCAACCGAATCGTCGGTGGTACTCATCGTACATCCGGGCGACGCCTCTGTCTGTCCGTAAACTATGGTGATCTCCTTCATATTCATCTTTTCGATCACCTGGTTCATTACCGCCTCGGGACAGGGTGAGCCTGCCATAATTCCCGTTCTCATATACGAGAAGTCGGTGTTTTCAAAGTCGGGATGCTCAAGCATTGCTATAAACATCGTGGGAACTCCGTGGAATGCGGTTATCCTCTCTCGGTTAATGCAGGAGAGAGCCGACTTCGGTGAGAAGTACGGGAGAGGAAGCATCGTTCCGCCGTGCGTCACCGTCGCCATCATCGCAAGCACCATTCCGAAGCAATGGAACATCGGCACCTGTATCATCATTCTGTCAGCGGTGGAGAGGTCCATTCTGTCGCCGATACACTTACCGTTGTTTACTACGTTGTAGTGGGTAAGCATTACGCCCTTGGGGAAGCCCGTGGTTCCCGACGTGTACTGCATATTGCAGACGTCGTTAACGTCGACTGCCGCCTCGTAGCGCATAAGCTCCTCTACGGGAACACCCTCGTGCTTGAGAAGCGCGTCCTCCCAGGTAAGACAGCCCTTCTGCTTAAAGCCGACCGTAATAATATTTCTGAGGAACGGAAGCTTCTTTGAGTGAAGCGGTGTTCCCTCCTTCGTGTTTTCAAGCTCGGGGCAAAGCTCAGCCATTATCTGCGAGTAATTGGAATCTCTGTAACCCTCTGTCATAATAAGCGTGTGGGTATCAGACTGTCTGAGCAGGTATTCTGCCTCATGTATTTTGTATGCGGTGTTTACCGTTACGAGCACCGCACCTATCTTGGTCGTTGCCCAGAATGCGATGTACCACTGAGGAACGTTGGTCGCCCACACCGCAACGTGGCTTCCCGGTCTTACACCGAGAGCGATAAGGCTTCTTGCAAACGTGTCAACGTCATCTCTGAACTGAGAATATGTACGCGTGTAATCAAGCGTCGTATATTTGAACGCATACTGATCGGGGAATTCCTCGACCATCTTGTTGAGCACCTGCGAAAGAGTTTTCTCAACAAGCGCGTCCTTCTTCCAGACGTACTTTCCGTTTCCGCGCTTGTTTTCGTAAAGTGTCGATTTTTTTCTTGAAAAACTTTCAAATCTCGACATATAGCTTACAAAGTGCGGGAAGATTATTTCGGGCTGATCGATCTCACGGTCCCACTCGGGATTCCATTCGATCGACACGAAGCCGTCATAATTTATGCTTCTGAGAGCCTCAACGAATTTTTCAATCGGGAGAGTACCCTCTCCGATAAGACTGTACTCATTCTCGCTTACCGAGTCCTTGATATGTATGTGCTTGATATAAGCACCGAGGTTCGTGACCGTCTTTTCGGGGGACTCGCCGTTTACTCTGTAAGGGTAATGCAGATCCCAGAGCGCCGCGATGTTATCGTTTGAATAAGATATGAGCAGGTCGCGAAGCTTGTTTGTGTCAGCGTAGATTCCCGAGGTTTCAACAAGAAGCGTTACCTTGTTTTCCTCGGCAATAACAAGTGCCTTTTCAAAGAACTCTCTTACGCCCTCTTCTCCCGACGCCTTGAGTCTGACGTAGGGTACACCGAGAGATTTTGCCACGCTTATGCATTTGGCAAGCTCGGCAAACGCCTTTTCTCCGTCCGTTGATATGTCACTCGCCATATCTATGCAGGAAATCTTGATTTTATAATCGTAAAGCTTGTGATACACGCTCTTGATATCGGCATCGTCCATTTCGCTGACACCGTGCATCTCAAAGCCGTTGAATTTATAGTCCGCGGCGAATTCGAAGTAATCCGCCATCGTGTATCCGGACCAATGGTTTGTTGAAAAAGATAATTTCATTTTTTATGCAGACCTGTGTAAAGGCTTCCTTTCTTGTGGAATTTCGTGTTTTCAGACCTGTTCCTCAAAGCAAAGCTTGTTTAGTGCGTTGATATACGCCTTGATGCTCGCTCCGATGATGTCGGTTGAAATTCCCTTACCCGAATAGGGCTTGCCGTTTTCTCTTATCTTTACTATACTCGAGCCGACCGCTTCTCTGCCCTCGGTTACCGACTGTATCTGGAAATCGTCAAGCTCGAAGTGGCGTCCCGTTATCTGCTCTATCGCAAGGAATGCCGCCGCAACGGGACCGTCTCCGACACACACACCGGAAAGCACTTCTCCGTTCTTCTCAAGCTCGATGTGGGCAGTTGACGAGATCACGTTACTGCTGTTTATGAGATAGCTCTTGAGCTTATATGTCGCGGGAACCTGCATTGCAACGCTTGCCACTATAGCCTCAAGCTCCTTAGCGCCGACACTCTTGTTCTTGGATATCTTTTCAAATTCCTCAAAGACCTTTGCCGTGTCCTCCTCGGAAAGTGTATATCCAAGACTTTCGACTGCCGCCTTTACGGTGGTCACGTCGTCGTTAGTACCAAGCTTGAAGTTCTCCTGAACACCGCTTACAACGCCGAGAGTGTTCTTTGCGCCAACACCGCGTGTCATTATTTTTATTTTGTCAACAGAACTGTCAAGCACCGACATATTTATAGACGTGCTTACACCGAGCGAATCTGCCTTTGCGCGGAAGATGTGAGCAATGGCGCTCAGACTCGGGTACTCCTCTGACAACGTGGACGTCTTTATCTGAGTTACTCCGTTTTTGATGCAGGATATAGTGCAAGCCGCCGCCATATGAAGACTGTCGGAGCATTCAACGCCAAGCGTTACTTCCTTGACCTCGGGAACTGCCTCAAAAACGTTTTCAATAAACTTACCGAATTCGGTAGGCATCATCTCTCCGGACGAATCGCAGAGGGTTACTGTTCCTGCGCCCGCGCCAACTGCAACGCGTACTGCCTTATAAAGCATTTCGTGCTCTGCGCGTGTAGCGTCGAGCAAGGACACCTCAACGTCCTCGCAAAGCTCTCTTGCTCGCTTTACGGTTGCCTCGAGCGCTTCGAGAAGCGCCGCGGGCTTTAAGTGGTGTATGTATTCCATCTGTACCGTGGAAACGGATGCCATAACGTGAAGTCTCGGATGCTTTGCTTCCTTGATGGCATTATAGGTTTCCTCTACCGAATCGGCGCTTAGTCCGACAGGGCACGAAAGAACACTGTTCTTTATAAGAGACGCCGCCGAGTGAAGGAAAAGAATATCGCTTCTTCCCTTTGTTATCGGAGCAGTTTCTATGACGTTCACGTTTAGCTTGTCAAGTATACCCGCAACCTCAATTTTCTCCTTGAAGCTGAGCGAATAGCCCTTGCCCTCTTCACGCAACGTAATTTCGGAAATACCAATTCCAGTCATAATTCATACCTCTCTGACCAAGCGTTAAAATAAAACGACAGCTCTGCCTCAAAAAAGCAAAACTGTCAAACAAATCATTTCGTTAGTTTACTGTTTTAGTTTGCCTTTTTTGACTGCATATTCATACGCATAATAATTATGCCCGAAATAATTATCGCAGCAATAATATCAATGCGAAATATAATAATTAGCGCAAGGCATAGTAAAACAGACACTGCCAAAGCGGCAATGTCTGAAAAGTTAACAGTATTGAACAGAGCACGAAAACAAGACGCAACACGATTTGCATCCATTGATGTACTATTATCCGTTGTCTTACAGAAAAACATCGCTTTCGTCCTCCGTTAATTTTAAAAAATTATACCACAAAAACCGCAGTTTGTCAACAAAAAACAGCGATTATTTCAAATTTATACTAATTTTCCAAATGGTTTTGTCCGTGATACATACCGTACTGTCAATTTTGACAATTCAAGTGTATAAATATGCAAAATATCGATAAAAAAGACACAACCGACGGGGCTTATTTTGCCCCGTCGGTTAATGCTTTTAATATATTAGAACAAGCCGGAGATCTTACCGTTTTCGTCAACGTCGATCTTCTCTGCCGCAGGGGACTTGGGAAGTCCGGGCATTGTGAGAATATCTCCCGTAAGAACTACGATAAAGCCTGCACCTGCGGAAATCTTTACGTTCTTGATAGTTACCGTAAAGCCTTCGGGTGCGCCGAGCTTTGTGGGATCGTCCGAGAAGCTGTACTGTGTCTTTGCGATACATACGGGGCATTTATCAAATCCAAGCTCTGTGAGCTTTTCGATCTGCTTCTTTGCCGCAGGCATAACGGTAATACCGTCGCCGCCGTAAACCTTCTTAACTACCGCTTCGATCTTTTCTTCGATGGTAGAGTCAAGCTCGTAGGAGAAGGTGAAGTCGCCCTGTTCTTCTTCACAGAGGCGTACCACCTCACGCGCAAGCTCCTCGCCGCCGCGACCGCCGTCTGCCCATACTGTCGAGAGAACGGTATTTACTCCGAGCTCACGGCACTTCTTGATAATGAAGTCGATCTCGGCGTCGGTGTCTGTCGGGAAGCGGTTAACTGCTACTACACAGGGAAGCTTATATACGTTCTTGATATTGGAAACGTGGCGGAGAAGGTTCGGGATACCCTTTTCAAGCGCGGGAATATCCTCTGTGCCAAGCTCTGTCTTCGCTCTGCCGCCGTGCATCTTGAGTGCTCTTACCGTTGCAACCACTACAACTGCGTCGGGGGTAAGACCTGCCATACGGCACTTGATGTCGAGGAACTTCTCTGCTCCGAGGTCTGCGCCGAAGCCTGCCTCGGTTACGGTGTAGTCGCCCATCTTCATAGCCATCTTGGTTGCCATTACGGAGTTACAACCGTGAGCAATGTTAGCGAAGGGTCCGCCGTGAACGAATGCGGGTGTTCCCTCAAGAGTCTGAACAAGGTTAGGCTTGAGAGCGTCCTTGAGGAGCGCGGTCATTGCGCCTGCCGCCTTGAGCTCACCGCAGGTTACGGGCTTATCGTCATAAGTGTATCCGACGATAATTCTCGAAAGTCTTTCCTTGAGGTCTGTTATCGAGCTTGAGAGGCAAAGAACTGCCATAATTTCGCTCGCAACGGTTATATCAAAGCCATCCTCACGCGGAACGCCGTTTGCCTTGCCGCCCATACCGTCTACAATAAAGCGGAGCTGACGGTCATTCATATCAACGCAACGCTTCCATGTGATTCTGCGAACGTCGATTCCAAGCGAGTTGCCCTGCTGAATGTGGTTATCGAGCATAGCTGCGAGAAGGTTGTTAGCCGCGCCTATTGCGTGGAAGTCGCCTGTGAAGTGAAGGTTGATGTCTTCCATAGGTACTACCTGAGCGTATCCGCCGCCGGCAGCACCTCCCTTAACGCCAAACACGGGTCCGAGCGAGGGCTCACGGAGGGCTACGGTAACGTCCTTACCGATTCTCTTAAGACCGTCTGCAAGACCGATGGTAGTCGTGGTCTTTCCTTCTCCCGCGGGAGTAGGGGTGATAGCAGTAACGAGGATGAGCTTTCCGTCCTTCTTATCCGTTTCGTTAAGAAGTGAAAGGTCTACCTTTGCCTTGTAGTTGCCGTACTGCTCAATGTACTTGAGGTGAACGTGAGCGCGCTTTGCGATCTCGTTGATGTGCTCCATTTTGCACTGCTGTGCTATTTCAATATCGCTCAAATATGCCATTTATATAACCCTCTCTTACTTAAAATACTTAACTGCCGACTCAAACATACGGATATCGTAGTTTCCGGGAACGTTCTTGTAAAGTCCGGAGCCTATACGCTCGCTATGTCCCATCTTACCGAATACTCTGCCGTCAGGAGATGTGATGCCCTCTATCGCAAACATTGAGTCGTTGGGATTGAAGCGTATATCGTCGGTTGCGTTGCCGTCAAAGTCAACGTACTGAGTTGCGATCTGTCCGTTTTCGGCAAGCTTTTTGATGAGAGCCTCGTCAGCGAGGAATCTTCCCTCTCCGTGCGAGATAGCAACGGTATAAACGTCACCGACCTCACAGGATGCAAGCCACGGGGACTTGGTGGATGCGATTCTTGTTCTTACGAGCTTTGACTGGTGTCTGCCTATTGTGTTAAAGGTAAGCGTCGGGCAGGTCTCGTCTGTGTCGATAATCTTTCCGTAAGGAACAAGTCCGAGCTTGATAAGAGCCTGGAAGCCGTTACAGATACCGCACATAAGACCGTCGCGCTTGTCAAGAAGCTCGGTAACGCCTTCTTTTATTGCCGAGTTTCTGAAGAATGCGGTGATGAACTTACCCGAGCCGTCGGGCTCGTCGCCGCCCGAGAAGCCTCCGGGAACGAATATCATCTGTGACGTTGAAAGCTCCTTAGCAAAGCCTTCAACACTTCTTGCAATTCCGTCACTGGTAAGGTTGTTGATTACAAAAATCTTTGCTTCAGCGCCCGCATCTCTTACCGCCTTAGCCGAATCAAACTCACAGTTTGTTCCGGGGAATACGGGGATGAGCACCTTAGGTCTTGCGACCTTTACTGCGGGAGCAAGAGTCTTTTCGCTCTTATATGAGAAGTTTTCGTACGTTTTGTTGGTATCCTTTTCAAGGCAGGGGAATACGCCTTCAAGCTTGGTTTCGTAAAGCTTTTCAAGCTCGCACGCGCAAACCGCTTCGCCTGCGTATGCGATCTTACCGTCTGCGGTGAAATAACCTACGGTCTCACCGTCGAAATCTGCGTCAACCTCGAGGAGGAACGAGCCGTAAGAATAGCCGAAGATATCGTCGAGCGTCATCGCCTTGTCAAATTCGAAGCCGAGTCCGTTACCGATACACATTTTATAAACTGCTTCAGCTATACCGCCGAACGTGGGTGTGTACGCGGAATATACCTTACCTGCACGCATAAGCGCAGTCACCTTGTTAAAGGCTTCGATAAGCGACCTTGCAACGGGGAGCTTGTCATCTGCGTATTCGGGAGAGATCTTAACAAGCTTATGTCCTGCCGCCTTTGCGTCATTAGTGATGACCTCGTCGGTCTTACCCGTTGTTATTGCAAACGAAACGAGTGTGGGGGGAACGTCGAGAGTTTCAAACGAGCCACTCATCGAGTCCTTACCGCCTATCGCGCCGATGCCGAGCTCAACCTGAGCACGGAATGCACCGAGGAGTGCCGAGAAGGGCTTGCCCCATCTCTTACCGTCACGTCCGGGCTTTTCAAAGTATTCCTGGAAGGTGAGGTAAACGTCCTCGTAGGAAGCACCTGCCGCAACAAGCTTTGCCGCGCTCTCCACAACTGCAAGATACGCGCTGTGGTAGGGCGACTTTTCTGCAATATAGGGGTTATATCCCCAAGCCATAAACGAGCAGGTGTCGGTGTGCTTCTCTTCAACCGAAACCTTATGTACCATAGCCTGAATAGGTGTTTTCTGGTTCTTTCCGCCGAACGGCATAAGAACTGTGCCTGCGCCGATGGTGGAGTCAAATCTTTCAGAAAGACCGCGCTTTGAGCATACGTTGAGATCACCTACAAGCGCCTTGAAGCCGTCGGTGAAGCTCTTAACGGGAGCCTTATTATAATCCTCGGTCTTTGCGGGAGTAATGTCTATATGCTTTTCCGCACCGTTGGAGTTCAAGAACTCACGCGAGATATCAACGATGGTCTTACCGTTCCAATGCATACGGAGTCTGGGCTCTGCGGTAACTTTAGCTACCACTGTCGCCTCAAGGTTCTCGCTATCCGCAAGAGCCATAAATCTTTCAACGTTTTCTTTTTCTATAACAACAGCCATTCTTTCCTGAGACTCGCTTATAGCAAGCTCTGTACCGTCAAGACCGTCGTACTTCTTGGGCACCTTATTGAGGTCTATTTCAAGTCCGTCGGCAAGCTCACCGATAGCAACGGACACACCGCCTGCTCCGAAGTCGTTACATCTCTTTATCATCCTGCACGCTTCGGGGTTTCTGAAAAGTCGCTGAAGCTTTCTTTCCTCGGGAGCGTTACCCTTCTGTACCTCTGCGCCGCAGGTCTCAACGGAGTGAGAATCGTGCGCCTTTGAGGAGCCTGTTGCACCGCCGATACCGTCGCGTCCCGTACGTCCGCCGAGAAGAATTACAACGTCGCCGTCCTCGGGGCACTCACGGCGAACATTCGCCGCAGGAGCTGCCGCAACAACCGCGCCTATTTCCATTCTCTTAGCCGCGTATCCGGGATGATAAAGCTCGTCTACCATACCAGTTGCAAGACCAATCTGGTTACCGTAGGACGAGTAACCTGCCGCCGCAGTCTGAACGATGGTTCTCTGCGAAAGCTTACCCTTTATAGTTTCGGATACGGGAACCGTGGGGTCAGCCGCGCCCGTTACTCTCATTGCCGCGTAAACGTAAGAGCGTCCCGAAAGCGGGTCACGAATAGCACCGCCGATACAGGTTGCCGCGCCACCGAAGGGCTCGATCTCTGTGGGGTGGTTATGCGTTTCGTTCTTGAAGAGGAGAAGCCACGGCTCGCGCTTACCGTCTATCTCAACCTCCATCTTAACGGTACAAGCATTTATTTCCTCGGACTCGTCAAGCTTCTGAAGCTGTCCTGTCTTCTTGAGATATTTAGCAGCAAGAGTACCGATATCCATAAGGTTCTGTGGCTTTGTTCTGCCGAGCTTTTCTCTTGTTGCAAGGTATTCCTTGTAAGTTTTTTCAAGAAGCTCGTCCTCAAACTTAACGCTGTCGATAGTTGTAAGGAACGTGGTATGACGGCAGTGGTCGGACCAGTATGTATCTATCATACGGATCTCGGTGATGGTGGGGTTTCTGCCCTCGTTTGCGAAATATTCCTGACAGAACGTGATGTCGCCGAGGTCCATTGCAAGACCGTAATCCTTGATAAACGCCTCGAGTCCTGCCTTGTCAAGCGAGGTAAAGCCGTCAAGCGTCTTTACTTCGGTGGGAATTTCGTAGTTAACCGTGAGAGTTCCGGGCTTTTCAAGCGCCGCCTCACGCGCTTCTACGGGGTTTATTACGTATTTCTTTATTTCTGCGATCTGAGCGTCAGAAAGCTTACCGTAAAGAGCGTACACCTTTGCGGTACGGATAGTAGGTCTGTCGCCCTGCGAGATAATTTGTATACACTGAGCCGCGGAATCTGCTCTCTGGTCGAACTGACCGGGAAGATATTCTACCGCAAACACAATCGCGCCCGACAGGTCAACCTCCTCACCTGCAATATCAAGCTGAGGCTCGGAGAATACCGTGTTGATCGCGTAATCAAAAAGGTCTTTTGTTATATTGTCTGCATCGTAACGGTTGATAACACGAACCTTTTCAAGCTCGTTTATACCGAAAAGGGTGCGAGCGTCGGAAAGAAGCGATTTTGCTTCGTGAGCAAGCTCGGGCTTCTTTTCGACGAATACTCTGTATACCATCAGTTGTTCTCCTTTACTGCCTTAAGGGCTTTTGCGCCGATATCACGGCGGTAATATGCGTTTTCAAATTTTACTTTCTCGGTCTTAGCGTACGCGCTCTTTATAGCGTCCTCGAGAGTGTCCTCTACTGCAGTTACACCAAGCACGCGGCCACCTGCGGTAACAAGCTTGCCGTCCTTTATCTTAGCGCCTGCAACGTAAACGCTGTCTGCCACGTCTGCGGGAATATCCATTTCAAATCCGCTTTCGTAGCTCTGGGGATAGCCGTTTGAAGCAACGATAACGCAACACGCGCTCTGTTTCGAGAACTTGACCTCAGTCTTGTCGAGAGTGCCGTCTGTTGTAGCCTTCATAACGGTGAGAAGGTCGCTTTCAAGAAGCGGAAGGACTACCTGAGTTTCGGGGTCACCGAAACGACAGTTGTACTCTATTACCTTAGGACCATTCTTTGTAAGCATAAGTCCGAAGTAAAGGCAGCCCTTAAACGTTCTTCCCTCTTTATTCATCGCGTCAATGGTAGGAAGGAATATCTTTTTCATACACTCAGCCGCGATATCTTCCGTGTAGTAGGGGTTGGGAGCTATGGTTCCCATACCGCCCGTATTAAGTCCTGTATCGTTATCTCCTGCGCGCTTGTGGTCCATAGACGATATCATCGGAGCTACCGTTTTTCCGTCAGTGAAAGCAAGAACAGACACCTCGGGACCCTCGAGAAATTCCTCGATTACGATATTGTCGCCGCTTTTGCCGAACTTCTTGTCCTGCATCATTTCAACAACTGCTTTTTTCGCATCGTCGCGTGTTTCCGCGATGATTACTCCCTTACCGAGCGCAAGGCCGTCAGCCTTTATAACTGTCGGAATAGGCGCGGTATCGAGGTATTTGAGAGCCTTTTCGCAGTTGTCAAAAACCTCGTATTCTGCAGTGGGAATACCGTACTTTTTCATAAGGTTCTTCGAGAAGACCTTACTTCCCTCGATAATAGCCGCGTTTGCCGCGGGTCCGAAGCAGGGGATGCCCTTTTCATTCAGCGCGTCAACGCAACCGAGCACAAGCGGATCGTCGGGAGCGACTACCGCGTAGTCGATCTTGTTTTCTACCGCAAACCCGACTATTTTATCTATATCCTTTGCTCCGATATCGACGCATACGGCATCCGCCGCAATACCGCCGTTACCGGGCAGAGCGTAGATTATCTCTACGCTCTTGTTTTCTTTAAGCTTTTTGATGATGGCGTGTTCACGTCCGCCACCGCCAACAACCATTATTTTCATGGCTATTTTCCTTTCAAAAAAGAAATTAGTGGTGGAACAAACGCATTCCGGTAAACGACATTGTCATACCGTACTTATTGCAGCATTCGATAACGAGGTCATCTCTGATAGAGCCGCCGGGCTCTGCGATGTACTTAACGCCACTCTTCTTTGCGCGCTCAATATTATCGTCAAACGGGAAGAATGCGTCGGAGCCGAGCGCAACGCCGTCGATCGTAGAGAGGTATGCTCTGATCTCCTCATCGGTAAGGGGTGCGGGCTGCTCGGTAAAGTACTTCTGCCAGTTGCCGTCAGCACAAACATCCTCTTCGTTACGGTTGATGTAGCCGTCGATTACATTATCGCGGTCGGGTCTGCCGAGAGTTGACTTGAAGGGGAGGTTTAATACCTTCTCGTGCTGACGCAAGAACCAAGTGTCTGCCTTGGAGCCTGCAAGACGCGTGCAGTGGATTCTCGACTGCTGACCTGCGCCAACGCCGATAGCCTGTCCGTCAACTGCGTAGCAAACAGAGTTGGACTGTGTATATTTGAGAGTGATGAGCGCGATTATTAGGTCGCGTACTGCGCTCTCGGGAAGATTCTTGTTTTCTGTTACGATGTTGGAAAGAAGCTCCTTGTTTATTTCAAAGTTGTTTCTTCCCTGCTCGAACGTAATGCCGTAAACCTGCTTGTGCTCAATAGCGGCAGGAACGTAGTTCGGGTCGATCTTAACTATGTTGTAGTTTCCGTTTCTCTTGGACTTGAGAATTTCAAGTGCCTCGGGCTCGTAGCCGGGAGCGATAACTCCGTCGGATACCTCACGCTTGATCATCTTGGCTGTAGTCACGTCACATACGTCGGAGAGCGCAACCCAGTCACCGAAGGAGCACATTCTGTCAGTACCTCTTGCTCTTGCGTAAGCGCAAGCGAGGGGGGACTCGTCAAGGCCTTCGATGTCGTCTACGAAGCAAGCCTTCTTGAGCTTGTCGGAGAGCTTGATTCCTACTGCTGCGGAGGTGGGGCTTACGTGCTTGAACGAGGTTACTGCGGGAAGTCCGAGAGCTTCCTTGAGCTCTTTTACGAGCTGCCAGCTGTTGAATGCGTCGAGGAAGTTGATAAAGCCCGGTCTGCCGCAGAGAATTTCTATCGGAAGCTCGCTTCCGTCGTGCATAAATATCTTCGCGGGCTTCTGGTTGGGGTTACATCCGTATTTAAGTTCAAACTCTTTCATTTCTATTCTCCTTTTACAGTAGCAAATTATTAAACGTTCTTATTGATGAGGCGATTTTCTTCAGCGCCTGTTTCGAGGTCAACATATCTTACGTAGAGAGAGATCTTGTTGTCCTTGTCGAGTGCGTTCCAGAGAGAATTCGTAAACTCGTCGATATCGTTGCCGATCTTGACTCTTTCGGGCTCACCCTGGAAGGTGGGGATAGGGTTGCCGTCGCAAACGTAGGTGTGGATGAAGTGTCCGAGACCTGCGAGCGAGGGATATTCAAACGTGTAACGGTTACAAGCGCTTCCCTTTTCATCAGCACTCTTGAGAATGCTCATTTCGTATGTAAAATCGCCCTTGCCAAAGGTTATCATACCGCTAATACGGGGTGTGAAGTTCGGAGCATCCGGCTCAAACTCACGCGCTCTGAGTGCTTCTGCAAAGCCCTTGCCTGCCTTGACTCCGTCGTATATTGTATCCGTCTGGTCACCGTTTGTAGCGATAAGCTTATTTTCGTGCTTTCTGAGAGCCGCGTAGATAATAAGGCTCGGGTCCTCTACCTTGGATGCGTCAAAGGGCTCTGTAAAGAGCGCGTTGTCGCGTTCAACGAACACGCGGTTGCGGCTGTTTGCGCTTCTACCCATAATGAAGTATGCAACACACGCCTTCCTTGCGTCCTCTGTTTTACCGATTACTATGCCTCTGCCTACGTAAGAATTATCCTTGATAAGCTCTGCAATATCGTTGATCTCGTAAATATTCATATTTATCTCCTATCCGCCGCACACGGCAATTTATTTACACTTTCTTTCTGCGCACACCTTTTCAACCGATGCGGGCAATATCTTCCACTCAGCAAGTCGCATTACACGCTTCTGAAGTGTTTCGGGAGTGTCATCTTCCCTTATATTAACAGCCTTCTGCATAATTATCTCGCCGCCGTCGGGAATTTCGTTCACGAAATGCACGGTAGCACCCGTGACCTTTACTCCCTTTTCAAGCGCCGCCTCGTGTACCCTGAGTCCGTAAAAGCCCTTACCGCAGAATGACGGGATGAGCGAGGGATGCACGTTGATGATACGCTTGTCGTAACGACGGGTGAAATTCTCGCTGAGTATGCTCATAAAGCCTGCGAGAACGATGATCTCGATCTTGTTCTTTTCAAGAATCTCTATGATCTTTTCTTCAAACGCTTCCTGTGAGCCGAGCTCTTTTTTCAGAACAACCGCGGTGTCGATGCCTGCATTTTGCGCGCGCTTGAGTGCGTACGCAGTCGCTACGTTTGAAATAACGAGGCTTATTTTTCCGCTTTTTATAACACCCTTATTTTCAGCGTTGATAAGCGCTTGAAGATTTGTGCCGCCGCCCGAAACAAGCACGGCTATCTTAACGGTTTTAGCCATTTTTCTTCTCCTTACCACAAAGGATGGACAGCAACGGGAGGAAAATACCTCCTATTGCATTTCCGATTATTACGATTATGAGATAGACTATAACGTCGAGGTCGATCTTACCCGATGCGCCGAAGTAGAACATATTGGCGATCGAGTGCTCAAAGCCGCTGAGTATAAAAACGGGCACGCAGAAGAATATTCCCGCGATACTCTTGTTGTCACGGTAAACGCTTACCGCGAGGTACATAAGTATTCCGCAAAAGAACGCTCTTATAAGCGTTTGAGGCATTGCCTGTGTAAGCTTTGCCGCGCAAGCAATCTCTGCTGCAGCACCAATAGCGGAGTTTGCGTATCTGATAAGGAAGCCGAAGCCTACCGTTGCAATAAAGTTACCGAGCAGACCCCAAAGCAGAACGCTCCACGCTTCTCTGTCGTGCTTTTCGGGCATAAATCCTACCTTACCCGTAAAGAGCGAGTAGCCCTTATAGCAGATGCAAAGAAGTGCTACCGAGAAAAGTATTGCACCTATGTACTTGTTGTCAGAGGACATATAAACGCTTCCGCCTATTGCGATAAGCGTACCTGCCGCTATTCCGTTAATTAAATTCTTCAGCATATCGTTATCTTTTCGTCCGATTCTTCAATTTTACCTATAATGTAAGCGTCTTCGCCGTTTGCCTTGAGTATTTCAAGAGCCGTGTCAACGTCCTCGGGAGCAACTACGATGCTCATACCTACGCCCATATTGAAGGTGTTGAACATATCTCTTTCGCTGATGCCGCCGACCTTTGCGATAAGGTCGAATATGGGAAGCACCTTAACTGCGCTTCTTTCAACAACTGCGCCGAGTCCGTCGGGAATACTTCTCGGAATGTTCTCGTAGAAGCCACCGCCTGTAATGTGGGAGATACCCTTTACGTTTACCTTTTCAAGAAGAGCAAGCACGGGCTTTACGTAAATTCTTGTAGGTGTCAAAAGTGTTTCGCCTATGGACTTGCCGCCAAGCTCTGCTACGGGAGACTTGATGTCGCTGTTTTCAACGTCAAACACCTTTCTAACGAGAGAAAATCCGTTTGAGTGAACTCCGCTTGAGGGGAGAGCTATAATTACGTCGCCTGCGCGCATAGTTTTGTTGTCGATTATCCTTGCCTTGTCAACTATACCCGTAGAATATCCTGCGAGATCGTATTCGTCAACGGGATAGAAGCCGGGCATTTCTGCGGTCTCGCCGCCGATGAGTGCAGCTCCCGACTGGATGCAGCCCTCGCAAACACCCTTTACGATGTCCGCGATACGCTCGGGCACGTTCTTGCCGCAAGCAATATAGTCGAGGAAGAAGAGAGGCTTTGCACCGCTGCATATAATATCGTTTACGCACATTGCAACACAGTCAATTCCGACTGTATCGTGCTTGTCCATAAGGAATGCTATTTTAAGCTTTGTTCCTACACCGTCCGTACCGCTTACGAGCACGGGCTTTGTGATGCCCTCGAGATCGATCTCGAAGAGACCGCCAAATCCTCCAACATCGGAGCAAACGCCCGAAGTAAGAGTCTTTGCGATGTGTGTTTTCATAAGTTCAACTGCCTTGTAGCCGGCGGTAATATCAACGCCTGCTGCTGCGTAACTGTCAGATCTTGATTGTGAATGCATAGTTTTTATTCCTTTCCGTTCCAACAATACGTGCAAAGCTTGCACGGTTCTATTCCAATTGATTTTATTACACCCTCGAGCGACTGGAATTCAAGGGAAGCGAAGTGAAGCTTGTCGCAAATTGTTTGTCTGAGCTTCTTTCCTCTCTCTGTTGAGGAGTCACTGTATTCCGCGAGGTACTTAAAGCCTTCCTCACCCTCAAGCTCCATGATGACGCTTCTTGCGATAAGCTCCATCTGACTGTTTGAGCGAGAGAAGTTAAGATACTTGCACGAATACATTATCGGTGGGCACGCAGAGCGCATGTGCACCTCTTTAGCTCCGTTGTCGTAGAGAAAATCAACCGTTTCCTTGAGCTGAGTTCCTCTTACTATCGAGTCGTCAACAAACAAAAGCTTTTTGTCCTGTATCAATTCGTGAACAGGGATCATCTTCATCTTTGCGACCTTTTTACGGTCTACCTGATTTGCCGACATAAAGCTTCTCGGCCAGGTGGGTGTGTATTTGATAAAGGGACGCGCAAACGGTATTCCACTCTTGTTTGCATAGCCTATTGCGTGTGGTGTGCCCGAATCGGGAACGCCTCCGACGTAATCAATATCCTGAGCAAGTCCCATTTTTTTATCGTTTTCAGCCATTATCGCTCCGTTACGGTAACGCATGGTCTCAACATTTATTCCCTCATAGTCCGACGTCGAATATCCGTAGTAAGACCACAGAAAAGCGCAAATACGCATCTCTTTGCCTGGCTCTGCAAGTTGTGTTATACTGTCTGCGGTAAGCTCGACTATCTCCCCCGGACCAAGCTCCTTTGCGTCATCGTAATCAAGCTTTTTATACGCAAAGGATTCAAACGAAACGCAATATCCGTTTTTATTCTTTCCTATGTGTACGGGGATCCTTCCGTAATAGTCGCGCGCCGCGATCAGATTTCCGTTATCACGGAGGATCAAGATCGACGCCGTTCCGTCGATCGAGGTCTGTGCAAATCGTATTCCCTCTGCGAAGGTCGGCTTCTGGTCAATAAGCGCGGCTATAAGCTCGTTTGAATTGACTCTGCCTCCCGTCATCGCGTCAAAATGCAGACCGCAATTTTTGAGATATTTGTCTATAAGCTCCTCGGCGTTATTTATAATGCCGACCGTGCATATAGCATAGGTACCGTGATTTGATCGGATGAGAAGAGGCTGGGGATCTGTGTCGCTTATTGCGCCTATTGCCGAAGTGCCCTGCATCTCCTCGAACACCTTTTCGAACTTCGTTCTGAAGGGTGAATTTTCAATGTTATGTATTTTTCTCTGCAAGCCGATCTCTCTGTCGTACGCCGCCATACCTGCCCTGCGTGTACCGAGATGGGAATGGTAGTCAGTTCCGAAGAACACGTCTACCATGGCGTCGGTCTTGCTTACTGCTCCGAAAAAGCCGCCCATTATTTACTCCTTACCAAGTGAAAATGCCGTTATATATTAAATCTTGCCGCAACTGCCGCGTCCTTTTCAAGAACCGCCTTCGTATCGTTCGCTCTCTTTTCTCTGAGCTTTTCTGCAAGCGCCTTATCCTCAATGGCAAGCATTTCTGCTGCAAGAAGCGCCGCATTTACTCCTCCGTTAATCGCAACGGTTGCCACGGGAATGCCCGACGGCATCTGTACTGTCGAGAGAAGTGCATCCATACCGTCAAGATTCTGCGATTTGCACGGAATTCCTATAACGGGGAGGATGGTATTCGAAGCAATAACTCCACCAAGGTGAGCCGCCATACCCGCAACCGCGATTATAGCGCCAAAGCCGTTAGCTTCTGCGTTTTTAGAAAATTCTCTTGCCTCTTCGGGTGTTCTGTGCGCCGAATAAACGTGAACCTCAAAGGGGATGTCAAGAGCCTTAAGTGTATTTATAGCTTTTTCAACTATGGGAAGATCACTGTCGCTTCCCATTACTATTCCGACTTTTTTCATATTTCGATATATCCTTTCGCCAATCGGGAAAATTCGATTTTAAAAACAAAAAAGGCATACTCAGCCATAATTGTGCCAAGTATGCCCAGACGGTCGGCTCTGATAACAAAAAATACCACTATCTGTTCCCCGCTCCCTTGCGGTGCTCCGCAAAATTCCGTCAGTTACGGGAAACACTCTTATTTACATATTTATTATATCAAAGCTTTAACGTTTAGTCAAGACATACCCGGCGTATTTTTTTAATTTGGTTTGGTTTCACAATAAATGCAACGGTAGGTCATTTTTTCTTTATCAGTTAACACAAAAACCTGATCGAGATCTCTTTCAACAGAGGTTATACATCTCGGATTTTTGCATTTGATAACGTTTTTGAGCGTTGCGGGAGCCGAAATCGACTTCTTCTCCACAAGCTTACTGTCCTTTATGACGTTTACCGTTGCTTCGGGGTCAACGTATCCGATAACGTCAAGATTTACGTCGATGTCGGCGTCTATCTTGATTATATCCTTCTTGCCCTTCTTTTTACTCGGCACGTTTTTGAGAATCGCCACCGAGCAATCAAGTCCGTCAAGTCCGAGAAGCTCAAAAAGCTTCATTGCGCTTCCTGCGGCGATATGGTCGATAACTATACCGTTTCTGATGCTGTCTATATTCATAACTGCACCTCCAGAAGCTTCATTATAAGAGCCATTCTTATAAACTTGCCGTATTTAGCCTGCTTGAAATAGCAGGCTCTCGGATCCTTGTCGACCGCAGTCGCTATCTCGTTGACTCTGGGAAGCGGGTGAAGCACACACATATCTCTCTTTGCAAGCTTCATCTTCTCCTCTGTGAGAATGTAGCTGTCCTTGAGTCTGAGATAATCCTCCTCGTTGAAGAAGCGCTCTCTCTGCACTCTTGTCATATAAAGTATGTCAAGCTCTCCCATTACGTCCTCAAGTGACGTACTCTGTGTATACTCTATTCCCTTATCCTTAATGTATTCCTGCTTTACGAAGCTCGGGAGCTTTAACTCCTCGGGGGAAATAAGCACGAACTTGATACCCGTGTATCTGGACATAGCCGCAATAAGCGAATGCACCGTTCTTCCAAACTTGAGATCTCCGCAAAGACCGATAGTAAGATTATCAAATCTTCCCTTTTCGTGATGAATGGTGAGAAGGTCCGTAAGTGTCTGGGTCGGGTGATAGTGACCGCCGTCACCCGCGTTGATTATCGGTACGTCAGAGTGGGCCGCCGCAACCATAGGTGCGCCTTCCTTAGGGTGACGCATTGCTATCACGTCTGCATATCCGCTTACTACCTCGATAGTATCAGACACGCTCTCTCCCTTTGCCGCCGAGCTTGAATTTGCCTCGGAAAATCCGAGCACGCTTCCGCCGAGCGAAAGCATTGCCGACTCAAAGCTGAGTCTTGTTCTCGTTGACGGCTCGAAGAAAAGTGTTGCGAGTATCTTATGACGGCACGCCTCGTTATACTTGTCGGGGTTAGCCATAATATCGTCGGCAACCTTTATAAGCTCCTCTATTTCCTCAACCGTAAGGTCAAGGATGTTAATGATATTTCTCATCTTACTGTCCGATCCAGGATTCATCAGAGGGATTGTTTCGGAACTTGATAAGTCTCTGAATATCCTCTGTCTTGATATAGCCCTCCTCTGCCGCTACCTCTGCGATAGCGTCAAAGTTTGTAAGGCTTATGTTTTTTACGTCAGCCGCCGCAAGACGGTCGAGTCCCTTCTTCATACCGTAAGTAAAGATGCTTACGATACCAAGCACCTCCGCGCCTGCTTCACGAAGTACTTCAACCACCTCGATAACGCTTCCGCCCGTCGAGATAAGGTCTTCGACAACCACTACCTTCTGTCCTGCCTCAAGCTTACCCTCGATCTGATTCTGTCTGCCGTGGTCCTTTGCGCCCGAGCGAACGTAACCCATAGGCATATCGAGAAGGTGAGCTGTGATAGCCGCGTGAGCAATACCTGCAGTAGAAGTACCCATAAGCACCTCTGCTTCGGGATAGTTTTCCTTTATAAGCTCTGCGAGTCCGTTTTCAACGTCGCATCTTACCTTGGGTGCTGTAAGTGTAAGTCTGTTATCGCAGTATACGGGGCTCTTGATTCCGCTTGCCCAGGTAAAGGGCTCGTCGGGACGGAAGAATACCGCCTTTATTGAAAGTAGATCCTTTGCTATAAGCTTTTCTGTCTGTGTCATTTTGTTTATCTCCTTATCCTACGAATTCATTTACGCATCTGTTATATGCCGCAACGGGATCGTCTGCCGCGGTTATAGGTCTGCCGACTACGATGTAGTCAGAGCCGATCTTCTTTGCTTCTGCGGGAGTCATTACTCTCTTCTGGTCACCGATATCGCCGTCTGCAAATCTTACACCGGGCGTTACGGTTACGAAGTCCTTACCGCAGGTTGTGTGTACCTTTTCTGCCTCAAGGGGTGAGCATACTACACCGTCAAGTCCCGCAAGCTTTGCGTTGTGCGCGTAGTGCATTACTACCTTATCGATGGGCTCCTTGATGAGAAGGTCGTTTTCCATACTTTCCTGGTCTGTCGAGGTAAGCTGTGTTACCGCGATGAGCATAGGTCTTGTGCCGTCGGGTCTTGTAAGTCCTTCAATAGCGGCTTCCATCATACGTATTGTTCCTGCTGCGTGAAGATTTGTCATATCCACGTCAAGATTTCTGAGCACGCTCATTGATTTCTTTACAGTGTTCGGAATATCGTGGAGCTTAAGGTCGAGGAATATCTTATGTCCGCGAGCCTTTATTTCCTTTACTATCTGCGGACCTTCCGCGTAGAAAAGCTCCATTCCTATTTTTACGAAAGGCTTTGTGTCAACAAACTTGTCGAGAAAAGCCATTACCTGCTCCTTGCTCGCAAAATCGCAAGCAATAATTACGTCCTTACCCATTAGATGCACCTCCGATTATTTCACTTAAAGTTTTTATATTGTATTTATCCATTACCTCGGGAAGTCTGTCGATGATCTCCTTGCAGGCGAACGGATTTATAAGGTTTTCTGCTCCAACCTCGACCGCAGTTGCTCCCGCAAGCATCATTTCTATAACGTCCTCGGCAGTTGCGACGCCGCCCATACCGACAACGGGTATCTTTACCGCGTTTGCGACCTGATACACCATTCTCACCGCCACGGGGAATATTGCTCTGCCCGAAAAGCCGCCCATTTTGTTTGCTATAACCGGCTTTTTTGTTTTAAGGTCTATTCTCATACCGAGAAGCGTGTTTATAAGGCTGATTCCGTCAGCGCCCGCATCCTCGCAAGCCTTTGCAATCGACACAATGTCGGTTACGTTTGGCGAAAGCTTTACTATAACAGGCTTCGTGGTTACCTTTTTAACAGCTTTCGTTACCTCTGCCGCCGCGCTCGGATCTGTTCCGAAGCTCATACCGCCGCCGTGTACGTTAGGGCAGCTTACGTTGACCTCAAGCCAGCCAACCTGTTCGCATTTATCGAGCTTTTCACAGGTGTATGCGTAGTCTTCTATCGAAAATCCGCTGACATTCGCCATAACCTTTTTATCAAAGCACTTTTTGAGTTTGGGAAGCTCGTCGGAAATCACCTTTTCAACTCCGGGGTTCTGGAGTCCCACCGCATTTATCATACCCATCGGGCATTCTGCAATTCTCGGTGTGGGATTTCCGAATCTCGGATCTTTGGTTGTTCCCTTGAAAGAGAACGTACCGAGAATATTTATATCGTAAAGTTCTGCGAACTCGTAGCCGTAACCAAAAGTTCCGCTTGCGGGGATAATGGGGTTATCAAGCTTTATACCGCAAAGTTCAACACTTAATCTTTCCATATTATCTCCTCCCTCTCCATAACGGGACCTTCCTTGCAAATGCGCTTATTTCCCGTAAGAGTTTTGCACGAGCATCCCATACAAGCGCCGAAGCCGCATCCCATACGCTCTTCAAAGCTGTACTGTCCGCTTGTCTTCGCTATTTTGTCAATAGCTCTGAACATCGGCTCGGGACCGCAGGTGTAGAAATATGAATAATCAAGTCCTTCAAGAACAGTAGTCACAAATCCCTTTGTACCGTAGCTACCGTCTGCGGTTGCAACGTAAACAGCCGCTCCGAGAGCTTTGAACTCATTTTCATAAAATACGTCTTTAGCAGAATTGAAACCGAGAATTACCGTTGGCTTTTTGCCCTCTGCCACGAGCTTTTTACAAAGATTGTACATAGG